>NZ_BORF01000001.1:0-643285 GCF_018333035.1 Bacillus sp. J41TS8
TCAAAAAGCTGGCGAATTGGACTTGGAAAAGTCCAATTCGCCAGCATTCTCATCGAAAAAACAGAATAAATTGGACAAAAATAGGTCGGATTATAAAAATCCGACCTATTTTGTCAACAGTCTGAAAGCTTGACGGATATCCGTCAAGCTTTTTCCGTTAGAAAAACGGGGTGATGAATATGCCAAGCACCAAGGAAACTGCACCGATACCCATTGCCCATGCTCCTAAGCCAGCTGCTCCTTGTCTTCTGGCTATATAACCGACAATGATCCCTGCAATTCCTAACAGCACTGGAAGCATAAACAAGGAAATAATCGAAAGCGCAAGCGCGATATATCCGGTTACACGTCCGCCGGCAGCATCGGCGGCATCGTTACGCGCTTCTCCGTTGTTCCCGTTATCTGTACGATAAGTCGGGGCAACTTCTGCTGCTGTTTCTTCTAAAAATTCATCATTATCTAAAGTCGCATCGACTAGGTCAGCATCATAACCGGCTCGGTCACGATCGCGAACATTTTGATCTTTTTCCATTCGATATCCCCCCTCTTTAATCCATAAAGGAGCATTTATAGTTTAAGCATTTTAGCCCGATTCATGTTTGCTAAACTTTACTGTAAATGTTAAAAGATTATGATACACTGGAGGAATGGATGATAAGGAGTGTGGACATGTTACATTTAGGAATCGATATTGATGGAACGATCACTGCCCAGGATACTTTTGTTCCCTATTTGAACGAGTCGTTCAGCCTCTCCATTACATTGGAAGATATTAAGGAATATGACTTAACAAAGCTGCTGAATATATCCCAAGAAGATTTTTGGAAATGGATGAACGAAAACGAGCCCCGCATCTATCAGGAAGCGTTGCTGGCTCAATATGCCAAACAGACGCTGGATGAGCTGAAAAAGCAGCATAAACTGATATACATTACAGCAAGAAGACACCATCTGGAGGATGTCACCTTTGACTGGTTCGAGAAACGCGACATTCATTATGACCATATAGAACTTGTCGGCGGACACGATAAACTGGAAGCCGTCTTCAGGCATGAAATCGATGTTTTCTTTGAGGACCACCACGGGAATGCAACCATGATTGCAAAAGAAGCAGGCATTCCGGTTCTGTTGTTTAATACGCCGTACAATCAGCTTCCGACCGATTCAAACATCGTCAGAGTCGACAGCTGGCTTGAAGCCGCCGAATGGCTGAAAAAGAACGAGAAAACGATTAAAGGCGCAAAAAGCATGTAAGATAAAGTCTCTTACATGCTTTTTGCGTTAAAAAGGCATATGGCTTTAAACGCCATATGCCGCTTTTCTTTACTGCGCTTCCGTGCTTTTTTCTTCGCATCGCGGGCACGTTCCGTAAATTTCAAACTTATGGCCGCTGATCTGGTAGCCGTCAAGATCGTCTGTCAGCTTTTCCATCGGACATAGCTCGATTTCCTTCGTTTTGCCGCACACCATGCAAATAAAATGATGGTGGTGATGAGCAGAAGAACATTTAAAACGGAACAGCTTTTCACCGGAAAGCTCAGTCGTTTCCAAAATGCCGAGTTCTTCAAACAGCGACAAATTCCTGTAGATCGTATCAAAGCTTAACCCCGGATAATCATCGTTTAAAGCGGAAAGGACATTTTTCGCCGTTAAATATTTATCAGAATCACTAAACAGCTGAAGCATATCCTCCCGTTTGCTTGTATATTTATATCCTTTTTCCTTCAGTAAATCAAGCGCTTCCTGTACGTTCACGGCGAATCCTCCTTTTGATTTTATTATAACTGATGCACAGTATCAGGATAAAGATCGACAGCATCACGATCGTTCCCCCCGGCGCTAGATCGAGATGATAGGCAAGCACCAGGCCGACGATGACGGAAAGTTCACCGAATAGGATCGATAAGAAGATCGCCTGCTTAAACCCCTTGGCAATGCGCATGCTTGCAGCGACAGGGAGCGTCATCAGCGCTGAAACGAGAAGCGTACCGACGATTCTCATAGAGGCGGCGATCACAAGCGCAACGATCAAAATAAATATAAAATGAATCCACTTTGCGGAAATCCCCGAAGCTTTTGCATGCTCTTCATCAAATGACAGAAGAAACAGCTCTTTAAAAAGGGAAAACACCACGATCAAAACGGCTGCGGAAATTCCGACGATCACCAGCATGTCTTCGCGCGAAACAGCGCTGACGCTGCCGAATAGATAGCTGAACAGATCCGTATTAAATCCGTCCGCAAGCGAAATAAAAATAACGGAAATCCCGATTCCCCCCGACATGATAATCGGGATCGCCAGCTCCTGATAATGTTTATAAACCGTTCTCAGCCTCTCGATGATCAAAGATCCGGCAACGGAAAATGCCATTCCGAAATAGATCGGGCTGACCCCGGCGAGCACTTCAAACTGTTTGCCTGCATACAGGCTCGCCGCTATGCCGGCTAAAGAGACGTGGCTGAGCGCATCTGCGATCAGCGACAGGCGCCTGACAACGATGAATACACCGAGCAAGGGCGCAATGAGGCCGATTAATATTCCTGAAATAAAAGCGTTTTGCAAAAACTCATAATGAAAAAAAGGTGTCAGCATTATTCGTGTCCTCCATGATGATGGTGATTGTGGCTGATGGCTTGAACATCATGCCCGTAAAATTGAGACAAGTCTTGATCTGTCATGGACTCAAACTCTTCTGTATTGCCGTGAAAATGAAGATGTTTATTCATGCAGGCAACGTGTGTGACTTTATCGGAAACCGTGCCGACATCATGGGTGACAAGAATGAGCGTAATGCCTTTTTCACGATTCAACTTCTCCAGCAGCTTGTAAAACCCTTCAACTGTTTTTTGATCGACTCCGACCGTCGGCTCGTCAAGAATGAGCAGCTTCGGTTCGCTCACAAGCGCTCTCGCAATGAAAGTTCTTTGCTGCTGTCCCCCCGAAAGCTCGCCGATGTTCCTGTCTTTCAGGGACGTGATGCCGACGGCTTCGATCGCTTCATCCACCTTTTGCTTATCGGCTTTGGACATGCGCCTGAATAAGCCGAGCTTCGCTGTTAAACCGCTTGCCACCACTTCATATACGGAAGCGGGAAAACCGGTGTTAAAGCTGTTTGCTTTTTGGGATACGAAGCCGATTTTGCTCCAGTCCTTAAATTTTCTGAAAGGGACGCCGAACAATTTAAGTTCGCCTGTCTGCGGCTTAATCAGCCCGAGAATGCATTTCAGCAATGTCGTCTTTCCCGATCCGTTTGGACCGACCAGGCCGAGAAAAGTCCCTTCTTCAATTTTCAAATTTATATCTTCTATCACATTTCGATGATCATAGGAATATGATACATGCTTCATTTCAATAATAGGTTGTTTCAATACGTTCACCTTCAAATTCTCCAGAATCATTACGATTTATCGCACAAAAAGAAAATGGCAGCCGAAAAGCAGCAAGCCATTTTCACGATTGACCAGTTCATCTTTAAATTATACATATAAACTAAAAAAAAGTAAATGAAAGCCTAATGGATGGCGTTTTTGAACTTTCCTCCACGCGTTTCGTGCGTGTCCATAATCGTTATAAAAGCATTGTGATCAATATCGAAAACAATCGATTTCAGCTTCGTCACTTCAAGCCTGGTCACAACGGCATAAATCACTTCTGTGTCCTCATCGGAATAGCCGCCTTTCCCTTTGAGCTTGGTCGTTCCCCGGCCGAGGCGATGCAGCAGCGCATCGGAAATCTCCTCGTATTGATCTGAAACGATGATGACCGCTTTCGTCTCATCAAGCCCTTGAATAACGGCGTCGATCGTCTTCATCGCAATATAGTACGTCATAACCGAAAACATAGCCTGCTCAAGGCCGAATACAAAGCTTGCCCACGCAAAAATAAAGACATTGACGAACATGACAAATTCGCCGACTGAAAACGGCAGCTTTTTCGTAAGCAAAATGCCGAGTATCTCAGTTCCATCCATAGAACCGCCGTTACGAATAACAAGCCCTACGCCGAATCCGAGCAGAAGACCGCCGAATACGGCTGCCAGGACGGGCTGAGTCGTAACCCCTTCTACATGATGCAACAAGGTTTCAATAATTGACAAGCTGATGATTCCGATCAGGGTTGAAATTAAGAACGTTTTTCCGATGTGCTTGTAGCCTGAAAACATAAACGGAATGTTAAGAACGACGACGAGCAGTGCGAAGTTGATATACGGAGTATCTTTAAAAATGTAGTCCAATATTAGTGAAATGCCGATAATGCCCCCGTCAATGATGTTGTTCGGCACTAAAAATAATTCGATGCTGGCGGCTGCGCAGGCAGCCCCGACGAGAATCATGACGATCCGAAACGCCATTTTGACCGCTGATTCTTTTTTATGCTGTTTTATGGTATTTGCCATTCTGTCTCTCCTTTTCCCAAACTGGCCAAACCGTCCCATATCATCATCATATCATTTAACAGACTGAAATAAAAAAATGACACATTTTTAATTTTACGCCATACATTAGTTCAGAGGGGAGGAATGGACGTGATTTTATTTCAAAAAATCGTGCTGCAGCGTTTAAATCAGGTCACGGCTGACGAGGTGCTGAAGTACGCTAAACAATACGGAATTCATGTAACAAGAAAACAGGCGCTTGAAGTAGAACAGCTTGTGAAAGGAAAAAACATCAATATTTTTAATGAGGAAGAACGCAATAAACTGCTCAAGCAGGTGGAAGCGGTCACTTCAAAAGAAGCGGTGCAGCTTTTGAACCAGCTGTTTTCTCAATACGTATCATAAAAAGGGGAGCTGATACGCCCCCCTTTTTTATTGCTGCTTGATTTTTTCCAGCAGCCCTTCATCAAACTGTTTATTTTTAAGCATTTCAATTTCAAACCGATACGGCGGCTTTTTGTTCTTTTTATCTTCTCCTACATAAGGCGTTTCAAGGATTTTCGGAATATCTTTCAGCTGATCGTGGTGAACGATGTATTGAAGCGCATCAAAACCGATTTCTCCGAATCCGATGTTTTCGTGCCGGTCCTTTCTCGCGCCTCTGACATTCTTGCTGTCATTAATATGAAGCACTTTTAAACGGTCGATTCCGACGATCTTATCGAATTCGTTTAAGACACCGTCAAAGTCGGATACGACATCGTAACCCGCGTCATGGGTATGGCATGTATCGAAGCAGACGGATAAATGTTCATTGTGTGTAACGCCGTCGATGATCTGTGCCAACTCCTCAAACGTCCGTCCGCATTCTGAACCTTTGCCGGCCATCGTTTCCAAAGCGATCTGCACATTCTGATTCGGGTCGATGACCTCGTTCAATCCTTCGATGATTTTTTGAATGCCCGCTTCTGCGCCTGCACCTACATGAGCTCCCGGGTGAAGAACGATTTGTCTGGCGCCGATCGCCGACGTCCTTTCAATTTCAGAACGCAGGAACTCGACACCGAGCTCAAATGTGGCCGGATTTGTTGTATTGCCGATATTGATAATATACGGGGCATGAACGACGATATCAGAGATGCCGTTCTCCTCCATATGGGCTCTTCCTGCTTCAATATTTAAATCCTCGATTTTTTTCCTGCGCGTGTTTTGCGGCGCTCCCGTATAGATCATAAATGTATTGGCGCCGTAGGAGCTTGCCTCCTGACTGGCCGCAAGCAGCATATGTTTTCCGCTCATTGAGACGTGTGAACCGATTTTCAACAAAACTGTTTCCCCTACTTTCCTTTTCTAAATTGCTTTCTTTTTTGCTGTCTTTTTATTTTATTGATTTCCGTCTGCATTTTCTTCTTATATCCTGGCTTGACTTTTCTCGGTTTTTTCACAAGCCGCTTGGCGGCCTCATCCGTTTCATCAGGCGTTCTTTTTCGGTTCTGCCGGCGCTTGCGGTCATCGATCTTTTTCCACTCGCCTTTTTCAATCCTCATGTTTTCAAACACGATTCCCATCTGTTCAAGCTTCACAAGTGCATCTTCGTCAGATGTATCATAAAACGTCATCGCTGTTCCGGATGTTCCGGCGCGCGCTGTACGGCCGACGCGGTGAACGTAAAAATCAAGATCGTCTGGCAGTTCATAGTTAATGACATGGCTGATGCCTTTAATATCGATTCCCCTTGCAGCCAAATCAGTGGCTATGATATAGGTGAATTCCAGATCGCCGATTTGCTTCATCACTTTTTTTCGTTCCCGCGGCGTAAGCCCTCCGTGAAGAAGTCCGACTTTCATCCCTTTGTCCGTCAGGTATGCGGCGATTTCGTCAGCCGTTGTTTTTGTATTGGCAAAAACAATCGCCAAATACGGATTTAAATGGGTCATAACCTCGAGCAGCAGCTCATTTTTATCCCTGTGTCTGGAAGGTATCAGCACGTGTTCGATTTTTTCGGCCGTGATGTGCTTCGGCTCAACATGCGCATACCTCGGATTGGCCATATACTTTTTCAGGAAAGGCTTTAATTTTTCTGGAATCGTTGCGGAAAATACGAGCATCTGCAAGCCTTCAGGCATATGCGACCCGATAAAATCGACATCTTCCAAAAATCCCATATCAAGCATTAAGTCCGCCTCGTCGATAACGAGCGAACCGGCTTTATGAACATCGAGCGCCTGCTCCCTGATCAGATCTGCAATCCGCCCCGGCGTACCAACCACCAGATGGGGCTGTGTTCTTAATTTGTCAATCGATTTTTGTTTATCGGTACCGCCGATGAAACATTTCGAACGAACCGCTTCATCAGGCCCTAAAAACTTGGTGATTTTCAGGACTTCCTGATGAATCTGGTTGGCGAGCTCCCTTGTCGGAGCCGTAATCACGACTTGAACGAACTCTTTTTCAAAATCGATCCTGCTTAAGAGCGGGAGCAGATAGGCATGCGTTTTTCCCGTACCTGTCTGCGACTGTCCGATCGCGCTCTCCCCTTTCAGCGCCGCAGGAATTAACCGCTTCTGAATATCAGTCGGCTCATAAAATCCCAAGTCGTGAACAGCCTCTATAATAAACGGCTTTAAATCGTACATTTCAAATTTCGTTTGTTTCATTTTCCCAACTCCTTCTTGGAAAGCCTTTATTCCGGCGCTCCAAGCTTTATCCTATATGGCTGAATTGTGCGCTTATGTATCCTTTTTTATGCCGCACTGCTTAAAAAAAGGCTGATATCATGTCCATCATTAAATTATAACTGATCCTGCGGAAAAAAACCATCACCCCCGCCCTATTCGGGCCGGCGGCAAAGGCACTTTGCCACCGTTGGTGCATACCCTATCAAGAGAAGGATTTTGAAAGGAGGTACAAGTATGTTTCAGCAACAGCCGATGAGAAATCAGCCAGGACCGCAGATGCCGCAAAGGCCCGGCAGAGCCTTGATGCCGAGACATCCGGGGATGAGAATGCAGCCCCCTCAAGCGCAGCAGCGCGGCCTGCAGCAAATGTTTCAGCCGATGGGCGCCGCCCAGGAGCAAGCAGGGGCGCGAGGAGCCGGCGGGATTCAGGGTTTGCTCTCGAAAATCCTTCCTGGATCTGCCGCGTCCGGGGGAACAGGAGCAGGCCTCGGCGGAACCGGAAGCGGCCTTGGAGGCATTCAGGGTCTTGCCAATCCGGCTACCATTTCAAACATGCTCGGCAATGTTCAAAAAGCGCTCGGTGTAGCCCAGCAAGTAACGCCGATGATTCAGCAATACGGACCTCTCGTCCGCAATCTCCCCGGCATGGTGAAAATGTTCAGACAGCTGAATTCCGATGATACTGAAGTGGAGGACAGCGAACAACAAAAAGGCGAACCGGACAACAAGACCGAAACGAGCGGCGAAAAGAAAGAAGAAATAAAAGTGTCTTCCAAAACACCCGAAAAATCCAAAGCCGAAGAAATCAGAAAAAAACGGAGCCGTTCAGCCCCTCCGTCTGCAAAAAGAAAAACCGGAGGATCAAAACCTAAACTGTATGTATAACATTCTTTGATATCTCCTGCGGGATCAGATATAATGAGGTCTATAGAGACTGCAAAAATAAGCCGTTTTTTACGGCTTTTTATCATGCCCGGCTCTTACTTCTTTATAGGAGGACTAAGAATGAACGTAATTAAAATATCGCCGCGCGGCTATTGCTACGGTGTCGTCGACGCCATGGTCATCGCAAAAAACGCGGCTCTCGATAAAAGTCTGCCGAGACCTATATATATTTTAGGAATGATCGTTCACAATAAACATGTCACCGACGCATTTGAAAAAGAGGGCATTTATACGCTTGACGGTCCGAACCGGCTTGAGATTTTGAATCAGGTCGACAAAGGAACGGTGATCTTCACCGCTCACGGCGTTTCGCCCGAAGTCCGTAAAATAGCTGAGGATAAAGGTCTTGTCGCGATTGACGCCACCTGCCCTGATGTGACAAAAACACACGATTTAATCCGAAAAATGAAAGCGGAAGGCTATCACGTCATCTACATTGGAAAAAAAGGACACCCGGAGCCTGAAGGAGCGGTCGGTGTCGCCCCGGATATCGTTCATCTTGTCGAAACCGAAGAAGACGTGGAAAGGCTGGACATTGAAGCGGAGAAACTGATTGTCACGAACCAAACGACGATGTCCCAATGGGATGTCCATGATATTATGGAAAAAGTAAAAGAAAAATATCCGGATGTTGAATTCCACCAGGAGATTTGTCTGGCCACCCAGGTGCGTCAGGAAGCGGTGTCCGAACAGGCGAAAAAAGCCGACTTGACAATCGTTGTCGGCGATCCGAAAAGCAATAACTCGAATCGCCTCGCCCAGGTCTCCGAGGAAATCGCAGGCACGAAAGCATACCGGATCGGCGATTTAAGCGAATTAAAGCTGGAATGGCTCGACGGCGTGGAAACCGTCGCTGTAACGGCCGGCGCATCGACCCCGACTCCGATTACAAAAGAAGTCATCCGCTTTTTAGAACAATTCGATCGTGAAGATCCTTCCACATGGAAGATCAGTCACGAAGTACCTCTTCAAAAAATCTTGCCTAAAGTAAAAGCAAAAACCTGAAGCATCCATCGCTTCAGGTTTTGTTTTTATAAAAATGTAAACGGGTTCGTATTTGTATCTGATGGAAAGACGGCGACATTGTATTTTTTCTTTCGGCACATCGCCGTCAGCTTTTTCGCAACTCCGTTTTTCATGATTTGTTCGGCATAATGTCCAGGGTCGACCACATTCAGCCCGATCATCATGGCATCGTGCGCTGTATGGAAATAAAGATCTCCTGTTACATATACATCGGCGCCCATACGTTTTGCATGATGGATGTATTTATTGCCGTCGCCGCCTAATACAGCGACCTTCTTCACTTTCGCATCAGACTTGCCCACCATCCGCGCTCCGTTTGCCTCCAGCTTTTCTTTCACATAACGGGCAAATGCTTCGAGTGTCATCTCTTCATTCAATTCACCGATACGACCCAGCCCTTTTCGAAGCGGACTCTGCTCGACGGGATAAATATCAAAGGCCACTTCTTCATACGGATGAGCCTCATTCATCGCTTTGATCACGGATTTTTCAATACCTGACGGATAAACGGTCTCGATTCTTACCTCTTCGACCCGTTCAAGCTCGCCCCGCTTGCCAATAAAAGGATCGGCTTCAGACAGCGGCTTGAAGCTGCCGACTCCTTCTGAAGAAAACGCACAGTGGCTGTAGGCGCCGATATGACCGGCTCCGGCGTCTCCAAGCGCTGCGCGCACCTGTTCTTCATAATCTTTCGGGACATAGACGGCGAGTTTTTTCAGTGGCTCTTCGTAGGTTGGAACGAGCACTTTTGTGTTCTTTAATTCCAGCGCTTCCGCAAGCATGTCGTTGACACCGCCGTCAGCAACATCGAGATTTGTATGAGCCGCATAAACGGCGATATCATGCTTGATGCACTTTTCGATCAGCCTTCCGCCGGGCTGGTCTGTGATGACATGTTTCAGCGGCCTGAAAACAGGCGGATGGTGCGCAATGATTAAGTCAACGTTCTTTGCAATCGCTTCATCAACCGTTTCTTCGAGAACATCTAGCGTGACCATGACATTGGACACCGTTTTGTTCAGCGTGCCGATTTGCAGGCCGATTTTATCGCCTTCAACGGCGTATGACTTTGGTGAAAATTGTTCAAACAATTGGATGATTTCATGCCCGTTTATCGTTTTTGTCATCTTCTAAGTACCTCCTTTAAGACCTCTATCCGTTTTGACAGTTCAAGCAATTTTTGTTGATTTTCTGCACTCGGAAGAGCCGCTTCAATTTGTTGATAGATGTTTTCCGTATGTTTCAGTTCTTGCGACCATTTTTTGATAAAAACAGCATTTTTTTGTTTGGCCAAAAATGGGCCGACAAGCATGCCTGCCGCAAAGGAAATCCCATCGTAAGCCGCATCCCGATCGCCCGCTTCCGCGACGAGAACCTCATAGTACTTGCCGTCTTCCTCAAGGATTTCTTCATTGATCAGTGCATAGCCTTCCTGATAGAGCCATTCTCTAATATGGTGAGCGTGGATATTCGGCTGTAAAACCAAACGTTCCTTACCTGAGAGCTTATCCTTGCCCGCTTTTAGAATGTGAGCAATGAGCGAGCCTCCCATTCCGGCAATCGTGATCACATCAGCTTCGCCCTTTTCAATCACTTCAAGCCCGTCTCCTTTCCTCACGGAAATGAGCGGACTTAACTGCAATTTCTCAACCTGCTGCTTCGCAGAAAGAAAAGGACCATCTGTGATTTCTCCGGCAATCGCAGCGCTTGCCAGGCGATTCAGCACACAATAGCAAGGCAAATACGCATGATCAGACCCGATATCAGCCACAACCGCCCCTTTTGTTATGTATTCCGCCACAGTCTGCAGCCTTTTCGATAACTTCAATTCATTCACAATTATCACAACTTTTCTAGATTCATTTTTCCTTTACTATCATATAAAAAATCGCTTTAGTTTCCAAGCTGGAACAGCAAATCAACATTCTACTCGATCAATTTTTGATTTTTCTCTGTAGTACGCACGTAAAGCATGAGTCTCAAGATCCGCGAGCCGAACCGGAATCGGCAGCCTGCTTTCTCGATTGACCAAGCTCATCGCGATGTCATAACTGCTGTCTAAATCAAGCAAATGTCCGCATGATAGAAATATCGGTTTGACATCTTGCCTTGTCCGCACCGCACGTCCGTAGACTTCGCCATCAATTACAATATCGGTATAAGCGCCGAATTTATTATCAGGCATCACAAAATCAGTTTGTTTTATTTTCAAGTAAGTTTTCGCAATGCCGATCGTTGGCTTTTCGAGAAAAAACGCCGCATGTGTCGCAATCCCCATATGGTTAAAATGGAGATAGCCATTCCCGTCAAATAAAAAAACATCCGGTTCAATCGTCAGCTTCTTAGCCGCCTTAATAATAAGCGGCAGCTCCCTAAAAGCAAGAAACCCCGCGATATAAGGCACAGCGATTTTCCCTGCACTATGTACTTTTTCAATGACACGCTTCGTATGAAAATCCAGCACGATGATACTGCAGACACCAAACGCTTCACCATCTTCCTCCCAATAAGCTAAATCAACCCCCGCACAGGTTTGCAGAGCGTCTTTACTGATGGAGTTTACTAGATTGATATGTTTTTTTAGTTTTGTTTGTATCGTTAAGAAGTCATTTTCTTGGTTTAAATTAAAATCGTGTATGTTGTTGATGTTCATCTTTAAAAACCAACTTTCTATCATCCCATTTTTTAAGTTCATTCAAAGTTATTGATTCATACCGGGATAAGCCGGGACAGCGAGATGTCTTATAGAACGATCAGCATATATAAAAAGAACCCCTCAACAAGCAAAAAATTGGGAGCTCTGTTTGTCTTTTTGTAAATCGAAGTATTTTCTAATCATTCATTATTATTCTTTATTTCTCAGCTTCATCGTCATACTGTTTACACCCTCAAAAACAGCGTCCCGTATGATTTCAGTGTAATTCTCATAACTGTCGCTTTTGGCTTTAATGATATCTAAAACTTGTTTAAATTGTCCATCTATGATAATCGTAATGCCTTCAACCTTTTCACCTGTCTGATCATTCACAAATTCCTCATTTAACATGGTTACCGTATCATTACTATTCATAAGACACTCTCCTATCTTTTATATTCTTCATAAGATGCCGGCTCTGGGTACATGGAATACAACTTTCGCTTATCAAAATCAATTAATAATGAGGTGGCTTAATCCAACATATCATCGGCCGGCTATTTATATTTATGTTCGACTGCTTTTTGAAGAGTGGCTTCTATATGGGCCACTAATTTTTCCGGCCTTCTCGTTTCCATGTCTTCTAACGGGTTTTCCCAGTCTAGATTTTTTATTAACAGCATATAAAAGGTGCCTGAAGGATCAATATCTATGTACCATCCGACATCTAAAATCAAGCGGCTTTCTTTATGCTCCAACTGCAATAATGATGACGTAAAGTTAAACCAGTCATCACTGTCTTCCTCTAACTGATCTGGATCGATATCAAGTTTATTATAAGAGACGGTCCACCCTTGAGGAATTCTCAGACGCAAATAGTCAGGAGGTCCTTCAAAAATGAAAATGTTTCCTCCAAATGCCGCCGCTTCAATTTTCCAAATGATCCGTTCCAATTCCTTCACTAACTGCCGGCGATCTTCAACATGGATTGTGTCAATCGTTTCTCCATAATTATCACACATATGAATAAGATAATCATCCCGGCCTTTCATGATTTTGACCGCAGCATGATATCTTTGTTTTTCTAATTCTAATAATATGGTATTTGGTTCAACTTTTTCATGTGTGTCGGTTAAATCATTATATTTAACGAACCAGCCGCACGGTATATTTATAGGTTCTAATGATTTTATGGAATTAGACAAAGCGTTCACTCCTGATTTTCTATTATGAACTGTTGATTTGTTTTCTGCTATATCTTGTATTTCTGCTCAGGGATTTCCTGTAACTCTAAACTTTAAACATCCTTTTCTAATTTGATAAGTTCTAATTCACAAAGGTTCATAAAATAGGAGAGCTGTAGTTAATTTTGTATTTGTAATTCCTTTAATATTTTTTTCCTCAAATCACTCGCAATATCCGCATTCCTGTAATCGTCCAGCAAAGAATTTATTCTCTGAATATAATTATCTGAACCCTCTATACATTTGTCAAAACAGTCAATAAAATGGTCCACTAATGTGTCATCCACTAAAGCAATTGGTTCTGGATAATATTTAACACCTTCTCGTTCAAATGCTTTTCGACTAGTGTATGCAACTGCATCAATCATACAGTTCCAAGCTGCGACATCTATTTCATTATCTGACATCTCTTGAATTATAGTTATGCCATTTCCCTCACTATCCAATAAATCATAAAGAATATCCCCTATATTATTTTTATCTTTTATCCACTCCCAACATTTTTCTAGAGCTTCCCGGGCAAACATCTGGTCTTCCTTTCGGGAAAATACCGACGAAACTTTTTCTGAAAGTCCAAGAAAAAATATTACTTTACTGTCTTCTGTGAAACGATCGAAGTTTGTATCAGTCATCATTTTAACCTCCAACTAATCAATATCCTTTCCATTTTTAATCTTTAGATTAAGTCACCGGTTACTTTAATGCTTTCATCAATTTCCTTCCGATGTTACAAAGACGTTCAACGTGTTTGAGGCTTTGTAGGCGTCAAGCGCGTATTCATGATGGTGTTTTGCCGTTTTTTGCGATTTGACATTTTATTAATATCATCGTCGAGTGTCCAATCCGTAGCTTGGATATTCCAGCTTTCTTATTTCTATTCTAACTATTAAGTAAAAAATCTTGAACGCTCTCCTTGGAAACTTTTTCTGACCCCTCTTTTTTCAAAAACTTCAAAAAAGCTTTTTCTTTTTGACCTGGATTTTTAGATAATAAATTATAGTGACTATGAAATTCCTCAAATAACTCGTACGAATCAATAGATTCGATGGTTTCAGGTAAATGCTCATCTTTCTGATATTTATATGCTTTGTAAATTGTATAAGATGTTGCATCAGCAATACATATCCAAGCATCTAGATCATCTTCATTTGATTCAAGCTGCATTAAAGTTAAAATCCCTGTATCATCTAAATTTTCCAGGTAAGCATAAAGATCGTCTGCTTCTATATTCTTGTGTTCAAGCCACTTCCAGCAGGCATCTAATGCTTCTTTTATATAATTGAAATTATTTGATTGTTTTAATGCAGGAACTATTGCTTCACAAAGTCCTAAATAATATGCAGATTTTAAATGATCATTCAATTCTTCCCACTCTTGAAACATCTACTACACTCCTCAATTAAATATATTCACCATTTTTAATAACTAAATTCAATCTTCCGTTTGGCTTGATTCCTTGAATAGTCTCAGAAGTTACTTTTATCGTTAAATTAGGAAACATCTCGCTAAATTTCTTAAATACTCCAGCTGATACATTCGGATTATTTAGTCCTTGAATACAGGTTGGACAAACCCCTTTAGGATTAGATTGGTGAATTTTTAATGTTCCTGTTATTTCAGCAGGATTTTTTCCTAAGCTTCTACTTTCCTTATAAAGTCATTTAACACGCCTTCTTCAGCATGTCTTGTTGCACTTGCGATTTTTCCTGGAGATTTTATAGGTCTATCTGGCATTACTGAGTCTAAATCGGGAAGCCCGGCTTCTTTTCTAACTTCAAGTGCACCACTTTCATTTTATATCCTAAAACTGGAAAAAGCACTTATCGCCTTTGCTTGGCAATCAAGTGCTTTATTCTTAACTTTAGGAACGGTTAATAAACATATATTAAACTTACGATTGATTCTTTCCTAATTAAAATAACTTTATAAACACTTCTCTTTTTGTGGGGATCTCCTCGTTTGTACTCTGATAATCCTCAATGCCCTTTCTTATCCTTTCAACCTCTTTCGATGTGATAAAACCAGTTTCCACTGCACTGTTTAAAAAGATGGTAATGCTATCTTTATTTATACCTTCTAAAGCTTGTGGTAAATATTTCACTTTTTCTTTTTTATAAGCTTCCCAAGAAGTATAAGCGACAGCATCAACCAATAGTGACCACAACCTAGCAATATTCAAGTCTTCTTCTTCCTCAGCAAATTCTGAAATTCCTGTAAAGTCTGCGTTATCAATAAGCTCGTATAAGTCATCACCAGTAACGGCATAAGATTCAACCCATAACCAACATTTGTCCAATGCTTCTCTTCCTTCAGCATACCTTTCATCGTCTTTGCTGATTACAGAAAATACTCTTTCGGCAACTGTTAAAACAAAGCCTACTTTAACTTCATCTTGTAAATTATCCAAAAATATATTATCCATGATTTCCTCCTTAAAATTATCCGATAATCTTTCCATCTTTTAAAACGAAAGATAACAGTCCATTAGTTTTAACACTATCATCAATCTCTGATGTTACTTCTATTGTTAGATTAGGATATTTCTTACTTGCTTGATAAAATATACCACTCTTCTCAATAGGATAAGGTTTAAGTAATCCTTTACTACACTTATTGCATACGCCTCTTGGATTAGACTGGTGAACTCTTAATGTACCTGTTACTTCCGTCGGTTCGATGCCTGCCTTCTTTACAGCAGAATCAAACTCGTTTAAAACTCCTTCTTCAGCATGCCTTGTAAACTGTGCTAATTTAGGATTTTTCATATGATCGTATGGGGCCCTAATCTCTCTATTTGGTAAGATTGTATCCAATGAAGGCAGTCCAGCTTCTTTTCTTACTTCTGGAGATCCACCTTCAAAAGTCATTTTTTCAAGTCCTTTTACATCGGTTTTACCAACTGCAATTGTATTAGTCTCTGGAACATTCCATTTTTTCCGTAAAACATCCAAATCTTTTTTACCCAGTTGGATCTTACCTTTACCAGTCCCCCCACCACTCACCATCTTCACAATCCCAAGCTCTTTCACCGGCGTTTTTTCCACATTCACGCGGACAATTGGGGTGCCGATGCGGTGGCCTGTTGCGGAGGCCGGCTGTTCGACGTAGACGCGGACGTTTGTTGGAACTTGGAAGGATTTCACCTTTTCAAGGATGTTGTTTCCTTTTTGTACCAGCGCCACTTTTGGCGATTTCGCGAGCGGAATGTTTTTGCCAGCCGTTTTGGCCAATGTTTGAGCGCCGTGGTTTGCCGTTTTTGCGACAGCACCTGCACCGACGAGACTCAAGGCTGCTTCGATCAGGCCTTGTTTCCGCCTCTCTTCAGAAACTTTGTTTCCAAACATGTCCTTGCCCGTGACGGCTTCTGAGAACCCATTTGAAGCGACAAGGCCGTAGGCGCCCATTTCCGTCATTTTCAAGACGTTCAACGTTTTTGAGGCTTTGTAAGCGTCAAGCGCGTGTTCAGCGGCGATGAGTCCTTTTCCTGTTTTATAAATGGCTTTGCCGCCTTTGAAGGCTCGGCCTGCCCACCCTACGATCGGAATAAATCCTGCTGCCGCCATTGCTCCGGCGGCGACACGCTGGCCGTCTGTCAGCTTTTCTCCTGTGACCGGATCGACGCCTTCAGCGGCTCTCTTATAATCATAATACCCGCTGACTTCTCCGACAAATGTTCCGGCTGCGTCAAGCGCTTTTAAATACCAAGGCTTGTTCGCTTCTTCTTCTTGTTTTTCCTGAAGCCTGCGCGCTTCTGCCTGTTCATTTTTGAATTGAATATAATTGGCGGCTTGATTTTCGACTTCTATCGTATTTTTATAGATCTCGCTTGAGTGGAATGATTTCAAGCTAAAATACATCGGCGAGGCGGTTTTTCCGTGGCTTGTAGCTTCCATCAGCCCGGAATATTTGCCGAGCACTGCGCTGTCGAGCGCTTGTAAGTTTGTGTATTCGGTCTTGAGCGATTCATCCAGCTGATTAACGGCGTCGATGGTGTTTTGCCGGGTTGTTTGCGCTTTAGACATTTTATCAATATAATCGTCGAGCGTCCAATTGTCCAAGTCAACGATATCGCTGATACTTGCGATGATTTTATCCATTTCCAACTTGAGCCCCGAGACGATTTCCGTCGCTTTCAAATCCGCGTTTTTCAGTTCATGATCCAAAAAAGAGATTTCCACATAAGAATCGGACAGCTTTTTGTCCTTTATATCACCTGATACGCCTTTAAAAAAAGCAATCTGCGCTTCAACAAGCTTTAACCAGCTGTCTACGATCTCTGCCTGTCCTTTGTAGAAGTCTTTAATGTTGTCGGCACCTTTCCCCTGAAAATCTTCACCTAAATCAGCGACCCCAAGAAACGCTTTTTTGAGCGTCTGCAGTTGATCCTCAAAGGTTTCGTATTGTTTCTTGCGGTTATTCGCTGCTTCAATTAAAGAATGCGCTTCAAATACTTTCATTGAATTGTCCTCTCTAACCTAAGGGCTATTTTCTGGCGATTGCTTTGTCCTGCTCTTTCAGCAAATCGACATTTTCCTTCGTATCCTTTATGTTTTTGTGTACGGCTTTTTTGTAATCGGCCACCATCTGATGAATGTTCTGCTCGCGTTCGTGGCACTTTGTCACATATGTCAATTTATTTTTCCCCGCCGCTTTCGGAGGATTTGGCAGGTCCAGGGCATCGAGCGCCTCTCTTACGGCCTCCAGCTTTTTGATGACCGCTTCATGTTTCAGCTTGATTGTCGTCATTAAAACCAGCTCCAACTGTTTTTGATTGAGCGGAGTTTATCGCTCAACTGATCAACCGCTTTTTCTCCGAGAGAAAGCAAATGATCCGCCTCTTTAGCTGCCGCTCCCGCCAATTCAAGGCTGTGTTTTTCAATTTCCAGCGCGAAAATTTTTCTCTCCAGCTGTGAAATATAGCCTTCGTACTTTCCGTTCACGATGTTGTACATTGATGTATGAGCTTCATCCCGTTCGTCATCAAAATCATTGGCGAAGTCCCCCGTCCAGTGGCTGTTCAGATGAGGGTGCAAGATCTGTCTGATCTCGACAATCCCGGTTTCGTGTTCTTTCTCAATCTCCTTTTTTGCTGTTTTGACACGTTCAATCCGGCTTTCTACATCAGCCAGCTTTTGGTTAATCGTGCTGTGGATATGATTCAATGTGCTCTCATGACTCATATGATTCACCTCAGGGAAATACTCAAATAGACGGATGGCACCAGTGCATCCGCTGCATTTTCTCCATTTATATAATAGTAAAATAGATGCAATCTTACTTAAATAGGGTGGAATGCTTATTTTTTCCCCCACAAAGGTGGAGTGCGCCCCAAAAAAAGTAACAAAGGCCTATTTCCGGCAAACGCATCATCCTCTTAAAGGCCGGGATCGAAAATCTAAATAGTCCAAATCACCCTTCAACATGACTCACCGCTAAGCAAAAACCCCCGTTTAATGAAAACAAAAAAGGATTCGCACAAAAGCTCTTGTCTAAGCTTTCATTACGAATCCTTTTGGTGATTTAGCCAATCTGGAAAAGCTATTTAATCTCTGACACCCATTTTGCCATATCATCAAGCTTTTCCGCCGGAACCAGTCCGCCCGGCATTCCGTTACCGCCTTTTTCAATCTTTTCTTTAATCGCACCTGTATCCATCCGGTCCCCGACGCCCTTCAGTTTAGGACCTGATACACCTTCATAATTCTCGCCGTGGCAAGTTACACAGTTCGCTTTGTAAATTTCTTCAGGCGAGGCATCCGCTTTGTCTTCTTGAGCTGTTTTATTCCCTTCACCTGCAATTTCTTTTTCGTCATAAAGGCCTTTTATGGATAAGATAAAAACAAGTCCTATGCCCATAATGGCGATTAACAAAAATGGTATCAATGGATTGCGGTTCATTTTACATCCCCCTTTTTAATTTACCCCTGCCCCTTATGTAAACAATTCTAATTCTACTTTAATTTTACAAAAAGTAAACCAATTATGAAACAAAAGCTGATGAAGTTCACATTTTAGACAAAATAACGGATGATGAAGCGATTGTTCATTTTCCATTTAAAGACCAGTTTTTGAATACGGTTACAACAACAATTATAAAGGGCTTTTCCTTCGATCTCAAGGTTATAATGACTCAAAATGCACTTTTGGATATTTGCAAATTCGAAAGAAATTAAGTAAAATATAATCGGGTTACCAATAATAGCGCTTTCATTATGTCGTGAAAAAAGAACGGATCTCCTGACCCGTTCAAGTTTATTCGAGAAAATCTTTCAAGCGTTTGCTTCTGCTTGGATGTCTTAATTTACGAAGTGCTTTAGCTTCTATTTGACGAATTCGTTCTCTTGTTACCCCAAATACCTTACCAACTTCTTCTAATGTTCTTGTACGACCATCATCAAGGCCGAAGCGAAGGCGGAGCACATTTTCTTCACGGTCTGTCAATGTATCCAGTACATCTTCAAGCTGTTCTTTCAGCAATTCATATGCTGCATGATCTGACGGAGAAGTCGCTTCCTGATCCTCAATGAAGTCTCCCAGATGTGAATCGTCCTCTTCACCGATCGGAGTCTCGAGTGAAACCGGTTCCTGGGCGATCTTTAGGATTTCGCGGACTTTTTCAGGCGTCAGATCCATATCTTCCGCAATCTCTTCAGGCGTTGGTTCGCGGCCGAGATCCTGAAGGAGCTGCCTTTGAACACGAATCAGCTTGTTGATGGTTTCAACCATATGAACAGGAATCCTGATCGTTCTCGCCTGGTCGGCAATCGCTCTTGTAATCGCCTGTCTGATCCACCATGTCGCGTATGTGCTGAATTTGTATCCTTTGCGGTAGTCAAACTTTTCTACCGCCTTCATCAGGCCCATGTTTCCTTCCTGAATAAGGTCAAGGAAAAGCATTCCGCGGCCGACATACCGTTTTGCGATGCTGACGACAAGTCTCAAGTTGGCTTCAGCGAGACGGCGCTTCGACTCTTCGTCGCCTTCTTCAATTTTTTTCGCGTATTCGATTTCTTCTTTTGCAGACAAAAGGTTTACCCGTCCGATTTCTTTCAGATACATGCGGACAGGGTCGTTTATCTTAACGCCCGGAGGCACGCTTAAATCGTTAAGGTCAAATTCTTCTTCGGCCTTGGCCAGCTGTTGAATATTAGGATCCTCATTTTCTTCGTTCTCGCTAATTAATTCAACGCCTTGTTCTCCTAAAAATTCATAATACTCATCCATTTGGTCTGATTCGATCTCGAAGCTGGACATGCGCTCTGCAATTTCTTCATATGTGAGCACTCCGCGCTTTTTCCCGGCTTCTGTTAATTGATCCCTCACCTGTTCAAATGTGAATTCAGTTTCGGTCTCGTGTGCTTGTTTATCAGCCATTCATGGATCCCTCCTTCCAAAACTTACAGACGAATTCTAAAAGCATCCCGCTTTTTTTGTTCCTATTTCACGGAGTAAAGCCTTCTCTCTTATCTAGGGCTTCACGGGAAAGCAAATCATAAATTGACAATATATGATTAGGACAAGCAGCTTTTGCTCCTCCGTTAGGATTCATTGCCAAAAGCTTTTCCTATTATATATAACGGTTTATTTAAGCGAACGGTTCAGCTTAACAATTTCCTGCGCCAAAGTTGCCGCTTTGATGAAGTCTTTTTGCCTCTCGGCTTCCGCCCTTGCAGCTTCTTTTTCTTTTATCATTGACCAATTTCGATAATTCAACACTTTTTTTACATAATCAGATAATTCCGCTTCACTTAATTCTTCGTTCACCTGAAGCATTAAGATATCTGTCAGAAGCTGACCGAGTTCCTGATCCTCAACTCTTTTAAAGAGCTCCTGGATGGAAATGTCCGCTCCTTCTTCATACATGGCGTACAAATAAGCGGCAATCGCGCGGTGCTGATCAAGGTTGAATTCAAAGCCCACCCGGTCTAAAACCTTTCGAATGACATCCCGGTCATGAATCATGTGAGCCAGGAGCATCCGCTCCGCATTCTCATGAGCCGGCCGAAGACCCGTCTTTCTCCGCGGCGCGCGCGAAACGGCCGCCTGCCGCTCTTTTGAGTCCTGACGGCTGCTTTCCCTGCTGCGGCTTACAGCCTGCTTTTCAAATACGGAAAGCTGATCCTTCAAGGATTCAAATGAGATTGAAAATTCATTTGCCAGCTGTTTGATGTATATTTCCTGTTCCAAAGGCCCGCTGAGAAGGCTGACTTCCTTCAGTACATCGTTGATATAGGCTAAACGGTCTCCTTCATCAGACAGGTTTCTGCCCTTGCGGAAATAGTTCATTTTAAACGTCATCATCGTAACGCTGGCCCCTATTACATCATTCTTAAATTTCTCGCTGCCGAATTTTTTGATGTAGTCATCGGGATCCAGCCCGTCAGGTATCATGGCCACCTTGACGTCGCAGCCTTTTTTCTGAAGAATCTCCGCCGCTTTCAGCGTGGCTTCATAACCGGCATGATCCGAGTCATAGCACAGTATGACCTCTCCGACATTTCGCCTGATGATTTTCGCATGTTCTTCTGTCAGCGATGTGCCCATCGTGGCGATCGATTCTTTCACACCGGAACTGACGGCTGAAATGACGTCGGCAAATCCTTCAAAAAGGACGGCCCTCTCTTCTTTTCGAATGTGAAGGCGGGCCTGATGGAAATGATAGAGAAGCTTGCTTTTTCGAAAAAGCGGCGTTTCCGGGCTGTTCATGTATTTTGGCTGCTCCCCGGTGAACGTCCGTCCGGAAAAAGCGACCGTTGCGCCGTGATGATCATGAATCGGAAACATAATCCTGTTTCTGAAACGGTCAAAATAGCCGTCACCGTTCTCGCGTCTGATGATGAGTCCAGCTCTTTCCATCAGCGCAAGATCAAAACCTCTCCGTTCCAAAAACTTTGTGATGAAATCCCATGAATCAAGGGAGCATCCGATTTCAAACTGCTCGATCTGCTCCATCTCAAAGCCTCTTCCGAGCAAATAATCGAGCGCTTCCTGGCCTTCCTTTGTATTGACCAGCAAATGATGATAAAATTTCTTTAACAGATCATGAGCTTCCGCCATTTTCTGTTCATCCGAACTGCCTGTGCTGTATGCTGATACAGCTGCAACCTGCTCCGGCAGATCTATTTGATATTTGTCCGCCAGGTGAGAGACGGCCTCCGTAAATGAATAACCTTCCATTTGTCTTAAAAATGAAAAAACATTCCCTCCCGCTCCGCAGCCAAAACAATGAAAAATCTGTTTTTCTCCGGAAACGGAAAAAGATGGCGTATTCTCACCATGAAAAGGACAAAGCCCAAAATAATTACGCCCCTGTTTTCTCAACTGGACGTACTCTCCGATAACTTCTACGATATCAGCTGATTTTTGTACCTGTTCTACAATTTCGTCTGGTATACGATTGCCCATGTTCCAACACTCCGTCGTACATAATTCGCTGCTTAGTACGTAAATCCTTCAATTTTCGACAAGATTTTTTGCAGCTCTTTGACAAATCGCTCTCGGTCTTCCTTGACCAGTTTTTTCGGGCCTTTCGTGTAACGTCCGCTTCTTCTCAATTTTTGTGCGACGTGACGGCGGAAAAGAGCATGATCGATGGTGTCCTCTTCGAAAAGAAAGCCTCTCTCCGTCATCACATAGACCTTTTTGCCAAGCAAAAGCGATGCCAGCCCGATATCTTGTGTCACGACGACATCACCTGGTCGAACATGGTTGGCAATGTACAGATCGGCTGCTTCTTTGTGCGGATCGACATATGTCCAATTCTCTTCTTCTTTCCTTGTGACTTGAAAATGCTCGAATGAAGCCACGAATACCACCTTTACGTCGAAATCCGCCGCTGTTTTAAGCACTTCATCTTTTACCGGGCATGCGTCTGCATCGACAAAAATCGTCCTTTCTTTTTCAAGAAGACTAATTCTCCATCCCTCCATCAATCTCCTGCTATAAATACAGGCAAAATCACACAGGTTTCAAAAATAATCGATCTATAAGAATTTGTCGAAAGTTTTTTTGGGGAAATTCTTGACACGATACCCATAATAGTTTATTCGTTCTGTACTAAGCTTAAACCTAAAAGTTAATTATTTTATCACAATTTTTTATTATAATACAAATGGGTTAAAGATGCTATCATTTTCACTTTTCCCAAAACCATCAAAGCAAAAACCCAGGATGGGGTGTCCTGAGTTTTATTCTTAGACCCTTTTTGTCATCATGTTGTGAATAATGTTGGCCGTTTCCTCTACCGCTTTATTTGATACGTCTACGACATTGCAGCCGATGCGGCCGACGATCTTTTCAAAGAACTCCAGCTCTTCTTTGATGCGGTTGATATTAGCGTAAATCGCTTTGTCGTTGAGGCCGAGCGATTTCAGGCGCTCCTTGCGAATATGGTTCAGCTTATCCGGGCTGATTTTTAACCCGATGCATTTAGCCGGATCAACGGTAAAGAGCTCTTCAGGAGGATCCACCTCGGGAACGATCGGAACGTTTGCCACTTTTAACCGTTTGTGCGCCAAGTATTGGGATAACGGAGTTTTGGACGTTCTCGACACGCCGATCAGCACGATATCCGCTTTTAAGATGCCCCTTGGGTCTCTGCCATCGTCATATTTTACGGCAAATTCGATGGCCTCTACCTTCTTAAAATAATCTTCGTCCAGCTGCCGGACTCTGCCCGGCTCATATTTCGCGCTGAAGCCGTAGGCCGTCTCCATTTTCTCAATCAGCGGGCCGATGATATCGTAATACACGACATTCGCCTTTTCCGCTTCGGCGATTAAAAAATCACGAATCTCCGGGACAACAAGCGTAAAACAGATGATGCCGCCGTCCGCTTCTGCCAGCGAGATCACTTCTTTTATTGTTCCGCGGTCTTCAACATAAGGAATCCGCCTGATGTTTGTCTGCTCGGATGAACCGTTAAACTGGCTGATAGCCGCCTTGACTACGAGCTCAGCGGTCTCGCCGACAGAGTCTGATACAACATAAATCGTCCGATTACTCATGATATCCCTCCATTTGAAGTTCACTCTACATGATTTCATTTTCAGATAAGCCGACTAAAATTTTTGTCATGTTCGTTTTCGTAATTCTTCCCACAACTTCATAGCCTTTTTCTGTATCTTTTACAACAGGCAGTGCGTCAATTTGTTTTTCGATAAGCATCTTGGCAATGTCCAAAATGAAATCGTCGCGCCTGCAAAGCGTAATGTTCGGCATTCTCGTCATAATGATATGGACGGGTATTGAAGGGAGCTCCTGTTTGCCGATGCTGGCTCTGAGCAAGTCTTTTCGTGAAAGTACACCGACTAAGATGGCATTATCATCAACGACAAAAAGCGTTCCTACGTCCTCTAAAAACATCGTGCAAATCGCATCATAAACGGAGACATTTTCATGAATGACCACCGGAATGGACTGGAAGTCTTTCACCTGCAGCTTTTTCAGCTTATCAGCCAAGAGCTGCGTGCCCGTCTTTCCCGTGTAGAAATAACCGACCCGCGGCCTTGCTTCCAAAAATCCTGACATCGTCAAAATCGCCAAGTCCGGACGAAGCGTAGCCCTTGTCAGATTCAGCTTTTCCGCGATATGTTCTCCGGTAATCGGTCCGTTCTCTTTAACAATCTGCAAAATATGCTCCTGACGTTTATTTAGTTCGATCGTACTCACCACCTTTAAGCCGAAGCTCACAATTCGTTCGTTATGTATAAAAGTCGATAACATATTATAACGCATATGAAGACTAAAATAACAGCAATTACAATTGAATTCTATGAAAAAGACAGGCACAATTTGACAAGGATGTGAAAAACCGATTTGAGCAAAAAGACGATTGCCAGCTTGTCAGCAACCGTCTTCTGCGGTGTTTATTTTACAATGATGGCATTGATGTTTGCAAAAGATCGGATCAGCTCCGCCAGGCTTGCCATTTGCGCCAGGCGGTTCGCTTTTAATCTTTCATCTTCGGCATGGACCATCGTGTGATTAAAATAAGCTTCGATCGGCTCTTTCAGCTTGGACAGCTCACTGAAGGCGCCCTCATAATCTTTGGCTTCGTAAAGGGTCTCTAATTGCTGTCTGCACGCCTCATAAGCTTTGAAAAGCTCCTCTTCTTGAGGGTTTTCAAACAGTGACACGTCAATGGCGTTCGTTTCGCTCTTTTTGCTGATCGAAATAACCCTTGCCAGCGCTTCAGCCGTTTCTTTAAATTCCGGTTTTGCTGCAGCCGATTCAAGGACAGCGGCTTTTTTGACAGCCGAATACGGCTCAAGGTTCGAGCTTTCGAGCACGGCATCCACGACATCGTAGCGGATGTTTTCCGCTGTTAATACGTATTTGAGGCGCTGTTTAAAGAATTCGAGCAGTTCGCTGTTTGCTTCCTGTCCGGCAAACGCAGCCAGTTCTTTGAATGAAATGCCCCAGTTCCGGTCAAGCAGGATTTGGACGATGCCGCTCGCCTGCCTTCTCAGTCCATACGGGTCCTGAGATCCTGTCGGAATAACGCCGATTTTAAAGAATGAAGCGACCGTATCGAGTTTATCCGCTAATGCGACGACGGCGCCGACGATTGATGAAGGCGTTTCCCCTCCGGCTTGTCTCGGCATATAGTGCTCATTGACAGCGAGCGCCACTTCTTCTTTCTCACCGAGCATCCGCGCATATTTTTCACCCATGATGCCCTGCAGCTCAGGAAATTCGTAAACCATGTGTGTCACAAGGTCGAATTTTGAAATGTGCGAAGCGCGCTTGATCAGCTGCACCGTCTCTTGATCCGCACCGATGATTTCAGCGATCCGTTCAGCAACCGCCTCAGTGCGTCTCACTTTGTCTCCAAGCGATCCCAGTTCTTCGTGGAAAACGATCTTTTCGAGTTTTTTCACATTCTCGTCAATGTTTAATTTTTGATCTTCTTTATAGAAGAAGGCTGCGTCTGAAAGCCTTGCTCTCAGCACTTTTTCGTTCCCTCTCGCCACGTTTTCAAGGGCGCGGCTGTCTCCGTTGCGGACGGTCACAAAGTAAGGGAGCAAATCGCCGTTTTTATCTTTGACAGGGAAATAACGCTGATGCTCTTTCATCGTTGTCACGAGCACCTCTTCAGGAATTGCGAGAAATTCCTCTTCGTACGAACCGAACAGAACCGTTGGATATTCAACCAGATGGGTAACCTCATCAAGCAGATCCTCGTCTCTCGGAATGTCCCAGGACTTTTCAGCCGCCAGTTCGTCAAGCTGCTTCACGATCAGCTGCTTCCGTTTGTCCGGATCGGCAATCACAAACTGGCTTTCCAGTGCCGCTTCGTATTCAGAAGGTGCGCTCAAGTCGGCTGCTTTTCCGAGGAAGCGGTGACCCTGTGTTGTGCGGCCGGTTTCGACATGAGCGACTGAAAACGGAACGACTTCACTGCCAAACAGCGCGACGATCCATTTAATCGGCCTGATATATTTCAAATCTTCGCTGCCCCAGCGCATGTTTTTCGGAAAGTGGAGGCTTGTCACCAAGTCGCCGAGCTCAGGAAGTAATGAAAACGTATCCTGACCTTTTTGGAATTTTTGCACAAAAACATATTCCGTTCCTTTGATGTCTTTAAAATACAAATCTTCCGGACTTGCTCCTTGCCCCCGTGAAAAGCCGATGGCCGCCTTTGTCCATTCGCCGTTTTCGTCAAGGGCGATTTTCTTTGCCGGTCCTTTCGCTTCTTCTGTCACATCGTCCTGCTTCTCCGCCACGTTCTCGACAAGAACGGCCAGTCTTCTAGGGGAGTTATAAAGCTTGACGGAGCCGAAGGCAATATTTTTTTCCTTGAGCCAGCTTTCCAGCTTTTCACCAAGCTGAGTCATGCTGTCATGCATGAAGCGCGCCGGCATTTCTTCTAATCCGATTTCTAAAAGCAAATCTTGATTACTCATGTGAAGCCTCTTCCTCCTTCAGCATTGGGAAACCCAACTTTTCGCGTTCATCATAATACGTTTTCGCCACTTTTCTGGCCAGGTTTCTCACCCTACCAATATATCCTGTGCGCTCCGTCACGGAAATCGCTCCTTTTGCGTCAAGCAAGTTGAACGTATGCGAGCATTTCAGAACATAATCATAAGCAGGATGGACAAGTCCCTGATCCATCTGGCGGTTTGCTTCTTTTTCGTACGTGGCAAACAATTCGAACAGCATGTCGACGTCAGATGTCTCGAACGTATAGACGGAATGCTCGTATTCAGCCATCTTGAACAAGTCTTCTATCGTATAGCCGTTCGTCCATTCGAGGTCAAAGACGTTTTCTTTGTCTTGAATATAAGAAGCAAGGCGTTCAATCCCGTATGTGATTTCAACAGAAACCGGTTTGCACTCAAGCCCGCCGACCTGCTGGAAATAGGTGAACTGGGTGATTTCCATGCCGTCAAGCCACACTTCCCAGCCAAGCCCGGCGCAGCCGAGCGACGGATTTTCCCAGTTATCCTCGACAAAACGGATATCATGCTCCAGAGGGTCAATTCCAAGGGCTTTTAATGAATCTAAATAAAGCTCTTGAATATTGTCGGGAGACGGCTTAATGATCACCTGGAATTGATGGTGCTGATAAAGCCTGTTCGGATTGTCCCCGTATCTTCCGTCCGCAGGGCGTCTTGACGGCTCCACATAAGCGACTTTCCAAGGTTCAGGACCGAGGCTCCGCAAAAATGTATATGGACTCATCGTTCCTGCACCCTTCTCTACATCATACGACTGCAAAAGTACGCATCCTTCATTGGACCAGTGCTTTTGCAGGGTCAGAATCATTTCTTGAATATTCAAATGAAGCACCTCCACAAAACGTGTTTTCAAGTTTAATTTTTGGCATAGGGCTGGCTTGGGCAGAAAAAAACTCCCGTCCCTATGCTTGTTTGCCCACAAACATAGGGACGAGAGTTCTCCCGCGGTTCCACCCTAATTGCTGAGAGGAAATGTCTCAGCCTCTTTTTTAAAAGTTGCTCAGGGAATGCCTTTCATTACGCTCTCATCCCCGGCTTTCACCGCCCCGGAGTCGCTTCAATGAGGCCGTGCGCAATTACTTCTTTCCGTCAACGCAACGTCATTATTGAATCCAATCTTCATGACATGATCTTATAAAAAGATGAAGAGGTTGTCAACTTTTGTTTTCATCGCCCAGCATCTTTTTCATATTGTCCATTTGTTCCATGAAGCGCCGCGATTTCAGGTAGATCCCTGAGTACTCGTCATAGTACGTCTGAATGACCCTTTTCAGCTCATCCTTCGTCTCCTGTTTGACCGAGACATTTCCGAGCCTTGACAGGTCAAAATAAAAAAACAGCCTCAACAGCCTGGCGGATGCGGGAGACAGCGGTATCCTGTATGGATCTTTCGCAAAACAGCGGTGGCAGATAAAGCCGTTGTCGCAAATCGAAAAATGAAATGTGCCGTCTTTGCTTTTGCAGTGCACACATTCATCCAGCTCCGGATACAGCCCCATCACGCTGAGCATTTTAACTTCGATAAGGTTGGCGATAATGTCGGGATCTGTACCGTCATCGAGCCTCCTCATCGACTGAAGAAGCAGCTCAAATAAAAACGGATTCGGTTTCTTTTCCTCCGTTCCCTTGTCGATTAATTCAGCGATGTAGGCCGCATATGCTGTTAAAAACAGATCCTCGCGTATATGCCTCATGCTTTCGATCATCTCGCCCTGCTCCAATGTGCCGAGACCGGATGATTTGCGGAATAAAAAAGAAGCATAAAGGAACGGCTGAGAAATCGCTGACAAGCGGCTGTTCGGCTTTTTGGCGCCCCTTGCCAGCACACCGATTTTCCCGTGTTCTCTCGTCAACAGCGTAATGATTTTATTTGTTTCACCATAGTCGTTTGTACGAAGGACGATACCTTCACATTTCGTCAGCATATGTGCACCATCCAAAAATTGGAGGGGTCAAGCATGATCACAAAATTGGAAAGTCAATTTGCGCTAGCTCTTCTTCAAGTACTTCGGGTCTTTCCAGGTTCTCCTTTTCCAATTCTTTAAAAAGGAGGTACGTGTCAACGCTTCCTGTTTGTGAAAATACATTCCAAGTAAAATTCAACATAAAAAGCCCCACCTTTCTGTTTATAACTAGCTTTTTAAACATCCAAATTCTTAAGATTATCTTGACCTTGTATCCTCCATTTCATGTTAAACAATTTTTTCTAATATATCTTTGATTTCGAGAGATTTTGTCACGACTAAACCGCGGTCAAGCTCTGTCCGTTAATACTCGTCTTCTCTAAATCCAAAATCACGAAGCTGAGACATCTTGTTGCGCCAGTCTTTCTGCACTTTAACCCACAGCTCTAAAAACACCGATGATCCGAGCAGCGCCTCGATATCAGTTCTTGCCCGCTTGCCGATTTCTTTAAGCAGACTGCCTCTTTTTCCGATGACGATCCCTTTTTGTGAGTCGCGTTCGACGACGATGGTCGCGCTCACATACACAGAACCGTTTTCCCGTTCTTGAATGGACTCGATCGAGACCGCAATGCTGTGAGGGATCTCTTCCCTTGTCAGATGCAGCACTTTTTCCCGAATCAGCTCAGAAATGATAAATCGCTCCGGATGATCGGTCACCTGGTCACTCGGGTAAAACTGCGGACCTTCCGGCAAATAATCCTCAATTTGCTTTAAAAGCGTATCGATATTATTTCCCTCAAGGGCGGAGATCGGAACGATTTCCTGAAACGGATACCTGGTTCTGTACTCATCGATTAGCACAAGAAGCTCATCCGGATGAATCCGGTCGATTTTGTTGACGATCAAAAATACCGGCGTCTTGACTCCTTTTAAGCGCTCGATGATAAATTCGTCGCCTTTTCCGTAGCCTTCCTCCGCATTGATCATAAACAAGATCAAGTCGACTTCCTTTAAAGTGTTCTGCGCCACCTTCATCATAAAATCGCCCAATTTATGCTTCGGTTTATGAATGCCCGGCGTATCGATAAAAATCGTCTGGGATGTATCGGTTGTCAGCACACCTTGCACTTTGTTTCTTGTTGTTTGCGGTTTGTCGCTCATGATGGCGATTTTTTGGCCGATCACGCGATTCAAAAATGTAGATTTTCCTACGTTTGGTCGTCCGATAATGGAGACAAATCCTGATTTAAAGCTTTCCTGTGTCATGTAAGTCCTCCGATGAAAATGCTCCTGGCAGTAATTCTTGAACCGTCATTTCTTTGACTTGGCCATTCAGATTGGTTAAGATGACAGGCATGTTTGCTGAACAAAGTTCGGAAATCACCTGTCTGCACGCTCCGCACGGCGACACCGGACCCGGCGTATCCGCAGCGACGGCAAGCATCTTAAACGATTTTTCCCCTTCCGAGTAAGCCTTGAACAACGCTGTCCGCTCGGCGCAGTTGCACAGGCTGTATGCAGCATTTTCAATGTTGCAGCCTTTGTACACCTTGCCGTCCTCAGTCAAAAGGGCAGCGCCGACTTTGAATTTCGAATACGGAACATATGCAAATTCCCTTGCTTTTAAAGCTTCTGCAATCAATTCTTGTTTAGTCAATGTGTGTATTCCTTCCTATAGCGGTTATGGTACCGCTAACACTTTTATTTTACATAAAAATGGCTTCTTTTTCACGCCCAAATCACAAATGTAAAATTTTTGTAAGAATTGCGCACAATGAAAGGCACGGCATCAAAACAATTTTGACAAAAAGATGAGTAACCCAATCATACACGAAACGGCTGCAAACACGCAAACCGCCCCGGCCGCCGCGTCCTTTGCCGCCTTTGCAAGCGGGTGGTTCTCTTTTGTGATAAGGTCGATCGTATGCTCCACAGCCGTATTCATCAGCTCCAAGGCGAGCATTCCGCCGATCAGGATCAAGATGATGGACCATTCGATCAGAGTCAGCCTGAAGAAAAAGCCGCAGGCGATCACGAGGATGGCGGCTCCAGAATGAATTCTAAAATTGCGCTCCGACATGAACGTCTTGACTATTCCTGTAAAGGCGTTTGAAAAACTCCATTTCAGACGGCGCCATTCGTTTTGTTTATGAGGATCTTGAGAGCCCATATCGATTCAAAATTTCCTTTTGCTTAGTGAACATCTCTTTTTCCTCTTCCTCTGTCATATGGTCATAGCCGAGGAGGTGCAAAAAGCCGTGAACCGTCAGAAAACCCAGCTCTCTCATCAGTGAATGCCCGTATTCTTCGGCCTGTTCCCGTGCTTTATCAGCGCTGATGATGATATCTCCGAGAACGGGCGGCATGTCAGCGCCGATAATTTCAATCTCTCCTTCGCCGTCTTCTTCAAGGGCAAATGAAATGACGTCAGTCGGATAATCTTTGCCTCTGTACTCTTTGTTGATTTCTTGTATCTCTTCATTGTTGACGATCGTAACCGAAACTTCGGCGCCGTCTGCGACGCCTTCCTCTGCCGCTGCGAATTGAAGAATCTTCTCAATTTCAGCAAGCTGGTCTTCAGGGACCCGTCCGGTCTCGTCTGTAATATCTAGAATTAAACTCATGTGTGTTTCACCTTCTGTTTAGGATTAGCTTCCGGATATTCGATCCGGGAGTGAAAAATGCCTTTCAGCGTTTCGCAGAGCGTCTTCGCGATAATATTGAGCTCTTTTAAAGTTAAATCACATTCGTCAAACTGCCCGTCCTGCAGCTTATCTGATATGATCCCGCGCACCAGCTTTTCAATCCTTTCGGGATTCGGGTTATGCATTGAGCGGACGGCTGCTTCGACGCTGTCGGCCACCGAGATGATCGCCGCCTCTTTTGTCTGGGGCTTCGGACCGGGATAGCGGAACTCTTCTTCAGTCGTCTGATCGCCTTTTTCTTTCGCCTTATAGTAAAAAAACTTGAGCAGCGATGTGCCGTGATGCTGTTCGGCGATGTCGACAAGCTCCTTCGGCATTTTATGATCCCTCAGCATATCGGCGCCGTCTGTCGCATGGGCAATGATAATGTTTTTGCTCAGCTGCGGAGAAAGCTTGTCATGCGGATTATCAATATTCATTTGGTTTTCTATAAAATATTGGGGCCGCTTTGTCTTGCCGATATCATGGTAATAGGCTCCGACTCTTGCCAAAAGCCCGTTTGCTCCGACAGCTTCGCATGCCGCCTCCGATAAGTTCGCAACCATAACGCTGTGATGGTATGTGCCGGGTGTTTCCGTCAGAATTTTGCGGAGCAGCGGATGATTCGGGTTTGAAAGCTCGAGAAGCTTCATCGTGGACAGAATCCCAAAGCCGCTTTCAAAAAACGGCATGAGCCCGAGCACAAGAACTGACGATCCGATGCCGGACACCGCTCCCATGACAAGGTATGTACCCATCTCAAGCCCAGTTTGCGCCGTGTTTTGAATGAGCTGCAAGGTAAACAGGACGACGATGTTGATCAGGGAGACAAACAAGCCGGCCTGGAGGATTTTCGCCCTCGCATTATGCTTCCCTAAAAACAGTATACCCGCCATCGAGCTGATCAAGAAATACGTTCCGATTCCATAATTAAACGTGCCTGTCACGCCTTGGTTAAACATCATACTTCCGCAAATGGAAAGGATCATGCTCGACAGGATCGCCAACCTTTCATTGATCAGCAGTTTAATGAGCATCACGCCCATCGCAATCGGCACGAGATAGCCGATATGGCCGATTTCAAGCTGCTGAAACAGGCTGATCACTTCCATGACGATTAAAACGATCGCTGTAATCAATGAAAACAGCATGAGCGACTTATTTTTCGGAATCCGGCTGCTGTACTGCTTTTCGAAATAGTAAACCAAAGCTGAGATGAAAAGCGCGATTAAAAGCAGCAGTCCGCCGACAGGCTTGAAGATGTTGGCTCCGCTTAAGAGTCCTGTCAGTTCAAGCTTTCGATAGACTTCCCTGTCGATCAGCTGATTTTCCTCAACAAGTATCTGCCCCTGCTTGATCTGCACCTGCTGCACGCTGTCAGCCGCTTCCTGACGCTTCTGCTCCGTCTTGTCGGGATCGTATACATAGTTGGGAATGATTGCAAAGCGTCCGATTTCATCAGCGGCGTTTTTTAATTTTGAAGGTATCGAATTACCCTTCAGCTCTTTCGTTACATGCTCTTTCGCTTCATCAAGCTTTCCGGCGCGGATTTCTTTGCTCATCACATCATTGACGGCGGTGATGACCGAATCCTGTGTCATCGAAAGCTCTCCATCGCTGGCCTTCAGCAGGTGTTTGACTGAATCCTGCGACAGCGAGTCCGTCACATCTGAAGTCAGCTTTTCTTCGACAGATTTGATTTGGTCTTTTTCAGACGGGGCCTGCTTGTCTTTTTTCTCTTGTTCTGCGCTTTCTTTTTTCACTTCTTTAATGATGTCGAATATTGATGAGACAAGGTCGACCCTGTTGTCAGAGTACTCTTTTTTCAAAGTGTACTGGTCGGGAACTTCCTCTCTCGCTTCCTGCTTTTTATTAGCCGTGGCCTTTTGATCTTCGACTGTCGCCGGCGCATAGATCGTATTCTCGCTGATCGAAAATAAATCGAGGTCGAGGGACTCGGGCCTCACATGGAAAAACAGCAGGATGAACATCAGCGCGGATAAAGCCGCATAAAGAATGACCGGAAGGAAGCGGCCGTTTTCCAAGCGGATGGGCCGAAACTTTCCGTCTCTTTTTTTCTTTTTCAACAAAAGCACCTCTTTTCCCGCGGGAAACTAAAAAATGACCCGATAACGGGCGATCGGGCCATTCGGAATTATTTTGACTTTTCGTATGCTTCAATAATACGGGCGACAAGCGGGTGTCTGACCACGTCCGTCTGATCCAGTTCAACAATTGAAATGCCTTCGATATCAAGGAGCATCTTTTTTGCAACGGCAAGCCCCGATGTGACGCCCTTCGGCAAATCGATTTGCGTAATATCGCCTGTAATGACCATTTTAGAACCAAAACCCAATCTCGTCAAAAACATTTTCATTTGTGCCGGTGTCGTATTCTGCGCTTCATCCAAAATCACAAATGCGTCGTCGAGCGTCCGCCCCCTCATGTAAGCAAGCGGCGCGATTTCAATCGTTCCTCTTTCAAGCAGCCGTGCCGTATGGTCCGTTCCGAGCACATCATGGAGCGCGTCATACAGCGGCCTTAAATAAGGGTCGACTTTCTCCTTTAAATCCCCAGGCAAAAACCCGAGGCTTTCCCCTGCTTCAACAGCTGGTCTTGTCAAAATGATTTTTTTGATGCGTCCGTTTTTCAGTTCATGGACGGCCTTTACGACAGCCAAATAGGTTTTCCCCGTTCCTGCAGGGCCGATGCCGAAGATTAAGTCGTGCCTCTTCATGGCGGCGATATATTCTCTTTGACCGATGGTTTTGACTCTGATCGGTTTTCCTTTGGCGTTTTTCGTAATTTCCTCTTCATACATGCTTTCAAAAAACTCAAGCTTCTGCTTTTTCGCCATCTTGACCGCATACAAGACATCGCGTTCTGATATCTCGATTCCTTTGCGGATGAGATTCAAGAGGGATGCAAGCAGGCTGTCCACGATTTCAAACGTTTCTTCGTCTCCGGTCACATAGACGGTTTCACCGCGCGTGACAATCGAAATGTTCAGCTCTTCCTCCATTAACTTCAAATGGGAATCCTGGTTCCCAAACAGCGCTTGAGCCTCGTTCGGACTTTCCAGTTGCTGATGAATCGCAAGTAAGTGTTCTGTCATTCTTTAGTCTCCTGAACAATTGGTGTTGTTTGAACAATGTCTTCAATAACCTGGTAAAGGATGATCAATTTAACTTTACCATTCTCACTCGTTTCGTGCAAAACTTTTTCACTGATAATGTTCCCGTCGCTGCCGATTTTTTTCCTGATGTCTCTTTTTCCCATTTCGATCCCTTCAAGGACCGCTTCTTTTTTCGAGTACACCCTTTTGATTTGTTCGCTCTCCCTCGTATGTTCCTTTTCATACGCGACAGGAAGCGTAAAATTCATAAAATGCAGCGAGTGTTTTTCGGTTTCTGTCTTTGGGCGCGAGAACTCTTCTTTTTTAAAAGAAAAGCCCCAGACAAGCACGGAAAAAGAACCGAAGGATAGCTTGTGACTTGTCCTTACTTTACCCGTAAAAACGTCAAATGATGTCTCAAGCGGAACCGTTACTTTTGACTTGTACCAGGTTTCACCGTAGATTTTCCCTTTGGCTCCGACTTTTTGCTTTTCCTCTTCGCTCCCGATCAGTCCGGAAACAAGCATTTGCCCTTTTTCAACGTGCTGGTTCACGGTGACGAGCGGCTCGCCTTTTTCCACGAACATTTTCGAGATGGTCGCCCCTTTTTTGGCGACGATGTGCCTCGGACCAATATATTTTTCTTTGTCAGGTTCATTTTTTTCAACCACTTTCATGTGAAGGGCCGTGCCGTTTAATTCAATGCCCACCCAGGTGATGTTTTCGACGCGCTTTGTAAGCGCCTGCTGAATTTTTTCCGGGGTCAGCATTGTAAACTGAAGGCGGCCTTTTTTGACGCCGATTTCATTCAAGTGCTGTCTGATTTGATGTTCTGTCTCCGGATTGGCTCCTGTTATGTCAATTTTCCAAAGCATGTTGGACAATAAAAACATGATGATAAAAAAACCAGCAATTCCAAAAGTGAAGCCGCTATTCCGTTTAGACTTCTGCACGAGGAAAGGAAAACCTTTTCGTCTGACGAAGCGGCACTTGCAGTCAAAATCCCTGATGACCCTCCGGAAGGCATGTACATCAGAAAGCGGAATATAAAGAAAGACAGCGTCTTTCTTTTTCTTTACGTTAAACATCGGGATGCTGCGCCTGGTGCATTCATTTAATAATCGTTCGATCCCCTTTCCTGTTATCTCAAGCTGGATCTTTCCTGAAAAAAAAGAAAGCCATTTATTCTTCACGATTCTTTCCCCCCGACTTATGAATCGATATAGCGTACGAGCTCAATCGTGCCTTCAAGCAGAATTTCCTCAGGCAAAATCGTTTTGATGACAAAGTTTTTGCCTTGAATGATGCACTGCCCCTGTTTGAGCATCAGCCTTACTTCGGTATCGCTGAAAAGCAAAAGCCCTCTGTGGTTTTCAATATATATGTGAAGTCTTCCTATCATCGTGATTCTCGGAAGATCCATCATGACATCAGGGGGAATTTCCAATGTTCTTGTCAGCCACGCTTTGATGCGGTTTTTTCTTTGCGCCATAAAAAAAGAACCCCCTTTCATCTCATATGTATGAGTGATATGGGGGTTCTAATACTTAAATTTTAGGGCGGCGCCTCATTGTGTAATGCGGCTTTCTCGACCGCGGAGGGCCGAATACTTCGCTGAGTACAACGCCTTGGACAATCGTGTTTTTATTCAAATCGAGCAGCTCTTGTTTCCGGTTGATCACCCGGCTGCTCTGCTTTTTAATGGCCCGTTCAACGGCCGGCATGGACCGCTCGGCATCCGCTTGGATTCTGCGGAGCTCTGCGGCCATATCTTCGCTTTTTGCAGCAGCCGCAGCTGCTGCAGGCCGTTGTTTTTTGTTTTCTGCCGGCCGGCGCTGTGCCGTCTGCTTCGGCGTCGTCTGCGTTTTCGGCCGTTCAGGCGCCGGTTTACGCTTGGTTTCTTCATTTTCATCATTTTTTCCGAGCTTGTTGAATATGAAGGAGATGGCTGCGATGATGGCCGCCATGATAATCGGATTGTCGAACAGGATATCAAGCAATGAGCTCCCTCCTTTTTACAGGGGCTTGTTTATTTATGATCCTCTTCATTTTGGTCTTTCGTCATCTTTCCGAAAGAATCACGCATGTCTGTGTCGGCGTCGATGTTTTTCATATTGAGGTAGTCCATGACTCCGATCTTTCCGCTGCGGAGAGCTTCAGACATCGCAAGCGGCACTTCGGCTTCTGCCTCGACGACTTTAGCGCGCATTTCTTCGACGCGGGCGCGCATTTCCTGTTCTTGCGCAACCGCCATGGCGCGGCGTTCTTCCGCTTTCGCCTGGGCGATGTTTTTATCGGCTTCAGCTTGGTCGGTCTGCAGAATCGCTCCGATGTTTTTGCCGATGTCAACGTCAGCGATATCGATCGATAGAATTTCAAACGCTGTGCCTGAATCCAATCCTTTGCTCAAGACGGTTTGTGAAATCATATCCGGGTTTTCAAGCACTTTTTTATGATTATCGGAGGAACCGATTGTCGAAACGATCCCTTCGCCGACACGGGCAATGATTGTTTCTTCTCCCGCTCCCCCGACAAGGCGGTCGATGTTTGCGCGAACCGTGATTCTCGCTTTTGCTTTCACCTCGATACCGTCCATTGCTACACCGGCAATAAACGGCGTTTCGATGACTTTCGGATTAACGCTCATTTGAACGGCTTCAAGCACGTCACGGCCCGCTAAATCGATGGCCGCACATCTGGCGAATGTGAGTTCAATGTTTGCACGTTGGGCAGCGATAAGCGCGTTGACAACCCGGTCAACATTACCCCCTGCAAGATAGTGGCTTTCAAGCTGATTGATCGTAACATCAAGTCCCGCTTTATGCGCTTTGATCAGCGGGTTCACCACGCGGTTTGGAATGACGCGGCGGAGCCTCATTCCGATCAGTGTGAAAATGCTGATTTTAACACCAGCGGCCAAAGCCGAGATCCACAGCATGACCGGGACGAATGTAAAGAAGACAGCTAGTAAGATGATTCCGGCTGCTATAATAAGCAAAAGAAACAGTGTTGACGGATCCATAATATTCCTCCTAATAATGTAATTTATAATTCTCTCACAACAATGCGTGAGCCTTCCACTTTAACCACTTTCACTTTCTTGTCCTTCGCGGTGAACGAGCCTTCAGATACGACATCAAGCCGTTCATCGCCGATGATGACCGTTCCGGACGGTCTGAGCGGTGTAAACGTGACGCCGGTTTTACCAATTAAATCGCGCCGGCTTTCATTTGACACATATCCGCTTTCCGTGCTTGTCGAGTCGGTTAAGATCAATTTTTTAAAAAATTTCATACGCTTCCCCAACACCCTTGTCAATAGAATGGATGCCGCTATAGAAACAGCAGTTGCAATCAAAATCGAGACGGCCATGACCTTAAAGCTTCCCGATGCTAAAAAGAGGCTCGCAACGATCGCGATCAGGCCGGCAATCCCTGCTATTCCGCCCGGCAGAAAAATCTCTAAAATGATTAAAATAATGCCTGCTGCAAACAGAAGGATCGTTTCCATCCCGGCAAGCCCGGCGACGAGATGACCGTAGAAAAAGAGCAGCAGCGCGGAGAGTCCCATAAAGCCGGGGATTCCAAAACCAGGCGAATAAAGCTCCACAATCAATCCGAGACTTCCGATTGAAAGGAGAATCGGAATCACGACCGGATGCGTGATGAACCGGGCCACCTTTTCGGCGAAGCTCACCTCGGCACGCTCGATTTTGGCATCCTTCAAGTTCAGCTTTTTCAAAAGATCATCAAGGCTCGAAACTGTGCCTTCGGAATAGCCGACTTCCAGCGCTTTGTCAGGGCTTAACGTGAGCAGCTCGCCCTTCGGCGCCCCAACTTCTTTAGCATCGACGTCCGCATCGGCCATCGCGAGAGCGTATTTCGGATCACGTCCGTTTTTTTTGGCTGCGTCTTCCATTTCAGCGAGCCACAGAGATTCCGACTTTTTATCAGCGGCATTTCCCTGCGTGTCAATGATCGCGGCGGCTCCCATTTTCCCGCCGGGCGCCATATAAATATCGTCTGCATTCAAGGCGAGGTAAGCGCCTGCGGACAGAGCCCTTCTATTCACATAAGCGGTCACCGGAATGTCGGAGTTATGTATCGTATCAGCCATATCAAGGACTGCGTCGACCGCTCCGCCGGGGGTATTGATATCGAGTATGATATGTTTGGCATTCATATCTTCCGCTTCTTGAAAAGAGCGCTCAAGAAATTTTGAAAGCCCTTTTTCAACCGTTTCTTCGATCGGAATGACATACACTGTATCTCCATCCGCTTTCACGGTCAAATGAACGCCTAGTAATAAGAATAAAACAAAACCGCTGGCCAGAGCAACAAAAATTCTAAATTTTTTCAGCAGCAATGATGTCTGAGGCCTCCTTCCCCTATTATCATTAACATTACATACGTTATAAATGTAGCAAAGGTTTCATCTTTCTACTACTTTTCTATTGTATGAACACGCACAAAAAAAGACGCCTTTAATTGCTTAAAGGCGTCTTTTTCTTAAGACAGTTGTTTGCTGACAAGCTTATTGACGAGACCGCCGTCCGCCTTGCCTTTGACTTTCGGCATGATAGCGCTCATCACTTTGCCCATATCCGCTTTTGAAGAGGCGCCGACTTCGGCGATCGTCTCGTCGACGATGCCGAGCAGCTCTTCTTCCGTCAGCTGTTCAGGCATATAAGCTTCCAGAATGTCTAACTCTTTTTGAACTTTATCTACTAAATCTGAACGATTAGCGTTTGAAAATTCATGGAGGGAGTCTTTACGCTGTTTTAATTCACGAGAAAGAACAGTCAGTTCTTCATCATCGGTCAGCCTGTCTTTCTTAAGCTTGATTGCTTCGTTTTGAAGCGAAGCTTTGACCATGCGAATGACAGTCAGTTTGTCTTTCTCACGGTTTTTCATATAGAGCTTCATATCTTGATTCAGCCGCTCAAGAAGACTCATAAATCCACCCTCTTTTAGTATTTGCGCTTTCTTGCAGCTTCAGACTTTTTCTTGCGTCTTACGCTAGGTTTTTCATAAAATTCACGCTTTCTTGCTTCCTGCAAAGTACCTGTCTTTGATACACTGCGTTTGAAGCGACGAAGAGCATCTTCAAGCGATTCGTTTTTTCTAACGACCGTTTTTGACATTCTCTTTCCCTCCCTCCGAATACACCAATCGACTGCTTTAAAAAAAGACATACATATAAACATGTACTTTGACATTATAATATAAGCCTCCGGTAAGGTCAACCAAGGAGAACGTTTTATTGTTCAGTCATGATTTCGGCAGCTTGTCTGTATATATTTATAAAGGAGGCTGTTCGAAAAACTGATGATAATCCTGATCTTATTCATATTATTGATCGTTCTTTTTCTCAAAGGCATGAGCATGCTGAGAAAAGGCTTGATTTCACTGACATTTGAAAAAATCGAAAAGCGGCTGCTGTTTTTCACGGATCATCCGGTGAAAGCCTTTTTGGTCAGCATTGTATTTACGGGGGTTTTGCAAAGCAGCTCGGCATTTATGGTGATCGTCATTGGCTTTGTCTCGGTAGGCGCCCTTTCATTTAAACGTTCGATTCCGCTCATTTTGGGAACAAACATCGGGTCCACCTTCACAACGGAATTTTTGGCGGTGAAGCTGGAATTTTTGATTTTTGCCCTTTTTGCCGCAGGTGCGGTTCTTTTCATTGCCGGAAAATCCCCTTTTCGGCAAGTGGGCGTAAGCATGATCGGCTTGGGTGTTATTTTTTTCTGTATCAGCGGCTTCAGCCGGCTTGCCGTGCCGTTGTCACAGCTAGACTCGGGCGCTTATATTGTGCAGCTTGCCGAAGATTCACCGCTTTACGCCTTGATCATCGGCACGGTTTTGACCGCGATGATTCATTCCAGTTCGGCGTGTGTCGGCATCCTGATGAGCTTTATGGATCAAGGTGTCGTCGGTTTGACCGAAGCGATGAGCGTTGTTCTCGGCTCCAATATCGGGACATGTATCACAGCCGTGATGGCGTCCTTCAAAGGCGGAGCTGCAGCCAGGCAAACGGCTTATGCCCATGTGCTGTTTAATGTCATCGGTGTAGCAGCTGTATACCCCCTGCTCTCATCAATAACAGGCTTTATTTCCGGACTGTCGGCAAGTCCCGCTCAACAGATTGCCCATTTCAGCCTGCTCTTCAACGTCGTCACGTCCCTATTGTTTCTGCCGCTCTCAAATCTGTTTCATTCGCTGATCATGTTTCTCATCCCAAACAAAAACCAGGCCCGGTAAACGCCTGGTTTTGTTTGATTAGTAGTCTTCATCCGCTGTTAAGCCTTTGACAATCGACACGCCCGCGCTTGCTCCGATTCTCGTCGCTCCGGCTTCAACCATGGCAAGGGCGCTTTCCTTATCGCGGACGCCCCCTGATGCTTTAACGCCGATATCAGGTCCGACAGCTTCCCGCATCAGTTTTATATCCTGAACTGTCGCGCCGCCGCCGGAAAAACCGGTCGATGTTTTGACAAAATCGGCGCCGGCTTTTACGGCCAGTTCACAAGCGAGCCTTTTTTCTTCATCCGTCAACAGTGACGTCTCTATGATGACTTTTACGAGAGCTTTGCCAACGGCCGCGTCTGTCACCGCTCTGATGTCATGCTCCACGGTTCCGGTATCGCGGTCTTTTAATGCACCGATGTTGATCACCATATCAACTTCACCGGCCCCGTCTGCAATCGCCTGCCTGGTTTCAAAGGCTTTTGTTTCCGGAGACGCTGCACCTAAAGGAAAGCCGATAACCGTGCACACTTTCACTTCTGAATCTTTAAGAAGCTCGGCGCACAGCTTTACCCAGCAAGGGTTGACGCAAACGGAAGCAAAATCGTATACACGTGCTTCTTTGCAAAGCGCTTCGATTTCGGATGTGACAGCATCAGGCTTCAATAGCGTGTGATCGATCATTCGCGCAATTTGTTTTGTCATTGTCCCGACTCCTTTTCAAGTGGTTGTCTTTTATGATATTCGCAAAAAAAGCCGGAACACCTTTTTCGTGAACCGGCTAAATTGATCATTTATGACGATAAGCGGATGTTTTCATGGACGTCGTCTTCGGCGACGCGGACGAACTGGCCTTTATTGTACGGATAGCCGGCTTTTAAGATCTTCACTTTAACAAGCTGGCCGATCAGGTCTTCGGAACCTTCGAAAACGACCTTCATGTAGTTGTCCGTGTAGCCGACAAGCAGATTGTCTTCGCCCGTTTCCGTGAACGGCTCTTCCGGAATGATTTCCAGAACATCGCCTTCATAATCTGATGCGTATTCTTTCGCAAGCTGATCTGAAAGAGCGATCAGTTTGTGAACTCTTTCGTTTTTCACGTTCTCGTCAACCTGGCCGTCCATGCGTGCTGCTGGAGTTCCGGTCCGTTTGCTGTACGGGAAGACGTGGAGCTCGGAAAACTTGTGTTCTTTAATAAAGTTGTACGTCTCCATGAATTCTTCTTCCGTTTCCCCCGGGAAGCCGACGATCACATCAGAAGTGACTGCGAGCCCCGGAAGAGCTTTTTTGAGTTTCGTCAGCCTGTCGGCGAAAAACTCCATCGTATACTTTCTTCTCATCCGTTTTAAAACGCTGTTTGAGCCGGATTGAAGCGGAATGTGAAGGTGTCTGACGATCTTGTCTGAGCGGTCAAGCACTTCGATCACTTCGTCTGTAATTTGGCTCGCTTCGATTGAAGAGATACGGATTCGTTTCAGACCTTTCACACGGCTGTCCAGTTCTTTCAACAGCTGCGCAAAGTTGTAGTCTTTCATATCTTCTCCATAACCGCCAGTATGAATACCGGTCAAAACGATTTCTTTATAGCCGGCATCAACGAGCTGCTGCGCCTGGCGGATGACTTCCTCAGGGTCGCGGGAACGAAGCAGGCCGCGCGCCCACGGAATGATGCAGAATGTGCAGAAATTGTTGCAGCCTTCTTGAATTTTCAAAGAAGCACGCGTTCTGTCGGTAAATGCAGGAACATCAAGCTCCTCAAACACTCTTGCTTTCATAATATTGCTGACGCCGTTAATCGGCTGTCTTTCTTCCTGGTACTGCTTAATATAGCCGAGCATTTTTTCGCGGTCCTGCGTACCGACGACGATATCAACGCCCGGGATCGCCATGATTTCCGCCGGGGAAGTCTGGGCGTAGCACCCTGTCACGCAAATGACGGCGTCAGGATTTTGGCGGATCGCCCGTCTGATCACCTGGCGGCTTTTTTTATCACCTGTATTTGTGACGGTGCATGTATTAATGACGTATACGTCCGCCGAACTTTCAAATTCTTTTCTTTCGTAGCCGGCTTCTTTGAAAAGCTGCCAGATTGCTTCTGTTTCATAATGGTTGACCTTGCAGCCAAGTGTATGAAATGCAACGGTTGCCATTGTTATTCACCTCTTAATAACTCTGTATGATAAGAAACTGCCGCCAACGCGTACAGCGGAGCTGTTTCCGCCCTTAAAATCCGCGGACCGAGCCCGCAGGCGAGGGCTCCTTTTTCTTTAAGCGCTTCAATTTCATCTTCTGAAAACCCGCCTTCAGGACCGAACACCATGAGTACGGATGATCCTTCCGACAGGCTTTTGAGCACGGATTGAAACCGGCTCGTCTCGCCTTGCTTTGATGACTCTTCGTATGCAACGACACATTTATCGAAGTCCTCAAGGCTCTCAAGCAAACGTTGAAACGTGTGAACCGGCGCTACATCGGGAATCGCGTTTCTGTGGGACTGTTCTGCGGCTTCTTTGGCGATTTTCGCCCACCTTTCCCGCTTTTTCTTTGCCTTTTTTTCATCAAGTTTAACAACGGAGCGTGATGCCTGAAAAGGAATAAACGAGCTTGCACCGAGCTCTGTCCCTTTTTGAATGATCCATTCCAGCTTATCTCCTTTAGGAAGGCCGTTGGCAATATGGATCTGGACGGGCAGTTCGCGTGTTTGCCCCGTCCATTCGTTTACGCTCAATAAAACCTCGTCTTTTGTGACGGACTCGATCCGGCATTTCGCTTCATGGCCGTCTTTTGCACAGCAAATGACCTCGTCTCCGGGAGACATCCTCATCACGGTCGCAATGTGATGAACGTCTTCGCCTTTGATCGAGAACGCGGGTGCGGCTGTGACCTCTTGTTTTGATTGTTCGATAAAATATCGTTGCATACGCTTGTCACACCTACTAACGATTATTTTTTAGCGATGATGCTGACCCAGTCCTCCATTGAAAGAACCTCGACGATCGTAAAGCCTTCTTTCACCAGTGCATCTTTGACTTCCTGTTTTTTCTGCTGGATGATTCCCGACGTAATGAAATAGCCGCCGTCTTTCAACAGATCGTATGCCTGATCCGTAAAGCGCAAGATGACCTCGGCCAGGATATTGGCGACGATGACGTCTTTTTCTCCTTCGACGCCGTCGAGCAGATTATTTTGCTTGATCTCGATATGATCGCTGACTTTATTGAGCTTGGAGTTCAAGCGGGCGCTTTCCACGGCTACAGGATCGAGATCATATCCTTCAACCTGTTTGGCGCGAAGCATGGCTGATGCAATGCTCAAAATGCCTGTTCCCGTTCCGACATCCACGACCGAATCCCCTTCTTTCACATATCTTTCAAGCGCCTGTATGCAAAGTACGGTTGTCGGGTGTGTGCCTGTTCCGAAGGCCATTCCCGGGTCCATCTCGATGATGAGCTCATCCGTATGAACCGGTGTGTACTCTTCCCATGTCGGAACAATCGTAAACTTCTCGGAAATTTTTACGGGATGATAATATTTTTTCCATGCTGTCGCCCATTCTTCTTCGTTAACCTCGCTGATGGTGATTTTGTTGCGTCCGAGGTCAATATCATACAGCAGCAGATTATTGATGGTTTCCTTGATTCCTTCTACGGTCTCTCCCAAAAAACTGTTGATCGGGAGATACGCTTTAATAATGACTCCTTCATCAGGGTAATCATTGGGGTCGAGCTGGTAGATTTCTCCGTATACATTCTCACGCTCTTTAATTAAATCAAGCGGATCTTCAATTACGACTCCACTCGCACCAGCTTCATGCAAAATATTCGAGATGGGCTCAACCGCTTCATGTGTCGTGTGAATGCAGATTTCGGACCATTTCATACTACCAACTCCTCATCCAATCATTAATCGCCTTTAAAGGCGCGCTTTACTTTATCGAAAAAACTCATTTCCTGTTCATCCGGCATATTTCCGCTCACTTCTGCAAATTCGCGGAGAATATTTTTCTGGTTTTCTGTTAAATTCGTCGGTGTCACGACGCGGACGACGATGTGCTGATCGCCTTGACCGTACCCGCGTACGTTGGCAACGCCTTTTCCTTTTAAGCGGAACTTGGTGCCTGTCTGCGTGCCCGCCGGCACTTTTAATTTTACTTTTCCGTGAAGAGTAGGCACTTCGATTTCGTCCCCGAGCGCAGCCTGTGCAAATGTCAGCGGCATTTCGCAGTAAATATCGTCTCCATCGCGCTCGAAAAATTCGTGTTCTTGGACGCGGAAAACGACGAATAAGTCACCTGACGGACCGCCGTTGATCCCCGGTTCACCCTGTCCGGATACTCGAAGCTGCTGGCCGTCATCCACACCCGCCGGGATGGTGACATTGATTTTCTTGCGTTTTTTCACTTTTCCTGAACCGCCGCAAGTTGAACATTTGTGTTTAATTTGCTTACCCGTTCCATTACAGTAATGACATACTCTTCTGTTGACGACTTTTCCGAACGGAGTCGACTGCTCCATGTTCAGCTGGCCTGAGCCGCCGCAGTGTGAACATGTTTCCGGCTTTGTTCCCGGTTTCGCGCCTGAGCCGCTGCATGTTTCACATGTTTCTTCACGCGGAATTTCGATCGTCGTCTCTTTTCCGAAGGCCGCTTCTTCAAATGACAATGTCATCGTATACTGCAGATCGGCGCCCTGCCTCGGGGCATTCGGATCTCTCCGCCTTGCGCCGCCTCCGAAAATGCTTGAGAAAATATCGTCAAACCCAAAGCCGCCGAAGTCGCCGCCACCGAAACCTCCGCCGCCGAATCCCTGATTTGGATCGGTGTGGCCAAACTGGTCGTAATGGGCCCGTTTTTGGTCATCAGAAAGTGTTTCATAGGCTTCTTTGACTTCTTTGAATTTTTCATCCGCTCCGGCTTCTTTGTTGATGTCCGGGTGATATTTTTTAGAAAGCTTGCGGTAAGCTTTTTTAATCTCATCTTTAGAAGCGCTCTTACCTACCCCAAGCACCTCATAGTAATCACGCTTACTCATCTCTTCACACTCCCGATTTTCTCACATAAATTAGATTGTATCATTTCAAATTATGTTTTTTCAATTCCTTTTGTCCTTTAGGAAGAAAAAAGTCAAAGTCAAGAGATCCTGACTTTGACTTTCATCGCCTGTAAGGTCATGTGCTGTGCAAACCGGGGTAAGCACAGCACATTTTATTTCAATTATTTTTGATCTTTATCGTCGTTTACTTCTTCATACTCAGCGTCCACGACATTGTCGTCGGCTTTTTTAGCGTCAGCGCCGCCGTCTTGCTGAGCCTGTTTTGCAGCTTCTTCGTAAAGCTTCATTGAAAGCTCTTGGACGATCGCTTGCAGCTCATCTTTTTTCGCCTTGATTTCATCAAGGTCATTTTTCTCGATCGCAGCTTTTAGCGCGTCTTTTGCTTCATTCGCTTTTTTCACTTGCGCTTCATCGGCTTTGCCTTCAAGATCTTTCAGCGTTTTTTCAGTTGTGAAGACAAGCTGATCCGCTTCGTTGCGAAGCTCGATTTCTTCTTTTTTCTTTTCATCCGCTTCGGCGTTTTCTTCAGCTTCTTTCACCATGCGCTCGATCTCATCGTCAGAAAGGCCTGAAGAAGATTTGATCGTGATGTTTTGCTCTTTGCCGGTGCCCAGATCTTTCGCGCTGACGTTGACGATACCGTTCTTATCGATGTCAAATGACACTTCGATTTGCGGTACGCCGCGAGGAGCCGGCGGAATATCTGTAAGCTGGAAGCGTCCGAGCGTTTTGTTGTCGGCAGCCATCGGGCGCTCACCTTGGAGCACGTGGATGTCAACCGCTGTTTGGTTGTCAGCCGCTGTTGAGAACACTTGGGACTTGCTTGTCGGAATTGTCGTGTTGCGCTCAATCAGCTTCGTGAACACGCCGCCCATTGTTTCGATACCAAGTGACAGCGGAGTTACGTCCAGAAGGACAACATCTTTGACATCGCCTGTGATGACGCCGCCTTGAATGGCTGCACCAAGGGCTACGACTTCGTCAGGGTTGACGCCTTTATGCGCTTCTTTTCCAGTTTCTTTTTTGATCGCTTCCTGAACGGCAGGGATACGTGTTGATCCGCCGACAAGGATCACTTTGTCGATTTCGCTTGCAGAAAGTCCCGCATCTTGAAGAGCCTGACGGACAGGGCCCATTGTGCGCTCTACCAAGTGTGAAGACAGCTCATCAAACTTCGCACGGGTCAGTGTCAATTCAAGGTGCAGCGGACCTGCGTCACCCGCTGTGATAAACGGCAGGGAAATTTGCGTAGAAGATACGCCGGAAAGGTCTTTTTTCGCTTTCTCAGCCGCATCTTTTAAGCGCTGAAGCGCCATTTTGTCTTTAGAAAGATCAATGCCGTTTTCTTTTTTGAATTCTAAGACGAGATGATCGATGATCACTTGGTCAAAGTCGTCTCCTCCAAGGCGGTTGTCACCCGCTGTGGAACGAACTTCGAATACGCCGTCTCCCAATTCAAGGATGGAAACGTCGAATGTACCGCCGCCAAGGTCGTAGACGAGGATCGTCTGATCTTCTTCCGTCTTATCCAGACCGTATGCAAGCGCAGCTGCAGTCGGCTCGTTGATGATCCGCTCAACTTCAAGTCCGGCGATTTTACCGGCATCTTTTGTCGCTTGACGTTCTGCATCGTTGAAGTATGCAGGAACTGTGATTACGGCTTTAGATACAGTTTCGCCTAAATAGCTTTCAGCATATGATTTCAAATGCTGAAGGATGATGGCAGACACTTCTTGCGGCGTGTACTTTTTGCCTTCGATTTCAACTGTATAGTCCGTGCCCATGTGGCGCTTGACCGACATGATCGTGTTCGGATTCGTGATGGACTGGCGTTTCGCCACTTCACCCACCTGGCGCTCTCCGTTTTTAAATGCAACAACCGAAGGAGTCGTGCGGGCTCCTTCTGGATTTGGGATGACTTTCGGCTCTCCGCCTTCAAGCACTGCAACGCATGAGTTCGTTGTTCCCAAGTCGATTCCGATTACTTTGCTCATAATTTTTACCTCCTGCTATGTAGTTATTGATTGACTTTTACCATAGAAGGACGGATCACCCGGTCCTTAAGTTTATAGCCTTTTTGCAGTTCCTCAACGACTGCGTTTGATTCGTACGCTTCATCCTCGACCTGCATAACAGCCTGGTGCATGTTCGGGTCAAATTGCTCTCCGACTGATGGAATCTGTTCAACTCCTTCATTTTTAAGAGCATCCAAAATTTGACGGTGCACCATTTCCATCCCTTGAAGAAGGCTTTTCGTCTGCTCGTTGTCAGGATCGATTTGAAGTGCGCGTTCAAAGTTGTCAAGCGCCGGCAGCAATTCGCTGATGATGCGCTGGGAACGGTACTTTTCAGCAGCCTCAAGATCAAGGCGTGCGCGTCTTTTGTAGTTTTCAAAGTCCGCCTGAACACGTAAAAGTTTATTTTCTTTTTCTTCAAGACGTTCTTGAAGTTCTTTTAGTTGTTTTTCAAGCATTTCTGTTTGAGTGTCTTCTACCGGGGCATCAGCTTCAGCAGCCGTTTGTTCGGCTTCCGCTGTCTCCGCTTCTGTCTCGTTCAGTTCCTCTTGTTCGTTTAGCTCTTCGGTTTGTTTTTCTTCTGCCATCTGTGTTCACCTCCCTTAAAGGATGAGTTTCATGATAAAGAAGGGATTTCTCCCTTCTGTCTCTGTTTTAGGTACTGCCTTACCCATCATACAAACTTGTCAGCGCTTTTGACAAGTCAGATGATACGTGCTGAAGCAAACCGACGACGCGGGAGTAGTCCATGCGCGTCGGCCCGATGACCGCGATGGAGCCGATCTGTTTTGAGCCGACCGTGTATGTCGCGGTAATCAGGCTGCAGTTTTCCATTTCTTCATAGTCGTTTTCCTTGCCGATTTTAATGGTAATTCCGGACTCAGTCGACTGAAAGAGCCGGAGAAGCTCCTGTTCTTTCTCAATGAGCGACAATAGCGATTTCACTCTGTCAATATCGTGAAATTCGGGCTGATTCAGCATATTAATCTTGCCGCCGAAAAACAGCCGGTCGGTTTGAACAGATGAATCCAGCGTTGCGCCGAGCCCGTGTAAAATTGTATCGTAATTTTGGATATGCGACTTTAAGAAGATGACGACCTCTTTGAAAATCCTGTCTTTCAGCTCTGAGATCGGCACGCCTCTAAGGCGTTCATTTAATATATTCACCAGCTTTTCGAGATCGGAAAGATTGACCTCCGCCGGAAAATTGATCGTTTTATTCTCGACATGGCCGGTATTCGTTACTAGAATGGCAACGGCCTTCTTGGGCTGAATCGGCACAATCTGGATCTGTTTAAGATGGTTCTCGCTCAGTCTCGGACCGAGGACAATCGATGTATAATTTGTCAGATCAGACAGCACTTGAGCCGACTTCTGCACCGCTTTTTCGAGTTCAAAGATTTTTTCTTTGAAAACCGAATGAATAATGTTCAAGTCCGTTTTTGACAGCTTTCCGGGTGAAAGCAGATGATCGACATAATAGCGATAGCCTTTTTCAGAAGGAATCCGGCCTGAAGATGAGTGGGTTTTTTCGATAAAACCGAGCTCTTCCAAGTCAGCCATTTCGTTTCTGATCGTTGCTGAGCTGAATGTGATATCTTCCTTTTTGGAAAGCGTTCTTGACCCTACCGGCTGAGCTGAACGAATGAAATCGTTGACGATAACCTGCAAGATTAACAGCTGACGATTTGTTAACATCCATATCACCCCTGTTAGCACTCGACACAACTGAGTGCTAATTGTATATCAAAATTACCAAACCGAAATCAAAATGTCAATTATAACTCACCCAGGAATGCCTGAAACACTTCATTCCCCAATAGTTTTCCATTATGTGATAAAAATACATTTTTGCTCGTGTTCACAATCAGCCCTGTTTCTTCCAGCGAACGGAGCACTTTCGGGAAGAGATCGTCGACAGTTCTTCCGTATTTTTCGAAAAAGCGTTCTTTGTCTACTCCCGCGGTTTTTCGAAGACCGAGAAACATTTCTTCTTCAATCTGTTCATTTTTTGTAACCCTGTGTTTTTCTTTATAAGGAAAGCCTGACTGCTCAATCAGGTCGATATAATGTTTGACAGGGCCGGCATTTACCGTTCTTTCACCATTGATATAGCCGTGCGCGCCCGCGCCCAAACCGAAATACTCCTCATTGTTCCAATATGTGAGGTTATGTTTGCTCTCATATCCTTTTTTGGCGTAGTTGCTGATTTCGTATTGGCCGATGCCCGCTTCTTCCATCTTCCGCATCACGAGTTCGTACATTTCAGCTTCCTGATCCTGCGGCGGCAGATGAAGCCGGCCTTTTTTCATCAAGTTATAAAAAACGGTTTTCGGTTCGACGATCAGCGAATAGACCGAATAATGTTCAGCCCCGAGGGCAAGCGCCGTATCGAGCGATGAGGCGAAGTGGCCGATGGTTTGTCCTGGCAGGCCGAACATCAGATCAAGGCTGATATTATCAAATCCCGCCTTTCGCGCTCTTTCAAAGGAAACGAGTACGTCTTTTTGCTCGTGGACCCTGCCGATTTTTTTTAGCAGCTCGTCTTCAAACGTCTGTACGCCAAAGCTCAGCCTGTCTACACCGGCGGCCTTTAAAACATCCAGCTTTTCAGCCGATAAATCGTCGGGATTGGCTTCCACTGCAAATTCGGCAAGGCTTTCGGACGGTTTCAAAACGCGATGAATGGAATCAAGAAGCCGTTCAAGCTGCGCTGCCGACAGCGATGTCGGCGTTCCTCCCCCGATAAAGATCGTTTTCAGCTCAGGATGTCCGGCCGCTTCCATTGAATTGGCCATTTCCTTCTCTAAAGAGCGCAAATATTCATCAACGGGCTGAGATTGAATAAAAAACTTGTTGAAGTCGCAATAATGGCAAATGTGCTCGCAAAACGGAATATGGATATATGCTGCTTTCATTATTTTCACCTTCTTTTACAGGAAGAAGCCGCAGTGTGTTACGCTGCGGCGGCTCATGATTATGATTTCGGACCGCTGTCGTCCATTTTCAGGACTGCCATAAAGGCTTCCTGCGGAACTTCGACAGAGCCGACCTGTTTCATTCTTCGCTTTCCTTCCTTTTGCTTTTCGAGCAGTTTGCGTTTTCTGGAAATATCCCCGCCGTAGCACTTCGCCAAAACGTTTTTGCGCATGGCTTTGATGGTTGAACGGGCGACAATTTTTGTGCCGATGGCTGCCTGGACAGGTACTTCAAACTGCTGGCGCGGAATGAGTTCCTTCAGCTTTTCGACGATAACCTTACCCCGTTCATACGCATAATCGCGGTGAACGATAAAGGAAAGGGCATCGATTTTTTCGCCGTTCAGCATAATATCCATTTTCACGAGCTTGGACGGTTTATATCCGATCAGTTCGTAATCAAATGACGCATAGCCTTTCGTATTTGATTTAAGCTGATCGAAAAACTCGTAGACGATTTCCGCAAGCGGAATTTCGTAGACAATGCTGACGCGGTTCGCATCAAGATACTGCATATCGATAAACTGGCCGCGCTTGCCCTGGCACAGTTCCATGACCGCGCCGACAAAGTCGTTCGGCACCATCATTGTCGCTTTGACGAACGGTTCTTCGACCCGGTCGATCTTCTGCGGATCAGGCATATTTGACGGGTTATCGACGACGATTTTTTCTCCGTCTGTCATGTACACGTCATAGATAACGCTCGGAGCCGTCGTAATCAAATCGATGTTGAATTCGCGTTCAATCCGCTCCTGAATGATTTCCATGTGGAGCATCCCCAGGAAACCGCAGCGGAAGCCGAATCCGAGAGCCTGGGACGTTTCCGCCTCATACTGCAGGGCTGAATCGTTCAGCTCAAGTTTTTCAAGCGCTTCCCGCAAGTCGTTGTATTTCGCTGTATCAATCGGATACAGACCGCAATAGACCATCGGATTCAGCTTTCTGTAGCCTGGCAGGGCTTCGGGCGCTGGGTTTTCCGCACTTGTAATCGTATCCCCTACACGGGTGTCTCCGACGTTTTTGATTGCGGCCGTCAGGAATCCGACGTCGCCGACAGTCAGTTCGTCAACCGGAACAGCCTTCGGTGTGAAAACGCCGACTTCAGTGACTTCAAATTCTTTTCCCGTCGCCATCATCTTAATTTTTTGACCGGCTTTTACGGTACCTTGGACGACTCTGATATAGGCGACGACCCCGCGGTATGCATCATACAGAGAGTCAAAGATCAGAGCCTGAAGCGGCGCTTCCGGATCTCCGCTTGGTGCGGGAACCTTTTCAACGATCTGCTCCAATATTTCTTCAATTCCGATGCCTGCTTTGGCTGAAGCAAGGACGGCGTCTGAAGCGTCAAGACCGATGACATCCTCGACTTCCTGGCGGACGCGTTCGGGTTCTGCGCTCGGAAGGTCGATTTTATTAATGACCGGCAGAATTTCAAGGTCGTTGTCAAGCGCAAGGTAAACGTTTGCCAGCGTTTGCGCCTCGATTCCCTGTGCGGCGTCGACGACGAGAATCGCGCCTTCGCATGCGGCAAGGCTTCTCGAAACCTCATACGTAAAATCGACGTGTCCCGGGGTATCGATCAGATGAAAAATATATTCCTCTCCGTCCTTTGCCTGATATTTCAGCTGTACGGAGTTCAGTTTAATGGTGATTCCTCTTTCACGTTCCAAATCCATCGAGTCGAGGAGCTGTTCTTTCATTTCCCTTTGAGTGATTGCCGCCGTTTTTTCCAGGATTCGATCCGCAAGCGTTGACTTGCCGTGGTCGATATGGGCGATAATAGAGAAATTTCGGATTCTCGACTGCCTTTGTAATCGTTTTTCTTTATCTGTCACACTAATCACTCCTACTATGAAACGCAATATGCGCTAGCTTAGATTATATCAATAGGGTTGTGAAGATTCAATCCTAAGTCACATATGCTTTCTAAACCCGAAAAAGAAAAAACGAGTCCTCCATCCGGCTCGTTTTTTCTTTTACTTATTCCGTTTTTTCCTTTATCCAGTCATACAATGAACGGGCTGTGTTTGTGACCGAATCGGCCAGGGCGCGGCCTGCCGAGGAAAAGAGGTTGAAAGCTTCCAGATGTTCCAGCTCTTTTTGTTTTTCCTCCAAATCGATTTGATGGCCGAGGACTGACGCCTCTTTCGCATCCCCTTCAGATATGCTGAGCGCCGCTTTTAAATCAGGGTCCTGATACCCTTTCATTTCAATCATTCCGTTGTTCGCCTGCTGCATGCCGAGAAGGACGCCGAAAAACATGACAGCGCAAGCCAATATGCATTTTCCCATAAAAGAAGCCACTTCCATCACCTGTCCTATTGTTTTTTCTTATCGTCTTCACCGGTGTCTGCATCAACTTTTTCAGCATTCCAGTACATCTCGCTGAATACATCCGCCATCGCTTCTGCAGCCCGCTCCAGCTCTTCGCGGTTATTATCTACGCCGCCAAATTCGATTAAGACGGATCTTTCGTTTAAATCCTGATTATATATGCCATTATCCCCGGCAGCTCCCTTAGATATAACACCGCGGCTCAAACCGGGATATTTTTTTTCCAGCCGTTCATGCAGCTCTTTTGCCAATTTAAAATTCGATTCAAAATTAGGACTCTTCTTACCGATGACAAATGCGAGCCTCGCATAGCTTTTTCCGTTTATCGTTGTTGTAGTCGCTTTTTTACGTGTTGCATCCCTGTGAATGTCTATAAAATATTGCAAGTCTTTATTTGTGGCTATCGCGTCTTTGACGACTGGTCTCGATTCGTCATATGATCGCGCATAATCCCAGCCTTTTTTCTTCAGGTTCCCCTGGATATCCGTCTTATCCACCTTCGCGCCTACGCCTTGAGAATCCAGAGCTTTACCGAGCATATCGCTGACAAGCGTAACATTTGCTTTCGAATGAATCGCCCGATTAGGTTCCGTCTCACCTTTTAAAAAGGGGAGATACGATTCCGTATTGTGCGTATTGTAGATAAATACGACTTTTCGGTCACCCGTCGATTGTTCAGGAGGTTTTTCCTCCCCTGTTTTCTTTTTCTGTTTCCCTTCAAGCTCTGCAAGATTCGCTTCTCTCTCCTCTTTTAAGACCTCAGTCGGCGGCGGAGATTCTGACGGCATATTCGTATAATCCGTCCCTTGCCCGGCAATGAGTATTTCCGAATCAAAATGAGAGAAGCCCGGAAGCTCCCGTCCGAGAAAACTTCGCGGATCTTTCAAATTAATGCTGGTCGCCAGCTTCAGAACGAGGGGGGAAAGCTCAAAGCGCTTATTCGGCTCCGGCAATTCTGATGCAAAGTAGTGGTTTTCCATTCCCAAAATGAGCCCAAAGGTCTCGCCCCCCAGTTCATCAGTCACCCGGTACAACGAAGAAGACGGCCTTAACTCAGGACGCAGCGAAGTCAGCACGCCTGATAAAATAAAAACGAGCAGCAGGCTGACGATAAGTAAGAATACTGTCTTCACCGCGCTTCTTCCATTTACAGCCAGCACAAACTGCCGATTCCTGCCTCTTTTTCTCATTGCAAATCCCTCCAGAGCTTGTCTAGTAAATAGACTATGTACAAGATAGAGGAAGTAGAACAAGTTCCGGCAATGCTAAATGTCATGAAAAAAAGCGGCCTGGTCAGCCGCCTTGATCTTAGTGGTTATACATTCCTTTATTGTCTTGCGATACATTTTCATGGAGCGCTGTGTTCAGACCGTTTGCAATCACATTTGCCATATCATCAATAAATGTATCGACCTCTTTAGGAGTCACCATTAAGTTATGGCCAAGCGGAGCGAGGACTTCATGGATCAGCTGCCTTTTTTCATCCTCTGCGAGGCCGCCGACTATACCGAGAAACGATTTGCGGTGCTCTTCATCGGGAAGGTCTTCTTCGGTGAGGACCTTTCTTTTCCCAAAGCTCATCCCCGCGGGAACGAGCGACCTGGACGGACTGTCATCTCTCATCTCTCTTCCAAAATGCTTCAGCATGTAATCAATCGTATCGCTCGTGATCGTGACGGCATCGACCACCGTTGGAACACCGATGGCGATGACCGGGATGCCGAGCGTATCCTTGCTTAACTCTTTTCTTTTATTCCCCACGCCAGACCCGGGGTGTATCCCGCTGTCTGAAATTTGAATGGTAGAATTCACACGCTCGATCCCTCTTGATGCCAGCGCATCGATGGCAATGACAAAATCGGGCTTTGAGCGATCGATCACCCCTTGGATAATGTCGCTCGTTTCAATTCCGGTTAAGCCCATGACTCCCGGAGAAAGCGCACTCACCGGACGGTAGCCTTCCTCTACATTTTCGGGCTGCAGCTGAAACAGGTGCCTCGTCACGAGAAGGTTCTCCGTCACGAGGGGGCCGAGCGAGTCGGGCGTGACATTCCAGTTGCCAAGCCCGACGATTAAGCAGCTGGCATCCCGCGGAATGCCCAAATAATCGAGAAACGCGGAAAATTCCTTTGCGAAGACATCGACGACTTTTTCCTGCAATACGGAATCCTGCTGTCTGATCCCTTGTGTTTCAAAGGTTAAATAGCGGCCGGCTTTTTTCCCCGACAGCTTCGCTCCTTCTTCATCAATGTCCATCGTCTGAATTTTGATCCCGTCTTTTTCGTATTCTTTGACTGTAAACCCTTTCAGCTCTTTCTTTGGAGAAGCTTCCTTTTCCTCTGCCAGATCCCTCGCTTCCACGGCTAAATCTGTCCGGACTGCATATTGACTTAAATCGAGCTTCTTTTTCTCCATATTTGCATTCCCTCCAAAAACATAACTGGTATTAGTGTGCCCGCAAGGTCTGCAAACATTCCCGCGAAACGGAGCTTTCAAATAAAAATACTTTACATTTATATTGCAATCTAAGGGTGTGTTTGATAGAATACAATTTGTTCTATTGTTGAGATCTAACCTATAGAAAAGGAACAGAGGTTATGTCTTAGGAGGTGAAACACATTGCCAAACATTAAATCAGCGATCAAACGCACAAAAACAAACAACGAGCGCCGCGCGCACAACGCAACAATCAAATCTGCAATGCGCACTGCTATGAAACAAGTTGAAACTTTCGTAAGCAACAACGAAGCAGACAAAGCGAAAGCAGCTCTATCTGCAGCAGCAAAGAAAATCGATAAAGCAGCTAAAAAAGGTCTTGTCCACAAAAACACCGCAGCTCGTTACAAATCAAACCTAGCGAAAAAAGTGAACGGACTTTCTGCATAATAGAAAGCTTGGCTATGCCAAGCTTTTTTGCTTGCCATCATAAAAAACAGCTCTCTTAGATGAGAAGCCGTCAGACCGCAAAAACAGCGCGATTCAGGTGTGTGCCGACAGAGAGGAGCTTCCATGCCAGCCTGTCAGCCATGTTCCACTCGCACGGAGCTATTTTTTGTTTTAAATGAGGCTGACTTCGGACAACTGTTTTCATTCAAACATATGATTATTGATTTTTATACAAAATGAGGGAACTTCCAAAAAAGGAAGTTCCCTTGCTTATTTGATGAAATCAATTAAATTCTCGACTGTACAAGTATCATCATTCATGGAGTTTAACTTTTAAAAGATAACCCTTTTTCCTTCAAAGCAACCCGTAATTTAGGCAAAGATGCCGGTCCCATACCGTGAAATTTCAAAATCTCTTTTTCGCTGTATTTTGCTAGATGCTGCAAAGAAGTGATTCCATTGTGTTCCAAAGCTCGTCTGGCTGGTGCAGAGAGCAATGAAAGAAATCCGTTGTCAGGTTTGCGTTGTTGCTCACAAATCGGGCAAACTGGACAATCACTGCTTTTATAATACTCGTGTCCCTTGCTGCAAGTCCTTAAATTCTTTTTTAACGTTGTCATTTTTTCATTCCTCCCTTTCTCAAATATTATTTTCAACCTTTTTACAGCTTGCAGACTTTCAATGTTTTCGGTTTTATCTTTCCTGCCCCTTTGCTGAATAAAGCATTCGATGCCACGGCACGTTTCTTCCGGCTTTTGCATCCCACAATCCTATTGATAAGATCCTCAAAGCCGAAGCGAAGCGAAGCGGTATGCAAAATATGTTCTAGCGCATAAAGGCGAAGTTTGCCGATTTTGAAGGTAAACTGAGCAGCGTCTACGGCAAGTTTCTAAAGAAATGAAAATGCCAGAGTGTCTCACAAAGCGCATGAACAAGAGCCGGAAGCAAGAAAACGGCGGCCGACAAAAGAGCAGCGAAAAAAAAGAACAAGTGAAAAGGCTGTCGGGATTTTCTCGACAGCCTGACGGCTCTCATAGTTAGAGAGCCCTTTTTTCAATCGGACTGCAAAAGCTTGAGTAAAAACAGCTCAAGCAAAAGCTGCTTGTCCTTTTTGCCTGTTTTCATTTCATAATCCATAACGGCGAGATGCTCGATGATGCTTTTCAGCTCTTCTTCAGAAAACAACCTCGCCTGGTCGATCGCGAGCTTCACCCTGAACGGGTGAACTTTGAGGTTTGTGGCGATTTGCTTTTGCCCGTACCCCTGCTGCGAAAAGTATTTGGTCTGCATCAAAAGCCTGAACTGGTTTGCGATCAGCGCCATCATTTTGATCGGTTCTTCATTTTGCTTTAACAGATCATAGAAAATCTGCAGCGCTTCTGTACGCTTCCGGTTCACAACCTTGTTGATCAATTCAAAAATGTTTTGCTCGAGACCTCTGGCAACGAGCTTTTTGACGTCTTCAAGCGCGATCGAATCCCGATCACCAATATATGTACTAAGCTTTTTCACCTCTTGGGCAATGGCCGACAGGCTGGCATTACACAGGATGACAAGCTCTTCCGCCGCTTCTCGTTCTATGAGCTTCCCCTCTGATTTTGCAAGCCCTGCGATAAAATCAGCCGTTTCCCGGCCGTTCAGTTCTTTTGCTTCAACCATTTGGGCGTGTTTTTTCAAGAGCTTGGTCAGCTTTTTCCTCTCATCAAGCTTTTCATAAGGAGCGAGCAGCACAAAAACGGAATAAGGCGCCGGCTGCGCAATATATTCCTCCAGGCTCCCGAGGTTATGCTCCGTTTTATCTTTCTTTTTTTCAGCTGTTAAAAAAGACGGGTTTTTCGCAACTACAAGACGCTTCTCCCCCATAAACGGAAAAGTTTCAGCATCTTCAACAGCAAGGTCTAATGCCTCTTCTTCCAAATCAAATACGGAAAGGTTGAAATCCTTCGTCTCTTCATCAACAACGGCTTGTCTGATCCTTTGAACCGTCTCCTGGAGAAGATACGTCTCTTTCCCGTATAAACAATAAACAGGATGAATATCGCCTTTTTTTAAGCTTTTCCAAATATCAAATACCGTCATCTGCACTTTCCCCTCTTTCATCCTTCCTTTCTATCCTAAAGCGTGTTTTGCAATTAGTAAAGAGAGAAGCGGAGTCACCCGCTCTCTCATTTATAATAAACGCCTTCCATAAACCCCCGGGTCAGTTTATAGAAGACGATGTTCATAAATTTTAGAAAACGGTTGCATGAAGCTCCTAGATTTTTGCAAAGAATTGAATTATACTGGATATCAATAGGAGGGGTAAATTGTGAATGAATTTGAAAAAGACGTGCAAAGCAAACGTAACGATCTTGTAGATTCAGGTGTCGGTTTCATCGTGTCTTTTGGCTTTTTCGCTACAATGTTTATTATCGCTACTGTTATACATCTGGCCGCTTAATCAAGCCAAGTCATGGACACCGCTTTACTCTCCGTCAGGCAAGCGGCTTTTTGACGACTGCTGTTTTTCAGCAGTCTTTTTTTCTTGCGGGGAATGTACTTTATCATATGGGGGATGAAGCAAAAACGTTCCGTTCCCATCTCGAAATAGGTACTGAATCGAACCGTGCTGATCCGTTCTGAACACCTTCACATGGTGGCGGTTTAAGATATCCAGCACTTCCCCGTGGGGATGGCCGTAGCGGTTGTGCTCTCCCGCCGAAATGATGGCTGCTTTCGGCTCAATTTGCTTAATCAGATCTTCCCCCGTAGAACCTTTGCTTCCATGGTGACCGACTTTCAGAATATCCGCTTTAAGATTCGGATACACTTTCATCATCTCATTTTCACCTTCTTTCTCCAAATCGCCCGTTAACAGCCATGAAAATTCGCCCGCTTTCATCCACAATACGAGGGAACCGTTATTTTTACTGTTTTTGTCCGCCTCTTTCGGTGAAAGAACATAAAATTCAAGATTGCCAATATGAAGGATGTCACCTCTTTTAGCTACATGCACCTTGACGCCTTCTTTCAAGGCAAGGCGAAGCAGCTTTTCATCAGACGGTTCCGCTGCGAAGCCTTTCGGCACGATCAATTGCTTGACTTTATGTTTTTGGATCAGCACTTGAGCTTCACCAATATGATCCTGATCAGCATGAGTCAAAATTAAAGCATCGAGTTTCTTGACTCCTTTGGATGCCAGAAATGGCATTAATACGCTCTCTCCCAGGGAAAAATCCTTTTTCCGCTTTCTCCACTGCTCTTTCCGAAAGGATACGGTTCCTCCCGTATCAATGAAGACGGTGCCATTCTGACCGGGAGCGCTGACATACATGCTGTCACCTTGGCCGATATCAAGCATCGTGACCTCTCCTTCTCCTGCAAACTGAGGAAGACATAAGTGAATCGCAAACACAGCGGCAAGGAAGCCGGACGAAATCATAACCGCACGAAACGACATCTCTTTTTCAAGAAACAGCAAAAACAGAAAAATAGCTGCGAAGTAGAAAAACAACAAAATATCCGGCGGTTTAACCGCAGAAAAAACGAAAACATCTGCGGCAGACACCGCTTTAACAGCCTGATGACTCCACACAAGCAGACGGTCCAGCACACAGGCTGCCGCCTCCCCCAGGGGACGAAAACATATGAAAGCCAACAGACTTCCGAAAGACAGCGGCATGATGATAAAAATATAGAGAGGTATGAAAAGCAGATTCATCACTGTGCTGAGAAATGAAAACTCTTGAAAATGAATAAGCAGAATCGGAAGGGAAGCGAGCTGAGCCAAAAATGACCCCAATAGCAGCTGAGAGATTCGGCTTTTCGGCTTGATCAATATTTCTTTTGAAAGAATGAAAACGAAGGATATGGCAAAAGAAAGCTGAAATCCGGCTTGAAACAGCAGATAAGGATGATACAACAGCAGTCCGAGGCAGGCGATGCTGATCACATCGGCGCTTTTGAAGTTCTTATTAGACAGTGACGCCAGCAGATAGATTTCAGACATGAGAACCGCCCTCACTACCGAAGGGGCGCCTCCGGTCAAAACTGCAGCAACGGGCAGCCCGAAAACGAGCAGCCATTTGGCGCATTCTCTCGTCAAACCGAAGCGAATAAATACGTGGAACAGAGCGGCCGACAACAGACCGACATGAAGCCCGGAAATCGCTAAAAGGTGAATGATCCCAAGACGCTGATAGCCGTCCAGCACATCTTGTTCAATGAGAAACCGGTCCCCGAAAGTAAGCGCTCTTACAATACCGGCAGCCGGATTAGCCATATTTTCTTCTGTAAAATCAAGGCCCGCTTTTCGGATGTTCAATAGAAATGGCATAAGACCGCCGCCCGGCTTGCAGTTTTCAATGGACTGAACCGCAAATATCCAGTGAATCCCTTTTTGATACAAGGATTCTTTTTGATCAAAAGTTCCAGGAACCGTCTCTTTTTTCGGCGCTCTTAATTCACCTTGCATGATACAGATGCTTCCCGGCTGAAGAGCGGAGAGCGCCCGTTTTTCTTGCGGAGACCGGATCGTATAGCCCGCTTTCAAAGCTTCCCCCTTATCTGTTTCGGCTGTGAATGAAAGCCAGTCTCCGTCTATTATGGGGATATCCCGAACAGAAGCAAACGTGTGAAATTTGCCTTCATGATAAATCGTTGTATTGAAATGGTCAATCATGTAAAAAGAGGTGAAATATAAAATACAAATCGCTGCACATATGATGAAAAGGAGTATTTGTTTCTTGAAGAAACAGAGGATAAAGAACAGAAAAAAACCGACGGCGAGGAAGAGATAAAGAGAAGAGTGAGCGGAGGCGATTCCGGCTGCCGCTGAAATCGCTCCGCACGGGAAGATGCGATGTCTGTCCATTGGATTACACGTAGCTTGTAAACAGTTTGTTAGCCTCTGCGTGTATTTTCCTGATTTCCTCTTCCTCAAGGCCTTTATCAGCCAGCTGTTTGATCAGATCGGCCACAAACGATAACTTTTCCTGGTTTTTTAAGTCGATAATCATCTCATCGAGCTCTACCTGCTCCACTTTAACAGAAGCCTGATCGAAAAGTTCAACCGCGTAAGGATGGTTTTTGTAATCCTTCGCATAGTATATCGTTTTAATACCTGCCTGAATGATCGATTTACAGCATTGAATGCACGGAAAATGCGTGACATATATTTCAGCGCCTTCGGTCGGAACGCCGAATTTTGCACACTGAAGAATCGCGTTCATCTCGGCGTGAATCGTTCTGATGCAATGCCCGTCCACCATATAGCAGCCTTCATCCGCACAGTGAACACCTCCGGCGATCGATCCGTTGTAGCCTCCTGCGATAATCCGTTTATCCCTGACAATCGTCGCCCCTACAGCAAGCCTTGTACACGTGCTGCGAAGCGCCAGCAAATGGCTTTGCGCCATAAAATATTGATCCCAAGAAATCCGTTCCACTTGTTTTCCCTCCAAAAATACGATGTCGACTTCCCTAAGTTTACATATGTTTATCCGCAAACGTCAATTTACTTTACCGTGATGGAAGATTTTATTCTTTCAAAAGACTTTTCTCCAATTCCCGAAACGTTTGTTATGTCTTCAATCGTCTGAAACATTCCGTTCTCCTCGCGGTATTCGACTACCGCTTCCGCTTTTGAAGGACCGATCCCGGGAATCGTCTGAAGCTCCGCAGAGGAAGCCGTATTGATATTGACGATATCACTTGAGCTGCCGTCTGCTCTTGAGTCCGCTTCCGAAAGAGAGCCAGCGGCCTCTTCCCCTTCAAATGGAATGTAAAGAACCATACCGTCCCGCAAAACGGCTGCCAGATTAATCTGCTTTTGGTCCGCTTTTTTCTCGGTGCCGCCTGCTTTTTTTAATGCATCGTGCACCCTGTCTCCCTCCTTCATTTGATAGACGCCCGGATTTTTCACAGCGCCTTTCAAATCGATGATAACCGCCTCATCCCCCGCGTTTTTTTCCCGCTTCACCTCCTCTTTCTTGTCAAAAGTCTGTGCAGAAGCCTCTTCAGGAATGGAGAAGCCGGATGAAGTTTCACGCTTTCCGCTTAACAGCATGAAGGCAGCGCTGATGATCAAGACGAGTGCCACACCTCCCGCCGCATGCCATTTATATTGTTTTAGCCAATCTGTCAAACTGCTCACCTGCTTTCATACATATTTTGACTGAATCCTTCATATCGTTTAAAAGATACAGGTTCAAAGGAGGGGAGAACGATTGAATATCGGCTTTATCGGGACAGGAAATATGGGGACCATTTTAATTGAGGCGTTGATTGAATCCAGAGCGGTCATTCCCTCATCTTTAACAATTACTAACCGAACGATCGACAAAGCGTTAAACATAAAAAAACGATTCCCAGACATTCAGGTTGCAGAACGGCCGGAAGAAGTGATCACGGAAAGTGATGCCGTGTTTATCTGTGTAAAGCCGCTGGATATTTATCCTTTGCTAAAGCGGCTCTCACCCGTCTTCACCCGCGATCAGATTGTGGTCACCATTACGAGTCCGGTGCAGGTCGAACAGCTGGAAGCCATCGTCTCCTGCCAGGCGGCAAGAGTGATCCCGAGTATTACGAACAGAGCGTTGTCTGGTGTGTCATTATTGACTTACGGAGAAAGCTGCACAGCTGAGGCAAAAGAAAAATTGACGGCTTTAGTGAGCAATATCTCAATCCCTCTTGAAATCGAAAGCGGGATTACGAGGGTCGCCTCAGACATTATCAGCTGCGGCCCCGCCTTTATCAGTTATTTGGTTCAGGAGTTTATTCAGGCCGCTGTCGAAGAAACCTCCGTATCAAAAGAAGACGCGATTTTAATGACGACAGAAATGCTGGTAGGTTTGGGAAGGCTGCTCGAAACAGGGCATTACACATTGCCCGCCCTGCAGGAAAAGGTGTGCGTTAAAGGCGGTGTAACCGGTGAGGGAATTAAGGCGCTGGAAAGCGGTGTTCAGGATATGTTCCGCCAGATGTTCCGAAACACCCATTTGAAGTATGAAGAAGATATCGCTCTAGTCAAGAAGCAATTTTCCGTTTGATTCATTGTTTCACGAATTCGCTGAAATTTTCAACAAAGGAAAAATGCATTATGAAAAACCATCGTTACGATTAAACGATGGTTTTTGTTTTTTTCGCTGTATAAAAATGACGTTCCGACTCTGCGCCAGGCTCCAATTTTGAAAAATCGGCAGTCACGCACTGCACCTCAAATCCGGCTTGCCGCAATAAGCTGATATACTTTTCCGTCTGGAAAGTCCGCTGTTCATGCGATTCATCAAACCTTTCGTATACGCCTCCGCTTTCTACGAAGAAGGTCAAATCGTGAACAGCTGAATGAGGCTCATCCCCCGCATAGCTTTGCCAAATGACGCTCACTTCTTCATCCTGATCAGCATACGTACTTCCCGGAAAAATGACATCCATTTTGTAAATGGAATGAACATCAAACAGAAGAAGGCCGCCTTCTTTTAATAGAGAAAAAACGTTTTTAAAAGTATTGAAAACGTCTTTTTCGCCCTTTAGATAATTCAGCGAGTCACAGCAGATCACAACCGCGTCAAACTCTTGCCCGTGCCCGGCAAGCTCGCGCATATCCTGCTGGAAGAACTGAATATCGAGCTGCCGGACGGCTGCTTTGTACTGAGCCTGCGCGAGCATATCTTCGCTGATATCGATTCCTGTGACATCGTAGCCTTTTTCAGCCAAACGGACCGATATTTCACCCGTTCCGCACGCTAGATCAAGTATCCGTATACGTTCTTTTTGCTGCACACCGATCTTTTTTTCAATCCAGCTGACCCACTCATCGTAAGGGGCGTGAGACATCAGCTTGTCATAAATACCGGAAAATCCTTTATAGATCATTCATTAACTCCGAACGAAAGGTCTTCAGTCGGCGCGTCTCCCCACAGCTTTTCAAGGTTGTAATAGCCTCGTTCCTCTTTGTGGAAAACGTGGACAACGACATCGCCCAAATCGATTAAAACCCATCTGGCTTCGTCAAAGCCCTCCATTTTCTTCACATCGATTCCATTTTCTTCAGCTTGATCCTTAATTTCCCGGGCAATGGCCTGAACCTGTTTGTCAGAATTCCCGTGGCAAATCAGAAAATAATCAGCCACGAGGGAAATCCCCTGCATATTCAAGGCGATAATTTCTTCCGCCCGTTTATCATCGCAGGCCTCTGCGGCAATTTTTAAAATTGAAGCTTGATCCATTCAGTAATTCCTCCTAATGTCTATCGTTTACTAAAGCATTATATGTGGCGACCGTTTCCGGATAAACGGCCTGATTTTTTGAAATTAAAAAGGTAATCGTATTTTTCAATGCCTGGATAAGGGCCAAATCCAAATCTTCTTCAGCGAGAGTCCGAACCTCTTCAACCCCTGGAAAACGGCGGCCCGGCTCGATATAATCCGCTACATAAATCACTTTCTCAAGAAGAGTCATATTCGGCCTTCCGGACGTATGAAATCGAATGGCTGACAGGATGTCTTCATCCGTAATTCCAACCTCTGTTTTGACAAGCGCTGCTCCTGCCGGCGCATGCCAAAGTTCATGATGAAAATCGAGCACTTCAAGCGGCCCGCCCCCGTTGAGGATGATTTGTTTCATTTCCTCTTTCGGGCGAAATTTGGCATAGTCATGAAATATCGCGGCGATTTCGGCTTTTTTCACATCTGCGCCAAACCGTTCGGCAAGTTTTACAGCCGTCTCCATTACGCCGACCGTATGGATGTAGCGTTGTTCTGTCAGCTGTTCTTGCACGCAGGCTAAGGCTTCCTCACGTTTCATATAGATGATTCTCCTTCACATAGACCTTCACTTCGTCAGGGATTAAATAATCTGTCGGCTGCTGATTTTTAATGCGGTCCCTAAGTAAAGATGATGACACTTCAAAAATAGGCACATCGACAAAAACGAGCGGATACGGCGTCTCAATTTGAAAGCCGGGCCGCTTCACTCCGACAAATTGAATCATGTTGACAAGCTTGTCAATGTTTGACCATTTCGGCAGGTATTCCACCATATCCGCGCCGATAATAAAGTAAAACTTATCGTTTGGATATCGGTCTTTCAGCAGGCGAACGGTATCAAATGTATAAGAAGGGCCTTCCCTTTCGAGTTCGATCGTCTCCAATTTAAATTGCTCTTTCCCCGATATGGCGAGCTTCAGCATTTCCGCCCTGTGCATACTTAGCGAAAACGAGTTTTTTTGTTTATGCGGCGGAATTTGGTTGGGCATGAACCAAATTTCATCAAGATCCAGTTGATACAGGACTTCATTTGCCATTAATAAATGCCCGTTGTGCGGAGGATCAAATGTCCCTCCAAAAATCCCGATTTTCCTCATGATTACCACCTTTAAGCGTTAAGGAAGCTCAATTTTTTTATTTTCTTTCGACTCCTTATACAGCACGATAATGTTTCCGATCGTCTGCACCAGTTCGGCGCGTGCTCCGCCCGCCAGCGCTTCGGCTACTTCCTCTTTAGGCTGCTCGCAGTTTTGCAGCACGCTCACCTTGATCAATTCCCTGGCTTCAAGCGCTTCACTGATTTGTTTGACCATGTTTTCGTTGACTCCGCCTTTACCGACTTGAAAAATCGGTGACAGATGATGCGCTTCCCGGCGCAAATAGCGTTTTTGTTTTCCTGTTAGCATGATTTTCCTCCTAGTTGCTGTAACACAATTGATTTCATTTTTTCCATATTCGGCTCATGTCCGGTCCACAGCTCAAAAGCAAGGGCCGCCTGGCCGATGAACATGCCGACTCCGTCCAATGTTTTCAAGCCTTTTGCTTCAGCCTCCTGCAGCAGGGCCGTTTTCAGCGGATTGTAGATAATATCGCATACAAGGCACGTTTCTTTCGCATTCGCCAATGAAAGCGGGGCAGCTTCGATGTTCGGGTGCATCCCGACCGACGTCGTTTGAATCACGATATCATATGCTGACAAGTTTGCTTCCGCTTCCTGCAACGACAAAGCACGTGCCTCTCCTTCAAAACGCCGAGTGAACGCTAGTGCCTTTTCAGGCGTACGATTCGCCACGTCCAGCTGCTTCGGCATCTCAGCTGCCAGAGTGGTAAATATCGCCCTCGCCGCACCGCCGGCTCCGATCAACAGTATCGAAAGCTCAGAAAGGGGACGATCAAGGGATGGCTTCAGCGATTTAAGAAATCCTGCTCCATCTGTATTATATCCGACCAGCCCTTCTTTTTCTCTTCTGACAGTGTTGACCGCCCCGAGAGCTTCGGCGCTTTCATCAATACGGTCGAGATGCTTCATGATCGATACTTTATGGGGGACGGTCACATTAAACCCTTGAATGCCAAGAGCCCGCATACCTTTCACAGCATCTTCAAGATCTTCGTTTTCCACGCGAAAAGCGTGATAATGCCCTTCTAAAGAAAGATCTTCCAAAGCCGCATTATGGATGTCCGGAGACATGGAATGAGCCACCGGATTGCCAATCAGTCCGTATATCGGTTTCATAACTCTCTCCCCTTAGCACTTATATTAGAGATCTGCGCAAAAACACGTGAACGCCTTTAGGCGCGTGGGCGACAATTTTTTGGTTCGCCTCTTGGACGGTTACCCAGCCGAGGCCCGAGAACACAACGTCCGTTTTCGGCTCTTTAATCGTAAACGTATGTTTAACAAGCTCCGGAAACGAGTCAAGATCTTCTTTTGCAGGGGGAGCAAGCATTTCCCCAGCGTGCTTTTCATACAGCTGATCCGCGTTTTCAAGCTTTGTTCTGTGGATGTTGAGTTCATTCGGCATATAGCATACAAACGAAGATCTGCCTCCGCTTGCATAATCAAACCGCGACAATCCGCCGAAGAACAGCGTCTGTTCTTCGTTCAGCTGAAAGGTGCGGGGCTTCAGCTCCTTCTTCGGCGTTAATATTTTCAGATCGCGTTTCGCGACATAGTGCGCCATTTGATGATGGTTGATGATTCCCGGCGTATCATACATCGCTGATCCGTCATCCAGAGGAATTTCAATCGCGTCAAGCGTCGTCCCCGGATATTGGGATGTCGTGATAATGTCGCCCTCTCCGGAAACCTCTTTAATAATCCGGTTGATAAACGTTGATTTCCCTACGTTCGTACATCCGACGACATATACGTCTTTGCCTTGTCTGTAATGCTCGATCGCATCGATCGCATCTTTCATCCCCTGCCCGCGCCCGGCGCTGACGAGCAGCACATCAACAGGCCTTAAGCCGAGCTCTTTCGCTTCGCGCTTCATCCAGTTTACAAGGCGCTCGCGCTTGACTGATTTAGGGAGAATATCTGCTTTGTTTCCTATTAATAAGATCGGATTGCCTCCGACAAAGCGGTTTAGTCCGTTGATCCAGCTTCCGTTGAAATCAAAGATATCAACGATTTTCACGATGAGCGAATCCGTTTCCCCGATGCCGTGAAGGATTTTCAAAAAGTCATCGTCCGTCAGTGAAACATCCTGAATTTCGTTATAATTTTTCAATCTGAAGCAGCGCTGGCAGATGACATTGTCTTTTAACAGCGATGCTTCAGGCGCGTAGCCCAGTTTATTTTTATCTTCGGTTTGAATGGCGACTCCGCATCCGATACAAACTACCTTTTCCATTCTTTAATCCTCCCACTGAATATGGCCTTTCCGTTTTAAAGCGCTGAGAATTCTGCGTTCCACCTGGCGGTTGAAACGCGTAAAAAAGCCGTCGGAAGCAGCCACAGGCACGACAAGAATGGTATGAAACCCATTGCGGTTCCCTCCCAGCACATCTGTCATGAGCTGATCTCCTATGACAACGACGTCTTCTTTTTTAAGACCCATATTTTTGACGGCTTTTCTGAAAGCTCTGCCCATCGGCTTTTTCGCTTTGTAAATAAACGGAATATTAAGCGGTTCAGAAAATATTTTGACGCGTTTTTCATTATTATTTGAGACAATTGTCACTTTAATGCCGTGCTCTTTCATCTCTTCAAACCACTCGATGAGACGCGGTGTCGCACTAGGCCTGTCCCATTCTACAAGCGTGTTGTCCAAATCCGTAATAATCCCTTTTACATTGCGCTCTTTTAGTTTTTCAGGGGTAATATGAAAAATATTTTTTACAAATTCATCCGGCAAAAAGAACTTTTTTAACACAAAGCCGCACCCTTTCCTTTCAATTACTGCTTCTTTTTTCAATGTGTCGAATCAAATCTAAAAGTGTCTTAAAAAATCGGCTGTCCGAAAAGTTTTCGACATATAATAGGATTCTTCAACAGGTGTGGATAAAATTACACACAGTATCCACTCATATTTCATCGACCTTTTATTAAATTATAAACATGATACCCACAAGTTATCCACTTTTTGGTGTGGATAACAGAACGATTGTTCTTGCCCAATATTCATGATAGATTATAGGTACTTCAAACAAAGATCATATAACTTAACATTTTATGCTTATTCCAAACAGGTTATTCCAATTTTTATGAGGAGGTGTCTTTCCCATTAAATGGGTACCGAGTATGAAAAAGCTGTCTGATGAACTTTTAATAGAATCATACATTAAAGCAAATGAGATGAATTTAAACCGCGAATTCATCGAGCTGATTGAAACCGAAATCAAAAGAAGGTCGCTCGGTCATCTGCTTTCCGTCTCTTCATAGCTCAAGCACTCCCGGGCGCTCTTGCCGCTTTTTTTCACTTAGGTTGATATTATATCACTTGAATAATACGCTTACTACTGTTTTTCATGAAAAAACACCTCTCTAAAAGAGGTGCTATTTGAAGAATCCGTGAGGACTAAGCCAGTAGAACCCGCCGATGACGAGCAGGACGACTAAAAGGACGACAACGAACGCATATCCGTATGCGGCGCCTGCATATCCGGGATAAGCCGGGTACGAACACGGACCAGCGGGAAAAGGATATCCCATCGCATCATTCCTCCTTTAGACTGTTATAGTAACAGCCTATGAAGAAAAAGGAGAAATGGCTAGGCCTTTTACTTAAATCAAGAAGTTTTTATGACTTTACTTTCATTAATTCCTTCAAAAACAATTCGCGCGCCTTTTGGGGTTAAGTGATTTCCCGATGGGTCGATAAACCCCGAATGGATCAGCTTCTCATCTGTAGCTCCGCCTGCTTTTTTCACGATGTTTTTCCAGTTGTCGATTAGCGGCACATCAAGCTCACGCGCCGTTTCCCTTGTGACGTCATTATAGGAATCGTGCCATTTACGCGCCCCTCCGTATTTTTCAAACGAAGCAGCCCGGTATCTTGCATAATAAAAGATGTTGTCCCCGCTTCCTTCGACGATCGGCAGGCACGTCATTAGTATCGGCTCTATCCCGCGGAGGCGGCTTTCTTTAACAAAATAATAGAGGTTTTCTTTAAACCTTTTTTTGGATACGCGCGGCAGTCCTTTCGCAAGAATTGCTGCATCATTTGTTCCGAACATGATAAAAAGATATGCCGGCTCGTCATCCAGCACATCCTTCCTGAACCGAAGCCTGGCGTCTTCCGTTGTTTCTCCGCCTATTCCCGCATTATTTATTTTGTACTGCCCTTGAAGGGAAGTCTGAAGTAAATTGACCCATTTTTCCGCTTTTGGATAATCGCGAAATTGCCAATTTGAGCCGCGTGTATTGCTGTCTCCAAATGCTACGACTTTTCTGGGATCGTCCTCTCCGCATCCTGCAAGCAGAAGCAGAAAGACGAGGACCATCACCAAGCTTTTTTTCATTCGTTCCACCTCCAAAAGCCAATACTACGATCATATAGGAGAGAAGCTGCACTTTCAATGGGAGAAATCTCTGCCATCCTGCAAGCGTTTAGTCCTTACTATGCCTTTAACCTGTCCCCCCTGTTTAAAAACATTCGTATTGGTTCACGGTTTTCCGACAAACAATGAATATGTTTTGACAGGTCGAAAGCCTAATTTTTCAGCGAGGCGAATCGATGCAATGTTTTGCCGGTCGCAATCCCAGCGCGGTTTCAAGCGGTTCTCTATTGCATACGCGATAAAGGCGCCGGCGCAGCGGACTGCAAACCCATGTCCCCTGTAATCCGGGTGTGTTGCGATATCAACTTCAGCAAAGCGTTCCGAACAAAAAATGGTGACACATTCACTGGCGATCACACCTTCATGCGACACTTTAAATCCGAAACCGTTCTTCATAAAACGGTCTGGCCCTCCCCAATACTCAATCGCGTATTTTTCCGTGAAATTCGCGCTTTTTTGAAGGTCATCTTCAGAAAATCTTTCAACACCGGCAAATGCGGCGCTGCGAACACATTCCTCTTTTCCAAGAAAAAATGACACGCGCTCCATTTGCTGCAGAGGATCACCAAGCCCCCCGATTAAAAAGGCGTCCCACTCTTCAGAAGCCGAAAACACGGTAAAGCGCGCTCCGTTCCTCTGTTCATTCAGATAATGAAGCCATTCGCTCCTTCCGCTGTCGGGGATATCTCCAGCGACATAATAAATCCCGGCAGCTGTTCGAAAAAGAACAGTGGCCGGTGTGAGGAAATCATCGATATAAACGTTTCCTTCGATAAGTCCTTCGGCTATCGCATGCGCGAATGTCGGACTTTCTTCTGTTAACAAAACCTTTGCTTTTCGTTTTTCAGTCGATTTCAGTTCAATCAACATGACTCCTCCTCGAACTTGAGACCGATCGTCAAGCCCCGCTGGCTGATTCGGTGCCGTATTCAATATCGCGGTCAAAGATAAAAACAGACACCGCAATATCCTCCTGAATTTTGATGTCTGTAAAAAGGTGCTCGAGCTTCGCTCCGATGAGCTGCTCCATTCCCTCCGGCACGTGATTGGAGTAGTGTTTCTGAATCAGGGTCGTCCTTGCGGCATGGACCATTTCTCTTCCCTCCGACGTGCTTGCGATAAATTGCTCGCTCGCCGTCAAATTGCCGTAAAGCGTCGAAACTGCCATATTGTCGACAAAGACCGTGTGAATCCGTTCAGGCCCCTTGCCAAACAGCTCTTTTCGAAGCTTGCGGATCATATCGTTGAATTCGTGGATTTTTTTAGACATCATACATACCCCTTCCGTTTAACCTTCCATCTGTCTCGATGTCCCCTAGACATTTCACTTGGTTAAAATTTTCCTATTCTATTGAATTATAATCAATATCACTTTATAATAAAAGCCGGGCTGATGGATTTGTAATACCGTCGTGTTATGAATCTATCGAATTCTGACAATATAGGATTGGTCTGTTAGTAAGCTTTGCTAGTAAACTATTCCGCCATGTATGTTTATACCGCTTCCCGCACCGGGATTCGGTATATATGTACATGGCTTTTTTGATTTTGAAAAGATGATGGAGGGGAATAAAGATGGACGGAAAGCCAATCAGTGTCCGGATAGACGGCAAAGAAATTAAAGCAGCGGCCGGGGCAACCGTTTTAGACATATTGAACAAAAACGGGTTTGAACACCCGCAAATATGCCATGTTCCGGAGACGGATCCTATTCAAACGTGTGATACCTGTATTGTGGAAGCAGACGGAAAATTAAAGCGGGCATGCTCCCTGCGGGCAGAAGACGGAATGACGGTCAGCCTGTCTGGAGAACGGGTTAAAGCAGCACAAAAAGAAGCAATGGACCGCCTGCTCGAAAACCATTTGCTTTATTGTACGGTATGCGACAACAACAACGGCAACTGTACGCTACATAATACGGCAGAAATGATGGGAATCGAAGAGCAGAAATACCCTTACACGCCAAAAGAAGACCCGTCTTGTGCAGTCGATATGTCGCATCCCTTTTACCGCTATGATCCGAATCAGTGCATCGCATGCGGACAATGTGTTGAAGTGTGCCAAAACCTGCAGGTCAATGAGACGCTCTCGATTGACTGGGAGCGTGAACGGCCGCGGGTGATCTGGGATGAAGGCGTTTCAATCAATGAGTCATCATGCGTCAGCTGCGGGCAGTGTGTCACGGTTTGTCCGTGCAATGCGCTAATGGAAAAATCGATGCTTGGAAAAGCCGGGTTCATGACAGGCATCAAACCGGATGTCATGGAGCCGATGATCGATCTTGTCAAAGATGTAGAGCCGGGATACAGCAGCATCTTTGCCGTTTCAGAAGTCGAGGCGGCGATGCGTTCACAGCAGATTAAAAAGACAAAGACCGTCTGTACATTTTGCGGTGTCGGCTGTTCATATGAAGTATGGACAAAAGGCCGTGACATCTTAAAAATTCAGCCTGTGTCAGAAGCTCCCGTCAACGCCATTTCGACGTGTGTGAAAGGGAAATTCGGATGGGATTTCGTAAATGCGGAAGAGCGTTTAACCAAACCACTGATCCGCAAAAATGATGAATTTGTCGAGTCAACTTGGGAAGAAGCGCTTGACTATGTCGCCCGCAGATTAGGCTCAATTCGGGAGCAGAGCGGAAAAGACGCCGTCGGGTTTATTTCGTCTTCAAAAATCACGAATGAAGAAAACTACTTGATGCAAAAGCTGGCGCGGCAAGTATTTGGCACTAACAATGTCGACAACTGTTCGCGGTACTGCCAGTCTCCGGCAACGGACGGATTGTTCCGCACAGTCGGCATGGGCGGCGATGCCGGCACCATTCAAGACATCGCGAAAGCAGGCCTCGTCATCATCGTCGGCGCCAACCCGGCCGAAGGCCACCCGGTACTGGCAACCCGTGTGAAGCGCGCCCATAAGCTTCACGGACAAAAACTGATCGTCGCCGACCTTCGCAAAAACGAAATGGCCGAACGCTCGGATCTGTTTATCAGACCGCGGCAAGGAACTGATCAAGTATGGCTGATGGCCGTGACGAAGTATATGATCGACCAAGGCTGGCACGATCAGGCGTTTATCAATGAAAACGTCAATTTCTTTGAAGAATATAAGCAATCGCTTGAGACATACACCCTTGAATATGCAGAAAAAATCACAGGCATTAATCAACAGACGCTGATCCAAATCGCTGAGATGGTCCGCGACGCCGACGGCACGTGCGTCCTCTGGGGGATGGGCGTCACCCAAAACACAGGCGGTTCCGACACGTCCGCCGCAATTTCAAACCTGCTTTTAGCTACCGGCAATTACCGCCGCCCGGGCGCTGGGGCGTACCCGCTCCGCGGCCACAACAATGTCCAGGGCGCCTGCGATATGGGGACGCTTCCCGGCTGGCTTCCGGGATATCAGCACATTACAGATGACAAAGCGCGGAAAAAGTTCGAACAAGCTTACGGCACAACAATCGACAATAAACCTGGGCTTGACAACATCGAAATGCTTCACGCCGTTGAAGAAGGCAAAATGAAAGCCATGTATATCGTCGGAGAAGATATGGCTTTAGTCGATTCAAACGCAAACCGGGTCCATGACATTTTATCAAGCCTTGATTTCCTTGTGGTTCAGGATATGTTCCTTTCGAAAACAGCCCAATATGCCGACGTTGTTCTGCCTGCGACAGCTTCACTTGAAAAAGATGGAACTTTCACAAACACGGAAAGACGCGTCCAGCGATTGTATCAGGCCCTTTCGCCGCTCGGAGACGCAAAGCCGGACTGGGTCATCATTCAAGAGATCGCAAACCGGCTTGGAGCTGACTGGCATTACAGCCACCCGGGAGACATTTTTTCAGAAATGGCAAGCCTGTCACCGCTGTTCGCAAAGGCGGATTATGACGCAATTGAAGGATGGAACAGCTTCCTGTGGGGCAGCCTGACCGGAGAAAGCACGCCTCTTTTATATGAAGACGGCTTTAACTTCCCTGATCGGAAAGCGCGCTTTGCCCTCGCAGACTGGACAGAGCCTGCCGAATTTCCTGAAGAGTACGACCTTCACATTAACAACGGCCGAATGCTGGAGCATTTTCACGAAGGAAATATGACGAACAAATCGGCAGGCATCCAGGCGAAAGTGCCGGACGTCTTTGTTGAAGTCTCGCCTGAGCTCGCCAAAGACAGGGGCATCTGCGACGGATCGCAGGTCAGACTGATCTCGCCGTTTGGCGCCGTAAAATTAACCGCGCTTGTGACAGACCGGGTTAGAGCGAACGAATTGTATTTGCCGATGAACTCGACAGATAAAGAATCGGCGATCAATTTCTTGACAGGTCCCGCAGTAGATGCGCGTACCAATACACCGGCTTACAAGCAGACAAAGGTGCGTATGGAAGTGCTCGGCGGATGCGCAGAACCGCCGCTGCCGAAAACAAATCCGCGCAATAAGAAACGCCATCCGCAAAACGGAGCTGAAGTCGAGCGGAAATGGAAGCGTCCGGGGTACGTTCATTTAACAGACTAAATCAAAAGGAGGTCATCACACATGGCAGCTCCCATCACCGCCATCCGCAAAGAAGACAAATCTGAGGAGCAAATACAGCTTGAAAAATTAGAAGAACTCAAAGCCCTTTTGGCTGAACAGGAAGCCGCCGTTTCAAAAACGATGAAGCTTCTCGGCGAACTGAACGGCCTCGGGGTCCTTGATGCCGCAGACAGCATGATCGGCGCGAAGGAAGATATCGCCAAAATCATCCTCGGCCAGCTGTCTAAAGAGCCGGCCAAAAACCTGATGAATACAGCCATTGCGGCAGGCGGCGCGCTCTCCAAAGCCGAACCGGAAATCATGGGGAAACTGGTAGAAAGCATCGTCGCCGGCACAAAACAAGGAGAGGACTTTTTAAAAAGCGATAAAAAAACCGGGGTCCTCGATCTGCTGAAAGCCATGAACGACCCGGACATCAACCGGGCCGTCGGCTTCGGCCTGCAATTTTTAAAAGGCATGGGAAAAGCATTGAAAGACTAACAAATAAGAAAACCGGCTCACCACTTTGAGCCGGTTTTTCCTATTGGCGATAAAAGCAAACCTTTCTGTCGCCTCATTTGCTGTGTGTTTCATCTTTTTTATTCAGCGATTCTTTTAAAATATTAAAAACTGCCACCGCAATAACGACAGTCATTAACCCTGTCGTCAGCAGATTTGGGAAGGTTTCCTGAACCCCGATCATGACCACGCTCAGCACAATCAACGAAAGTATGAACAGACGTTTGTTTTTCATCTGCCGCACCGGACTAACTGATTGATAGCGTTTACCCTATGGTGAACCGTCCGGCACCCTCACCTCCTTGCCTTCATTATCCCGCTATTGTTAACTTTTGTAAACGGCTAAAAATTGGAAGCGGTTGCAAAAACAAGCGGCTGCATGCCGAACAGAACGCCGGAATATTTGGCAGTCCGGCAATTTTGCCAGGTACAGACACAGACATCCCCCCTCCCACATACATTTACATATAGGCTTCTGCCTACATACATTATGTGGAGGTGCCGATAATGACAGGTGTTTTTGCAGCGCTCGGTTATGTCATCAAGGAACTCGTTTTTTTAGTATCATATGTGAAAAACAATGCCTTTCCACAGCCGCTGTCAAGCAGTGACGAAAAAAAGTACTTGGAGCTGATGGCCCAGGGGGATGAACACGCGAGAAACATGCTGATCGAGCATAACCTCCGGCTGGTCGCCCACATCGTCAAAAAATTTGAAAACACAGGCGAAGATGCAGAAGACCTGATTTCCATCGGAACGATCGGGCTGATCAAAGCGATCGAAAGCTATTCAGCCGGAAAAGGAACGAAGCTCGCCACTTATGCGGCGCGGTGTATAGAAAACGAGATCCTCATGCATTTGCGGGCATTGAAAAAAACGAAAAAAGACGTCTCCCTCCATGACCCGATCGGCCAGGACAAAGAAGGCAACGAAATGACCACTAGACTTTATCCGTGTCAAACTCCTTGATTATAAATGGTTTTCAAGTTAGTTTTTTTAGCTCTCCAAAAAAGGACCAGCGAGGTCCTTTTCATTTTACATATTTTACTCCTTGAAAATCGAACATACGTTCCTTATAATAGGCTGGAGGAAGGTGATCATCATGAAGGACGAAAACTTAAAAGATCGCGGAACAATTAAATGGACAGCTATGATGCTACCGGAGCATGTCGGCCTGCTCCGCGAATTAGAAAGCAGCCAGGACAAAGTAAAAAGGCCGGTTCTTGACATGTCTCAGATCGAAGATATGCAAATGGTCATAAGTGAAGCAATGGAGCTTAATAATCCAGTTCAGTTTTCTGTATTTAAGCCGCTGCCAATGCTTAACGGACCCGAAACCGGGGAGATCGTTCAAATCGAGGGCCATATCCATTACATAAACCAGCTGCGCGAGCTGTTCCATGTCGTGGATTCAAAAGGAGACACCAGCCTCATTAAATTTGAGGATGTGGTCGGCGTGGAAATGAAATAAGCCCTTCTGAAAAATGTGAAGGGCTTTTCTTCTGTTACAATTGATGTGATGAAACATGCACTGAATGTATATCAAATTAATTAGTCCTTCAATAGTTAGTTAATGTTTAGTTGTTATTAGGATGCTAACCTTTCCGAAACTTTATAAGAAGGATAATCAGCTTGGACGTATGAGGAACCAATCGCGCCAACTGCACTTAATAAAAGAACGGCACAAATCAATAACTTAGATTTCATCTACAATCCCACTCCTTTGAATTTGTCTTCTTCCGTCGTATGCAATTCGGTAGAACTCACAGGCATCGCGAACTTTTTCTTTACCCTCTAAAACTTCTGCAGCGATGACACCATAGTCTTCCATATCAGCATACAGACCATTGTCTTTGAAGAACTTAAAGGACTCCCTAATTAAGTCTACATCATGAATCAAATAAAGCCCCTTTAGCATTTCAAGTTTCGCAAGATCGTATGTGTTGCGATTTTTTTCAGCCAATTCTTTCCCCTCAAAATAAAGGTCATCGGCTGCTCTCCATTCAGCCTGCTTTGCTTTAACATGGGCAAGGTTAAACAAAGTTTTCGGTATAAAGCTGTGATTTCCCTCTTTATACACTTCCAGGGCTTTTTTGAGATGATTGGATGACTTTTCAAGTTCTTCAAGCTGATTATAACATATTCCAAGATTCAAATGCGATGAGCCAATTAAATGATCAGCACCGAGATCATTTGATTCCTCGAGCGCTTTATGTAAATTGATTAATGCTTTTTCTGGATACATTTTGTCAATTAGATTCCCCGTTAAAATGAACTGACATTGGACTCTACGCTCTCCGTATGTTTCATATTTTTTGTATATATTATATGCACGGGTGGCATAATTCATCGAAAAAAACGTTTGTTTCATATGATAATACACTTCTGATGCTTTGAAATAAAATTCGGCTTTCTCCAATTCGTCGCACTCAAAAGAATCAAGTTGTTTCTCAGCATTTCTATAAAAATTCAGTGCTAGTATCAATTCCTTTTGTCTGAAATGGTACATCCCTGCAAAGAATTGATAATAATACTCCAACATTCCTTCTAGATTATTCTGATCCCTAATTTTCTTAAATTCATCAAAGCGTGCATCTAAATTCCCACCTGGATCAGAGTACATATAATCAAACTGAAGATTATGCCGAAACTTCAATAAGTTATAATAGACAAGCACGTCTTGGTTCTCTTCCATTTGAGCTATTTCTTTTTCAACTTCTTTTCTAGTATCTTCTGCCTGACCAGGCCAATTGTTTTTTAAGGCGGTGTACCAAAAATTCATTTTTGTCGCAACCAAATCATAAGGTATGACGTTCACATATCCTCTTCCTTTCTCTCAAGATTGTAATTTTTCAGAAAAATCAATCGAATGGATTTCCTTTTTCTTCATGGTAATCATTTTACAGAAAACATCAATTCTTGACAACAACAATCTAACGACACTATCTTTCGGGTTTTTTGACCTAATCATTATGATTCATTTTCATAGTTAAGCAGGATTTATTCACCAATTCTTTTCTATAAAGTGGTAAACTCATTTTAGAATAAGTCTTTTGAAAGGGTTTGACGTATGAAAGTCTTTGAAGCGAGTTCTTTAATTGAAACAGCGAACAAACGCCAAAAAGAATATGAAGCCTTTGAAGAGCAATTGCAAACACTGAAAAAAGCGTTTCTGGGCGTCGCTGATTTAGGTGATGATTTTCAAGGGAAAGGCGCGGACAACATTAAAGACTTCTTTAGAGGACAGGCAGAGGTCGTTGATAGCTGGCTCAAGCTTGTCGATGCACAGATTGCTTTTTTTAAAGGGATTTCCGGCGATATTAAAAATCAAAAGCTGTCCAATTCATATGTGGAAGTCTCTTTTCTGGATCATGAGCTGAAAAATGCGGATTTGAAAGCAACGGAAATCGTCTCAGGGCTTAAGCTGGAAATGGATAAGATCATCGCCAGCGTAAGCGATATTGTGGACTTGGACAATTGGACGCTAGATGACTATATTGATAAAATGGGTAAGGCTCAAGAAACCCGCCAGAACACGATCGATGCCGTCAACAAGCTTGATGAATCGTTAAAGACTGAATACTCAAATTTAGAAGCTCTTGACAACGCAGTGCTCGCCAAGTATTCCGGTCTTATGGAGGCCACAAGCAATGGAAAGAGCGTGGCCCCGATGCATTTTAGTTTGAAGTCGTTTCATTCCAGTGAAATCTACAAGAATACGATGGAAGTTGAAAAACAAGCCACTAACTACATCGACTTCAAAAACGAACAAACGGAAGCGCGACGGCTGCGGGAAAAACAAGAAGAAGAAGCAAACAAGCCTTGGTATTTAAAAGCGCTTGATGCCGGTGGAACATTTTTAGGAGAAATCAGCGGGTATTATGATTATAAAAGAGCTGCTGAAGGGGTTGACCCGGTCACAGGAGAAAAGCTGACAGACGGCCAGCGTGTCGCCGCCGGAGCGATGGCAGCAGCCGGCTATATTCCGATTGTCGGCTGGGCCGGTAAACTCGCAAAGGGCGGAAAAGCCGTTTATTCAACTAGGAAGGCGATCTATGCCGCAGATAAAGCACTTGATACGTATAAAACAACCCAAACATTTCAAGGACTAAAAAATGCCGAAAAAGGCCTTTACGGGTTGGCCACAGCTAATGGATTTAGTGAGTTTATCATAGGCCGAGATATGTTTGGAAATGAGATTTCAGATGAGCAACGCCAAGAGAGTCTACATCATGCATTAGCATTGATAACACCTATTGGTATGAGTAAAGCTGGGAAAGTTCTGAATTTAAATTCCAACACGAAAAAACCATCTAATCTCTACAGAGGAGACAATAGTCTCCATTCACCTAAATCACCAAAAGGAATAGGAAAATCGTATATCGATCCCGAGACAGGTAACCTCGTACCAGTCAACAAAACAGGGATGTATAAAGGACGGCAGGTAACTGTAACAGAGCACATTTTAGGGGGTTTCCGAAGTGCCGCCAAATCTAATAGTCCATATACTAGCTTTACTATTAATAAAAACGTAGTGAAAAGCTATGGAGATAATACGATTGAACTTGACTTTCCTGCTTTGCGTAAAGCAATCAGATCCGGGGAATTAAAAGATGTCGCAATTCTCTCCCCAAGACAAATCGAACGATTAATCAAAAATGATAAGCACTCAAATCACTGGAAAAACATGGCCTTAAAATGGACAAAGAGAGACAATGAATATTTGGTTAGAGGGGAAATCCCTAGCAGATTTATTAAAGTACCTGGAAAGGAGTCGAAGTAGATGAATTTATATTATAAGGACGTAAACCTCGGTGAAATTAAGGATAATTATGTGGTAGATGGAATGTGGCTGTATGGTGAAATCTTTCCGAATGATAACCTCGAAATATTCCGGGAGTTTTTTAAAGCTTTGGTTGATGAAGATCATGACTTCCAAGAAGATCATTATGACGAAGACTGGCTAAACGAGGAAAACTGGTTTATAACAGATAAGGACGGGGTGAAAAAAGGAATTATCGTCCCCGCCGTTTATGAAGATGGAGCAATCAATTGGAGATGGAGATAAACTATTATGCGGCCCATTTTACAAGGGTCGCTTTATTAAGTTCCAAACTTTTTAGGTAATAAAGTTTTAACGTACTTCCCCTTAAAATACCTCCAATTTTTAACACCTTCGATACAGTCAAAAAAGTCTTTACGTTCATAATAGCCAATATTTCTTAATATTATATACAGCAATATATCACAAGTTCTAAATAGTAAACGATTAAAGGAATCTATTTCTTTATGTGTTTGATATCCCAAAGTTCCTTTTTTAAATTGGATTTGATATTCGGTAATTTGTATTTTAGATGGATGTGTAAACTGAGATAATTTCGAATAAAGTTCTTTCGTATCTTTAACCATACTTTCAGTTAAACCATTAAGTTCATCAATGGGAGCAATAGAAGAACGAGGTATTTCTTGATAGAAGTAATCCAACTTTTCTTCAAGAGTTTTCCCTTTACATAATTGATCTACAGCTGCATATTTTATAGTTGCCTCTAACATATATCTTAATTCTCTTTTAACAGCATTAAGCACAATTTCACTAGTGACTATATCAATAGCTGTAACTGACCCAATTAAATCACTAGTTCCAAATATTAAAGCAGAATCTTTAAAAGTTTCGTAGTCTCTAGATGAAACTAATGAAACTAAAAATAATCCCTTTCTAATATCGTCTATTAAATCCTTCATATATTTGGATGCTTGCTTATATGCTTGGGTATTCAATACCTCCTCTTCATGCCATTTTTTTTTCTCTTCAACTTTTTCTTTAAAAGAATCGTCCCCAAAATGTGTCATTAATATCCCCCACTACTATCTTTTTTAATTTTTAAAAACTTGTTGCTTCAATAGGTGCAGCAAAGTTTCCCAAGCAAGTTTACCTTTATAATATCATTTGATTAATAAAAAAGAAAAATATTATAGTTGTGAACTTAATAAAAAAGACTTTAATATTCACCTAGAAAATTTCCTTGAGGACAGACACGGACTGTTTTTCTCTGGCATACATTGATGTACGCGTCTGTCTAAATTTTTGGGGGTGCTAAAATGTCTGCTGTTTTTGGTGCACTGAGTTTTATCCTCAAGGAGCTTGTTTTTTTAGTATCATATGTCAAAAACAATGCATTTCCGCAACCGCTGTCAAAGAGCGACGAAAAAAAATACTTAGAATTGATGGCTCAAGGGGATGAAAACGCAAGGAATATGTTGATTGAGCACAACCTTCGATTAGTAGCCCACATTGTTAAAAAATTCGAGAATACAAAAGAAGATCAGGAGGATTTGATTTCCATTGGAACCATTGGATTAATAAAAGCGATTGAAAGCTATTCCCCTGATAAAGGAACTAAGCTTGCCACCTATGCAGCTCGATGTGTAGAAAATGAAATCCTGATGCATTTGAGAACTCGGAAGAAAACTCAAAAGGATGTTTCATTACACGAACCCATCGGCCAAGATCAAGAAGGAAATGAAATATCACTGATTAATGTGCTGAAATCTGAAAATGAGGATGTTATCGACACAATCCAGTTAAATCTGGAATTAGACAAAATAAAAAGACACATCAATATTTTAGATGAGCGTGAAAAACAAGTTATATTCGGAAGGTTTGGACTTAATTTAAAAAAAGAAAAAACACAAAAAGAAATTGCAAAGGAACTGGGGATCTCACGCAGTTATGTTTCTAGGATTGAAAAACGCGCTTTAATGAAGATGTTCCATGAGTTTTATCGAGAAGAAAAGGAAAGGGTTAAGAAAGAAAAACAAAAAAACAAGCAGAAAAAAATTTAGCCCTTCAATAATGAAGGGCTTATCATCTTAAAAAGTTGTTTTGGCTACATCTTTGCTTGCCATATAATCATTATTTGATGACTCATAGTCATCTTTTTCACCTTCGATAATCCAGCTTTTTTTCTCTTCATCGTATTGTAATGTTACAATCTCTTCATCGAAATTTTCTTCAAGCTCTGAATCCATAAATTCATAAACCTCTCTCGATTTCAAATGAAATTCCACAGGAACATGGATCAACTGTTTTCCCCCGCTGCCGTTTTCGTAAGTCACCTTAGAAAAGTCAATACGAGTACCCAAAGCTTTACCTTCATAGTAATTTTCTTTGTCATAATTCTTAATTACATCTATGTAGCTTTTCTTCAAACTGTCTGAAACATTTTTGAGCTTATTTGCATCTTTTTTCACTTTGGCTTCATTTCTATCCTTAGCAAAATCATTGATCAGCAGCTTTAATTTTTCTCTCATATCATCATTGACAATTGGATTAGGTGTAAGGTTATACTCTTCCGTAGTTTCTGATTGAACTGTGACTGCCTCGCTTTTTCCTTCCCCCCATGGAAATTCAGCTACTCCTTGAAGTTTGATACCGTCTTTTACGGGGCCAAACACAGTATTTTCGGAAATAGACTCTCCTGATTCTTTCCCATTAACAAGTACCTTTGTATTCGGAATGTCAGAGCTCACAGAAACCGTATCACCGCTAAAATTAAGGCTGGCGGTTTCCTCAAATTTTTCAGGATCAAATAGCGTCACTTCCGTTTTATCATCAACCGTTGTATAATCATATTTTTTGCTGCCTTTAATGGTATATACCCCTGGTCCAAAAACACCTAGCTCCTTAGAATCCTTACCTTGCATATCAATTGTTTCACCGTTAAAAGTAACATTAGCTCCTTTAGCTGCATGTACTTCTAATTTATAACCACGGGCCTTTAAAACGTATTTTTCGCCCCCAAAAATCCCTTTCTCCTTTGTGATATAAAAAGGACCAATATTAGATATACTTTCCCCAGGATATTGCTGCGAAATTAAATTATTGGCTTTTCCATCTGACTCATAGTAACTGGCCTGTGCATTCAATAGCATGATTTGATCTTTATAATCAGACTCATCATCTTTTAAATACTTGATTATACTTTCGGCTTCCTTTTCTCCCCACTTCGTTCCATTGTCAACTTTAACAAGTTTCAATAATCCCTTAGCATCTTCTTGTTTAATTTTTTCTTCAAATTCTTTTGCAAGATCTGAAGGTTCAGGGGATCTGCCTGAAATAAATAAAATGATTGCAAGGATTGCCACAATTGGCACTCCAATAAATAAAAATTTCTTTTTCATAAAAATCCTCCTTATTTAAGTTATTACACACTATTCTATCATCAAAAAAAAGTAATTTACCCTTTTTTCCTCCAAAAAATCCTTTATTTCTATAAACACAAAAGCCCAGCTTTTTTAGCTGGGCTATAGAACATCCTATATGCTCTTTTTCATTCCACACCTTCGACATTCACGTAGGAACACTCCATCTTTTACTGAACTCTTAAAAAGTGTGTAGTCACAATTGTCGCAACGACCATGATGCACATCCGGATATTCTTTATAATCATATACAATTGACGTGTCGTATCCCTTAGTTTCGTATTCCATTCGTTCATAACCTCCGCTATAAGAATACGATATTGGTGTTGATGAATCAACACCATCCGTGAAATGAAGGAATCCGCAGCAAACCGTTTTTTGTTTTGAATCGATGCTTCACACGGCAACCAATCGGTTCAATATAGACGTATTTCTCCGTCTCCTCAATGTTCACTCTCTCCGAATGAAGCCTCCGCCGCGCATCATAAGGCATAAATTCCATAATGCCGGCATATTGGCCGTCAAGATATGAAAGGAGAAGCGCGTTATCCTCTTTACGCAGCCCGGTTATGAAAACATCTGTATATTCGTAGTTAACAACCTTCAGCCAGCGATTTGACCGTTTATTTTCTGTATAAGATGAATCAGCTCGCTTCATAACGATGCCCTCTATTTTATTTTCGCGGACTAATTCGAAATAATCCGTAGCATGGCCTTGAACTCCTTCGACTACTTTAATGTTGGGGTGATCGATCTTTAGATCGGATAGCAGTTCTTTTCGTTCATGTAGTGGCCTGGACGTAACGGTCACGCCGTCTATCCGCAAGACATCAAACACGCAAAATACTATCGGATGAGTACTTTTTCGCGACTTAAACCGTTCCATGACGGCCTCGAAATCGCCGGCGCCTGTCGATCCAGGTACAATAAGCTCGCCATCTAGTACGGTGCCATCTGGTATGTTGATTGTCAATAGTTCCGGAAATTTAGTGGTGACTTCGTTGTTGTGGCGTGTGTAGAGGCGGATTAAACCGTTATTCCTAGACGCGATCAAACGGATGCCGTCGAATTTGGTTTCTGTGATATAGTCCTTAGAGTTGAACGGCTCCTTTGCGGACTCAAGCAGCATGGGCGAAATAAACAAAAAAGAATCACCTCGCTTCAGTATAATTAATATAATAGTATAGCAAGGGCCTGCTGAGACAAAGTGATTCGGTATTGGTAATTTTTTGTTCTATTTAATTATATCGTAGAACAACTCATTTATAAGGGTATGAAAAAGAAGTGGTCTATCAATTTTCTGTTTTAGGACTTCCTGTGGTGATTGCGGATGTCTTTAACAGTGATTTCAATCCTGTTTTTTAGGATTGTCTCTGTATGAAGTGCACACGTTAGTGAAATAAATGTAGACTTACCCTCACCATACCTCTATATATAAGGAAACAGCCTAATCAAAAGACCCAAGAGATTCTCTTGAGTCTTTTTTTATAAGAATAGAAACATTCCATTTAGAATGATAAATACAATCGTTGATGCGATTAGCCAGTTTACTCCTTTATTGTAGAGTGTGAATTTCCTGTTGCATATTTTCGAATTGATGTAGACTTGAGATAGGTAATCATTCACCAGGTCGTCTTTTTTTATCCCAATCACACTGTTTTTAAATGCGATAAAAGATTTGTTCTGAATGGTGCCAAAGAAGAGAATAGAATCCTTCGATAAATCCGCCTCATTGAAAACGCCTGTGTCAATGGAACCTTTCTTCCCTCTAAAAAGGTAGGTTAGGCTAACAGTCATTAAAATAATGAACACCACTAGAACAATGGTTGTTATCTCCAAATATTGAATCTTCAAATAAGGCGTATCCTTGTCAATCTCCTTGAGCCCTTTCATTAGCTTGTTTAATGAACCGGTAATAATACCGCTCGAAAAAAATCCTCCGAGAAGGATACCTGCAAACGCTAACGAGAAGGATATTTTGGTGTCGCAGTTTGAAATCCAAAAATTTATTCTTTCTAATGTTTGAACCGCTTCCTCTTTTATTTCACTCAACTTGTTTTCTTCTGACATACTCGCTCTCCTTTACACATCGAATAATTCTTTTTATAGCCATTTCATAATTCTTTTGCAAGAACAAATTCTTATGTAAATCGTATCAAACTTTCGACCAGGCGACCACACAAATAGTATAATGAAAATTGTGAATGTTGCAATGAGGAAGGAGAGCACGCAATTGCCAAAGGTAACAGAAGAAGGATTGAAGAAAATAGAAGAAAAAATTGAAACCATCTTTACCACAGAAATGGAAGTAGATGATTTCGAGGGAGACAATGTTCCGTCAGTTGATGACTTGCCGGATAAAAACAAAGGGTTGATAGTAACCAACTGCACAATTCTTTTTGTTGATATCAGGAGCTCCACAAAGTTATCGGATAAGTCTCAAGCCAAAAGTATGGCAAAAATCTATCGTGCTTTTGCAAGAGCGATGTCGATGTGTGTGTATGAAAGCGGTGGGAGAGTTAGACAAATTGCTGGCGACAGAGTGATGGGTGTATTCGTTGATGATGCAGAAGAAAGCTCTATCCAAAAAGCTATGGATGCCGCACGTGCCATTACAAGTGTCGTTGAATATATTTTTAACCCGCTCTGCCGAAAAAACGTCAACCAAAAAGAAATTGCTTGTGGTGTGGGAATTGATACGGGAAGAATCCTGGTCACACCCATTGGGATTAAACATCAAGGAGATGACTCCAGGGATTTGGTGTGGGCAGGAAAGGCGGCAAACGTGGCAAGCAAACATACCGACCTCGCAGAAGCATCTGAAATTTTTGTGACAAAGCGTTTTTATGAGAAACTCCCTTCAGAATACAAGAAAAATAGTGACGGCTCTGAAATTTGGACAAAGACCTTTCGATTTAAAGGCGATACCTTGTTTGAAGGGTATGGGGTTCGTGAGTTTTACCTACCGGAGCTAGTAGAGGAACCATCTGATGGGGAAGAATCAGATGAGAAACGAGCAACGTCTTCTCACAAAGGCATCATAGAATCAGAAGGTAATGATATTGGACGTATCGTCACGGACATTGTTCAAGGTGTAGAATCCAAAGTTGGTGGACTGTTGAGTAATTTTGAACAAGTTGTTCTACGTGAAGTAGCCGTCGCTGCAAAAGAGTCCCAAGCGGAGAGGAAACTCCAGGAACTGCAGCGCCAAGAACAAGCTGTGAAGAAGAAAGAAGAAGAATTGAAGAAGAAAGAACAGGATATTGAGAGAATCCTTGCTTACAGGGAAAAAGAACTCGACTATACTGTTAAAGTGACCGCACTAAGAGAAAGAACAAACCATATGAAGCTAGAGGACTTTTTAATTGAATTGAAGCAAGTTCAAGATTTAGGGGCGGCAATTGGAAAGAAAGCCGGGACTGTCCATTATGAATTGTTTGTATTTCAAATCGTAATGTATTTACATGGCAAAGGTGAATCGGAATTAGCGTTTCGGATTCTGGTTGGACAATTAACAGAAGATTTGCCAACCGCTTACATTCCTTTAGAGTCCAACTCAGTTCCGGTTATTAAAAAAGTAGGTCGAGAGCAAGAGTACTTGCAAGCCGTTATTTATCACATTCAGCACCACAATCCATCCGTTAAGGACGTTCTTCGGCTCAGGAATGTTCTCAAACAATTGGGAATAGAAAACGAAATCGTAAATCGCAGAAGTCTGTTTATTGAATAGTACGAGAGAGAGGGATCATTAATTGAGGTCAAGCCATAAAAGTTTCAATTTTGAAAACAGTTTAAAAAGAATTGACTCTATCTTGATTGACAGTACATCGTATGAAGAGTCAGATGATATCCCTGATATTGATGACTTAACCTTTAACAACGGAAAATACGTGAATTGTGCGGCGATTTTTATCGACTTGAGAGGTTCAACAGACCTAATCAAAACACTAGGAAAATTGTCCAAATCTTTAGCACGTCTCTATAGAGCATATATCAGTGAAATGGTCGCCATCGTTAACAGCTTTAAAACGTGTAAGGAGATTAACATTGTTGGAGACTGTGTGTCAGCTATGTTTGCTGGGGATATAGAAGGTGCTGAATCGCCGGTTATCGAAGCTCTTCAAGCTTCATCTATGGCCAATGCAATGATGAATGTCCTAAACGTGAAATACAAGAAGAAATGGAAAGACTTTGTTGAGTTGAAAGCAGGCATTGGAGTTGCCTATGGAAGGGCTCTTGTCATTAAAGCGGGATTTAGCGGAAGTGGGATTAAGGATTTGGTATACATGGGAGACGTTGTAAACAAAGCATCAAAAATGTGTGGACTAGCTTATAAAGAATTTACATCGCACGCAATTTGCGTTACAAAAGAAGTTTATGAAAATGCAGGCAAGTATATTGCAAATGAGGAGAAAAAGTTAACGTACCAGGATTTCTTAACGGAAAAGAATCATAATACGTTTGGAAGTGTTTATGTGGGGAATTTTCATAGAGTATACATTAACAACTGGGCAGAAGAGAATAAATGAGAAGGCTCACTGATGTGGGCTTTTTTATATGAAAAAACCACAAGGCATATGTCTCATGGTCTAAACTTTACTCTTTCTCCGCTTTTTGAAAATCTTCCGCATAAGAACCGATGCAAGTGCTCGAAGGTGTTCAATCTCCAGGTTCTCAAATTTCAAATTTTTGAACTCATAAACGAGTTTTCTACGTTCAATGTCTTCTCGAATCCTCTCCGTTACAGGAAAAAGTTTCTTTCCAACATGCCAATGACTAAGATTGAATTTATTACAGCCCCATGTGCAATAAGTTAAATTTTCTTTCCTCGATATTCTTGGTTTATTTTTTCAATTCCAATCATTATTCGTTTATTTAAGGCATCTCTGTCTTCTTGATTAGGATATTTTCTAGTTGGAAATGCCTTGAGTCTTTTTTCTACCGTCATTCCTTCGGCATCACAAAAAAATCTTTCTACAAATTCATCCATCTTAATAAGTGGAATATCTAAATCTTTATTTATAACCTCTGCCGTCTCCTTGGCTCTTTTCAATGGACTTGTTATTATACATTCCATTCATAATTCTAAAAAACGATCATCGAAACAAACATTTATCAAATATGTTTAATATATGATGAAAATAAGCAAAGCAAGGGGTAGCGTCAGGAAAATGCGGATTTACAACGTTAAGGAAACCAAAATATAAAAAGTCTAATTTCTCGGTGTTATAAGTGAAAAATTAGGCTTTAGTTACTTCATTAAAGCGCCTGATTGTTGAAGACTAAAGTTTATATTCACCAAGAAAATTGATGTGCTCTTATCCTAACAAATTTTATTTAGGACTTACATGTATGCCTTCACTCTCTCGCCAATCTGCGTAAAGTATACGCTTTACATTATCATATCCATTGGTAGTTAATTGGTTATCTAACCACTGTTGATCAAATCCGAGTTCATGTAAATTATCCCATAAAATTTCCCCATCTATAATTAACGATGTTGGGAGGTCTACTGGACTTTCTGGAAGATTGAGATCTGGTTTTTGATACTTGGATTTTAATAATAAACTTATTTGCCCATTAGCTTCCAATATACCGTATTTGACTTCGCGAACTGAAAAGACATTATTTTGACGGAGTATACTCAATACTTGATTTACATCCAATTTGTTCTTTGTAAGTAACTTTCTGTCCATAACACCATCTCGAATGATGATGTTAGGATTGCCTAATAAGAGAGAACGTGTCGATTTATTTTTTAGAGTCATAAACTCTATTCCCAACATAAGAAACGTCCACAATCCGATGGCATATAAAAAATGAAAAATCCCTACCTTATCTTCATAAATGTTATTTCCTAAAAAATCTCCAAGTACTAACACAAAAACTAAGTGAAACGGGGTTTAACTGATAGATGGATGTTCTGCCTGTTATGATAATGATAAAAAATAAAGTTGCAAAACCTACTATGACTTTGATTGTCAGTAAACCCAAAAAAACTTCACCCAAAATTTATTCCTCCATTTTATATTTCACTCGATTTCAAAAATCCTCATGTTTTAAAATATTTATATTACAACATGTAAGCTAATTAAAATCGAAAGATAAATAATACCGGTTTTTTCAACTTATAATAATGGAGAAAGCACGCGAGCACCCTGTTCAACAATGCGCTCGGTCAGGGATCGTTGCACCAAGTCTTCAATTCTTAATGGTACAGAATCAGTAAGATCCCTCTCGAACTGCTCTGTGAGTTCCCTTGCCACATCAGCACTGTACACGACTTGACACACCTCATAATTCAGGCGAAAACTTCTCATATCATAGTTTGCTGAGCCTACGGCAGCAATCTCCTCATCGATGGTCAACACCTTCGCATGTATCATTCCTTTGTCGTACTGGTAGATTTGAACTCCAGCTTCTATAAGTTCTCCGTAATAAGTACGGCTTGCAAGACCCACGATTTTTTGATTATTGTGGCGAGGAACCAGCAATCTTACACGGACACCACGAGTTACTGCTGTCTTTAATGCCATGATAATATCCGTTTCTGGTACAAAATAGAGTGTTGTTAAATCAATAGTCTTGGTCGCCTGTGTTATACATATAAAGTAAGCTTGCCGAATGACTGGGGTAGGAATTCCAGGGTTTCCTTCCAACGTATGGATATACGCTTTATGCAATGTCCTAGTTTTTCCGGATATGTCCATTTCTTTATCATCAAGGGTGCTCAACTCTGATCCCAATTCGGCTGACCATTTGGAATGATCTGCTCTGCCGATTGAATTGATTTTCGTTACCTCTGATTTTGTTTTCAAATTTGTTTTTGATTTTATCCTTTCCGGCACAGCGATTTCCCAATGAACATCAAAAACAGTCTGCAAGTCGCCTGTTGCTTCCCCTATAATTTGCAAATGAGTGTCCCTCCAAAATCCTACGTCTGGCTTTAATCCTGTATATTCATACCCAACGTTCATACCGCCAGTAAAGGATTCCTTTCTGTCAATCGTCACAATCTTACAATGATCCCGATAATTCCAATTGGACAAAATCCAGGGAAATCGCAGAGGAAATATTGTCCTGCATTCTATCCCTGCTTCAACCATCTGCCGGATTTTTTCACGCGGGAATTTATAACTCCCCAAGCTATCTCTCATAAAACGAACCTGCACTCCATTTAATGCTTTTTCGATTAGCAGTTCTGTGATTCGATTACCAATTTGGTCGTTCCGATAGATGAAATATTCCAGATCAATGGTTTCTTGGGCTTTTTGCAGGGATACAAGGAGTTGATCATATTTTGCTATCCCATTGTTAAACACTTGGACTTGGCCCATTCGAAGCCCATTCACAGTGAAATGCCGTAAAGCATTGGCAATTACCGATGCTGAAGCACCGAATGTCTCAGGTAATTTGTTAGATTCATTTTTAGAACAGGTCAATCTTTTTCGATGAATAAACTTAGGGTTTGATATGCTAAGATATAGCCAGAAACCAATGACAGGTAAAAAAAGGACGATTATTATCCAATTCAAAGCCTTGGCAGGCCGACGAACTTCCCAAATTGCTATGAATAAGATAAAGAACGTATTTAACAGGTATAGATAAAAAATCCACTCCAACTGGAATCCCTCCTTCTGTTACTCTTAACATGTACAAACTATGTAACCAGTATACGTATGGAATATGAAGGGATTGTCTGTTATATATTATGGACTACCTTTATAAGAACTTGTATAAGATATTAAGAACGAAAAAAAGAGAATTAAGGTTGGGAAAGTTCTGACATCAAGAAAGGCGTAATGATCTGGGCACTGTCCTAACTAGAGACTTAGTGATTTTGAAAATTACCATCTGGTAAATTCCTAAATATAGGTATAATTTTTTATAAATTTTGAAAATGAAAGTGGTAAATGCAATAAGGAGTAAATAAGAGAAAACATTAATTTATATTGGGAGGAAATCGTCTTAAAATTAGTCGTTAACATCTTTTTTGTTAATGGTTAATGAATGATCGGTATCTCTAACAGCAGCATAAAAAAAATCTTTGATTTGAAGATATCCCTTTGCCTTTAGTTCTTCCTTTAACCACTTTTCATTTTTGTTGATAAATTTTAATTTACGCTTTTGCACTTTCCCTTCAATGACAACGGCTATGGGTAATCCGCGGTATTCCACTTTCATATGTAAATCTTTTGGAGTAATAGGAACTAATTCTTTTCTTGGAAAAATGCTAATTTCACCTGTTGCTTCCAAAATCGCATATTCATTATCGTGAATATCCGGATATCCTGTTGTTCTTAAATTAGACAACAGCTCAGGTAAAGGATATCTACTTTCCTTTAACTTTCGATTAAGATAAAAAAAGAATCGCTCCAAAATCATGAGGGGTAAGTTGGGCTAGAGCTGATTTCCCTAAAATATTTACTGCTACAATAAACACAATATAGATAAAAATAACTTTAACTAAAAAAATAGACACTTCTAACACCTCGTAAAAAAATTCACCTTAGTCCGAAATTGGACTAAGGTTTTTAAACTTATTTCAATTAAAAATGGTATCTTTTTTTCGTCATGTATGAATCTAAGCTAAATCCTTATCCTTTTAAAATAGGGGTCACTTTATCAATGGCTTCTTGTAATTTTTCACTGTTTAACCTATACATTTGTTTGGCCTCTTTTGATTCCGTTCCAAGAGCAAACGATTCCAAGTCAGCTTGACACTTTTTCATGGTAGAAAGTATTAAAGGCTTTTCTTGAGGGGACGGGACTTGGAGTTTATCATCAAAAAGGTCAATTGTTAATTGTCCGTAAGAATCTACCTGCCCAATAAAAACATTCTCAATCGTCACCCCTTGTTTTTCTAGTTCGGTTTTTAACCAACCCCGACTTCTACCAATTGTAGACAGAGGCTCATCTAATATTTCTCCATCCATAATGACGGTCTGAGGTTCCTTAACGGAAGCAACAGTCAAGTTTACATCTTTCGGTGTCAAAGGTTGGTTTTCTTTCTTGAGCATAACGCTTAGATCCCCGGTTGGCTCTAATACCGCAAATTCCACATCAGCTACCTTAAAGACATCTTTCTTTCGAAGCAATTCCAGTAACTCATCTGTCGTATATCTTTCCTTTTTTAAATTATCTTCCATAATCTTCCCATCTTTGATAAATACAGTTGCTTTTCCTTCTATAAAATTGCGAAAGCCTTTGCTTTTTAAGGAAAGCAAACCTGCTAAAAAGGGTATTGCCGCGAAGACCACGATTCCGATTATCCCGTTAAACATGTTCCGTTCAAGTCCTGTGACAACTTCTGCGCCAATACTTCCAATTGTAATACCTACAACATATTCAAAAAAAGAAAGTTCAGAAAGTTGCTTTTTCCCTAACCATTTTGTGATTAAAAACAGGACAACGACAAATAATAATGACCGTATTACCACCTCTAACCATTCAGGCACTGCTTACACCTCCTGTAAATATAGTTTTTCTAGAAACCTTTGTACTGAAGTTCCTCTCCTTCTAGTTCTCCTACTCTTTTTTTTAAATCTTTTGTTACTTCGTGTACTACCATCATAGCCTCATGCAAAGTTCGCTTCGATTCATCATCAAGAGTCCGTAATGCTAAACTTGAGAGACTTGCTTCTACCCCTTTTAGACTGGCAAAACACTGTTTAACATCTGATCCTACTGTCATCCTAATTCTCCTTATCCTTTTGGCTTAAAAATTAAAGCTCCTATCATGCCGAAAACAATGGAAGCTGTAATACCAGAACTAGTTACTTCAAACATTCCTGTCAGTACACCAACTAACCCATGTTTTTCTGCTTCCTGCATCGCACCATGAACAAGCGAATTACCAAAATTTGTAATCGGAACGGTAGCCCCGGCCCCAGCAAAATCAATCAAAGGCTCGTATAGTCCAAATCCATCTAAAAGCGCCCCAATCACTACAAGAGCACTTAAGGTATGACCTGGTGTCAATTTAAATACATCAAACATAATTTGCCCAATGATACAAATTAAACCGCCTACGACAAAAGCCCAAAAATAGATCATGTTAATTGTTCACCTCCGTATTCAATTGACACTGCATGGGCGATACAAGGAATTGTTTCATTTTGCTGAAAGGACAACGGTGAAAGCAAAGCACCTGTAGCCACAACTAACATGCGTTTAAATTCACCATTTTTCATGCGGTTTAATAAATGCCCATAAACTACCGTTGCTGAACAGCCTGCACCGCTTGCCCCTGCAAGAACGGGTTGTCCTTCCCGATAAATCATAAGGCCACAATCTTGGTATTGTTCTTCACTAATAGGAGTTCCATGCTTTTTAAATAGATCCATGGACACTTCCTGTCCGATTTGGCCAAGGTCACCGGTTACAATTAAATCGTAATAAGATGGCTCAACATTTCGTTCCTTTAAATGGGCTTCAATGGTATCAACCGCAGCTGGCGCCATAGCTCCTCCCATGTTAAATGGATCTGTCAATCCCATATCGATTACACGACCAATTGTGGCAGATGTGACATGAGGTCCTTCCCCAGAATCACTTAATAGGGCTGCACCTGCACCAGTAACCGTCCATTGTGCCGTAGGTGGCTTTTGTCCACCATACTCAGTTGGATACCGAAATTGTTTTTCAACAGCTGTATCATGACTGGAAGCTCCTGTTAACAAATATTTCGCTCCTTTTGTATTTACAATATAAGCACCTAGAGCCAGTCCTTCCATCGAGGTAGAGCAAGCACCGAATAAGCCAAAATAAGGCGCTCCAATCGTTCTGCTAGCGAAACTTGTTGGGGTGATTTGATTGATTAAGTCCCCAGCTAGGATAAATTGAACTTGATCCTTTTGTATGCCCCCTTTTTCCATGGCTTTTTGGCAAGCCTCTTCAAAAAGGATTTTATGTGCTTTCTCATAGGAATCCTGCCCAAGCCATAGATCAGCATGAAGAGTATCGAAATCATCTGGGATAGCACCATTGGCTTCAAATGGTCCACCAACGGTTCCAGTGGAGATAATGACAGGCTTTTGTTCGAAGATCCATGTACGATGACCTGCTAGCATTATAAACCACCCCACTGGATTAAAGTGGTTTTAATTAAGGCAATGACAAAAGCAGAAAAAACACCAAATAAAATAACCGCCCCCGCTAATTTAAACATGTTGCCACCTACGCCCAGTACAAATCCTTCGGTTCGATGCTCAATGGCAGGCGATATAACCGCATTGCCAAAACCTGTTACAGGTACAGCTGTTCCAGCCCCACCAAATTGGGCCATTCGATCATATACGCCAAAACCAGTAAGAAGCATTGTAATAAAAATTAACGTACCCACCGTCGGATTTCCGGCCGTTTGCTCAGTAAAATCGAAATAATAAATGTAAAAGTCTGAAATAAGCTGACCAATCAAACAAATAAGTCCACCGGTTAAAAAGGCCTTAATACAATTTTTAACAACCGGTCTTTTGATCTCTCGTTGTTTTTGCAATTTTTGATATTCCTGTTGCACAGGAGTAAGTTGTTTCTTTTGATTGTTAGACATAACTCGATCCTTCCTCTTTAGGTTTGTTCCTTCATAAGACTTTTCAGTTTGTTCAAATCATTTTTTAAGTTCTTCTTATTCATATCGTTTTTTTTCAGTCTTTGCTCGACCTTTTCAAGTTCCCAGAATATTTTTTTATCAGTCGAAACAAAAACTTTATAGTCGGGATATTTTTTTTCTAAGTCGGATTTTACTGACTTCTCGATACTCTTTAATCGAAATCGATCAAAATTCTCAACTTTAATCGCTGCCATAAGCTCTTTATCAGTATTCACAGCTTTTACGTCTGTAATATCTTCCTTGGCAATTATCTTTTCTTTCGCATGATTGGCAACGGATTGATCAATTGGCTTACTTGTATGTACTTGTGAAATACCAAAAGTACTATTACCTTGAATAAATTCATTTTGATTACCATTACATCCTGATGCGAAACCAATGACCATTATAATAAAAAGTAGGTTTTTCAATGTGGTTATTTTATCTTTCAAAAAAATCACCTCCATGTTTTTCCATCATTTGCTGAAAAAAGGTTGGTTAAGAGGCCAACCTTTTTTCGCCTTACTAATTACTGTTGTTTGTATTGAGGTTCTTCTTGTTCGATTTGTTGAACACGTGGTTCAATGCTGTCTACAACGGATTGGGTTTGCTTAGCTGCATCTTGGTAAAGTTGCTTAGCTTGTTGATTATCTGTACTAAGAGCAAATGTTTCAAAACTTGCTTGAGCACTTTTCAATCCTGCTAGAGCTGTTTTAACGTCATTTATTACTGTCATGATAATTTCCTCCTTGAATTTTTTTTACTCTTTTATTTTGCTTTATGGAGAATTTTTTATTCAATGATTTTTGGGAAATTTAAATCTAAATTATTTTTGACGTATAGCTCCATTTTTTCGATAATAACCCCTTTTCCATATCCCCATCATTTCTTCTATTTCTCGTTGACAGCAATAGCTCTTATAACTTTTCATTAAAGGAGACTTTAAATAATGGTAAGCATTTGATTAAAGGGATTCCTTGGGCAGGTAAAGGCTTTATTACAAAGTTGGAGATAAGTATCGACGGTGGGATTACTTGGCTAAATGCAATGTTAGAGTCAGCTAAAAATGCTGGTTATGGGTGGCAATCTTGGTCTTATGAGTGGACTGTACTGGACAAAGGTGAATATAAGATTATGACAAAAGCTACTGATTCTTATGATAGAACTCAACCAACCCTACCTTTCTGGAATAGAAAAGGTTACGGTTATAATGCAATTGATGAAATTTAAGATTGAATAGAAAGCTAAATAAAGAAGAGAATGTTGTATAGAATACCTAGTCCAGACCTAAATATCGGATAATGCGACTGTCTTAAGGTGTACAGCATGCACCCTTGATTAACTTACCTTTATTTAAGGCAGAAAGAAAAACAAGCCATTGTAATTATGATTAATTACAGTGGCTCTTTATTAAAGTTTACATATTGCTTTTTAAACGTTTTAAAATACGATAGTAATCATCCAAATCAATCCCTGGAGCGAATTGCTCTGGAAGTTCTGGAAAATCGGGTACAGGCGCACCTTCAGGCATTCCGTCAATTACATGCAGCCTTTCACCTGTTTCTGGGTTTGCACCTTTCCAAATTTGGTTGATATCACGATAATCCGCTTCTCCCCATGTATACAACACATTGTACAATCCTTGATCCATAAACTTTTTGGCATAATCAAACTTATTATTATCCAAACTTGGAACTGGAAGCATTTTACCCACATCCACACCTGTAGCTACTTCTAGTGCTTTTGCATAGGCAATAATATGAGTCCCACCTCTGACAAGCAAGTATCCGGTCATCTCTAAGGCAGTCGGATGGGTCGTCATTTCATACACACGCATTTTGTGGTTTCTAGCACCGATTTCCAATAAATAATTGGCGAGTAGATCTTCAACGAGCGTTCCACTGTTATTTACATACGACCCATTCCACGGTCTTCCCATCCCGTCACCTGGAAAAGCTGTTTGAGCAGTGGTTGTAAAATGTGTAGAATAACGGGCATCCTTTCCATTTTGCAGTGGGGCGGTATCAGGATTGCCAGGAATGGTATTGCCAATCGAGAGCAGATTAATTGCATTCGCTACTAATTCAACATGGCCAAATTCCTCCGCTGTAATACTTGCAATTAAATCATAAAAGGGCTTTAGCTTTTTTTTACCGCGGAAATTAAAGGATTGAAACATGTAATTGTTTAAGGTGGACATCTCACCGAATTTTCCACCCATTAATTCTTGTACAGCTGCAGCAGCATTCATATCGCCATGTTCTGGATATGGTAACTCAATGGCAATTTTATTCACGCGTTTCATCATAAGCTTTACACCTCCATCCGTAAACAATAATCATTTTCATCATATGTTGGATGGAGCTTGGCTTATTCTCACATCGTCGGATGAAACCAAATTATTTGTGCTGTACGTACATAGAATGGTGTCCCGCCCATCATGATGACGATATGATCAGGCATGACCTCTCGTAATACACCTCGTACAGAGCCGTGGGTCGTTTGAACAGCAAGGGATTGATTGTGAAGTCCCATTAAAGCTTGATAAACATACGGATCACTAAGTTTCCATTTTTCACTCATTTTCAACACACTCCTTTCATGAAGCCCATAGCAGTATATGCAAGGAAGTAAAAATGTGCATTTGTCCAATTGGAATGTTGGTTTTCGGATTTATTCAGACATCCATTCTTTCATTAGAAAAATAAACCCAGATTCTGAATCCAAAATAAAAACACCTATGAAATAGTGTCAGGGCGTCTCAATCTTAATCCTTGTTTAACTTTTAAACACGGGGTCCTACCAACAAAAAGCGCAAAACATACGCTAGGCAAAATTTAACATGACGAAACTGTTGAGTGACAATAAAGTTCTTTCCTTACCAATAAAGTTGTTTACTAATCGGTTTGTTTTATTACAATAAAGTCGTTTACTTTTACCATAAGGTTGATAAATCAACTGTTTGAACGCATAAAAGTAAACAACTATTTTTATGCATTTGGCGAAAATCTAAAAAATGGGGTTGCCAGCAAGATTTCTTCAGGAGGCTCTCTTGTGCTAAACAGCCAGGCCAAGTACCTTATTTCACGATAACGGTTGATCAATTCCAGCACTTCTCCGACTTTGTTTTCCTTCATCAATCTCTCGCTGAACAAAATGGCAGAGATTTGTCCCAAGTTTAAGCGTTGTTGTGATGTACTGTACAAATCATTTGCCGCCTCCGTAAACGAGGAACCTTCGCCTTTGCCCACCCAAACCGGGGGCTGCTCCGCTTTTTGCTGTCCCTCCAGCTTGGCCACTGTCGAGAAATCAAGCAATTGCAAATACATGGTGTATTGGCCATCGACATAGTCTATTCCAACAGCCGTAGCATAGTTCATGTTTTGCACTTCATATCTGCTCCAGCAACCGGTAAGGGTGAGAAGAAGGAAAAGTGCAACCATACTTTTATATCTCCTCATTTATGCCTGTCCCCTTGCCTTGTAGAATCTCGTGTCTTCAACATGTCCGGTCGAGTGTTTCGCCATGGCCAAGGTAATCGAAACAAAGCGTTGGCCAAGTCTTTAAATGGAGGTGATATTGGGGCCAAGTAAGGCAAGCCGCATGAACGCAATGAGGCTAAATGGCTGAGCACAATAAATAATCCAAGAAAGAAGCCATAAATGCCAAGCGTGGCAGACAGAATGAAAAGAAAAAAGCGTAAGGTACTAATCGTTCCAGCCAATGATAGGCTCGATAAAGTTGAACCAAAGATTTGTGTAATTGCTCCGATGACAACGATACCTGGGGATAAGAATCCAGCACGAATGGCCGCATCCCCCAGGATAAGTCCTCCTACAACCGTTACCGTGGAGCCGACCGCAGAAGGCAATCGGATACCAGCTTCCCGCAGGATTTCTAAGAAGAGAAGTGCAATAAACATTTCAACTGCCACATCAAAAGGGATTCCCAACCGGTTAATCCCCAAAGTGGCAAGTAGATAATAGGGCAGCTGATCTTGATGATAGGAAAGAATGGCAACAAAAAATGCAGGAAGCAGTAGCGATACGGACAAGCCAAGTAAACGAAGCGTTTGACCAAATGTAGCTGCCAAAGCAGTAAAGTGGATATCTTCGGGTGCTTTCACAAGCAAAAATAAATTGGCAGGCGCAATCAACGCAGCCGGTGTACCATCCACAATCAACGCTACACGCCCATTGAGCATACAGTTCACGGTAAAGTCTGCTCTGCCTGTATACCCCATCAAAGGAAACAATGCTTTTGTCGGTTCCATTAATTCTTCTAGCTGAGTGGCGCTAAACGCTCCGTCAATGTGAAGATCATCTAATTTATTCTTTACATCTTGAACAATCTTAGGATCAACAATGTCACGCATGTAAAGAATTGCAACGGTTGTTTTCGTGCGAACGCCTACTTTTTTCGTTTCATAAACCATGCTGGTTGATTTGATTCGTTTCCGAATTAACGCCACATTGACTCCCACTTCTTCCACAAATCCATCCTTTGGCCCCCGTACCGAAAGCATTCGCATCATCTGTACGTTCTTTCAAGCTGCGCGTAATATCTGCTGTTCTACTCATTTTAATTTGCAGGCCTTCATAATGGTTTTCCAAGAGATTTCGGATGCTATGGGAAATATTTAAGGTAATTTCTTTTTCCTGCATCCCATTGCCAATAGCTCCTGGGTCCATTATCCCGTGACCAGGATCTAAATATAATTTAAACATTTTACACCACCTCGTACAAATAAAATATGATCAAAGAGTAACGGAGGTATAGGAATTCGTCTGAGATACATATAAAAATAGGTGATGATAGGCATTACATTTCATTGAATCAGATGATTTATTTTAAAGCTAAGAAATTTTCCAAATGCGAGACCATATGTATGAGCAGCAATTAATGTTCCATATTTTTCGTGGGTCAGGCAAACTCTTGTTCATCTAGACAGTAGGCTGATTGATTATTGATGCTTCTTTCTTAACAAAACACCTAAGTGATTCTCTGTGCATATACTGTATCATTACTACAGGATTATGATTAAATACAACTCAATCCATACATAAAATAATCAAGGAGAGGTTAATTTTGAAAATTCCAAATACAGCCAAAGTTAGTATCCCATTTCCATCCGTATGGGGGATTGATGCTTCTATTGCGGGGAGATCCATTATTAGAGGTATACTTACCATTGATTCCATTGTAGACAACAAAGTAGTAGGTACAGTTAATTTTCGTGGTATACCTATTCCGATTAATGGGTATTGGGACGAAAGCGCTAAACAAATAAGTTTCGATTCACCATATGCCTCCTTTTTTGGCAACTTGACAATAATTGATGAGACCGCTATAAGCATTCGGCATTTCATTTTAAGTGGACGGTTTATAATGAAACCTCCCTCTTTGCTGGCTGGTGAATACGGAAATTGGATTGCTACAACCTTTACAACCCGTTTGGGACCTCCCATATATACTAATGTTTTACCACCTGCTGGTGCCTTTTCAGTCTCAAGTATGCTCTTGGGACAGCAATTGTTTTAATTAGACCATGACTTTATAAAAACAACCTTCCTTTGTGACTAAGGTTGTTTTTTAAAAGTGTTCTCGAAAAATACAGCCTTGCTTTAAATCTGAGTTTAGCGTATATCTCCGTTAAAATGTACTCGGAACCCTTTGATGATCGTGCCTAGTTAGATAAACAAATATTGATACTTCCTTATAGAAATAGCCTGCTTGGTTAGGTACGTTGTTTCACAATCCCCGGAAATTTTTAATATAAGTAATGAATGCTTATTTTTTTCCTTCCGATAGCTTTCTATATAAAGAAGCTCTAGATACATTTGTAATTTCACAAATTTGATTTACAGTCATATTTCCTTCTTTATATAGCTTTACTGCATAATTCATTCCTGCGTGATTTTTATGATATTTCTTTAACCGTCCTTTAAACTTCCCTTCTTTCTTTGCGAGCTCAATTCCTTCACGCTGACGCATACGAATAAGGTCTCGCTCTAATTGGTTAACACCAGCCATTACCGTAATTAAGAATTGGCTATATGGATTATCTTCTGATAAATCTAGCCATGTATCCTTAAGTGATTTTAAGCTTGCCTTTTTATTTCGTATTAAATCAATCAATTCAAATAAATCTTGCGTACTTCGAGTGATCCGAGTTAAATCTGTAACATAAATAATGTCACCTTCCTGTAAATCCTCTAACATTTTTTGAAGTTGTTCACGATCTTTTGTGGCTCCTGAAATTTTTTCTTCATAAATAATATCCATTCCAATTTCGTTCAATTGCCGAAATTGCCTTGAAGGATTTTGGCAAGTCGAACTGACGCGTACATAACCGATTTTCTGCAAAATTTCACCTCGTTTTTGAGACAAGTCTTATGAGACACTCTTAACTATGATTTTATCAGTCTACTATACTTGTATCAATAGAGTACACTCTATTGATATATAATTGAACTAATTAACTGAATAATTATGGAAATGGGATGATACTGAATGAAAATTGCGAGAGGTAGAGAATTGCTTACACTGGAACAGAGGCAGGATTTTATGCAAATCCCTGAAGATGAATGGATATTGGGGACCTACTTCACTTTTTCCAAACGGGATTTAGAAATAGTTAATAAGCGAAGGAGAGAAGAAAACCGTTTAGGGTTTGCTGTTCAATTAGCTGTTCTTCGGTATCCCGGTTGGCCATACACTCATATCAAAAGCATCCCGGAATCAGTCATACATTATATATCGAAACAAATCGGTGCCACTCCATCTTCGATTAGTCTTTATCCTCAAAGAGAAAATACACTTTGGGATCATTTGAAAGAACTTCGAAGTGAATACGACTTTGTAACTTTTACTCTAAGAGAATATCGAATAGCATTTAAGCATCTTCATCAATTAGCTTTTGAAAATGGCGATGCCATACATCTACTACATGAATGTATAGATTTTCTAAGAAAAAACAAAATCATACTGCCTGCTATTACTACACTTGAAAGAATGGTGTGGGAGGCAAGGGCAATGGCTGAAAAGAAACTGTTTAATACTGTTAGTCAATCTCTTACAAATGAACAAAAAGGAAAGCTTGAAGAGATCATTACTTCGCAGCATCCATCCGAATCCAATAAAACGATATTGGGTTGGTTAAAGGAACCGCCGGGTCATCCTTCACCCGAAACATTTCTAAAAGTAATAGAACGACTCGAATACATACGAGGAATGGAATTAGAAACGGTACAAATTAGTCATTTGCATCGCAATCGCCTGTTTCAACTATCTCGCTTAGGCTCAAGATATGAGCCATATGCATTCCGTGACTTTCAAGAAAATAAGCGATATTCGATATTAACCGTCTATTTATTACATCTTACTCAAGAGTTAACGGATAAAGCTTTTGAAATTCATGATAGACAAATACTTAGTCTGTTATCAAAAGGCCGTAAGGCTCAAGAGGAAATTCAGAAACAAAACGGTAAAAAGCTGAATGAGAAAGTTATACACTTTACGAACATCGGACAAGCTTTAATCAAAGCAAAAAAGGAAAAATTAGACGTTTTTGAGGTTTTAGAATCCGTTATCGAATGGAATTCTTTTGTCTCTTCGGTCGAAGAAGCTCAGGAGCTTGCACGCCCTGACGACTATGATTATTTAGACTTACTGCAAAAACGATTTTATTCACTTAGAAAATATACGCCAACGCTATTAAGGGTATTGGAATTTCATTCTACAAAAGCAAATGAGCCACTTTTACAAGCTGTTGAGATTATCCGTGGAATGAACGAATCCGGAAAGCGAAAAGTGCCTGATAACTCACCTGTGGATTTTATTTCAAAACGTTGGAAAAAGCATTTATACGAGGATGATGGTACAACAATCAATCGTCATTACTATGAAATGGCTGTTTTAACAGAACTTCGGGAGCATGTTAGGGCAGGAGATGTTTCCATTGTTGGCAGCAGACAATATAGAGACTTTGAAGAATATTTGTTTTCAGAAGATACATGGAATCAAACGAAGGAGAATACAAGATTATCAGTTAGTTTATCATTCGAGGATTATATGACGGAGAGAACCAGCAGCCTTAACAAAAGGTTAAAGTGGTTAGCTACCAATTCCAACAAGTTAGACGGGGTTTCTCTTGAAAAAGGAAAGCTGTCAATTGAACGCTTAGAAAAAGATGTTCCAGAAGAAGCAAAAAAATTTAGTGCAAGCCTGTATCAGATGCTACCAAGAATAAAATTAACCGATTTACTGATGGATATTGCTTATATAACAGGATTTCATGAGCAATTTATTCATGCTTCCAATAATCGAAAACCGGATAAAGAAGAAACAATTATTATTATGGCTGCTCTTTTAGGAATGGGAATGAATATTGGTTTAAGCAAAATGGCTGAAGCAACACCCGGACTTACATATAAGCAATTGGCCAATGTATCACAATGGCGCATGTATGAAGATGCAATGAATAAAGCCCAAGCCGTATTAGTAAATTTTCATCACAAATTGCAATTGTCCTCCTATTGGGGAGACGGTACAACATCCTCGTCCGATGGTATGAGAATGCAGATAGGCGTTTCATCGCTACATGCAGATGCAAACCCACATTATGGAACTGGAAAAGGAGCCACCATCTATCGTTTTACAAGTGATCAATTTTCTTCTTATTACACAAAGATTATTCATACTAATTCAAGGGATGCGATTCATGTTTTGGATGGTTTGTTACACCATGAGACGGATCTAAATATAGTAGAGCATTATACAGACACGGCTGGTTACACAGACCAAATATTCGGACTGACCCATTTATTAGGATTTAAATTTGCCCCAAGAATACGAGATTTATCAGACTCGAAATTATTTACAATAGATAAGGCAAGTGAGTATCCAAAATTAGAAGTCATTTTACGTGGACAAATAAATACAAAGGTCATTAAAGAGAATTATGAGGATGTTTTGCGATTAGCTCATTCTATAAGGGAAGGAACAGTTTCAGCATCCCTTATTATGGGGAAATTAGGTTCTTATTCAAGACAAAACAGCTTGGCTACAGCCTTACGTGAGATGGGCCGAATAGAAAAAACGATCTTTATTTTGAATTATATTTCGGATGAATCATTAAGAAGAAAAATACAAAAAGGATTGAATAAAGGAGAAGCCATGAATGGACTGGCAAGAGCTATTTTCTTCGGAAAACAAGGAGAGCTTAGGGAACGAACCATACAGCATCAATTGCAAAGAGCCAGTGCCTTAAACATCATTATCAATGCCATCAGTATCTGGAATACTTTACATCTAACAAAGGCAGTTGAATATCAAAAACGGTCAGGTAGTTTTAATGAAGAATTATTGCACCATATGTCACCTCTAGGTTGGGAACATATTAATTTACTTGGAGAATACCATTTTAATTCGGAGAAAATGGTCTCGTTAGATTCTTTAAGACCCTTGAAACTTTCTTAACGTTGTTAAAACTGGGGGAATAGTCGGGGAAATGGGCTTAGCGTTGTAAATCCGCATTTTCCTGACTGTACCCCAGCAAGGACAATTAAACAAATATTAATAAAATATGATGATGCAAAACAAATGTTATTCCACCAATAAAAAACAACTCCTTTTTAGGGAGTTGCTTTATTTTCTTTCCTTTAGCTCCTTTAGAGTCATCCGTTTTTCTTTTGGCTGCTGGGATTCATCTGTATCTTCATATGTTTTTTTAGGTCCTTCAAAGTTCGGGGTTCCTTCCTCATATATTGATCCAGCATGACCGCCATTTTTTGTAGCCCACACATAATGCAAAAGGAGATTTCGCATAAAGTTTGATCGGTTGTTGATGCTCTCCAAAAACTTGATTACATCAGCATCAAAAGGATCGTGTTTATTAAAAGTCACCATATATCTTACAAGTTTATCTTCGTCTTTTTTAGCCACGGTATTATCAACCTTCCTTTTACTCTCTAACAGCTAGGATATATTTATAATTCCCTACCGCGTTTGCAGTTGATGGTTCCTTTTCAAAGATAACATAAGGATACTCCTCTTTGAAGACCTCTTTGTTAATTAATTGGCTAGTTCCACCCGTGACAATTATTTGATCAATACGATTCGTACCTTTTAAAGTTTTATTCAAATTGTTTAATACGACTTCTGTGTATTGATTTTTTACCTTCTCAATAATTTTACTTAAATCAAAAACTTGATCTTCATCCGACCGATTGTTTTCACTAAAAACTGTTTTTCCTTCCCTTAAAATATTCTCTATTTCATATACACTTATACGGCATCCTTTTTGTTTGGCCGCAAATTTGATTTCATTGAATAGCTTGTACGCACCAGTCTCAAACTGACTTGATAACTCCGGTATAAAAGATAACCGTTTTAAGGTTTCAATAATCAGCGTACCTCCTCCAGCATCAACTATCGAAACTGTTTTGTCATAAAGTTCTTTGTTATCGACCAAACCATCCCTGCCTAATAAATGATTATAAAAAGTTCCTGTTGTTTGAGATTCAATATGTACTTTATCAACTTTTATCACATGGGATTTGCCGTTTCTTTTGATTGAATGAGCATCTTTCAGGAATTTTTCAAGTTTGCTTTTGTTTTCGTCTGTTAAGTCTTCCGTTGGCAAAGCAATTACAAGTTCAACGGCTAATATTTCCTCAGTGTCATAATCGCTAGCCATTTCAGCCAAGGACATCTTAATCAGATTTTTATATTGACTGCTGCTATACCGCGAGCTACCAAATCTCATGGTATCAATTAAATCTTGAGGATCAATTTCTTCATACAAGTCATTGCCCCAAACGTATTCTTCTTCATTAATTGAGAAAAAATTAAGGTCCATCTTTTTTTTGAAACGAGTCTCTTGCCCAGCATCTTTTTTCAACGCAAATTGAGAAGGATAATCCCTAACACCTTTTTCTGTATACATTTTTGTTCTTTTGTTTCCCAAGTCTAATGAAAAAATAGTCAATGCTGACATCTAAATCTCCCCTAACTTTTTATTAATATTTGTATCATATATTAATATTATATAATTACCATTATAAAAAATCAACATATATTATTAACATATGTTGATTTTAAATTTCTCATATTTATTTAATCATATATTAATAATATGTGAATCCAACGCAGAACAAGTTTATCCCTCTTATTTCGATCTTGCTATCTTTATGTTATCTCAATTTTTTTCACTCCGCCTATCCTGATAGCTGCAAGTTAATTGCACAAAAGTTGCATTCTTTGAATTTTAATCAGAGGAAAACTGAAGTTTTCCTCCGTATGTAGAGAAATAAAAAGGAACCCACCGTTAAGTGGATTCCAATAAGGGTTATTTCTTTTTAAAGATGCTGCCCAGAGCTAACAGGATAATACAACCTACAAGAATGATGATTGAGATAATGCTTGTCCTAAAGTCAGTGTTCCAATTTGTCCAAATTGAATAGACTTGGAAAAGGAGCAAAAGCAACAGTGCTAACTTAAATGGTAATGTTAATGATTTAATGGTTATCACCTATTCTCTATACGCATTGGTTTATTACGTTGGATATGTTGAAGAAATCAAGGAAAGCATTTCCTACATCCTTTGGAAGGTTATTAGATGTTTTTTTTACAGCTTCTTTCCAAGCGTCTATTGTTCTCCATCTTTGTTTTTTCAAGCTTTTGTACTTAGAGTAAATTCTGTCAACGGTTTTCTTTACACCGCCGAGTAAGTCGATAGCTTTCTTCAATTTGACAATTTTAGTGACTGGAAAGCCGACAGTCCCAATCATTAGACCAATAGCAGTTATGCATTCCCACGCTCCAGCAGGTTGAATTGCAGAACTGTCAGCAGGTGTTTTAGATGCTTTTACATCTACATCAGATAAAGACGGAACAACTAAATTTTCACCGTTTGTAGTGACTTCTACCCCTGTTTTTTCTGTTAACCAACTAGCCACTTTTTCGGGACCTTGTTTTTCGACACTAGCTGGCAACTGCTCAATGCCTTCTAAGAATTTAACAAAATCACTGTCTGGTGAAAGAAGTTCACTCTCTAAACTTCCTGCTGGTGCATCAATTTCCCCTTCTTCCTTAGCTGATGCGAAGGACGGTGTGATGGTCGCAAAAGCTAGTAGAAAGGCTATAAAGAATGGAAAATATTTTTTCATATCATTACCCCCTTTGTTTTTTAATATTTTCCAAGCCTTTTCACTGCAACTATAACATATTATCCAATATCAATAAACATATAATCCCATAATTAGTTCTTAACTACCATTCAAGTTTTGGAATTGAATCATTTGTTTTATTGTCATTTACCTATCTGGCAGCGCCTGGAAGGAAAACTCAAGTTTTCCTTTGATTGAACGCAGGCATCGAGCCTGCTTCTTACGGTTGCTGAGGCAACCGTTTAAAACCTCAAAAACAGATCATCGGTAAGGATACGCTGAAGCGTATCCTTTTTTACTTTTCCCTTTTGCCTTCCGATCGTACAACGTGCGGAGCCGACTAAGCCACAAGCGCGGCAAAGTTTGCGCCTTTCAGGCTCTTTACCGCACTTCTGGCCAAGTCGGCGAGCCAAACAACAAGAGCAGCAACGGCTCTAGTCGTGACGGTAAAACTTCGGGGATTTTAAGCAGTCAAGCCTTTGCTTAAAATCCCCGAAGTAACCGTTTCGCTACCGGCCATTGGCCGGCCGAGCCGCAGCTGTCGCTGAAGCGATTCCTCCCTCCGGTCGTCACTCTTGTCATTCGGCTAACCGCAGTTGTCCGTTCTCCATGCCAAAAGGGAAAAATAATCCCCCTTCGGGGAACTAACTTCCTCCGGAAGGCAAAATTGAAAAGGAGCCAAAGAATATGAAAAAACCAAGAAGAATAAGAAGAAAATCTAATGAAATGTACATCATTCAAGTTTTTTATTCATTCGATAAAGGGCAAAAATGTGCAGCAGGCGTTGAGGGAGTATTTAAGGATCTGAAGGAAGCCAATAACGAAGCTATCACAATTAAAGAAAAATATCTGAAGGAAAAGTATACGTCAAAAAATAATCTTGACTTTGAGGTTTTAGAAGATAAGAACGGACCTTATTATTGCAATATCTCAGATGATGAAAATTCATGGCACGTCATGGTTATTGACGAAAACTGCAAGTAATAAAAAGGAGTTAAAGCAATGACAAACAACGAAAAAATATTAAACGCATTAATTCAGTTCAAAAATTCTGCGCGCGAGATCTCAGAATTATGGCATCAAACCGACGATAAAACAGACAGCAATCTTTGTGATGAATATCCGTTCCCCAATGATTTTGACGAAGTGGTCTACAAAATCGAAGATTGGGTATCTACTCAACAAAAGTTATTGAAGCAATAATATTTGGAAATGAGGAGATATAAATATGGCTAAAATCGACGTTGAAAGGATTACTCTTGAAAGGCTTGAAGGACCTTCACAAGAATGTATCAAAAAATCACACAATACATGGAAGCAAGCTGAAGCGACTATCTCGGAATGGGCGCTTACATCTCCAAAGAACGGGGGTTATAATAAAGTTGACTTTCACATTGTCTGGAAAGATGGATCTGAATATAGTGGGCGCTTTGCTTTACAGCATAAGCACGCTCTCGATTCCGAGGGACTTTCCCGTTATGTGATATCTACTCTTCAATATTGCATGAACAACGATTCAAGTCTTGCAAAGCAAGCTAAAAAGATGCTTGACCATTTACAAATAGACTAAATACATTCAAAATGAAAATATGGATGGAGTGAAGACGATGAAAGAAAATAAAAAATTTTTATTAAATCTTCTTTCTATTTCTGTAACATTTATAGTTTTGGGACTTTTTATCGCAGACCCGTTTTTCAAATGGGCTTCTGATTTTAAATTAGTTTCTTACGAAGAATCTCAAAATATATCTAAGTTTCTGAAACCCGCATTAATATTTTTGGGGTCAATAGGAACCTTTATAGTAGGTGTAGTTAGTTTCTTCTTCAGAGGTGTACTAACTTCCGACTTCGAGAATAAAGAAAACTGAATTCACATAAAAAGCCGGTCCCTAGTGGGACCAGCTTTTTTATTTTAGCCAACTGCGCCTGGAAGGAAAACTGAAGTTTTCCTTTGATTGAAAAGCGCAGGCATCGAGCCTGCTTCTTACGGTTGCTGAAGCAACCGTTTTAAAACCTTGGAATGAAGTGGTTTCCCGGCCCCTGTCCACCTTCACTGTAGCTCCCTCGTCACTTCTAGCAAGGCGCGAAAAAGTTTTTTTACTCGTTTTCCTTTGCCCTGCTGCGTCCTTTGTCCTCGCATCTCAAGTCAAACGGGTTTTGGGTATCGTATGACCTGGTACGTCCCTTCGGTCCTCCCATCCCAACGACACCATCAAAACAAAAAACTTTTTCAGCTTGTTCCCTTGCTCTCCGTTCCTCACTCGCTGTCGTTACAGGTGGACAGGGGGAAAAGTGAATAACTCTTTTCCTCTTCACTTAAATGAAAAAACAGGAGGAATCAACAAATGAAACATGATCAACTTTTTTTAACAGTGAACTGGTACAAAGACGACATTTTCGGTGTTTTCGAAAACAAAGGAATCCCTTTAACAGATACGAATTTCTCTAAACTAAAAAAATTAGGAGCAACTACTTTACATGAACAGTCGGTCAAAAATGGGTGGGAAATTCTTGATACTTTAGTCGATATGTATGAAAAAGAATTTGTTTACGATGAAGAAGCCTTTGTCATTATTGAGCATGGAGACATTCCGTATGTTCTTACCTACAAACAGTTGAACAATTATTGTACCCAGGAATTAAACTGTTCAGTCAGAGCATTTTTAGAGGATTATACTTGGGATGATAGCAAAAGATTGATTGATCATCTGAATCTAAACAATAGAATATGTAAAGCTTATCTCGAACAAACAGCCTTTGAATATGCGACATGGATTTATTATGACGGAACTGACACAGATGAACTTTTAGAGAAAAAAGCTACATTCTTATTTGAATGGCTTAACATAAAAGTGGATGGTGATGTGTCTTTAGAAGACATTTAACATGAAAGAGAAGGGGGTTCCCTTCTCTTTTTTTACGGCCTTACGCCTGGAAGGAAAACTGAAGTTTTCCTTTGATTGAAAGGCGCAGGCATCGAGCCTGCTTCTTACGGTTGCTGAGGCAACCGTTTAAAACCTTGTTTGTAAGGATTTGTTGCCGCAAATCCTTACAAACCTACATCTTCTGTTATAATTGAGTGGTCATATCCTATAGTGTGCCGGCTGCAGATCCTTATTAACCCTTAGCATTGCCGGCTGTTTTTTTTGACCAGCGTTTTCAGCTGGTCTTTTTTATTGCCGTTAGGATTAATGAAAATATCCCAATCAATGTGGCTGCCGTTGCGGCATTTGAGTTGATTAACAAATTCAGTGTTTCTTTTGTTATTTCGATAGTTTGTCCCTCTTTTTTGAAGGCGATTAAATTTTCAATCTCTTGATGCGGGGCCTTATATTTTGGTTCCCCCTCCGGGTCTGCTCGCAGCCGTAAGCCGGCAAGCCGGCCAACTCTCTGCGGCATCTCGCTTCCCTCTAAAATGCCCGATAACATGCATCTGTAAGCTCCCGGGCCTGCCCCTGGCAATCCCGGAAACAACAGCTGCTATGTTCCTGTCCATTTCTTCACGAGTGAACGATGACAGAAAAACATTAAAACACGCAGTAAAGTTCCCTAACGGTCACATTTCCGCAAATGGCAAGGATACGCTGAAGCGTATCCTTTTTACTTTTCCCTTTTGCCTTCCGATCGTACAACGTGCGGAGCCGACTAAGCCACAAGCGCGGCAAAGTTTGCGCCTTTCAGGCTCTTTACCGCACTTCTGGCCAAGTCGGCGAGCCAAACAACAAGAGCAGCAACGGCTCTAGTCGTGACGGTAAAACTTCGGGGATTTTAAGCAGTCAAGCCTTTGCTTAAAATCCCCGAAGTAACCGTTTCGCTACCGGCCATTGGCCGGCCGAGCCGCAGCTGTCGCGGAGGCGATTCCTTCCTCCGGTCGTCACTCTTGTCATTCGGCTAACCGCAGTTGTCCGTTCTCCATGCCAAAAGGGAAAAATAATCCCCCTTCGGGGAACTAACTCCCTTCGGAAGGCAAAATGCAAAAGGAGAGAAAAAACATGAGAGAAACAAAAAGAACTAAAGAAACAATGCCTATAACTGCATTCCAAGCTGATACTATTTTTAAAGCTCTTTATTATGTAGCACGTAATGAAGGTCTAGAAATCACAGAGGAGTTGACGGATATATATAAAGTATTAGCAGAAGATAACCCGCTTGACTCAGACGTATCGGAGACTTTGTATGTCATGGAAAATCTAAGCGAATTCATTAAAAACAGTGATGAATTCGAGGAGTATTTTTTAGAAGAATTAGAAGATCAATTTTAAAAACGGTAGCAATCAATAACACAGCCATAAAGACTGTCGGTGGGGATTGGTCTCCCCGCCTGAAAGACAGTCAATAGAAAAGGAGTTTAAGCAATGTCAAACAATGAAAAATTATTAAAAGCATTAAATCAGTTTAAAAATTCCGCGCGCGATATCTCAAGATTATGGCATCAAGTTGACGAGAAAACAGCCCGTAATCTTTGTGATGATTACCCATTTCCTAATGATTTTGACGAGGTGGTCTATAAAATCGAAGATTGGGTACTCACTCAACAAAAGTTGATGATAGATCCTTCTGACCTCCCTTAAAATGCTTAGCCATTTACAAACAAGATAAATCAAGAAATAATAATAGTGAAGGAACAAAAATTACAGACGGGAGTAATTCTGAATGAAAACATGTCCATACTGCGGCAGCAGAGTTGAAAACATTGACCACTCAAGATACCATTGCGAATTTTGTTCTATGCACATTCCTTCAGATCTTGTTAAAGAGGATAGTGTGAGAATTAGTGTGATTTACAGAGAAAGCGCATCAAAAAAAGATTTGGAAAAAACTACACCTGAATTGATGTTATTTCCGACAGTCGATCTTCTATTCTTATTGAAGGAGGCAAGAACGGTACGAAGCGACACAACAGATGAGATTCGCAAACTAAAGAAGAAAAACCAAAACACAAGGAGTGCTTATTTTGAAGAAAATTATGATGCACTCAATAAAGAATACACATTCGTCACTAAAAAAATGTATGTCATTGAAAACATTCTTAAAACAAGGTTAGGATACATACCACCAAGGTTAGATAAGAATTTTTTTGATAAATACCTTAAAAACGTTAAAAATAAAACAAAAAATTACGAAAAAATGATTGATTTTAGTCGATACAAGGAACAAAACATAAATACATGAGGTGACATCTTTTCGGAAAACTGATACAATTACTTACAAACAAAGGATAATCTTAACAGGTATGAAAGGAGTGATAATCATGGAAAATCGAATGAATTCAAGGACAATACCTTTTTTGAATCGGGTTCCAATTTGGACTATCATTAAGGTAAGCATTCCAATTCTAATGATATCCTTCTTTTTTACCCATCCGGGCGCAATCAAGTCATTGCTGATGGTTATCCTGACAGTTGTTTTATTTTTATTGCTAATCTACTTCGCTTGGAAGTTTTTCTTATATGTTGTTTTTCCGATCTTCTTTTTTATCGGTGTATACGCGCTTCTAACGGGTGAGATTGTTTCGTATGTAAATGGATTGTTTGAATTCTTCACATATGTTTTCTTTAGATAACCAGGGCTATTGCAGCCCTGGTTTTTGTATGTTAGCGATCAATTGCTATACAAGCTTCCTTTTCTTTGACATTATCCCGAGCCATATAATTTCGAAACATTTCTTTTTGGCTAGGTGTAAGATAAGGGAATAGCTTTCTTGCAGGGTCATTTTCAAGTTGATCCCAAATCCCATTAAAAAGCCCGTCGCCAATATCATGACGATCGGGAGTAACAATGCACATTTTTTCTTTTTCCGACGACGAGTGATTTTCTTTGGGATTCTTTGTGTATGATGAAAAATCGTCTTTGAAAATGATGTGATATCTTGTTTTATAATAACCTAAATCAGATAAAGCTTCCTTGTTTAAACGACCAAATAGTCGATCAGCTTCATTAAATTTGATAAGCTGCTGGCTTTTTAAGTCTGGGTGTTCAGACCAGTTTATCAATACCATCGGTTCTGTCACTTCATCCTCTTTTAAAATAAAGAACTTGGATTCTCTCTCTTGATTAAATCGTTGTATAAACTGTTCATCCGTCTCATGCATACCTTCTTTCAAATCGTTTAATGTCACCTTTTGTATTGACCCTTTGCCATGATCAACAAGATACACTATTTCTGCTGTCTTTATTCTTTCTTTATCCCATTCATTTTCAATCGTTTCAATAAATTCAACACTTGTACTTCTGACCTCTTCAAGCAGCCTTTCTTTATCAGCCAATGATTTTCCTTTGGTCCAATTAGAAAGATACCGCAGACTTTCTTCTTCTTTTTCTTTCCCAAAACCAAAATAAGCAGAGACGGCATATGATACCATTTCTGCTTGAAACTCTTTTTCCGGATCTGTTGTTTCAAAGGTTTTGTCCTTCGTATGAAGCTTCGCGTGTGCAAGTTCGTGAAGTAAGGTGGTTACGTTTTCGAATTGAGAATTCCTCTTATTTAATTCAATAGCATTTTCAAAAGGATAAAAGACCCCTTTGGCCGCTCCTAGTTCTCGGTCATTCGGGATTATTTCTACACCGATATTATCAGCGATTTTTTCTAACCCTCTCTGAAACTCTTCAAAATTCTCCACTTTTCCTTCTAGCTTTTTATTAGGGAAAATCTTTGGAATGTCTTTTACAGGAGCGTTAGTTTGACTTATATCAAACACATGGCCAACTCCAAACTTGATAAAATCGGAGTAACTTTTCAACTCTTTATTTTTTATCATCTCCTTTTCTTTTTCAGTTGCTTCTTTAAGCAATTTCCACTCCCCGTCAGGTGTTTGGAAACGGCCGCTTACCTTGTGAGGAACAATGATTTTTATTCCCTTTTCGCCTTTGTTGACTGAGTACCCTTTTTCTTTCCAAAATTTAAATGAGCCGACCGCCGTGGCACCTGGAAATTGGTTTTGAATCAGGGCAGTATTTCTTAATGAATAATTGCGGAATTGACTCATGAATCTCAAATACTCCTTTAGGTCTTCAGGGGAGTAGAAATAATCGTCAATAGCCTTATCCATATTTTCAGTTAATCTTGTAACCTCAGCTTTTTTCTCTTCTGCTGTTTTAAATTTTATTTTCATTCCCATTCCCCCAGATCATCTGCTTCAATAAGTGTAGGATCGTGCAGCTCTTTCAGTTCACTTACATTTGATAGCTCTTTTTTATCAAGATCCACTTCTAATAAAAGCGTTTCACCAGCTTCCAGCTGTCGAACAAGCCCCTCTACTATTGATTGGTCTTTTATTGGAATACGAATATTTTTGCCTTTCATACTGAAAATCAGTTCATCTTTATCAATGCCTTCTAAAAAGCACAATCTTTTCATTGCAGTTCCCCCTATATTTAATTTGCGATATTTTCTGTATGTTTACATTGAGGAAAAGATGAACAGCCAAAAAATTGCTGACCGTCCTTTGACTGACGAATAGATAAATCTTTTCCACATTTAGGACATTTTCTTGATGCCGGCCCTACTTCTTTCCGAATATCAGCAGGCTTTCTTTCAGGGTTGATTTTCAATATAAACTCTTGAAGTGTTGTTCTGTCCATTAATTTAACACCTGTTTTTTTAGCCCCTTCTATTGCACTTGAAGTGAATCTGCTATTGGTGATAACCCAGGCATCCTGGGCATTATAATATGACTTTGAAAAATGAGCCTCCATTACGGCCTTTAAGCCAACTTTGTTACCGGCCCCATACCTCTTAGCTTGGACAACAATTTTATTCTTCCCCTTCAAAATAATGTCAGCTCCATAATCTCTGCTTCCTGGTGTTACCTCCGCACGGTATCCAAGCTTGTTGAACAATACTTCCAGAAAAAATTCAAATTGTCTGCCATCCATTTTATCAATATCTCGAATACCACTCATTGAGAGTAATTTCGCTCGTTTGCGTTTTTGAAGGTGCCTATATAACCTTGGCCCCCCAAGAATAATCGACATTAAGACAACGACAATCAACAATTTTTCTAATGTTAAGTCACCAACGATTACCACGGTTTCACCCCCTTTCAAAAAAGGCATAAAAAAAGAACACTATTGACTTTAGTATTCCGCTTCAAATATTTAATAAGATTTTCAGAAGCCTTATCTTTCCAGACCCCCTTTTAATTGTTGAAACTCTTTCCTTCTAAACACATGATATTTCTGATATTTGTCAGGATGAGGAGTTGGATCTAGCCGCATTTCTTGGTCGATATTCTTCATTAAAGCATGATATTTCGCGTCTTCTTTTAACCATTCTAATGCCGTTTTGGATTTTCCCCAATCATGCAGCAGCTTTTTTCCTTTCTTGTTTGTTGCAATATTATAAGTAAATGTTCTGTCATCATCAGTTAATTCAACTGAATATATATCCAAGGTTCCAAACTTATCGATACGCTGCAACCGATCAATTCTCATTTTTTCATCCCGTAAATATTCAAAATGATTTCCTTTTTTGTTTGTTAAAAAATTAAGTTTTTCGGCAATCACATTCTCCTTGAATTTTTTCATTACAAAATCATATTGGGGGTTAAGGAGCTTACCATGCTCTTTAACGTCTTCATAGGTTGTCAGTATTTCGATTTTTGTTCTTAAAGGAAATTCCGCAAGAGCGCCAGATACTTCTTCTTTTGATAGCTGCTCAATCCTATCAGTTTTGATTACGCCACTTAATGTTTTTCCATTAATAAAAGGAATACCCCTAGGCACTCTCACCTCATCAGGTGATAAACGATACACCTCCTTTTCCGTCTTGTTCTTGTGGGTGTAGATCCCCATAACGGGAATAACTGAGACACTCCTGCCATAATCACCTAAAACAATCGCCGGCCGCGGTTTGGCTCCATCTCTTTCTTCAAAAGGAAAGCTATAAGACATAATAAGATCGCCGGATTTATATTGTTGTCTGTATTCAATCATATTTCATCCCCCAGCCGCTTCCTTGCAAATTCTTTTTCGGCTGCTTTGATATCCTCTTCTGTAAAGTCAAATTCATCTTCCCGAGCTAAGAGATCATCAACCTTTTTACGGAGGTCATAACCTGTGGTCTTTTTCCTTTCGAGCAGGATGGGTAATGCCTTTTCTACATATGGAAGCCAATCTTTATACAAAGCCATATCTGCTATGATTTCTTTTGGTGATTTATCCTTAATGCAATATTGATTTAAAAAATCATAAGTCCTGGTATATTCAATGTATTGGCTCTCAGTTGGAAAATCATTTCTGGTTTTGATCATAATACATTCCCCTTTCTAATAGCGGATAAATTAATGTGCGAAAAAAAATCCTTTTGATTCCTTTTCAAGGTGTTTTATATCTCTAATACATTCACTTAGTTCCGATAACATTACATCCCTATTATAATCTACAAATAAGGGATACGGTAAATTATGAACGGAATCAGAAATAATATTACACACTTGGTTCACTTTGATCAGTTCTCTCTTTTTAAAGTTTTCAGCTATAATAGCTCTTATAGATATGAGACCAGTGTGCAAAAGATTATATCCAAGTTCCTTCAGTTGTTCATTGTTCATTTTATTCAGATTATTTTCAATGTTGCTTAATAGCAAATCCTTCTTCATTCCGCACCTCCAATGGATTGCCTTTTGTTATCTTTCAAGATCATAATTTTTCTGTAGATTCTTTGATTGTTTTGTGGTATAAGATTCGACATTATAAGACCCTATTCTTAAATAATCATTTTCTAAGAACTGATCTAGGCTATTTTTCTTTGGATGTACATATTGATAAACATTAGTAAAAGCTTTATGTACATCTGGATCTTTAAGTAACTTCAATCTATCTCTAGCATCCAAAAATTCACGCATAACGGCAACTTGTCGAGCTTCTAAACTGGTTTGTCCAGTATTTTGTTGATCAAATTGTATGATGGCATCTAGGTCAATTTTGTCTGTTGGTTTATGAGAAATCCGGGGGTTGGATTTACCGTAAAGACCCAACGTATGGTTCACTTGTTTTTTTACATACTTTCTATACTCCTCAACAAAATTTTCATAATGATTCAATTTGTCAAGCGTGACTAATGCTGTCATCTTTATACTTTCGGATAAAGGGACATTTTTAACGACTGATCCAAAATGGTGTTTAAAATATCGTTTTGTTTCACTGGATTCTTCTAACTCATCAAAAATATCTGGCGATTTTTTAATTAGTTCTTTTATTCGATCCGTTTTTAACTGCCCATTATCGTGTTTTAAAGCTATATTTTTTTCAGAACAATAACTGCCTATACTAATAATCAAATTATTCGCAGACGCCTCAAAAGGATCATCTGTTTTAATCAAACCAAGTCTTCTTTCTAACTCTGCAATGTTCATCGAAACACACTCCATTTTTTGTTTTGAATATAAAAGAATAGAGAAGCTGGCCCCCAAAAGAGCCAGCCCCAGCTGTTAAATTTGACAGATACCTTAGTAGTTGTAAAAATCGGCAATGTTCCTTATTTCTTTTTTGAAATCAGGAGTATCAGGTATATATGAATATTTCTCAGCTACTTTACCGCAGCAAATTTCTCTTGCCGAAAACCAATCAACATGAATAATCGTTAAATGACCGGTGTATGGGTTAACTTCAATTGTTTCATCGTTTATTTGATCACGTTTTACACGATCGGTCAACCAATTATTCCCAATAAGGTAATCCCAGTCCTTTTCTTCTAGTTGCAGCAAATGCAAATATTTTCTGTATTTATCAGTTAAGCTTGATCTCACAATCTATAAAAATAGAGTATTTGTCATGATCCGTACTATAATAATGGTCGATTTTATAAATCATTATTATTCTGCTCCTTTGATTCGCATTCGATGGCTAATACAACCGCTCCCTAATTTCACTCCGCAAACACAACCATGTTTTTTTCTTTATTGAAAACAACTTCTTTATCGTAAGCGTTACCGGTTTTACTTTTCAATTTCATTCTGACACGTTTCCCTGCAAGTAGCTTTTTAGCTTCAGCCTTGCCGATTGTCTTTTTACCACACTTTTCAAGATTGTTTTTCCACAATGTTGTTTTACAGCCTTCTTTATATCCGCTACATGAATATCCTTTTTGGTTTTCATACATATCCCTGCCACAGTTCGGGCAGCTTGCTATGGCTTCTTTTTCATTCGATTCTTCTTTTGAAAACTCCAGCCAGCTTTTTTCTTTATTGAAAATAACCCTTTTCTCATAGGAAGTACCTTTTTCTTTACTTTTCAATTTTACTTTGACACTTTCCCCGGCAAGAAGTTTTTTGGCTTCAGCCTTTCCAATTGTCTTTTTACCAAACCTTTCAAGACTATTCTTCCACAATGTTGTTTTACAGCCCTCTTTATACCCGCTGCATGAATATCCTTTTTCTGTCTCATACATATCGCGGCCGCAGTTGGGGCAGCTTGCTATGATTTCTCTTGCTGTTTCTGCTTCTAAGGATTTGATATTCTCACTTATTTCTTTCGCTATTCCGTAAACAAGATCCTCAAGTTCCTTATAAAATTCATCTGGAGTCAGATTACTTTCTTCAACATCAGCAAGCATACTTTCAAAAACAGCTGTCATTTTCGGACTGTAAAGAAGAAAGTCTTCAGGCATCATATTAATAACGCTTCTTCCCAATGGTGTTGATATCAGCACTTCTTTATTTTTTACTATTTGCCTTTCAACAAAATTCCGTTTACAAAGCACCTCGATTATGTCAGCTCGGGTGGCAGGTGTCCCAATACCTGATTTTTTTATGATTTTTTTATCCTCAGCTTCTTCAATGAACTTATGCGCGTTCTCCATATCTATTAAAAGCGCTGCCTCATTGTACCTTTGCGGCGACTTAGTTTCTTTTCTTTTTAGTCCATAGTTATCAATGTCGTCCATTTTTATGTTTTTTAATACCGGCTGCTGAATTGCATCATCATAAATTGACCTCCATCCTTTTTCAATAAGGGCTTTTTCATTTGCTTTAAAAACATGCTCACCATCTGAAAACTCAGCGCTTGTTTTTTGATAAACTGCTGGCGGATAAAATGCTGCCGCAAATCGTTTGAGAATCACATCATAAAGCAACTCTTCCTCTCTACCAAGGCTTTTAGGCTTCTGTTTCGTAATGATAATCGCCTCATGATCAGTGACTTTTCCTGGATTAACAAAGGATTTCTCAATCTCATATCCATTTTCAACAATATGAGCAATTAAAGGATGATCTTTGTGGTGTTCTAATAGCGCTGGAAATTCTTCTGTACTCGCTACAAACCTTGAAGACGTTCTCGGATAAGTGACCACCTTGTGCTTTTCATAAAGCCCTTGAAGGATATCCAACGTTTTTTTTGCTGACCATCCAACTTTTTTGTTCATTTCAATTTGTAAAGATGTTAAATCAAACAACTGCTTCGGTTTTTCTTTTTCAACTTTTTCGTCAAATGATAAACCTTTTCGGTTCCCCAGGGCGGCCAAAATACTCTCAGCATCGTCTTTTGTAAGTTGTTGATCCTTTTCAAGCACTAATTCAAATTCACCTAAGTCCTGCTTCTTTATAGGAGCCGATATAGTATAATGCTCAACCTTTTTAAAGTTTTCAATTGTGTAGTCTCTTTTTACGATCATGCTTAAAGTCGGTGTTTGAACACGTCCGAGCGAAATAGGTGTTCGACTTGAAGATAAACGTGTAGCAAGGATTGTAGAGTTGACACCAACTAAAAAGTCAGCTTCTTCACGAAGCTGACCAGCTGTAGCCAAACCTTCATATTCACTTCCGTCTTTCATGCGAGAATACGCTTTTTTAATACCACTTACCGTATTATCTTGGACCCACAACCTTTTAAGTGGTTTTTTCACACCACTCAGTTTATAAATTTTCCGAAAAATATGCTCACCCTCACGACCGGCATCAGTTGAAATGACTATGATTTCGGCTTTTTTCATCAATCCAACAATAACGTTAAATTGCTTTTTCTTATCCTCAATAATAGAAAGTGCCATATTTTTTTCAAAGTACGGTAAGGTCTCTACTTCTGCTTTCCAGTTTAATTGCTCCGGCCCCTTTACTTTAACAAGATGACCAAAAGCGTAAGTGAACACTTTTCCATCTTCACCTAACAAATAACCATTTTTCTTTTGAAAGTTCCCACTTAATGCCGCAGCATAGTCTTCGGCTTGAGTAGGTTTTTCACATACGAATAGTTCTTTCATTGTTTTTTCTCCTTTCTGGATTTCATTTAACAAGGTTAGATGCTAATTCATGTGTGAAGTAGGCTGTAGTTTGAGCAGATCGATTATTACTGTTATCAAAGGTATCCATATTGTTTTTCATAATATCTTATCCCTCTTGTTATTGTTTTGGTCCAGCCTATAAATTCACCTTTAAAATGGCAAATCATCATCCGAGATATCAATTGATTTTCCGTTATTTGCAAATGGATCGTCACTGTCATTAAAGCTGCTTCTTAAATTAAAATCACTCTGCTCGCTGCCGAGTGAATCCGGAACATTTTGTCCACCGCCAGATCCAGCACCATTGCCTTTTGGCTCAAGGAACTGAACCCTTTCAGCTTGTACTTCCGTTACAAAGACACGTTGACCCTCTTGATTATCATAGCTCCTCGTTTGCAAACGTCCATCTACACCAGCAAGGCTTCCCTTTTTAAGAAAGTTTGCGACGTTTTCCGCTTGATTTCTCCAAGCCACACAATTGATAAAATCGGCTTCTCGATTGCCTTGTTGGTTAGTAAATGTTCGATTTACTGCAAGTGTAAAGACTGCCACAGCTTTTCCGTTTGGTGTATAGCGTAAAATAGGATCTTTTGCTAATCTTCCTGTCAATACAACCCGATTAATCACGAACACTTTCTCCTTCTGTTTTATTTGACCTTAATTCTTGGATTCTAATTTAGAAACTCTTGCCACCGTTCATATAAACGACTTCGAAGCAAAGTTGGCTAGGATTTTATTTTCGATGTGATCCTTGTTCCGAAAAGCTGCATAAACAACACAATCGTATCCCGCTCCTATCGTATAAATCCCCGGTGTCAAATTATTAATTATAGAAGTGTGTGAGTCAATATAAATTCTAACTCTCAAATCTGGATTACGAATTTCTTTCTCTATCTTTTCAAAGAATGCTTTAATAGCCTCGGAATCAAAACCATTTCTTAATTCATTAGTAACAATATGCAACACTTTGTTTCTTTCTAATGTTGTTTCTAAAGCTTCTTGTAGTTGAACAGAAAAAGGGTTGTTTGAAGGCTTCATACAGCTTTCCTCTGCAATTAAATAACCATTTTCACTCAACAGTTGTATGTCTTCTCGATACTCATTGTATCGATCAATAACAACCTTAAAATCATCCTTTTCTGAGTGAAGAAGCCTTTTCATTTCAAAAGTTTTGCCTACTCCCCTACCACCAATGAATGCCTTATGTTTAATCATATATTCAAACCACCTTTTCTTGTTATTTAGATATATGCCCAATTCATTTATTGTTTTTCTCGCTACATCCACCTAAAGAACTTAAAAGGAACAAATATTGTGATACCCAACATTATTGACCTCTGCCAAAACTCAATGATTTGAATAGCACTCATATCCTTTAAAGCTTTGTCCATATCAAATGGTAAAGGAATATTGTTTCTGCTAAAAAGGACTAATACTGCAATCAGCACATACGTGTATACAACTAAACTTGCTACTTTTAAAACCTTGTGACCTACTCTACGAAAAAAAGTGGTGAGCGAGTGAGCTTTACAGAAATGCTCTCGATCTTTCTGGTAAACCCTAATAAACTCCTGCAAAGAGGTGCTATATCTATATTTTGGACTTAACAGTTTTTCTCTTTTTAATAATTCTGGTTTATCAATTATATCTAAACTTTACAAAAGTTTTTGAGCTTCTCTCCAAGTCAACATATCTCTTAAATGATTGCTTAAATAATTATTTAAAAAAAGAAAACCCCTCATTAACCTTGTATACTTTTTTGCTAAATTGTACAGGCCATTTCATTTCGCAAGGCGGACAGCTTTTTCGAAATCATTATTATCTGTGAATTGGGCACAGTAACCTTGGCAAGTGTAACTTTTTCTTTTTCATCCGAGACTTCATATAATGATGTTTGGAATTGTTCACTTGGATGATATAGCGAATTGGTGAATTTTTCTTGTACAATAATTGGACCTTCATTTAGCAAGAAATCATATACCTTGTCATATGGACTACGATTGACATTTTGGTTCACTTGACTTGCCCCTCCCTGAATCTCATCGGTCCGCTTCTAAAAACATTTGTTTAGATGCTAGTTTTTGATTTTCATTCATTAAATGCATAGCAGACAATTCTTTATCCACGAAACGATCTGAATGATTTCGCTCTAAATTAATCAATGTACCAAGCAACCGGTTAAATGATTGTTCAGCCATTTTTGAATCAACCTTTAAATCTTTTCTTTGAGAAGCGTATTCCTCTACCAGTGCCTCTTTCCTTGAGTACATTCTCAGCGCATGATCATTCCACTTATCAAAATCTTCAATAATGTTTAAATCGATTTTTTGATCTTCTTCTTTTAACCGGACCTCCGCTTTTCCGGACGCTGCCAAATCTGCGTTCACGAGCTGCCTTATATATTTCTTGTACTCTCTTTTAAAATCTTCATGTTTAAACGGCTCTTCCATTTGATTTTCCTCTCCTTCACTCAGTCAATTATCCGATGCCGCAGCAGCATCTTTAAAAAAAAGAAGGGATCATAAACGATCCCTTCTCTCCCGGTTTTATCTTTCAAAATCATTACTTCTGAATTTTTTATTCTTCTTCTGATTTCTTTTTTCCATACGCGTCTTAGGCCCGCCTTCTTTCGCTTGCATCAAATCATGCTTTTCTTTTTCTGCTTCAAGCGCTTTTTCAATTTGTAGCAACTTTTCTCTAGCTCTATCCGGCAAGTCAAGATCTTTCAATTCATTCAAAACTTCTTTTTTCAATTTGTACACATGATCAAAAGAGTGTTTTTCCTCAAATCTCTTCATTGCAATTCGTCTTTTTTCTCTGTCTTCTTCTGATTCTGTAGTTTTTGAAGGCTCGGTATTTAATTGTTCAAGAACTTGCTGCCTGAACTGTTCTTTATATTTCAATTCATCCTGCAAATCGTCTTTTGTTTCTCTCTTGCTTTCGGTCATTAACTTCGAAAGCATATCCTCTTTTAAAAGAGACTTGTATTGTTCATCCGTTAGTTGCTCATTTTCTAATTCACTCTCGAAAAATGGTTGATTAGTTATTTGCCGCTCCTTTGTAGTAGAGTTGGATTTATTCTCTAATGAACTCTCTACAGCTGGATCTTTAGCTGTTCGTTTCTTCAATTCCTCTTTCGCAGCATTTTCACTTCTAAAATAAGAACTTTCTCTAGAATAAGGCATTGTTACTCCATCTTCAGTCAACTCAGTTCCCACATAAAAGCCGGCAGCTGATTTTAGAACTTGAAGTTCACTCAACCCTTCTTGTTGCATTTCATTTTTTTCTTTTTTCATTCTTTTTCCTCCTTAAATGGTTAAGCTGCAAACAATAAAATCTCATTTAAAACAAAAAAAGAAGCAATTCGCTTCTCTTCTTAAAATGAAATTCAAATTTGTTTGATACTACTATATTACCTCTGTTTTTCTCGCCTATCCTATCAAGAAAGCTGCAAGATTCTCGCATCAAACTTGCATTTAATTTAATTGATTCAAGTCTTCAGCACTTAGCCCTGTTGACATGTCTAAAACTAACGGAACCCCTAACGAGACATAAAACTTAAGCTCTCCATCTTCATTTACAGCATGAATAACAGCATCATTTAAAACAACGAACGTTTCTTCCCCAGGTTTCAATGGTTCGTCACCAAGTGCTTTACTAAGTTCCTCTGCTACAATATCAAGAGATTTCATTTTTTGATTTTCCATAATAAAAAACACTCCATTTATGTTATTTTTCGTATTCCAACTCTTCCTGAAGTCTTTCGAAGTGGCGTTGGTTTTTCCAGCTTTCATATTCAAAATTCATGTTCCGATTTATTTCATTTAAACTTTTTGAAAATGAAGTCCGGCGTCGTACACCCTTTTTTAACCTTTGGAATGCTGGCGAACGAATTCTTTTTCGCTTCCGTATTCTGTTTTGAAGCTCCCGTTGTTTAGCAACCTCCTTCATTTCTTTAAGAACAGCATTACCCAGCCGTGTATACAAGTCCTTTATTTTATTTTCCGCAAAATGTTCATATCGACTTTTTTCTTCTTCTCCCTCGCCATATGCTTCTCTCATTAACTCAGTTTCGTTTTCTAATTGACGCTGCAACTTCATGAAATCATCTTTATGAAATTTTTCAATGAACATTGAACTAAGCTGATCAATTTTGGGTCTTAAATGAGCAACACTGTTATAATTGTATTGCCACTGCCTTTTATCATCTGGCAGCTGATTCATGATCTCTTTGAATAACTTTTTTGTTTTTTTAAATTCTGCTAAAGGGACATTCTTTTTTTCGCTTACAATACTGTTGCGAATTAAGTCATTAATTTTTTTGTATTCATTGCTTCTATCCATAATACTGTTGACGACTTTGGATTTCATTGCGTCAATTGACTTTTGCTTTCTTTTCCCGCGCAGCTGACCTTTATTCGGACCTTGTTTAATCACTCGGGAAGGACTAGGATATGGTTCGACCATCGCAACATGAATGTGAATGTTGTCAGTATTATAATGGATGGCAGCTGACCATACCCCTGTATTTTTTAATCCTTCCTTTTCCGTCATCACCTCTAAAGACTGCCTCGTTACATCTTTTATTTTCTTTTCATCAAGAGTATTGGTTTCCGAATCATAGACACCGTGTTTTTCAAGCCAGTCATTATTAAAACTAATGACATCCTGCCACATGACCGATCCATTTTTTTGTGCTAAGGAGAACAGCTTTTTCAGATTCTTCTTCCCTTCATACGACAAAACATCTTCATCTTTTGTAAAGAGTGAAGATGTTTTAATTTCGTTACCCATATAATCTTGATACGAAGAAAAGGTAGACAAATTTTCTATGTCATTTTTTTGTTTATCAGTGGCCTCTTTTCTTTCAATGTACTTTATATATTCTTCAAAACTTTTTTGATGTGTCGCTTTGAATTCATTATTCGAAAGAACAAATTGTGATTTTATCACAACACCTGGTGAACTCATAAATCACCTCTACTGTATGTCACTCATTTTTTTCTCTATTCTCCCTATCTAGCTTTTTCATTCGAGCGTTTGCGATTTGATTTTTAACAACAAGTTCTGCTTCAGTAATTCCTTTCGATTTATATTTTTCAGTCGTGACCAACTCTTTATATTGATTCACGACAAACAAATGATTCATAAATTCTAAGAGCATTCTAGAATTTTTATCAGCGAGGTTTGTACCGGCTCTTATCCGACTGAGATCTTCAGATACAACTTCTTTCATTGCTTGCTTAAGGTTTTCAAAAAAATCGCTACTATACTTTTTATGATCATTAATTATTTTTCTTAACGCTCGACTTGTGCCCCCAATGCCGTTTTGTTTGTCAAATTCCGAAATATAGTTAATTGATTCTTCATCTAAATAATAGCTTTTTACTTTATTGTTTTTTGCCAAATCAAAACCGCACCTCTCTTTTGAATATGTTTGTTAAATGTTACTTTGTTACACTCCGTCATCCTCGTCAATGATTTCTTCAATAATTTTAATCATCCGGTTCATCACGTTTGTATTTTGGTTCAAAACTGATAAAGTTTGTTTCTGAAGTTGTTCAAATTGACGCTGCAAGTTATTCATTTCATCCACGACAGACAGGTTCGTTAGATAAACTTTTAGGAACTCTTGCCGCGATTTCAAACCTGATTTTTTCACTAACTCATCAATTTTTTTCACGACCGAAGGATCAACATCTCGGATTAATACATCCATATAGCAACTCCTCTCACATGAGAAAATAGTAATGCAAGAGCATAAGGGTTTTTTGCTATCACCAGAGGTGATAGACTAGGCAGAGCCTAGTAAAAACGCGATATCAAAAAAGCGAATTTTCTAATAGTTATTCAATACAAATTATTAGATTTTCAATAGAACTTAACCGCAGTTACTGAGGTTTCTAATAGAATTTCAATAGAACTTTTTCACGCTGTTTAGGATTGAAAATCAACCAAAAATTTTTTAGATAATTTAATGTTAAATCCGCAAAAATTATCTGAAAATTTATTTCTCATTGTTAAATTCCTTATTAAACTCTCTTTGCTGTTCTTCTAATTTCTTTTTTAGAATTTTCTCTTTTTCCTTTGCTTCTTTCAGTTTTGTTTCCATCTCTCCTTTTTGTCTTTTCACTTCTTCAATTGAAATTTTTCTTTTCTGAATTTCAGTGTCGCTTTCTGCCTTTTCGGTTTCCGTCTGATATTTTTTATTGGCTTTTATTTTTGAAATTTCATCATTCAGTTGATCAATAATGCCATCCTGGATAGGAATGCTTTTTTCTAGATTTTCGATTTCAGTATGTTTTAATTGAAGCTCTTCTTTTATGCTGTCTTCAACATATTCTATTTGATTTTTCTTTTTCAAATTTTTATTTTCTTTTATCTTTCGATAATCTCCCCTCAAGACAACTTTTTTCTCTTCATCTTTCTGTTCTTGTTTGCCGACACTTAATTCGCCGCCCATTTTAGCACCTAAAGATTCTGTTTCTAAAGGAGAGGACTCAGCTTCCTCGCTTACAATTAATCCAACCTCCCTATAATCCGCAGGTACTCCTTTAATCTGAACAACATAGTTTTCATCCTGATGAAAAACCACATCAACTTTTAAAAAATCAACCTCTCCTTTTTCTTTAGCTTTAAATTTTAGTTTCGGCTCAAACACCTCTCCTCCAATCTCTTCCGTTTTTAATTGTACTTGCATTATTTTTTTTGCAGGGTTGTACTCCCATTTCTTTAAAATTAAATGCACATGGTCAAGACCGGGAATAGGTTGATCATACTCTGTTTGCAAAATTGGCTCATCATCAAACATAAAACTCTTTGATGATAAGAACAGGGTTAATAAAGCTAGAACAGTAATGAGCGACGCGTAATACAACTTATTCTCTTTACCTTTGGTTATTTTAAATGACAAAAATTTTCCCTCCTTTTGATTTAAGATTGTCCAGGCGGAAACGGCAGCAAATCACGCGGATTAAAAGATGTGCCTTTTTTATAATCATTTCCCCTTCTTGTTTCAAAGTGTAAATGACTGCCCTGTGAAGCACCTGTATTCCCTTGTGCCCCAATAGTTTGTCCCTTTTTAACTTTTTCGCCTGTTGAAACTGTTCGTTTACTTAAATGTGCATACCGGCTAAAAACTCCGTTTGGATGTTGTATCGTTATAACGTTTCCGTATGAATTAGAGAACCTAGAATCAATTACTATCCCATCTCCAATAGAAGAAACAGGAGCACCATCATAAGCAACTAAGTCTATTCCGGCATGTAGGGTTCCCCACCTCGAACCATATTCACTTGTTACAACGAAGTTGATACCCACAAAAGGAAATTGAAAATCACCTTTCATTGATGGGTCAACTGTGACATCGGAAATATAACGTTTAATATGAGGAACATACATGAAATCACCGTAACACGCCTTATTCTTTTGCTCGGGAAAGTGACACTTGTATATACCTTGGCTCTTCAATTTTTCATAAAACATGGCTGAATATTCAAAGGCAGTATCAAGAGAGTATAATTGATTGGTTTTATCCAACCAATTTAAATAATTGCTGCCGAAGTTGTATGTTTGTAAAAGCAAATCTATACTGAACGGAAAACCTTTACTTTCAATTTGCTTCTTAATTTCCACCCACCGCTTAACACCTTGTTCAACACTTTCTTCTACCGAATCAATCATACCGATTTTCCCATACTTTGATTCACTGGCTTGAAAAACATCAGGCGGATTCCCGCCGGATTCCTGCATTATTTGCGCTATCATGCAGTTCGTATAATCTTTAGTGAAGCCTTGCTTTTCTAATTCTTTTTCAACAATCCCTCGATACTTTTGAACTTTTTCGGGTACATTTATTAACTGTCCGCATGTTCCAATTCCATCTCCTGTACCACTTGACGAAGGGTTGTCAGAAAAAATGGTGAGGACTGCTCCACCGATTACAAGCAGAAAAAAAATAATAATGGCAGCAGGAATCCCTACAGTAAACAATATTTTTTTAGTAAGGATTCGAGCAATAACCCCTTTTAGAATTTCTTTCATTACAAACCACCTTCAAATAAGGTGATTTCTTCGTCAGACGCCTCCACTTGTAAAGTTAAATTTTTCAGTCCATTTATTGCTAGAACACATTCCCCTTGCGACAACAAAGGTATGGTCGTTAATTCGCTCTCGCTCAGTTGCCCCTGAAATATTTCTCTCAGTGTGTCCAAAGAGTTGGAATCTTGCTGCATAATAAATTTATATTGCGTGAGTTCAAACAAGACTTTAATTTTGCTCGCAACTTCATTACTTGAAGACTCCGGAACAAAGTCTCTAATAGATTGTGACGCAAAAATTAAACCGCCAAAATATTTGCGTGCTTCACGTGCAAACTCAGTTAAAAAGTTAACAGCTAACATATTTTCTGGATTAATAATAAGGTGCGCCTCATCAATAATCACAAGCAAGCGCTTTACAGCATCAAAATCAAAGCCATCTTGATATATTGCTTTTCTTTGAGGTTCGCCAATTTGAATCAAGTTATCCCAAATTAAATTGAGAGTATTGAACATTTGAGCGTTAAAAACCTCTTTCTCTAAGCTGCGGAGAGATTTAACCGAGAAAAACACAATTTGCTCATTTGTTACATCATCTATGGTTGTATGTCCGTTAAAAATATGACCAAAGCTTTCAACAATACCATCAATAACAAGTTCAATTTTTTCAAGCCTTTCAGCTCTTGTTGGTGACAATTCAGTTCTAATTATTCTATTGGCAACATCCGAGTAAAGAACGTTTTTAATGTAATCAAGCAAGTCTGAGAATATTGGATATTCATGGCTTGATAGAGTTGTTACACCGGTAGTTTGTATTTTTTCTAAGAAACCAAGTGACTCATAGAACTCCCTCAGTATCTTCTTAAATTCTTGTATATCTGAATCTGAAGACTGAGGGGATAAAAAACGATAAAATATTGCTACTTTTGAAAGGTGCTGTAGAAATGAGTGTTTTTCTAATTCCGCGAACGATCTTTTTTCCTTTCCGTCCATTGCAGATTTAATAATTTGTAAAGGATTTATATATCCATCACTTCCATCCAAAGCAATCATTTTCCCATTAAGAGCTTTTACCAAGGTTTCAAATTCGCCAGTGACATCAAAACCTCTAATAAAATTCTGCCGAAGTGCATTATCCAGCAATAACTTTTTCAAACCCGTACTTTTACCTGAACCCATTTGTCCAATAAAAACTGCATTATAGAATCTCCTTTTTTTATCTTTGTGAAATAAATCAAAGATAACATTGCCGCCAGTAAACGTGGTTCCTAGGTATGATCCCCGCGGGTCGTTAAGCTCCGAATAATGGAAAGGAAGGCCAGCCGCTAATGTTAACGCCGGCATCCCTTTTCCTTCACGTTTATTGATATATTCGGCTTGCTCTTGGTAAGAGCTGAACTTGGATCTCCATTCATACTCTTGTTCATTTAAAAAGACCGTTCCTTTAAAACTCTGTGCATCTAATTCTGTTAAAATGTCGGCAACCGCTTTTTCTAATTCCATTGCTGTTTTCGCATGAACATAAAAACGAAGATGAACTAATTTGATAACCTCACCCATCGTCGATATTTGCTGATATAATCTTTGTAAATCAGTATGAGTTTGCTCCGCATCCATTTTGGCCGCAGCGTGTTTTTCACTTCCCATTCGCATCCGTTGTTCCAAAAGCGACTTATTTATTGCTGCGACAGTTTCATCTCTTTTCATTGTTGATATGTCAACAACCGAAACAACATTTCTCATGGTGAATATTTTCTTTAACCATTTATCATTTACTCTTGCCGGATAGTCATAAACCTGAATACACGTTTCGTATCCGTCTCCTTTTTTGACAAACTTATCTTGAAACGAAATACCACCCTGTGGCTGTATCGCAGCCAAAAACTCTGGATCGTATTTCTTTTTCTTCTGCTTTTGTTCTTCCTGTTCAGCGGTTCTCTTCTTTGTTAAGTATGAAAACAATTTTCCTGATCTCAATTCCATCCTTACCAACTCCTATAATTTTGAATTTGGATTATTGAGCATAAACAACACCGATCTCTTCTTTTCATTTGATAATTTAATGAGCGGAAAAGAGCTTCTAAATTGATTAATAACCACCCTTCTCCGTTCACTTAGTGATTCTTGATCATCAGCGTAAATAAAAAGGAAGAACTCACGATTTGTGCGTTCTTCCTCTAAAAACTTTAATTCAAAAAGTTTTCTGTCTATGAATTTTAATAATGAAGGATTTTTAATTTTTTCCCGTTTTTTTTGCCAATATTCCTGCTGCACAGATGTATTTGCAGGAAAGTTAAGTGAGATTTCCTTAATGTCAGGTGAATAACTTCGCAAAAAACGAACATTTTGATACACCATAAACATGAGATCTTGTTCGTTCAAAGAATCAATGTCATTACTGCTAATTTGCAGAATATCCATCACTCCATTTTTTGTAACGATATGATCATCTTCAATTCTTAATAAATTGATGATTTGAGGGACACGACTGTAAACCTTTTTTTGTTTCCTTTTTTTATTAGTTTTTTTGCTTTCATCCGAACGAGATCTTTTTCTGTGTTTTTTTAATTTCTCAAAAACTGAGCCTCTAAAAAGTTTTGATTTTCCAACCCTATTCTCAGACGAAATATTGGGATTGACAATGGTTTTAATTTGATCGGCGCTTGAATTAGGCTGTTTTCCCTCATGCATTCTTTCTCACCTCGACTTCATTATCGCTGTATTTAATTTCATTTTCGACTTTGTGCCGATCTATAGGATGATAAACAGTTTTATTACTTTTTATAAGAAAAAGAAGCGTATGATAATTCTTCTTGCCTGGATTATGAGCTGAATTACAAACCAAAAAAATCAAAAATCCGAAACCTACTATATAATAGGGAATCGTGAACCAGGAATGGACAAATTCACTGGTTATGTTTAATAAAACAAGCGTTCCTACTCCAACAATCAAAAGGTCTTTGGCATATAAAGAAAACAATATTTTGACTGGAGACCTGACCTCTTTTGGTATATCATATTTCATTCATTTTCCCCTCTCAGTTTGTTGCTACTATTTCCATGCTCCTCTCTTTTTTCCACACCACTCAACGAGGAAGCAACTGGATTAACTGAACCTTCACTCGACTTAAAAGTTTGTTGTCCTACCGGACTACTGGAAGGTGTAGTCCTCTCAACTCCATTACTACCTTTAGCCGCCGCAGAAGGAGATGATCTAGATTGATTATTTTTTACTGCGGGTGTAGGTGTAACACTATACGAATTAGGAGCAGAAGTCATCGAATTGGTCGAGCCTCTATGTCCTACTGAAGAAGATGAAAATCCTCCTGATGAAATGGCACCGCTATTTCTATTCGCTTTTCCAACCGGATTAATGGATCTGAATTTTTTAAATACTGCATTGGTGGCGTTGTATGCACTGTTATAACCCATTGCGTGAGCATTTTTCATGTTTTGCATCCACCGCGACTGTCCAATAGGTGTATAGTTATGAGTTGGTGTAATATTCCCTGGTTTCAAAACAGTACCAGGGGCACCATACATAGAAGGGATTTGTTCATTTCTTTCAGGTGTTAAGCCGGGTATGTTATCTGTGTTTGGAATGCCCTCCGTTGGTTCAGGTATCGTCGAATTTTGATTTGTATCAAAACCGTTAGTCCCAGCTCCCTCAACTGGTTGTTGGGTGGATTGTTCACCTATAGGATTATGTCCTGATGTTCCATGCAATTTCTTCTCAGACTGTGCTTCCTGTCCTGTAGGAACATTATCTGAAACAGCACCTGCATTAAGTGGTATAGGAATATTTGGTGATGCCCCCTGTCCATCTGTCGAGTATACACCTGAAGCTTTTTTTGATACCAAAGAGGATCTGTTTCCTTTCTGTGCTGACCTCTTTTGACTTTTCCCGTTTGTTCCCGGAATCGAAGGTACTTTTTGTTTATTTCTCAAATTGCTGTTTTCTTTGGAATCACCAATTCCATTTTGCCCGCCTTTATTTCCATCATCATTTAAAGCGCCATTTTCGTTTTTACTGTCACTAGCTGCCTTATTCAATGATGGGACATTTTCTCTAACAGCATCTTTCATACCCTGAGCTGCACCGACTCCTTGAGCAACTTTATCTTTCACATAACCAGCTGCCCCAACTGCGCCTTTACCAAAACTTCCGGCCATTTTTGTTACAGCTGCCGCGGAAACAAGGGTTTTCCATCCACTGCCTAAACCAGCATCAATGCCCAAAACTCTTTCTACCAGATTAGGAGAATCAATAAGGGCCCATGATCCCGCCAATAAAGCTAACATCGAACCCCAGCCGGCCCATCCGAAGTCTTTTGCACCTACCCATCCCGTATAGAGCGTATAGATTTTTAACAGTAGGCACATAATAAAAAGTACAGCATAGCTTGAAAAAATCTCATTGATAACTTTTTTGAGTCTTTGTCCTCCACTTATATCTGTTGCAGCAATGAGTGTCCCAAATATACCGTGAAATCCTAGGTCAAAAATGATCCTTCCGACTTTTACTATTGTAACGATTAGCGCGACAACAGTTACCAGTAAAGAAACTAAAACAACGGCCCAATTTAGATCCCAACGATAATACTCTTGCTTACCTACTCCAAACCAACCATCATCTAACTTTTTCATTTCTATTTTGTTGTCATCGTTTACAACTAATTGATTATTTAAAGCTTCTTTCGCTTCACCTTTTACCCCGTCAAGGTTAACCACTTCTGTAAAATGTATATATTTTATGTTATCAGCAGAAATGTTGTTATATCTTTGTTCATCAGGCAGTTTTTTTACTTCAAATCCTTGTCTTACATAATAGTTCACATCAGCCAAGTTATTTTTCACAATCTTTTGTCCAGCTGTTTCTGCTCCTGCATGGTCTAAATCATTTATTGCATTTGTACTTATTTTATTGAGGAGATCCATCATTGTTGGACCACCAACAATAAATAAAACAGCTATTAAACCATTGAGAACAACATTATGGCGTTTTTCAATTTTGTTGAACATTAATTGAAAACCGATTAGAATGACCGTGAGACCCATTAAGCTCCATATTAATGGGGCCATTTCATTACGAAGATCTTTTAATGGTCCATATTGAAAAAAATCTGTACTTGTTAAGATCGACATCGTTACTTTTTCTACTATAGAATTCACAAATAGCAAACCATTTAATAACCATTCGCCTACTTGCCTAAAAATTGATGATATTACATTAGTGACATGAAGCATATCACCAAACTTTTCAAGAATGTCTTGTGCAGACAACCATCATTCCCCCTTTCCTACAGCCGTACGGACACATCATTCAATGTTTTTTGCATTTGTTTTATGTTGATTAATACAACAATGTAAAAAACACTGAGAATAATTAATGAGCCGAATTGCATTGATAAAAATTGTTCATACAGGTTTCGAGTTGTTACAAAAAGAATCAAAGGCATTGAGATAACCAAACCAAGCAGCATATAAACTTGGATAGCACTATTTTTCTTTTTCCTATACAAGTCATCTCTCTTGGAAATTTCAAAGTTCATACTTTTAACCACTGTTTTAAACATGTCTCTTGCATTTCCGCCTTTTTCGTACTTTATATTTAAGATTTGGTGAAATTGATTTAAGGCAGGAAAATTATACTTTTCAAAATGCGTAGTATCTAACCTTGCTTCATCCTTCAGAATGTCGATCGTTTTTTGAATATCGGCATGGATAATCGGATCAACTGATTGTTTCGTCTCCTCAAGGCTATAAAGAATATTTTTTCCGGACTGTAAAAAAAACGTCAAATTGGTTGCATATTTCAGCAACTCATTTAGACGCTTTTGGTTCTGCCTTAACTTTTTTGTTTCTACGAATAGCACAAAGAACAGCACTACCGATCCTATTATTCCAAGGGTGCAGCTCAGTACGGTATTCTGAGTAACAATATATAAATAGCACACATTAATTAACATCAACAGAGAGATGAGTGATGTAATACCCCAACCACTAAATAACAACTTAGCTTCCTTCCAAACTGATGTCTTTTTATTCACTTGTTCTCTTCCTCCAATCAAGATTTCCATAAGCATAGAAAGATGAAAATCAAAAAAGCAGAGGATGATATACCCCTGCTTATTTCCTAACCCTTTATAAATTTGTTCTCTATTATCTAAAGTGCTTTCTCCTCCTCCATCTGTTGATTTTCAGGAAAAAGACACCTTAAAAACAAAGGGATCATTGCCATTATCACTAACACAACACCACACCACCACAAAACAGAACCCTTTTGATTTGCCAATGGCGCTATGAAAAGTCCGAACAATGTATAAAAAAGAAAAACTATCCCTGAATTATCTTGATTTCTAAAAAAACTAGCAACCTTTTTAATTGATATCATTCTAACCAAAACGGAAGTCACTCCTTATTTACTTGATACTATCATATTAACACCGTTTTTTTATAAATCCCTATCAGGATAATCTCAAAATTCTTTCCTGAAAATCGCATAATAGTTGCATTTTTAATAAAAAACATCTGGAAGCAAGTGAAGTAATTCATATTCTGCCAGATGCCTTTTACTCTGTTCAGACAGTGAATTATATTCTGTTTTTTTTACATACTCCTTACTCGCTTCATCAAACACTGTGTATTGTCTATATAGATATGAATATTGCGTACCGCTCTCATCAAATCCAGTAAATTCTACTAACTCTTTGGGAAACCTAATCATGTGACCATCTTCATTTTGAAGCTCCATATGAATACCAAACCTTATTATGTCTACAAGTTGCTTCCCAATTAGAACATCATTAGTATATGCATAAGGTGGTGATTGCCTTACTAATGGAATAAAACGAGAAGGAATCGCAGCAGCTCCTTTCGAGTGAAGAGTTGTAACAATAGAATGATTTGTTTTAGCTGCGTCTAAAATATCGCCGGCTCCATCTCCCCTAGTTTCGCTAATGATAAGCCAATCAGGATCGTTTCTCAAACCAGTTGCAATTAAATCACTAAAAGTGACCTTTTTATCTCTTGATTCATCAGTTAATGTACGCCAGCTTTTAATATGCTTGTGTGGATAAAGTGCTTTAATATGGCTATCTCTTGTATCTTCAATCCAACAGATATTATCATCATCGGGTATGTGCCCCACCAACAATTTTTGCAGTTCTGTTTTTCCAGAACCGGTTGCGCCCGATATGATCAGATTGCTTCTGGATCGCATTATAAGTTTTAACAACACCGCAACATTTTCATCTGTAAGCTCTTCTAAACTCGAAATAGCCAGTTTTGGGCGGCTAACTCTTAAAGAAAATGTCATTCCAAATTCATCAGACACAACCTCATGAACAGCATTTACCCGAAACATACCTATTTCAGTATCTAAAATTGCTTCACTATCATTAAACTGTTTTTCTTGGATATCAGCAATTTTTCTTATTAATGCCCTTGCTTCTGACGCATCCGGCTGCCTATTTGCTGGGAAAGATCCCCTTTGATTATGCTTTAACCTTAGTTCAGTTCCATCCCAGGAAATGTCCGTAATTCCCTCATCGTCTAAGAATGGTTTAAGAAAACTTTCGTTTATAATCCGTTCAATCTGAGCTTGTTTTTGAGACTTTTTATCTTCCAATTATTTTCACTCCTTTTAAAAATTTAATGAACCCTGTATTTGAGACATATAGTAAACAAAAAGAGCTACAGCAAAAGAGAGTACAAATAAAACTGAAAGGACAACCGGAGGAACAGAGTATTTATCCATTTCCCGCACCTTTCTTTCAATTAGTTCGTTTGTTTTGTTTTCTTGCAATCTTTCTATAAATTGTTCTAATTGCTGAAGCGCATCTTTTTGTATACCGAATTCACTGAATTCGTGAATCATGCTCATAACCATACTTGCTTCACTATTCCCGATCGAATTTGCAAATTCAATATAATGACGTCTGTCATTATCCCTTTCAATATTGGTAATCAGCTTTTGTAATTCAGCTTTAAGTGGTTCCTTAACATACGGAACAGTTGCCTTTAGTGTTGAATAAACATTCCCTGACACCCCCAACAAACAGATAAAACATCTTAAAAACTCAGGGAATAAATAGGTCTTTAATAAATCGTCTTTCTTCTTCCGAGCAACCAGGTTTATATAAGCAAACTTATTCGCGGCTAATAGAACCACAGGCAAAGCCAAAAAGATCAAGAATTGCTTTAGGAAAATGACAATCATGCTATAAATAAAGAAAACAAGAAAAGTAATGAGCCATTTATTAATCTCATAACTTTTTCTTGTTTTCCCGAAATAATTTAGATATAGATTCAGGTGCTTCTCTTTTAATATCTCAATGATCAATCTAAAATCCCCCTTTCAAAGTTCAACCTAAGGTACCTAACTTAAAGAGCATTTAATATAGCTCTTCTTCACCACTTGCTATTGCGGCCCAACGATCACTTTCGTCTTCTTCGATTTGTTCTTTTCTTTTAGCGTAATGTCTCCACTTTTCCAAGTCTGATACAGGGAGCGTACCTGTTAGTTCATCGATCATTAAATTCACATGTTTGGCCGAAAGTGGTGCTTCAAAAACAATAAAAGAGAAGAACTGTTGAGCTGTGAATTCTTCAAAGTGACTATCAACGATTTGTAAACACCTTTCCACATTATTATCTTGAACAATGCCAAGGTTTTTGCGAATAATTTGTTTAAATTCAATAACTGTCTGTTTACCAACTAAATCAATAAGTTTCTTATAACAATCTTGGTCGGCAGTAAATACGATCTCAGATAGATCAATATTTTGATGATCTGAAACAATAGGTAAGTTCAAAACCGATTTGCTGTTATCAAAATCATCACTCAAATATTCATACCTGGCTTTAGCTGCTGTCTTGCCTCTGTTAAAAATAGGTTTGGGTACAATTTTATTAAATTTATTGTCCTGACGTTTATTGGCCCTGACGACTATACTTTCTCCTTCTTTCAACTTCATTAATTCATCAGGCATTAATAACGCGCGCTCTCGCACACTTTCACTGGAGCTTTTGTCCATTGAATATAACTTTCCACTTCTTGATACATCCTCAATTGTTTTAGTCCCAATTAAGGCAGAATAATGTTCTGCTGTTGATTTATCCATCGTCAAGATATAAATTTGATTGGAACAGTTTCCGATAATCGTATCAGCTTCATCACCATAAAGCGTATTTACTTGAGAGTATGCCTGAACAATTAAGTTAAATCTAAAACCTTTACCTGCCCCTACTGTTATCATTCCTGCCATTCCTTCAATAGCCGGCATATTACCAAACTCATCAAGGAGCACCCAACACTTACGCTTCATTTTTCCACTTTTGTTCATTGTGGCCTTTTCAGCATTTACACGATAAGCTTGACTTACAAAAATAGAAGCCAAGACATGATTGGATTTATCATAGTCAGGTGTCACCATAAAGACAGCTACCGGCTTATCTCCAAAACCAATATCGGTCAAATCAAGTGAGTTATATGACGTTAGCTTGGCATTTGGAGTTAAAGTGAAAATCTGAAGTTTATCCATTGCCGTCGAGAAAATACTTGCACGCGTGTTTCCAGCTGCGAAATTACTTGTTGCATACATCATACGAGCAGGATCGTTTGGATCTCTTTGTCTAAAAAATAAATCTAAAGCATTTTCTCCGGTTTCTTCGTTGTTGTCGCTGCCTTTTGTGGAAAGAAAATTTGCAACTGAATACATGTTGATTCTTTCTTCTTTTCCAAGCTTAATTGAATCAGCAGTTATGGCTAAGATGATCGCAGTTACAAGTGACTTAGCTGAGTTATTCCAAAATGGGTCTTTTGCATTAGGGTCATGGTATAAAGAAAAGGCGACACTATTGGCGTATTGTTGAGCCAAGGAAGTGTCACCTTTTTTATAAGCGTCTATCACTAATTGCAATGGGTTAAACCCCATTGATTTTTTTTGCTGCATTAAATTAAAGATGTAAATCTCATATCCTCTTTTTTTCAAGGTTGCATAGCTCGCCGCCGCCAACTCACCTTTTGGATCATTAACAATCATACTGTCCTTTTCTTCTGCCCTTGTGATAACATCCAACATCGGAAAAACGTACCTTTCCCCTTTACCTGATCGAGAAATACCTAAAACCATTGTGTGAACAGGTCCAGTGTCCAAAAGAAGTTCGTATTTACCGTTTTTTCCTTGTATTGCAGAAACAATAACCCCACTGCCGCCTTTGTAATCTTTTTTGCTACCTGGAATAACTTTATATTGTTTCCTTAAATTCTTCTCATCCTCAAATTCACTCGTTCCAAGTTGACCACGATTCAATTCAGAAAAATTCACTTTAATGTTAATCCAAAATCTAATTAATCCATAAACAACAATACAATAAAAACCTATATAAAAAGGGTATAGTGCTGCTTGAAAATGAAAGAAATTTCCCCATGATAAATCGAATGATGGTTCCATATTTCCATTAGCAAATTGTCTTACGGCCTTTAATACTTCTTGTAGAAATGCTAGTACAAAGTTGCTTATAAAAAACGAAATAAAAAGGACCCCAAAACTAATTGCTAATAAAACATGTGTTTTTGCTAACTTAGTTAAAATTTTGTTTTGTTCGGCATCCAAAAATATGAGCTCCTTTCTTTATCGCTTTAATATCGTTACATAATTTGATGTATCAAAAATTTGCTCCCCATAAACACCGTTATATTTGTATTTATAGCGGATTTCAACTGTCCTTCCAACGGGTTGTTTTCCAGAAACCTTATTTCCTTTTTCATCATAAAATGATAATGTAAATCCTTTTTTATTCAAATTATCCGCGACATTCTTGATTCGGTCTGTTATCCCTCCCTCATATTCAACCATCTGCTGCACTTCAGTCGTTACTTTCAGGAAAGCATTTTGTTGTATAGATTGGATTCCCATAGACAGCAAAAACGGGAGAAAGAATGCAACAAACAGCAGCATAGAGAAAAGAAATCCTTTAAATTCAGACATTTCATCACTCCCCTCACGTTCGGTCTAAATCTTCGATACTATTCAGCGACAGTCTTTGCTCAGCTTGTGATTCAATTTCATTTTTTCCGTTTAGTAATTCAACCTTAAATTGAACACTGTCTATATGTTTACTCTCCTCAGTCGGGACACCTTTTTTATCTAAAAAGACATATTGAATCCGGATATTTCTCCCGTGATTCTTTTGAACTTTAATGACTTTTAAAACAACATTTGAAATGACTTCTTTCGGATCAAGTTCTATTTGCTGGCTTTCTCTTAATTCTCCAATTACAGACGTTGATAGTAATGTCTCTACTTCACGAATCGTTCTTGTGTTTCCATTTTGATTAATTCCATAATAAGCAGCAGTAAATATAATGCAGCCAACTAGAATACCACCAAAAATCCACTTAACATAATTTATCAATGCATTCCCTCCTTTGTTACCGTTCTATATTTCTTCCAATACTGCAATTCCTCTCTTTTGGCTTGATTAAAGATTTTTCATAATCTCTAATGCTTCCTAAAAGGTGGTTGTTGAATTCTTTGGTGGCTGCAATAACTTTGTTTTTAGTTTCGGTTTCCCTTGGATAAAAAATAAGAGGATCTTTATCATTCGGAAGTGAATCAACTTCCACATTTTTAATGACTAAATCATCAATTTGAAAATCAATTCTTTTTGTGAATTTCCCTTCCCTATGATATTTCAATATGTTAATCGGCTTTTGTATGGAATTATCATTTTCTTTTAAACGAATATCTGTAAAGTCCTTATTAAAAGGTGCCTTGGAAGAAATGGACTTTAAGATACTCTCTGTTTTTTCACCAAAAAAAAGAGCCCTCTCTTCAGAAAGGCTTTCATTAGGATAGTTAATTTTCTGCTCATTCATATCAACAGACAATCCTCGAATGTTTAATCCCTCATAAGTTATACTTAGTGAAACAATATCGTTTTTTTGATCGCGATATAAACGATTAATTACGAAATCACTATTTTGATTTTTCAAATCAAACTCCTTATCATTCAACATCCCATGTTTCGCTTTTTGATAGGCTTTTATAAACTCATTGCGATCTCTCAATAAATACTCATTTGCATCTTTCACATCTTCAATATCCGGAGTGAAATGTATATAAGTAAGCTTTTCTTCTTCTAATGCAGCAGCAATATTTTTTCTGGATTCCTCTCCGGCTTTATCTTTGTCTGTTGAAATAATAAAAATTTTATCTTTCAGCTCATTCTTGTGAGCTTTTATATCTTCAATCACTCGCCTCCACTTCCTAGCACCTGTCATGGAATATAGGCCAATCTCCGGATCAATTTCCCTAAAAGACATGCCATCAATTATAGCTTCAGTGATGACAACATACTTAGATCCCTGAGGTATATCTTTAAAAAAATCTTTAGCCTTTGGATTAGGGTTAACTTGCAACTGAACCTCTTTTTTAGATATGTGAGGGTCAATGGTCGATCGCATAATCACTCTGTCTACCAACCCATCATCGCCGTAGATCGGAAAAACAATATTCCTTTTTATCATTTCTGGCATTTCAGCATAATTGACTTTCTCATTTTTTTCTTGATACAATTTTTTGGAATAAAACAGATTAGGGGCACTTTGAAACATATTCTTTACTATTTTTTCGGACTTTAAATCGAGAACAAATGGCTCAGTTGTTTTCCGGCTTAACCCTCGGTAGTTATCAAGTGTTTCATTTTCAGTATTATATTGAATATGCTTAAATAGACGACTTATATAAACAAGTTCTTTTTTTTGTTCCGGGGTTAATGTGCCATCTTCAGATTCGTATTTACTTCTCCATTCTTTAACCTTTTTATTTTCCTCGTATTCGAAGACAACAGACACACCACAATTATTTTCGCGATTGCATTGCAAAAAATTTGGATTATTTTTATATATGAAAGCTTCTCTTTTATTGCATTCAGGACAGGTGCATAAAAAATAACGCCCTCGATCTTGAGCGTTAACCATATCCAATGCTTCTTCAACGTTTGCATATTTTAAGGTAAGCATTTTTTTCACCACCTAAAAGCGCTTCTCTATTCGAGCTGCCCCTTCGCAGAATCGTCTTTCTTCTTCGGTAAGATCACCTTTTTTTAATTCTTCACGAAAGAAGCCTACCAGGATACTTTCAATAATTCCGGTTTCCACAAATTCTTCATTAATTGTTAGCCCTTCAAACTGTAATTCGATCCATTTCCTTTCGAATTCTTTTTTCAAATTAAGATTTGTGTTCCAAGATTTAAAGAAATCATTTTCCGCCTTCACTTCGAATAAATAATCCTGAAAAGACTGATAAAGTTGATTATTGGACATCAACACATCTAGTCTTGCACGGCTAATTGAAAAATAGTTAGCCGATACAAAACGAACAAATTGAGAAAAATGGTGTTCATTACTAAACCATTTTTCTTTATTAAGTTGCGTTTCTTCATAGGTTCCTTTTAAGAGATCATTGAAATCCACAACACACTCGTATGAATCTAAGATAGAAAAAACAATGTCTTCTAACTGAGAAAAGAAGCCGTTGGCTATTTTGGCGTACACTTCCTGAAAAAGAGCCTGTGTTTGTTTTAATGAAAATAAAAAGTCTACCTTCTTTTCAAATACGTCACGGATTAAGTAAGCAAAAGCTCTAAATTCCTCATTAAGAAAAGCTTCTCGTTCATTTTGAACATAATTTTTCAGCTTTCTGACCTGTTCCTCTGCCACTTCTTTTGTCCATTGATCCGTTGAAGTAAATGCTTTTACAATATGCTCTTCAATCTGATCCGCCTTTTTGTTTTTATTAATTGCAATAATTGAATCGAGTAAATACTCACCATCCATATAAAACCCAAACCTTTTTTCTGCTTCTCTTCCTTCATTTTTCAAGCGTTTCTCCAGTAAATTAATTGCTTTTTCGGCTTCAGAAAAAAAATAACTTTTTGATTCATCTATTTCTCGAAAACGTTCTCCTTCAGTAGAAAATTTTATGACCAGCTCTCTCATGCTCTATCCACATCCTCCATTGAAGTGTTTTCTAAAAGCCAATCTCTAAAGGCCAAATAACAATATTCACCCTTTTTAAGGTTTTGTTCACTTTGGAATTCACGAACATAAATTTCTTTTAATGAATGTAATGATTCGTCATCAGCAAAATTTTCCGGCAAATTTTTCAATTCATTGTTCACATAATGATTGACTGCATTTTTAAGATCATTTCTTTCTAACGAGGGGAATTTAACTTTATTTTTCACACTCAACACATAATCCTCAAATTCCTTTGTTCTGTCGCCCCATTCTGGATATCGAAATGTTCCATACCCATTTTCATCTACCAATAATTCAAAGGAGCGTACGCCATTTTCTTCTCCAATCAAAAAGGTCCTTCGTTTTTCCTTTATATTTTTTTTAAATTCATGAAAATCTTTTGTTTTACATAGGTGAAACTCAAAAGTCTGTAATTCTCCATTCTGTTTAATTCGATTGATTTCGATTAATCCAACATCCAATGCATCATGTCCATAAAAGTTGATGATTAAACCACTTTTCAAAATCTCCACCTCCAGCACTTTTTCAATAACGATCATGTACACTTTTACTTTTCATAAAAGGGGAATTAAAGATTAATCCGGGGGGGCATATCCCTCGATCTCATAACAAATATCACCATCTTTGTTGTATAAGTTTTTTAAAGAGGGCTCTTGTTTTTCTGACTTTACCTCAAGCAGCTGCCCAGAATTAATAATTTGTTCAATCTTTGCCAACGCTGCTGCTTTACTATGTGTTGTCCTTGCAACAAAATTCTTTTTCAAAGTAATTCCTCCAAATTAAATAGCATTTTTTTATAAAGGAGCTTGTATTATCATTAAAAGTTATCCGACTATAAATAAAAGGAGGCCTTTTCAAGCCTCCTTTCTAATATCCAACAACCTGACCCGAGAACCAGTTCACGATGGAAATCGCTAAATATACGATTGCAAAACCGATTAAAACATTAAGCATCCAACTTGTACATGAGGATTTTTTTTGCTCATCTTTAAAACACATGTACATTATGCCAATGATGACCAAGATCAAACCAGCTACGACAGGTGCAACAGGTTTAATTGTCGTTGTAACGTTCTTTATTGTTGTGATGACATTATTCATTCACTTATTCACTCCTTTTAATCATTTCTGCTCATCAACCAGTTGCCCGATTGAATCTATATTGTTTAAAACAACAGAATTAACTAGATTAGTATGCTGTTCATGCAACCAATCATAGTAATCAATACCGCGGGCTTTTAAAATGGATTTTGCTCCATTTTCAAACTCTTTAAAGTTTGCAGGCCGAGAACTTTTTTTGGTTTTCTTTTTTGGCTTTGATACTGTTTGAGGTTCTTGTTGGCCTCTATTTTGAATATCCACTTTCCTCACCCCCTTTAAGCATCTAAAAAAGAACCTATTCTCATTGGAATAGGTTCTTATTTACCGAATTTGATAATCTTTTGAAGTTTTTCAAATATACTCGCATGATCCGTTTCCCGGATTCCAAAAAGCAAATCTGTCGATCTCCCTCTTGTGACTTGATTAAGTTTCTTCTGATCATCGGCAGTAATTGTCACGCTGTGAGGGTATTTTTCAATTGGAATTGTTGAATCACGCTGTTCAATAACATATGCATCGTCCACAACGCTTCCCATAAGATAACGATCGTATTCAAACCTTTGTCCAAACAAAAGAGTCACATCATTTAAACCCATCTTTTGCAGCAAAATCATGTTTTCATAGGTCTTTTTGGGTTTCAAAGGTGAATCAGATTCAATCGGTATATAGTAACGCTGCAACGCTTTTCTTGATCCATATAAACCATCACTTTCTTTAGCGTTGGTTTTTAAAAAGCTGTCACCGAATGGCTCTCCAGCTTGTTTTTGATAATATTGATTTGCTTCTGAAAGTAATTTTTTATTAAATTGACTACTTGAAGGAATTGATGTGCCTTTCATTTGGGATTGCTGCAAATATTGAGTGTATGGAATAGCCTGAACGATTCCGGTATACTTCCCAACAAAAAAGTAGTCAGTTGCAAAGGTAAGATCATACACTCTTTCATTACCGTGTAATCCTTGATCCGTTAGCTTTTCCCACTGAAGGGGAAAAGCATAATTCGAATACGCATAAGGTGTTTCGTTGCGGTAAATTGATTGTAGGCTTTTATCAACATCAACGGCATAGTAATAGCCGTTCGAACCATTCCCCCGATTGAAATTAAATGAAGACTTCTTGTGTGAATCGGAAGGCAGCTCTACGCTATATTCGATTGTTCCAGGCGAAATATTAATCCATGATTGAGTCTTTAATGAAGTGTAATCATCGGACTCAGAAGCTCTGGATTGCTGGAATTTTTCATAATATGTTTTATCGAAAGTCAGCTCATTTTTCGTTTTATCCATATTAATTTCCTTTTTCTTACCAACAATCAGATCCTCATTTCCAGAGATCTTTTCAAGCTGCTTGGCGCCTGAAACTTCGAATGTTTTACCGTAACTCGGATTAACCAAAAGACTCATTTTATCCCCAAAAACCTGCTTTGCATTAAAGATTTTCTTATATGAATTTTCCCAAACAGGCGTCGTGTCTTTATATGTCCATTCAAAGCAGTCGCTCCCCTGTTGATCAGAGCAGGAATAATTAAGTTTATAATGATTGGTGTACTCATATGAGTAATTAAAATGCACATTTTTTCCCTTAACGCTTTCTGAGTCTAAAAGCAGAGCCATTGGCTTATCGCTCTTTTCATTAAAAACACCCGTCGACATTACTTCGTTGTTAATATTTCGTACTGCATAATGTTTGCCGACTATTTCAAATTGATTTTCAGTATATACCTTACTTGGTTGATCAGGATCAACTCTCCTTAGTTCCCATAAAAAATAGCCCTTTGCCATACCAGGTGTGGACCCTTCAAGCTCTTTAATTACACTCGGGTCAGGCAAAGAAGCTTTATATTTGAAAACAAAAGAAAGGTTCTTTTCCGGTGCTCTCCCTTCGAACTTTTGATTTAAGGGAGACGCAACATATGGATTTTTGTTTTGGTCCTTAAATGTGCCTTTTCCTTCAGCAGAATAAGAATAAGATGATCCTACTTTCAGCTTTTCATTATCTGTCCGCAAAACGTCATTAGTATTTGCGTCAACATGTTTAATGGTGACATTTATACTGCATGTTTGATTAACATTTACTGTAGATCCATCAGGACACTTTTTTTGATTGATTTGATATGACAATTCAGCATTTTCCCCGCCGAACTTCCAGTATGCACTTGATGCCCATTTTGTTTGCCCGCCATCATGCGGACTCTTAACCCCGTACCAAACCACAGTATTTTTCTCGTTTTGTGTTTTTCGTTGGTAACTCCTACCTTTTTCGAAATACTTTCCTCCTGAGTAACCCGTTTCTCTTGCATAATTACGCCGTGCTACTCCATCATTCATCATAATGAGCTTACCGGAGTTCAAACCGCTGCTTAATGAAATTTTCCCTAAACCAAAGTTTAATCCTTCAAAGTCAAAAGGCACTTTCAAATAATCCCATTTCACATTGTTCTCGACTTTTTTGATAATCTTCAATACATAAGTATCATTTGTTGTGTTTTCATGAAAAAGTTCATTTAAAGGAATATGAGCAACAAAACCAACATTTTTGTAGTACATATTACAAACTTCATTTGATTTGTTGTAAGTTGAATTGCTGCACGGATTGAAAATAGGGCCAGTTGCAGATTTCCTGTTATATTCCAAGTCCTTTGAAGCATCTAAGCTGTTTTGTTCAGCCAAATACGTATAAGTTTTACCGTTTTTCTCGTTTACCAGTTGGATATACGTTGCTTGATTATTAGCGTCATGATGATGATACCCAACCAATGCACTCCAGCCGGCAAATTCTAAATATGGTTGCTTTCCTTTCCCATAATCCCGATTTTCGATTTTCCATTTTGCCTTCCCATCGACACCACTATATACGTCATAAACGATCTTATTTCCGCTGGTCCACCCAGCCTCCCTACTTCCTTGTGATCCGGTTGAAACCTTTCCAGTAAGATGCGGGGAATATCCTTTTCCTTGAGCTACCGAAGGATTTAGAACAAAATAAAGGAGGCAACTCAAGAAAGCAAGAAGAAGCATCTTCATCGGTTTCATTGTCAGTATCTTCACATCCTTTATTTCAAGCAATTTCATCGGTTATTTCCCTACGGAAGAGATTCCGCTAAAAATACCCGATACCATATCGCTCATACCTTTACCGATCTGTGTAAACAACGGTTGAATCCATCCAGTCGCAAACCCAATACCTAGACTAAACAAGAAAAGTGCAATTATCCCTAACGTGATTGCTGCTTTGTATTCTGACACTTTTTCATTCCTCCATTAATTAATATGCTTTATTTTCCCGCAGAAGAGATCCCGCTAAAAATACCCGATACCATATCGCTCATACCTTTACCGATCTGTGTAAACAACGGTTGAATCCATCCAGTCGCAAACCCGATACCTAGACTAAACAAAAAAAGCGCAATTATCCCTAGTGTGATTGCTGCTTTGTATTCTGACAAAACTCTGCACCTCCTTTCATTGAAAAATAAAAGAACTGACCATAGGCCAGTTCTTTTATGTGGAAATCGTTTTAAACAGTGAAGGATTGCCCTAATATTTTAAGTTTTTTATACCGCCTCTACACGCAGCAGAAGCAAGTCGTATACTTTATCGCTTTTGGGGCTTAACCTTACTATGCAAGCTAACTCATTATTTCCACAATATCATCTTAACACCTTAAAAACGTACTTCCCTATCATCATCCTCGCAAAAAAATAACATCAAAATTGCATGATACTTGCATTTCCAAAAATCAAATTAAAGTTAGCTGCCTCCGCTTTTTTTCTGTTTGTCACTTCTTAACTTTTTCTTATCATATACAGTCCCTTAGAAGATCCAAATCAGATCATGAATTTCCTTTAATCCTCCTGGGGTTAATGCTTTCAAGACGAAATATTCACAGAAAACAATATAGATACAGACAATCAATAAAATAATTCCTTTTACATATGAACGTAACCACTTGATGGTCATTGGATATATCTCCTTTCCTTAAAGATAGCTGCCCTCGCTTTTTTTCTCCTTATCCAGATAGTCCATTTGATTGAGCTTTTTTAAATCCCTTCTCTCTCATATGACGTTATACGCCTTTCACTGCGAGTGAAAACAGAAAAACGAAAAAGGCTACAATAAAGGAATAAATAAAAATTACTTTTAAAAATCCTATCACTACGGCATATGTCTTCTTCCAAGATCGGCCAAACCCAAAATAGGCGATTATTAGAAGTGGAACAATATAGATCAACAGGACAAAAAGAAAACTTATCACTATTACTCACCTATCTTATTCAATTAATTATGGCGTCCAGAAAACTCGGAATTTTCAAACCCTATATTCATATGCGTTTCAATACTTTCGCGAATGTTTGTATGGTTTCAGCCATTTTTTATGTAATGCCTCGCCACAAAGTAAAAGATTAAACTAACAGTGAGAAAAACAATATACGGGTCATAAAAAATATTAATAAAATCTTTCAAATGTATACCTCCTTATTAATCCCCTTCTCTCCAAATTTAAAAGAAGGGGACATTACTTCTCCCCTTACAATATTTCAATACTCTTTTTCAAAAGAAACTCTTTACAATGTCTTTCCATTTCTTCAATTTTCCCCAGCACATTTGATCTTTTGGTTGATCCGCCTTTCATATACTCTTTGTATCCTGTAGGAATCTCACCTTTACCTTTTAATGACTTGCTGAAATCTTCAAGCCATGCCGCGAAGATCGTGCTGTCTATACCTTCTTTTATGAACAATTGTGCAGTCATCATAACAATTGGAAAATGTGTTTTATTTAAAATGTTCTTTGCTTTTTTTATCTCGGTAGAGTTAATAAAGTCCAAAGTGGATTTTAAGTTTTTGATAAGATTTTCTTTATTTTCAACATCTTGATTAAAAGTGAAGGAATATATGCCGATTTCCTTTGCAGAAAAATCTCTGAATTCATAATTGTTATCAAGCAGCATCATGGATTGTAGCAAAGCTGTCTCGTTATCTGAGTTTTTTAATTGTGTATCAGAAAAGTGAAAAACATTATTCATGGTAGGATGATTTCTCAAATCAGCAAAAATATTCGCCCATTTCACTCCCATTTTTGCTTTTGACTTTTGTTGGTTGGTTAAGCCCTTACCACTATTCAACTTATAGAATAGTCTCAAAATTTCTCGTTCAGTACCTTCCACTTTATATAACGTAAGCATTCTGCTTTTGATTTTGTCTTGGACCGCGGGATGCTGATCTTTAAAGAATTTCCCTTCGATATTGTACTCTTCATCATTTATGTAAACCCACGCATCTTCTTTATCCATCTCATCAGAAGTAGCCCATTTATTGTCAAGATAAGAAAATATGGTCGTCAACCTTTGCAGTCCATCAATAATGTCATAAATTTTCACGTTACTTTTATCTTTTTTAAAAAAGCTACCATCAGATTTTTTGTTTGCATCATGAAATGTTGAATAAAGAGCTGGCACAGGATAATCATCCGCTAAAGAATTAATAAATCCTTCTCCCTCTTTCTGTTTCCATTGACCTGGAGGACGCTGGATAGGATAGTCAAGATTAATCTTTTCATTGTCGTATAAAGCTTTAAATTGACCTACTGACCAGCTAATTGTTGAAGTCTCCATAATAAACATAGCTCCTTTAAGATTAATTTTTTCATAACACCCACTAATCAATAATCTGATTAGTGGGCGTGAGTAAAAATCAATCTATCTTTTACTTTTTAAAAATTCCCGTCACCTTTCTGAACAGAGATTGTAAAGTTCGTCTGAAGCTTGGGGAAATAGCCGCAGCTCCGGCAACAGTCGCGGCACCTGCTCCTAATGCAACACCAGTGATAACGATTGGCGAAAAGCTTCCTTGCCCTTCATCCTTCGATTTTGATGAGTTGGACGGGCTTGTGTTGTTATTTTGACTATTTTGATCTTGAGCCTTTTCACTATCCTGTTTTTTGTCCTCTTTGTTGTCCTTATTCTCATTCTTCTTATCATCTTTTTTCTCGCTATCGCTCTTATCATTTTTAGATTCTTCTTTTGCCTCACGAGGATTGACATTGACATGATCTTCAGGGTTTTTCATTGGGATTTTCACACCGTCTTTTTCTACTGTTACAACTTCTCCCTTTGGAATCTCTTTGCTTTTGTTTGTGCTGCTTTCGGTAGAAGATCCTTTACTTTCTTTTTTGGTTTGGACTTCTTTTGGCTTAGATATCTTTTCTTTTTTTGGTGTATAAGATTTTGGTTTAGATTGCGAGCGAGGTGTTTCTTTTTTATTTGAATTTGATTTATGTTTTGACGGCCTACTAGATGTTGAATCCTGTTGTTTTGATGATGACTTCGAGTTATTGTCTTTCTTTGGCTGCTGTGGTTTTGGTTCTGGCTTCGGTTCTGGTTTTGGCTGTTCTTTTGATTTGACTACAGTATGTACAGTTAAAATATATGTTCCGTTGGTTGAAAACATTTTAACCTTTTGGCCGTTTGTCACAGGACCTAAATAAGAACCGTCAACATAAAATTCACCATGGGCATAATAGCCGGTAACCTCATTTCGCAAATCACCGTTTGGTCTTGCTCGATTATCAAAAGTGTTGTCTGTTGTAATTGTGATAGAGTCTTTTCCGGGAGCATCCGGAGAATACCATGCATATGTAACTTGCCCACCAAAGAAAGAAGAAAGTGAAATTCCAAAGAACACAATTAAAGCGATTAGTTTTTTCATAATGTACTCTCCTTTAATGTAATAATTTAGGAACAAAAAGGAACCCTTATTTTTATCGTCTAAGATGACATTTTCTAAAGTGCTTCATTCCCACTATTAGAATCGCTGTCTATCTCTTCAGTTGCATAACCCAGCGCATATCCTAACGTAATCAACGCATTTCTTTTCAGCCTGTGAAAGTGGGATTCTGTAACATGCAGCATATTACTGATTTCAATCACATTCGGTTCATCGGTTTTGATGTAGTATTCATAAATGATTTTCCTATACCTAGGCTTCAAACGATCAATTCTCTTCAAGAGAGAGGTAATGAATTCCTGAGCCTCTATGTTAGCGATCGCCGTACTTTCTGTTGAAGAGTGAAATTGGTTGTTCACTGTACTCGATTCATTAAAAGTATAGGATGCTGTTATTTTTGGGAGTTGATTCTCTTCTAATACCAATAAACATCTATGATACTTTTTGAACTCTCTCAGCACCGATTTTATAATTTTATCTTCTTGTTTCTTAGTTGGTTCTTTCAGAAGCAATCAGATCATCTCCCCGTTCAATCTTTTTCCTCCTATTTATTAATATATTATTAACATATTCATATTATAAGACCTCACACTAAAATAATCAACATATATTAATAATATTTTATTAAACAGATTTTTGTGCTGCTACATGGCCCCTTTTTGTTCCTTTTATTTATGAAGGAGTATCAATTTACTCGATGCAGGGTTACTTTTGTTGATTTCTCTTGAGACTTTCTAATTGCAGCTACAAAATCAGATGTTGAAATACCTGTCTCTCTGTTGAAGATAAATGCATTAGCATAGCCAACCAGGTCATATAAATCATCTTCTTTCCAGTTCAATAGTGCGGCTATTAAAAACATTAATTGAAATCGGCTTAAAGCATCATCAACACTTCGAGTATTTACGAAGTCCGTAAGAACAGCCGACAAGATCGATAACTCAGGTGACATCTCATTCCCATATAACACTTGATTAATATCTTGGACCAGAGGATAACTCATGTTATTAAACTCCTTTCGTTTTATTTTCATAGCAAACTTCCATCTATGATCAAAGTGTCGTTTTTTCTATCTTCGAAATCACTAATAGCTTTTTCTACAGTGATTTCCGGATTGTTACGTCCAACATTCTGACAGAATAGTGCTAGAGCATACATGCGTCCAACTTCTTTTATGCTGTCCTTCAAAGTTCCATCATCATCAGCAACCCCTTCGACATACACTTCAACCGCCTTATTTTCATCATCTGCTGCAATCAACGCATAATATGGTTCATCGATTTCAAAATATTTAATTGACTCACTTAGTTTCATTTCCATTCAGATCATCCTCTCCTTTATGTTTCATACAGCATTCGATTTAACAGCCTATCTAAACTCTCCAGCTACCTTACCGAAACTACCTTTTGAAAATCGAAAGACACAAAACGAAAATACTTACAAAGTATATTACTCCCAAACAAATTGCAGCAGCTAACACATTTCGTTCAAAAAAATATTTTATATCAGCAGCAAAATAATAAAGAACCCCTATAACCGTTCCAACTATTACTGCAATAAATAAGCTCATTTGCAAAATCTCTTTCTTCTCTTCTGGCCCCATCTTCATTCCTCCTTAGTTTGCTTTTCTCATAATTTGATACACATAGCTCAGTTGATCTAACTAAGCCATACGTTTATTTACAAAAAGCCCCAAACAAATAAGCAGCAATCCTAATAAATGCAATCAAACCAAACAAGATACCTGCCGCCATAATAATTAAAATAGCCTTCACAATAAGCTCTTGATTAATCCACAAACCAAGCTCCTCCTTAGTTAGCCTCTTTTGTATATTTGGTCATATGTGCACTTATACAAAGATCAGGAAGATTTGCTCTGACAAGATGCTCCGCAAACGGCGGGGGAACAGCATTTCCGCACCGCTCGACCTGTTTCGCTTTTGAGTACCTCACCCCGTTTATGTCTCTATCAATCACGTAATCACTCGGGAATCCTTGGGCCGCAAATAATTCATGCGGCTGAAGCATCCGCATGCCTATGTCCGCGATTTGATAGTTTTCACCTTTATTGTGACCAATCCAAAACGATCCTTTGTTGTGACTGTATGAAGGGGATTGTCCAAAGACTGCCCGATATCCGAACCGTAATATTTGGTTAGAAAGGCCCTAACTTCTCCCACATGTAGCCCGCCCGCTGTAACCGTTGGCATAGGATTTGTAACTGGCTGACCGTCCTTACAAGTGCCGCGAAGTTTGATCAAGTGGCTTGTGGCCATAGCGAATTTATTTCCGCCCGCCGTGATAGTTCCAAGAGGCTTTTTTAAATCCAGCACCCGCCGGCCTTCCGGATCACCGTAACCCATTTGAATAAGTGATCTACCGTGATTTCCTACCACGAAAGGCTTTTTACTCTCTATAACAAACCTCTGGATGCCGCGGGCGATTCGCCGTAACGTATTTTCTGATAAAGGCTTTTTTCTGTTAAAAATAGATGGTGTTTCGATTGACCAGTCCATGATCTCAGCAGCCGTTCGCCATGGTTTAAGCATGCCTTTTTTGACTGTCGCGCTTTTTGGATCTCCGTGTGTTGGTTTTGGCCAAACGATCGGGCGACCATCCCGGCGTGCAATTAAGAACAGGCGTTTCCGAATTGTCGGTGCGCCATAATCACACGCCCTTAACTCTTTCCATTCCACTTTATATCCTTGTCGTTGTAATGCCCTGACAAAAGACCGAAATGTGCTGCCTTTTTTCCTCGGGTCAGGTAGCCCGTCTTTCGTCAATGGCCCCCAAGTCTGAAACTCTTCGACGTTTTCCAAAATGATTACTCTCGGGCGTACCGTTGCCGCCCATCGAACCGCAACCCAGGCAAGACCCCGGATCTTCTTTTCCACGGGTTTTCCACCTTTGGCTTTTGAAAAGTGCTTGCAGTCAGGACTAAACCAACATAAAGCGACAGGTCGGCCTTTGGTTGCTTCCTGTGGATCTACCTCCCAAACTGACTCGCAATAGTGCTCAGTATCGGGATGGTTTACTTTGTGCATTGCAATAGCAGCAGGGTCATGATTAATTGCTATATCTACTGAAAGGCCAGTCGCCATTTCTATTCCGGTACTTGCCCCGCCTCCGCCCGCGAAGTTATCTACTATGATTTCTCTAAACAAATTGAGCTGTTTCACCTGTCACATCACCTCTTTTTTCTCTACCTATAGGCTTACTTACTATCTTTGACTATTCGTTTTAATTTTGTGCAATCATCATTAAATTCAACTAAGTAGCGATCACCATTAGCGTTGACTTCATACAAATCAGAAAATGCGCGTTTTTCTACTAACAAATGCTTTCGGGAAACATTTAATTCTTTTGAAACCACGTTATATCTCATTGACTCTGCTTTCACTCGTTCATCTTTCATTTCTGCAACAGCAATTGATAAAAAATGAAAGGCAAAAACTAAAAAGCAGAAAAAAAGAATTATAGGGACTCCGGAAATAAAGCCTATAGAAAGATTCTCTTTTAAATTTTTCAACTTCTTTTTATTTTGTTTAGCATGATTAATCCCCATTTTTTCTCCTTCCCGGCACCGATCTCAGTTTCGGTAAACTAAATATTGTAACGTTCTTTCATTTTTTCAATTTGATAATTGATTTTTAATAGCAAAGCCTGTTCACTTTTAATGTCGTTATCTGCTATGCCCTCACGTTGCATATGCTTTAATAAAGCATGTTTTAATGTGTGTAGTTGTTTGTATGAAAATTTGGTGCTAACACCACTCACCTAACCAACCCTCCCCAGCTTCAGCCTAAATTGACTCAAAATATTTTCTTGTGATGTTTTTTCTAAAAACTGTTCTTAGACCTTTTAAAGTGCCGGAATAAACAATTTCATAATCGCTGTTCACTTTTTTTATTGCATATCCCTTCCGGCACATGTCGTCCCATTCGTTATTGCTTTCACTGCAATAAAAATAATTTCGATAAGGCTTTTTTGAATAATCAAGTCCGAAAGCGTGTTGTAATTTACCTATTTGATAACCCGTTAAATCCGCGCCTAATTCCATCCTTCATTTCCCCCGTCATCTCCTGAACTTCTTGATATATGCCGCTGACATTCTTCAAACAACTTATTTTCATTCTTGCTGAAAGCCATTTCGAACGTTTTTTCGATGAATTTTATATGATTCTGGACCTGCTTATTCGTCATATTTTCAAAGTCAAGATCGTGTTCGGGCACATGGGAAGACCGCGCTTTTTCGATCAGTTCCCGCCGTTGCCTTTGGACGCGCTTTTTTCTCTGCTTTAAATACTCGTCGATCTCTTGATCAATTTGTTTTTCTTCTTCCTTGGTAATACTTCGCGAATAGTCTATAAAAATTTGTTCGTTCACTCCGCCGCCTCCCGTTTTTTCCGTCTCATTGAATTTACATGTTTTTGAATTTCTTTAGAAAGCCTTTCTGCTTCCTTTGCACCGTTCTCTATTAGAGATAGCCGATTCGATGTCCTTCCTAGCACAGCTTCATGAATAACGACGTTTACCTGCTCCGATAATTCATCCAGTAAGTCGCATAGTTGTAATTGTTTCTGACTTAATTTCACTCGTTTCATTTTTTCTCATTCCCCTCCCTGGCCTCGGCCGCTACTTTATTTTCTCGATGTAAATATATTCATAATCGTCATCATTCTCATCATAGTTACATTCAATGAACCATACACAATCTTCACTCTCAAACGCTTCAAAAATTGTTTCATCTGTACGATCATCAAAGACTCTATATGCCATATTATCTTTCCTTTCCCAGCTCAGGCCGATGCTTAATTCGCAATAGCCAAAAGACCTCGGATCTTCTTAATAATCGATTCGTTCCTATCACTCTTCATTTTGAATACATCCTCCTTCTAAACAACTGATATTTTTTATACATACATAGCGTCGGTTTGTTTTAAAACGGCAAGCCTATAGAGTTTCTCAATTTCCTCGTCACTTTTCCCTTTCAGACTTTCTTTTCCATAATTCTCTATAAGGTGTATCCATTCGATTTTTTCATTACGCTCTTCAACCGTCATAAATCTCACCTTCCTAGTTCTCTAACCAGTTGTAAAAAGGGACTACGTTATCGTCCAGTTGATGTTTTTGGTTTTTAGATGGTTTTAGCGATCTTGCAATCTCCTCACACTTGTTGTAAAGACTGATGTAAATGTAGTTTTCTTTAGTTTTTATGCTTTTATCTGTCTTTATTTTTCTGATGGCTGCCAAAAGTGATGAATGTATCTCTTCTTCAAAATCTTCGAGCATGATGTTGATATTGTATTTTTTTGATACTGTGCTTTTTGCTCGCAAGAGGATTCCATACATTTCATACATTTCGTTGAATGTAGGGCAAAAAACATTCAAGGTGTTATATATCTGATTTGGTAAGACGGACTCTAAACTTTTTTTCATTAAACCTTCAAGTTTAGGATCAATATGTTCAGGGGAGGTTTCTAATAATGTTTCTTTTATGTATCTATTATTATTAGTATTATTAGAAGAATCTCCAAACTCTTGTGGCTCTAGGGTTTCACTCTTATTTTCAAGCTCCGTGTTCTCCGAATCCGGATTATCAGGAATTGAATCCGTATCCTGGTTTCCAGGAAAAAGTTCCATATCCTGATTTTCAGGAATTGAAAGAGCGCCTTCTGTTTGCTTTGTTTTATCCACTTCCTGGTTTTCAGAATATGGTGTTTTTTCCTTCTTCTTCGGTTTCTTTTTCTTTGAGTTTTGGTAGCGTTGATATATTTCCTCAAGCTCCTTATTGATCAATGCGGTTTCTTCAATAACATCCTTTTTGTTGTCACTAAAAATGTATTGAGTCTTTTTGATCTTCCCAACTTTCCCGTGCTCTCGTATGGTCAGCCTGTTAAAATATCCTGCCTTGATTAACTCGTTTATAACTTTGTAATGAGCATCCCTTCCGTTTTTGCTTCTGCTTATAATTTCAGGCATTATGATTTTCCAATTGGGTGCATTGCTTAAAAAGATCAATAACAGCCCTTTAGCCTCCAGACTCAGCTCCGGATCATTTACAGCAGCATTAGAAAGCATTGTAAATGCCTGCTTCCTCACATTCCTAAAATCTTGATTCATATACATACATCCCTCATTTCAACTTGACATATATGACGCACTAAGAGCAAAAAAAATCTTTTATTGAAGAACCTAGGACAACCGAAATTTTATTTAACAATCTCAAACTCGGAACTGAGTTACCCAGTTCGATCTTGCTAATATAGGAATCCGATACATCAACCAGCTTTCCTAGCTCTTTTTGAGTTAGCTTTCTTTTCTTCCTCTTCCTTCTTAGTTCCTCGCCATTAAAGTTATCTTTCAACATAAACACCGCCTATACTTTATAAACTTGACATATATGACGCACCCAAAAAGAGTATAGCACCTTTAAAAAGCTTTTACAAGGTGCAAGATCGAATTTTTAAACTATATGTCAAGTTGTCATGGTATAATATCAAATGACATGCTAAAGCATAACACTTAGTATATGGCAAAGAAGGTGTAATATTGAAAAACAATGCAGTCGCAAAGCTTGTGGGCCGAAAGCTCAGAAAAATTAGAGATAAACGGGACTATTCACAAAGAAAGCTTGCAGAAAAACTTGGTGTATCGGACAGTTACTTATCTAAGGTCGAAAAAGGGCAACCTGTTTCACTTAAGTTATTAGAACGTATAGCCGATATCTTAAATGTTCACATTTCATATTTTTTTATTGAGGATGATGAGTTAAATGAATTTTCTGACGCTCAAAAAGAATTACTATTTGAACCTGACTTGTCATTAGATAAGATTAAAGAGAAATTCGAATTCATTAAATACCAAGACAAAGAAGTTACTGACGATGAACTTCGCGTAATGTTAAATGTGTTGGAAGTATACAGGAATTCAAAAAACGAAGGAAGATCTAACTAAGAAATTTTAGTTAGCTTCTTCTCTTCTCTTATTTTTTTCAATAAAATTTTTAGAAATTCTTCATAGTTGATTTTCATTTTCTCTCTCTCCTTATTATAGAACATTTGTTCTTATTGTAATTTGAAACCGGAAATTCATAAACCTATATCAAGATATTTCTTATTTTTTTGTTTTTAAAAATAAGAAATAGTTACTAGAAGTACGAAAGACGCCACCATAAGGTAACGTCTTTTTTTATGAAAAGTGTTTTGACTGCTGGCTCAAAACATTCTCTTCAATAGTTTTTAATCCAATTGGTGGATCAGCAAGTTTTGTAGAACTTGCTGGTGAAAAAACAGGGATAAACACAGCAGCTCCAATAAGTAAAACAGCTACCAATATTACTGTTGCTGCAAGCTTTTTCATAACATAATCACCTCCTTTAAATTTGAATTTTTAAAGGAGTCTATTTTAAGTAATTGAATTTTGGGTAACCTTGCCCTGAAACGATCTTTATTATTTACAAACAAATGCATTGATAGCAATAACTTATCACAATCGGCTTCCCTAATCCCCTCAAATAAAAGTAAAAATGCCTGTTTTTGTTTATCAGAGGAGTAGTCCACTGTGCTGCTTTCTCCATGCATCAGTTGTTTGATAAAGATATTTTGGGAGAATTCAACCGGCTGGCCCCAATATAGTTGCAGAATTGAAATCTGTTCTTTAAGATCCTCCACTACATTATATCGACCGATTTCCTTATTTATTAATAGGCATTTCTTAAAAAAATGATAAGAGTCTTCATAAGATTCTGTCATATAAGAAAGACCTAGAATAAAAAATGCTGTAGAATCAAATGTTGGTCCTAACTTGGCATCAAGAATTCTGGATGCAGCTGTTCTGGCTTCTATCTCATCATCATTATACTTTAAAGCAATGTGAGCGAGAGCTTCGTCTAAACGAACTGAAAATGCTTTTTTGATAAATGGATCTGTAACAGCATCCAGTTTAAGTTTAATTTCCTCGACATAGTGATATGAAATTTCATATTTTTGATTGTAAAAGAAGCCGTACATTTCAAGTATCATCAATAACGCTTCCATTTCAAGGCTATGTGCCTTGAAATTTTTTAGCTCATTAAGAAACTCTCGCTCATTATAGTCTGTTCGCTTTGCTTGGAGTTGCCATTGGTATATCTGACTCCACTCGCGGACTTCGTTATTTGAGTCATTTAAACCTTGTTGAATTAGGTATTCAGATAATCTCTGAATCTGTCTTGTATGAGCATATTCCAACGCGATTCTTTTATTTTTCTTTCTTTTTATTTCCATGAGATAATTCGTCATCAATTCAACTTCGTTTTCCGGGTCAAGAAATAATACTAAATCCAAAACCATTGATAAAACTATTTCTTTTCCACTCATGAATTTACTTAAATGAGCCTCGCTTATGTTAATGTTTGTTGAGACTTGCTTTTGGGTTAAATTTTTACTTTCCATGACTTGTTTGAGGTGTTTTCTTATGTTTTTTTCACTCACCATTCCATCACCATTTTTCGATCAAATTTAACACAAACAATACAAAAAATGTGTCGATAATTGACGATCAATTAAAAATTTTCTGCTATTTGTCATTTTTGGTTAACAGTTCCCCAAGTATTGCCCAGCCGGCCTGGTGATAATCCATTAAAATTTTTTGTTTTTGATTTTCGTCAACAGGATCAGGTTTAGCAATACGAACAACTGTATTTCCATACTTAAGTTCCTTGGCGTATTGTGGATGAGTTTTCTTTTGTTCAGTCATTGCTGTATCACCTCTTAAGTGATACATATGCTCATCCTGAAGTGGGACAACACTCACATTTATCCTCCCCTCGACATGACATATATGACGCACAAAACCAAAAAAATATGATTATATTTCAAATTGACATATATGACGCTTTTTCTGACTCTAATATAGCACTTATAGTCAATGTTGACAATCCCTATATTGGATTTTTATGAATATAAGTCAAGTTTTTGCTATAATTCTATTAGCAGATAACGGAATAAGAGGTGGCACCATTGAACAGAATGAGGTTTAACAGAACAGCAATTTATTTAAGAAAATCAAGGGCAGACATGGAAGCTGAAGCAAAAGGAGAAGGTGAAACTCTTGAAAAACATAAAAAACACCTTTTGGAATATGCGAAAAATAATAATTTAAATATTGTAAAAATCCGCAAGGAAATTGTTTCAGGTGATAAATTATTTAATCGTCCTGAGATGATGCAGCTGTTGAAGGAAGTCGAAGAAAAGAAATATGACAGCGTCTTAGTCATCGATATTGAGCGCCTGGGACGCGGCAACATGCAAGAGCAAGGGTTGATTCTCGAAACTTTCAAAGAGTCAGATACAAAAATAATAACACCGCTAAAAATTTACGATTTAAATAATGAAATAGATGAAGAACATACAGAATTCGAAACATTCATGTCCCGCAGAGAATTAAAAAAAACAACAAGAAGATTACAGCGAGGCAGAATTGACAGTGTTAAAGAAGGAAATTATTTAGGCACACATCCCCCTTATGGCTATGAAATTGTAAAGTCATATAAAACTAGAACTCTTGCTCCTGTTCCTGAGGAGTCGAAAATAGTCAAATTGATTTATAGTTGGTATACAGACCCCATCCCAGAAAAAAGGTTAGGAAGTTCAGCAATTGCAAATAAATTAAATGAAATGGGTGTTAAAACAAAAAGAGGAAGACCATGGCACAGTTCCTCAGTGTTAGCCATAATTAAAAATGCAATATACGCTGGCCGTATACAATGGAAAAAGAAAGATATAAAAAGGACGGGGCCAGGTAAGAAAGAAGCAAGAACAAGACCCAAAGAAGAATGGATTGATGTTGAAGGAAAACACGAAGCGCTGATAAGTCTCGAAACATTCAATAAAGCACAAGAAATTTTAAAAACAAAGTACCACGTTCCATATCATCTTATAAGTGGTATTACAAATCCTTTAGCAGGATTAATCAGATGCAATAAATGTGGTGCCTCTATGATCTATAGACCATACACTAAACAAAAACCACATCTTAAGTGCTACAATGCCCCAAGGTGTCAGAATAAGGCTTCAAATTTTGAATTAATCGAACAAAGATTATTACAGGGATTACAAGATTGGTTGGCAGACTACAAGGCCCAATGGGATCTTTTTGAAAATCAAGCAAATGAAGAAAACGAAAAGCAGGAAGTAGAAATTAAAAAAGCAGCACTTGCTTCATTAAAAAATGAGTTAAAACAAACAGAAAAGCAAAAAATAAAGTTGTTTGAGTTATTAGAAAGAGGTATTTACAGTGAAGAGATATTTCTAGAGAGGTCACAGGTGATTACGACAACGCTCGATGAACTGAAGACAAACATTAAAAAGATCGAGCAAGAACTTAAAACAACTCAGCAACAGAAAAAACAGAATATAAAAGATATCCTTCCGCATTATGAAAACATTTTGGATCTATACTTCAAAACTGATGACCCAAAGAAAAAGAACGCAATGTTAAAATCCATATTACACAAAGCAGTTTATAACAAAGAGAAGCACCAAATGAGGGATGAATTCGAACTTGTGATTTACCCAAAGCTTCCTGAACAAAACCAGCCAATCCTTTATCACTTTAACGAAACAAAAACGGATAAAGTCTAGGAGTCAATGAAATCAGCCTCATCGATGTCCTCAAATCGGAAAATGAAGACGTCATCGACACCATCCAGCTCAATATGGAGCTTGAAAAAGTGAAAAAATACATCGATATCCTTGACGGCAGAGAAAAAGAAGTCATCGTCGGCCGCTTCGGCCTTGATTTGAAGAAAGAGAAAACGCAGCGCGAAATCGCGAAAGAGCTTGGGATCTCGCGAAGTTATGTGTCGCGGATTGAAAAGCGGGCGCTGATGAAGATGTTTCATGAGTTTTACAGGGCGGAGAAGGAGAAGCGGAAGAAGGCGAAGGGGAAGTAATGCCGCAGAAGCCGGTCTAATAATCCGGCTTCTATTTCTTTCCTCTATGCCCTCAATAAAAGTGAGAGCTTGTTATCCAGTTACAGAGGTCTGTTGAATTCTGATTTTATTTGTGTTGCTATCATGTTCATAACATTTTTCATAAATGCCTCTTTTGTTAATGAAGCAGTCCCTCCACCTTGAGCGAACATTTTATTACCTCCACCTTTTCCATCAATGAGGGAAAGGCTTTCTTGCATGAGGGTTCTCATATCCATTTTATTTGCTTCTCCTCGCCCGCAAACCAATTGGAAGCGATGATCGTTCTCTGATAAGAAAAAAATAAGGGCCCGTTTTTCTCGATCAGCGATCATTTTTGCTAGCTTTTGAAGTTCTTGAATCGATCGATCCGAAAATGTTTCAATCATCATTACAGTATCATTTTGAATGGTGCTTTTGGCTAATAATTCATTGGCTTCATATTGAAGTATTTTTTCATTAGATTCTTGGAGCGCTTTGTCTAGCTTCTTTGCGTTTTCAAGTAACTGTTTAACAGATACACTTAATTCCCCTTCAGGACGATTAAGTAATCCAGTCAATTCAACGATTACCTTTTGTTTTTGATCGAATTGGGTTATGACCCGATTACCGCATACAAAAGACAAACGAATTTTTTTTCTCTGTCTTTCCCAATTCAATACTTTAATTGCTCCGACTTCCCCTGTAGCACTAGGATGTGTTCCGCCGCATCCGTTGTAATCAAATTCATCAATAATGACAAGACGAATATTTTCTTTTACAGATGGAAGTTTTCGAATTGGATAATTTACTAAGTCATCATATTCCACCCACTTTGTGACGATGGCTCTGTTTTCCATTATTATGTCGTTTGCAAGCTTCTCTGCTTTGCCTGCCATTTCCTCTGTTAATTCTGATATGTCAAGGTCAATGGTAACGGTGTCATTTCCAAGATGGAATCCAACTGTATGAATATCGTACAACTGTGCAAATGCCGCCGACAAGATATGCTGACCGGTGTGCTGTTGCATGTGATCAAAACGCCGTTCCCAATCAATAACCCCAACAACCTGATCATCTAAATGCGGTAAAGCCCTTTCTACATAATGACGAATTTCTCCATCGACCTCTTCAACGTTTAAAACTTTGACTCCGTTCAATGTTCCTGTATCATGGGGCTGGCCCCCGCCTGTTGGATAAAAGGCTGTTTCCTCTAGGGTAATGTAAAAATCACCTTTTTTGTCCTGTTGTTGTTTCAAGATTTTCGTTTCAAACGTTTTAAGATAGGGATCTTTGTAAAATAGTTTGTGATGATTCAGGCTCATGTCATCTCCCCTTATTTTTTAATTAGGCTTTTGGCTCTTTAATTATTGAAGCCTTCCTCTAGCTTCAATGTCTAATTCCTCTACAACCTCTCCATTAGAGACTAGATAGGCTTTTTCATGTAAATTAACAACCGGACAAATATGATTAGGAATAATTTGAACCTTATCTCCTATATTCACTTGATTGCTAAAGTCTTCATTGTAAATAATAGCATGTTCGTCGAATACGCCATGAATATAAACGTCCTCGTATTCTTTGATACGGCCAAGCCCTTTGGTTGCAGTAAGCCCTTCACTTCGTGTTTGGGCAGTAATTCCCTTGGCCCCTACATCTGTAATGACTCGTTCTTTTGTTGGTTTACTAATCACGGTTGTGAGTATAGAAGCTGCACAGCGATCATACGTACCAATTACATTTGCTTGTGAGGCATCCATAAAAATGTAAGTGCCAGGTCTAATTTCTGTAACTCCCTCTGGAATATCAAACTTAAACATGAAGGGAGGAGTAGAGCCAATACTAACCACTTTCGGCTTTAGATCCATTTCTTCCGCAATTCGGGCAAAATGTAATGTTCGTTCTACACTTTCTTTATAGAGCTCTTTACAATGTGCTACACTTTTCGCTTTATAAGAATGTCCGTCATGTGAGAAGATTCCTTTAAACTCGACATTTTTACACGATTTGATTAATTTTAATAAAGTACGAAAATCATCTTCTTCAATAATCCCGGAGCGTTGTTCTCCTACTTCAATTTCCACTAACACTTGGGCTTTCCTTGTGGCTCCTTCAAATACTTCTTCAATTTCACGTACTTGATACGCACTATCGATTCCAAAAGAGATATCAATCGTTTCAGATAGTTTTCTAATACGTTCAATCTTTGATTTCCCAACAATTTCATTTGCGATAAAGATATCTTTTAAACCATTTCTCGCCATCACTTCAGCTTCTCCTACTTTCGCTACAGCGATTCCTGTAGCTCCCATTTCTTCTTGTCGTTTAGCTAATGTAGGCATTTTATGTGTTTTTGTATGAGGTCGTAAATCTACTTTCTGTTCATTAGCGTAATTTTGCATATCCTTCATATTGCTTAACATCACGTCTTTATCGATTAAAAGAGCTGGTGTATCTAATTGTAAATCATTCATTGTGCCTCCTCCTTTATCGCTGCAATGGCTTCAACTTCCACCAGACATCCGGCATATAAATGATTTGATGGAACAACTACTCTTGCCGGTTTATGATTGCCGAAGAAATGAGCATAAACCTCATTGATATCCGGCCAATACTTTACATCTGGGGTATAAAGTCTGCATAATATCACATCTTCCTTGGCTAATCCCCGTTCCTTGAGGACAAGCTCCATATTTGCCAATGCCTGTTTTGCTTCTTCTTTTATGCCCCCAGCTGGAATTTTCCCCGTTTCAGGATTCATCGACAACTGCCCTGAAATATAGAGAACACCATTGTGTTCCATGGCTGGCACGTAATGGCCCCCATCCCGTGTTGAATACTTAGTGTGTACAGGCTTCAATATAATCTCCCCCTATTATTCCTAATATTTAAAGCCAGCCTCATCAATCTTCTGTCCAGCAGCCAGCAAAACAGCCAGTTTGACCCTTGCTTTCTTACTGTCATAGCTGCCGCCTAGTATGATTCCGGCATCTGCATATGCTGAAGCACTTCCTTTGAATCCATAAACTCCCTTGACTTCACCTTCGTCAGCACTTGTTGTCAGAACGACAGTAATCCCTTTCTCTACGGCTTTCTTTGCACTTTCAAATATTGCTGGAGCCGTATGGCCTCTTCCCGGCGACTCAATAATGATTCCTGCACTTCCGCACTTAACTGCATAATCTATAAACTTTCCGTCAGATCCAAGTGAACACTTAATAAGTTCTACATTTGGCAATGGTTGAATCAGCTGATACGTCTCACGCTTGATTAATCTTTGATGAATTGCGATCTCATCTTGATCGGCCGTTCCCAAATAACCGAATCCCGGTGAGAAAAACCCATCAACATTTGACGCATGCTGCTTTTTCACATAACGAGCCGCAAATATACGCTCATTAAACAACACTGTTACCCCTAAAAGCCTCGCGCATCAGGATGTGCCGCTAATAAGAAAGCTTGCCTTAAGTTCACAAATGCATCTGTACCTTCAAGTGTCGGTCCTCTTTGTGACCCCGTTAACACGACCGGCCTTTCGTCAGAAATAACCAGATCAAGGAAATATGAAGTCTCTTCAAGGGTATCTGTCCCATGCGATATCACAATTCCAGCAACATCCTCACTCCTGAAGGAACTCTCTATATTTTCTTTTAGAATATTAAGGTGATGAAATGTCATATGACTGCTTGACATTTGAAATACTGACTTGATTTCAATATCTATATGAGAAGGCAGCTGACACATTTCAGAAAGTTCTTCACCTGTCATAACACCAGCTTCTAATAGACCTGTTTCAGGATTAGGCTTACTTGCAATTGTCCCTCCAGTACTCAGAAAATGATTTTCTTGTTTTCCATACTGTACTACTCCCCTTTTCTCATAATAAGATTTCCGTTTAGATATTAATTAGATTTAATCCCAGCACCGCATAATGGAATCACGATTTTTTCATTAAAAGCACGATTGTATTTTAAATAACCTGCATAGTTAGCAGCTGTTGTAGGCTCTACATAAAAACCTTTACTTGCTAATGCTGTACGAGCTTTTAAAATCTCTCCCTCATTCACTGTTATCATGTTGCCGTTCGTGACACGGATGGCTTCTAATATTTGAACAGACCTTGCCGGTTTGGCAATCGCAATGCCTTCTGCAAGTGTCCCGCTGTTTTCGACGGGTTTAGCTTCTTGTTGATTACTGATAAATGCCTCTGCCAACGGCGCACAATTCTCTGCCTGTATTGCAACGAGCTTTGGCATTTTTTCTATACATTTTTTCTCCAATAATTCTTTAAATCCATAGTAGGCCCCGAGCAATAACGTGCCATTTCCAACTGGAATGATAAGCGTATCAGGCGCTCCGTTCATTTGTTCCCAAATTTCATAGGCATATGTTTTTGTTCCTTCATAGAAAAATGGATTATACACATGACTGGCATAGAATTTTTTCTCTTCATTCACAGCATTTTGTGCTGCTTCAGCTACATCTTCTCTTGTGCCTTCGATTTCGCGAACTTTGGCCCCATGGGCTTTCACCTGTGCGATTTTTTTAGGTGATGTCCCTTTTCCAAGAAAGATGTCACATGCAATGTCAGCCCGCTTCGCGTAAGCTGCAATCGAAGTTCCTGCATTTCCGCTGCTGTCGGCTATTACATGCTTCACTCCCAGCTCCTTTGCCTTGGCAATTAATACAGCCGCACCTCGATCTTTAAAAGACAAAGTCGGCATCATGTAATCCACTTTCACAAAAGTATTTGGCTCTTCGCTGTCTAACACGATTAAAGGTGTGTATCCCTCCCCCATGGTAATGCCTCTCCATATAACCGACTCACGATCAAATGGCATAGCATCAATATATCTCCACATAGAAGGAATGTCTTTGATTACTTTTGAATTGGACCTTTCTACTTTTTCTTTTATAAGGTCTAACACTCCGCCACACTGACATTTCCATACTTGTTCAGACACATTGTATTTCGTACCGCAAGCATGACATTGATACTGCTCCATCACGTTTAGATCCTCCCTCTGATTATATACTTTTTTATATTTTATATATTTTTTTATATAACATAGACAAAAAATATATTACATAGCGGCTATTGCCTCAATCTCAATCTGAAAACCGTAATGCAGCTCGTTCGTCGGGACAATTGAACATGCTGGACAATTATCGTCAAAGAAACCCTGACAGACATTGTCAACACGGTCTAATAAATTGATATCGTGAAGATATAGGGTCAACTTTAAAATTCGGCCTTTACCACTGCCGGCTTCTTCTAAAATATATTCTATATTGGATAATGCCTGTAAAGTCTCTTCTTCAATTGTGCCAAATTTCTTTTTCTGCGTAATTGGATCAATGGCAAATTGCCCTGATACATAGACCGTGTTTTGATGAATCACAGCTAATGCGTAATGACCGTTCGATTTTAAATTCCCTGCCTCAAAAATACTCTCCACTCTGCTCACTCCGATTGTCTTTTTTTCACTTCATCTAAGTAGCTATAGACTGTTACCTTTGAAATGCCTAATTGTTCTGCTACTTTATCTACGGCACCTTTCATGAGGAATATTCCCTTTTCATCCATAAATCTGATCAGCTCGATTTTTTCACGGCGTTTCATCAGAGAATGTTTATGGTTCGCCACGATTTGTTCAATTAACTGATTTGTGATCTCTTCTACATTCTGAATGGAAGCTCCCTGTTCCGCTGTATTCGGAGCTTGTATTTGACTTTTCTTTTCAATGCCAGGCATAAATGCATCTAACATTTCTTTCATTTGAATCATGACATTCATGTCATAGTTGATACAAAAAGCGCCAATCACCTGTTGTTGGCTTCCCCTTATCAGGGTAGTAGATGATTTTATTGATCTCTGATCATCTGTTTCAATTTCATAGCCCGCTAAGTAATCCTCTTTAAATTCATCGGATAATAGAACCTTTTTCACCAAATGGTCAAAGGACTGACCGATCTCTCTTCCTGTCACATGATTGTTTATTGCAAAAATCACGGAAGACTGCGGTGTTGTCAAATCGTGAATGACAACCTCACAATTCGGCCCAAACATTTCCCCTATCGTTTTTGCAAATGGGATGTAACTTTTTAAAATCTGCTTTGCTTCAGTCAAACCTAAACACCTAACTTTCAATTACTTGCATTTATCTCAAGTGATTTCATTCTTGAATTTATTATATAATTTTTTATATGAAAATGAAACAAAAATATATTTTTTTATATTTGGGTTTGATCATTCATTCCCTTCAGTTTTCATCTTTTTATTTTGTCAGGAACTATTTACACTATAAATAAACCACTGAATGCTAGGGGTATTTTCTGCACATGCCACTGATGATGTCATGGGTGCTCCTAGACAATATAGTGCGGTATCTTTTTAGTTCAGTCCCTCAATCTAGTAAAAAAACAGATAACCAGTGAGTGGCATTGAAATCAGCCTCATCGATGTCCTCAGAATCGGAAACGAAGACGTCATCGACACATCCAGCTCAGGCACAGAGCTTGAAAAAGTGAAAAAATACATCGATATCCTGGACGGCAGAGAAAAAGAAGTCATCGTCGGCCGCTTCGGCCTTGATTTGAAGAAAGAAAAGACGCAGCGTGAAATCGCGAAGGAGCTCGGGATTTCGCAGAGCTATGTGTTGCGGATTGAGAAGCGCGCGCTGATGAAGATGTTTCATGAGTTTTATCGGGCGGAGAAGGGGAAGCGGAAGAAGGCGAAGGGGAAATGAGATCAATGAAGAGACTTGGGATGATATAAAACCCAGCCTTTTTTATGCGAGCTAATTTGGCTGGATAACGGGTGCGATCATTGGCCTGGTAACGAGCATCCCACTCCCCAAAGCAACCAAACAGATTTTTTTATTTCATCTGTCTACTTTAGGGAGCATATAATAACGCGGAGATCATTTTATAACAAAAAACTATTTATATCCGTCCAGCCGATAGCAATGGCTTTGAAATAATCTTCACCGAATTGTATTTGTTTTGTTGTGCTCTGCCTTCCACCTAATTTTTCATAAAAATTTATCGATGGATTACCGGCTAAAACCCATACCATTAATGATTTTATATTTTTCTTTACAAGCTCCTCTACAATCGCCTTCATTAGTCGAGAGCCGATTCCTTTTTTCTGATACTGTAACAACAGATAAATCGCGGAAACTTCACCCTTATATTTGCTAAGATGATCGCGGTTTGGACCTCCGGAAGCAAAGCCTATAATTTTACCGTCGGTTTCTTCTGCAACATAGACAATATCTTGATTTTGAGGATCACTTAATGAGGTTCTCCAAAGCTCTGCCTGATTTTCGACAGAGAGCTTAGATAACGTGTCATCAGGCAATACTCCTTGATATGTGGTTTTCCAACTTTCCACATGAACTTTGGCAATTGAATTAGCGTCTGACACTTTGGCTTTTCTTATTAAAAACATTTTTCCTCCTATAATTAAGATTTTTCTTAAAGAGGATATCGCAAATATCGGCGGCTTCTCTTAAATGGTTAAAATCTGAATATATCTTTTATTGGATTACTTCGAAGGTCTAGGGGTATTGTTTTGAAGAAGGCCTCGCCTTACCCTACAGCTAATGAAGTTAGAGTCAAAACTGTTTGTTTTACTCTGCTCGCAGGAACCCTGGTCCATATGCTTGTCAAAGAAATTGCCGCTCCAACCAAAGTGCCTGCCGGAACGTTATTTGTTACAGTTCCCTTGTATACTTCTTTGTATGCTGACAAGCCTCATTCAAATTCTTTCTTTGATTCTAATATTACACCGTTTAATAAGGTCATGCCTGTTGACGGAGTCATAAAACAAGCACCTGTAAAAAAGTGCTACTCCCCCCCCTTGAATATCCAAATCATTACCTCTTATTTTATAAAAAGGAGTTATTCACGCAATAGTTTTGTCAATATAAATTCCCTAAAGTCAATAAATCGGTTTTGGTATGTAACAAGCTATTGTAAAACTCTTTTTATCTGAACTTTTCACCTGAATTCCAAACAGGTAACCTATGGATGGCAATGAAATCAGCCTCATCGATGTCCTCAGGATCCGAAAACGAAGACGTCATCGACACCATCCAGCTCAGGCACAGAGCTTGAAAAAGTCAAAAAATACATCGACATCCTGGACGGCAGAGAAAAAGAAGTCATCGTCGGCCGCTTCGGTCTTGATTTGAAGAAAGAAAAAACGCAACGCGAAATCGCGAAGGAGCTCGGGGTTTCGCGGAGCTATGTATCCCGGATTGAAAAACGGGCGCTGATGAAGATGTTTCATGAGTTTTATCGAGCGGAGAAGGAGAAGCGGACGATCATTCATTCCCTTCAGTTTGCATCTTTTTATTTTGTCATCAAACAGGAACTATTTAGACTATAAATATATTGGTGTTTTCTGCATATGCCACCGCTGAATCGATTTTTATTCCTAAATTGGACTTGATTATCTCACAAACAGAAGGTGGAACTCTTCGACTTTTTATTAACTCAGTCTCATTAACTATGGATTTGAACTGTAAGGAATGTTCGAAAAAGAAAATCCCAATTTCTCAGTGGCTTTAGTGAGAATTTGGGATTTTTTATTCAGAATGAAGTTCTATTATTATAAGTGAATCGCATAACACGAAATGGTTATATATCCAATTTATTCTTGGCGGGTTATCACTAGCTCGTCCATATGCTTCTGCTGCATTATTTTTCATTTAAAAGTCTCATCATCTTATCCATAAAATCATTATAGTCTTTGGCTTTTATTAGATCATGAACATTTCTCCATTCCGATAAAATGTTAATCACCCCTTCGAAGAAAGGGCTGAATAATTCACGCTGCTGTTTATTAATTGAAATCATAACAATGATTTGAACTTTCTCTTTCCCCCAATTTACAGGGCGATCCAAGATGATGATACAAATACCTGTTTTTGCAGCATCCATATGCATGGAATGAGGGACAGCTACATTGTTATTAAAAGCAGTTGAGGACATGCGCTCTCTCTCAAGCACAGACTTTCCATAATCTATAGAGACATAGCCTTTTTCATACAGAAGTTTTGACATGAATTCAATATAAGATTCATTGCTGTCGAGATAAACATTTTTCATAAACAAATCTTCATCAAAATATAAATCAAGATATTGTTTAACTTTGCGATTCTTTTTTTGTTTATTTAATTTGTTTAATTGAATTTGGATGTATTCATAGTCCTCTTCTGTCAGGTAAGGATGAACGAATACAGATGGGGTTTGTTCATCCTTTAGTGGTAATGTGCTTATGATTAAATCTATTTCCTCAAGTAAAACAATCTCACTTGAGTCAGATAAAACTTTTATAATCTCTAAAGAATTGTGAAATTTCTTTTCGAGCTTTTGAATGAGTTGCAGTCGCATATCATAATAGTTTGGACAAATCACCACACATAAAATTTTCTTTTCCAAATTTTTTCTTCGTTCAAAATAAGAGCCAATATGAAAAGCAATATAAGAAATCTCATCTTCATTAATATGAATGTTTTCCATCAACTGAATTTGATTCGAGATAAAGACAGCCAGTTCATAAATTAGAGGGTATGAATCCTTTAATTTATAGGTTAAAGGATTCTTAACCATTTGCCCATGCTTTGCCCGGAAAAGCAGATTGCGTATATGGAGCGTGAACTTGACAAAAAACTCATCATCAACAATTTCAATAAAGTAGCATTCGTGTACTTTCTCTAACAGTTTCTTTGACAGGTTTACGTAATGTTCAGCGACGTAGCGATTTAAGGAGCTGGATGTTAATGACTGATAATTAAGCAATGTCGTTTTACTTGATAAAAGCAATATAAAATTGTATCGCTCCGATTCATTAAAGGCAATACCATATTTCACTTCCAATAAATCCGCAATTTTATTAGCTGCTTTGGTTTCAAAATTACTTTTTAATTTATTAAGGTCAGATGACTGAATGACCGAGTTGTTATTTTTGATTCGATCCAATGTAATCACAAGGTGGAGAAGAAGATTATTCATAATATAATCGTTTACATACAAATTAAATCTCTCAAGAATGGAAGCGATTTCATTTTTTAGTGAAAAAACATCGTAATTCGGAAAAGAATCTTGAACAGCCTTTAAACTTAAAAATTCTTCGGAAGTTTCTTGTGAAATAATAAAGCTCATTAATCGCCGCTTATCCGTCTCTTCACCTAATAAAATAACCGTGTCTTTCTTATGACGGATTTTTAAGCTGTACGGCTTAATCATTTTATTAGCCTGAACCATATCATTTTCGATTGATGACACACTTAAAAAAAGCTTATCACCTAAATCAAATATATTTAGCCCTTCTGTGTGAAGAATTAATTCTTTCAAGATCACTTTTATACGGTCTATTGGAGAAGTGTAATGATTGTCCGTTTTCACTTTATCTCTGCTTATTAGCTGATACCCTTGCGCAGAAGACGTAATAACCATTTGATCCCGGTTCATTTCATTGACATATTTTCTAATGGTTCTTGTGGACACTTTAAAATAACTTGCCAAACTTGCGGCAGTACACCAATCATTTTTAGTTGCCAAGTATTGAATAAAAGCCTCTCTACGATCATTTCTCATCATCGGGCTCCTTGTTTAAAAATTCTGATAATATTATAGAAAAACGTTATCGAGATGGATTATCGTTTTATCCAACAGCAGTCATTCAGGTGACAGTTTCATCAGTTGTCCTGTCTTTCTTTCCATTATGTGCAGGATCGTCAACTTTCCTTCAACGCTCCCTCCGCTTAGAAGCGGCATAAGCACATATAAAAAAGACGGTAGAGGATTCTCCTCCACCTTTTCTGCCACTATTCGTGTATGGCAGCTCTGCTTTCCTTATAGCCAATACATTGCAGAAAAATCACCGAACTGACTGATATTTTATTTTTTTCAGGCTAAACCTTCTTGTGTCATTACTTGTTCTAAAGTGGCAATTGCATCTTCTTCGTCAGCACCTTGAGCAGTTATTTTAATAACAGCATCTTTTGGAATGCCCAGGGACATAACTCCCATTATCGATTTTAGATTGACGGTTTTTCCGTTGTATTCCAAATAAATATCAGCGTTAAATTTGCTTGCAGTCTGGACTAAAGTTGTTGCAGGCCGTGCATGAATTCCAACCTGATCAATGATTGTAAATGTTTGATTTATCATATCATAACTCCTCTATTTTTAACTAACCTTTCATCGAGCCATTCTAGATCCTATCTGCAACATGTCATCTGTTATCCTAAATCCTCTCCATTTGTTGCAACGACCTTTTGATACCAATAGAAGCTGTCTTTTTTCTTTCGTTCAAGCGTTCCATTGCCGTAATCATCTTTATCAACGTAGATGAATCCATAGCGCTTGGACATTTCGGATGATGAACAACTGACAATATCAATTGGCCCCCAAGGATAGTAGCCGATTACTTCCACACCATCCTTAATTGCTTCTTTAATTTGTTCAATGTGGCGTTTAAGGAAATCGATGCGGTACGGGTCATGAATTTCGCCGTTTTCATCAACGTTATCATAAGCACCGATGCCGTTTTCAGTAATCATGATCGGTTTTTGGTAACGATCATAATACAGATTTAAAGCGGTTCTTAAACCGATTGGATCGATGGACCAGCCCCAATCGCTCGCTTCAAGCTCCGGATTTATTTTTGCAGAGTTAGCCTGCTTTACGCTTTCTGCATCAGAAATTCGAGTGTAGTAATAAGAGAAGCTAAAGAAATCTGCTGTATTTTTGAAATCTTCCTCATCATTTTCTCCGAATTGAATATGAAGATTATTTTCTTCAAAGAAGCGGAAAGCGTAATTTGGATACTTGCCACGCATGAGAATATCAGAGAAATAGTATTCCATTTGGTTGCGTTTTACCGTTGCCAGTACATCTTCCGGCTTACATGTTGCAGGATGAGAAATTGCATCGAAGAGCATTATTCCGATTTGCATCTCTGGATTAATTTCTTTAGCTATCTTTGTTGCTCTCGCACAAGCAACAAGCTCATTGTGTGCACCCTGATATTTGGCTTCCAGTAAGTTTTCCACGCGATCTGCCGGGATACCGAGGTGATTGAATGACTCAAACGTAATTAAATTAATTTGATTGACGAGAATCCAATATTTCACTTTGTCTTTATAACGTTTAAATAATACTTCACAATAACGGACAAAGAAGTCAATCGTTTTCCGGTTATACCAGCCATTGTATTCAGTTGCTAAATGTAACGGCATTTCATAATGGGAAACCGTAATGAGCGGTTCCATTCCATTTTTAATGATCTCATCAATTAGCTCATCATAGAATTTTAATCCTTCTTCATTCGGCTCTGATTCATCTCCCTTCGGAAATATTCGGGCCCAGTTGATCGATGTACGGAACGAAGTCATCCCGGTTTCTGCCAGCATTTTTAAGTCCTCTTTATAACGGTGATAGAAATCAATCGCGGTTCGTTTTGGATAATATCCTTCTTTATCTTTTATTGCAAACTGAATGTCTTCAGTTGTCAGTTCAAAATTGCCTTTTTTCTTAATATCCACGCTATCATTAAACTTATTGATATCTGCTACACAGAGTCCTTTTCCGCCTTCCAGATAGGCGCCTTCTGCTTGGTTTGCCGCAATGGCGCCCCCCCATAAAAAGTTTTCAGGGAATGTATTTGGATTTTTTCTCAATTTAATTGCCTCCTTAATCGGCTTTATGAATGCCTATTACATAGTATTTAATAACTTGTGCATAACCGCAGCCACACTGCTTTATTTGGAAAAGTGACTTCATACGAATCAAGGTTATGCCTGCATTCCATCAATTTTTTCATCAAGTCTTCTAAAAACGCGAACTAACCGCTTAGCAATTTCATACTCGCTCTTTACTGTCATTAACGTATCTTGGGCATGAGCAAACAGCAATGAGAAAATAGGCTCCTCTCCCCGTGCCTCTTTTTGTACTGTTTCAGTTTGCAGTTTATGAGATGCAACGATATCTTTATTGGCTTTTTCTAATAGTTCTTCAGCGCGGTCATAGTTTTCTTCTTCACAACATTTTAATGCTTCCATGACATCATTGCGGGCATCACCTGCATGTAAAATCATTTGCATTGAAACTAAATTCAGTGCTTCTTGTTCTTTTTCTCTATCAACCATGATACAATCTCCTTCAATGTTTTTTATAAACTATAATGAATCACTCTTCTCATTCGCTTAGTTCAGATTCTTTCTTCTTTTCTTGAATATCGTATGCTTTGAAAAATGGGAAGAAGATAATAAACGCAACAGCGAATAATATAATGGCTAAAATAATAGCTCTCCAATCTTGAGTAGCCAAATATGATGAAATGGGCATCGGGACATACCAAAGCAAAAATGTCTTCGAAGGGATGCTTACCCAACCTAAATAAAGAGCCCAGTAGGTAATACTTGGAATCACGATAGATACAATCCACATCGGAATCATAAAAAATGGATTAAAGACAACCGGAGCCCCGAACATTAAAGGTTCATTGATATTAAAGATGGATGGGACAACTGTTGCTCGTCCAATCGCCTTCAAGCGCATCGACTTTGCTAAAAAGAACATCATAATCACGAGAGGCAAAGTCGTTCCGATACCGCCCATATCTGTAAATGCATAGAGAGTTTCCACAACGCCTATATTGGATGGGTCTCCTCCTGCTGCTGCAACTTGCTCATTTTCTGCCAGAGCTGATAAATAAACTGGATAAACGACTGGTATCATTGCCCAGCCACTGATACCGAATGTATACAAAAATGCTGGAATGAAAATAGATAAAACAAAACCAGGGTAGGTTTGCACAATATTTGATAATGGTTTAAAAATAGCCAGGATGACTTCAAAGAAATCAATATTTGCTTGAACGCCAATCAGCCATCCAGACAGCATAATCAGCGTAATCGGTATAAGCGTGTCAAACCAAACAGCGATAAAGTCCGGTAACGAAGAATCCTCTGAAAAAAACGAAAATTTCGAGAATAAAAAGAGGACAAATCCAACAAACAAACCGACAATCAGGGAGAGAAACATACCGGTTGCCCCGAATCGATCAAGGACAAATTGAATTTTTCCATCCTCTAAAATAACGGGTGACAGCAAAAATAGGTAGAGCGACAGACCCGTTGCGCCTGCTACTAATTTTTTATTATCCTGTTTCTTTTTTTCCATAATGAAATATGGGATTAAAAAGGCAACGAATATGCCGAGAAGCCCGAATGTAAAAGTATTAATAAGTGAAACATCAGGAAACCACGAAACAACATTATTCAATAAACTGACGATCGTAATTAACGAACCTACCAGGATGAGCGGCAGAATGGTCATAACAGAATCCTGATAAGTGAATAACAGCGATCCTCCGTAAGAAAAAGCTCTGGCTGGCGACAGAATGGATATTAGTGATACATAAGGAGATTACCCAGCGCTTGAAACGCGATCGTTAACAGCGCCGACAGCTCCTAAAAACAGCGATTCTATGGATAAATCACTATGCAGAACTTGTTTGAAAATTATAATATTTGTTCATAATGGATATGAACATCCTTAGCGTATTTCGGGTAAAAAGGAGGGTTACTTTAATTGTCAGGTCCATCTTTGAATAAATTAGGTTCTCATAGATCCATCCACGATGGAGCAGTAACAGAAGGAAGGGATTTGATGGAGGTATTAGAACAGGTTTATGGCGAAAAACATAAAAAGCATGCTATGATTGCAGCAAGGGCTCTTCTCGAACATTGGGAAACCCGTACAATTGCACATGCGGATTCAGAAGAAGAGGGTTTATACAAAAGAAAGCTTGAAGAAAACCCGGATATCTCTCATACACTAAGCATGCTTAAGCGTGATCATGATTTACTTAGGATACTGGTAAGCGATATAAAAGAAGAACTGGATAAACAAGGGGTAAACGATGATGTAATCGACCGTTTTAAAGCGATATATGTTCTGGTTCAAATACATAATCGCGATGAGGAAAGCTATTTGCTGGACGGTCATTAAAAAACGCGCTTTTTATTCAATGATCATGAAATGAGCCACTCTTGAGTACTGAAGTGGCTTTTTGTGTTTGGGCAGGTTCATTTTTCTATTTAAGCGCTTTTTTCGGATTCATTTTTCTGAATACAATATACTTTCTAGATAAGTATTCTAAAGGCAGACTCCACACATGGACCAGTCTCGTGTAAGGCCATACGGCAAATAAAACAAATGCCGCCAAAATATGAAGTTGAAACCCGAGCGGTGCGTTCATCACTAAATACGGAGAAGGCTGAAAGCTTAAAATTCCCCTGAACCACGGACCTATTGTTGCCCGATAATCAAACTCTCCTCCTGTCGCTGTATAAGCGACTGTATTTGTAAAACCAACAACGGTCACTACTCCGATTAAAAGCAATACATAAAGGTCTTTCTTTGAGCTGTTTCTCCTTACCCTTTTACTTCTAAGCCGACGTACTGTCAATAAGGCTCCTCCGACAACCATCATCACCCCGGCGGCTCCCCCGAACCATACAGCGCCAAAATGATACATATGTTCAGTTATTCCGACTGCATCATAAAACGCTTTAGGAATCAGCACTCCTGCCACATGTCCGAAGAAAACAAAAATGACACCATAGTGAAACAGCGTACTCCCCCACTTCAATAATTGATCTTTTTGGATAAATTCACTTGATTGTGCCGACCAACCGAATTGATCTGTATTATAGCGATGAACATGTCCGACAACAAAAATGGTTAACGATAAATAGGGAATGATCACCCATAAGAAATAATCTAGTTCTGTCATAACAATCCCTCCAATTTGAGTCATCCCGCATGGTGATCCGCGTCTTTTTCACTAGGTGGCAAATGTGTTGCAATGGCTGCTAAACAAGCTTTTAATAAAAAGCCATACGGATTATCCTCTTTTTCAAGCTCTGTCAGCAATAGGTCAATTGCTTTTTTGTGGATTAAAAACACCTTTTGAACAAAGTCTTTTTCCGCAATTGAGGCAAATTCTAATATAAGCGGTAAATAGTCGGGCAATTCATCATTTTTAATATAAAACCCGGCTTTTGCAAACTCCATTTTTAATTTTACAAAAGCTAGGCCGCGCTCTCTATTCTCTCCAAATCTTCCATGGGTTAAATAAAGCGTTTTAGGTTCGCTAAAATCAAACCACCGCACATAATTCTCGCACATCTCTTTAAAGGAGGTTTCATTTACATAGGTCAGAAACCGCCGAAGGCAGTACTTCATTCCTTTATCATTTATTTCATCAACAATTTGACTTGCTTCTTCCGATTCTGTCCATTCTTTATCCGGATATCTCAAGAATAATGAACAAAGCTTAAACACTAATCTATCTTCTTCCATCCATTGTGTTCCCATTTAGATCACTCCAATATTCTTCACTGAAGGCGTATAAATCTTCGTATTTTTCAGTGCCTAAACTGCAACCTGAGCAGCCCTCCATAAACTCGTACCCCGCTGAACCTTGTCCTGAATACATATTGCCTGCCTCTTCCCTGTGAGATTTTGGAATGACATAACGATCATTGTATTTCGCTATCGCGGATAATTCATACAATTCGACAGCGGTTTCTTCAGTTAACCCGGCGTCTTCAAGGATGGCTTGATCAAACGATTGCTTCAAGTTAACACTTCTCATATAACTCCTCATGGCAACCATTTTCTTTAATACGCGTTCAATAACTTTTGTATCCCCCGCTGACATTAAATTCGCAAGGTATTGGATGGGGATTCTGAACTGCTTGATCGTCGGAAAAATAATTCCGGGATCCAACATATCAATTTGACCGCCGAACGTATTGGTAATCGGACTTAAAGGCGGAATGTACCACACCATTGGCAAAGTTCTGTATTCCGGGTGCAAAGGCAGCGCCACCTTATGTTCCACAGCAAGCTTATATACAGGTGATGCTTGAGCCGCCTCAATCCAATCCTCCGGAATTCCGTCCTTCTTTGCTTGTTTGACGATTTCCGGATCATTTGGGTCCAAAAATAGGTTTAAGTGGGACTCATATAAATCCTTTGGGTCGGCAGCAGATGCCGCTTCTTCTATCTTGTCCGCGTCATATAAGACGATGCCGATGTAACGCAGGCGGCCGACGCAAGTCTCAGAACAAACTGTTGGCTGGCCGTTTTCAATACGCGGAAAACAAAACGTACACTTTTCGGCTTTATTCGTCTTCCAGTTAAAATAAACTTTTTTATACGGACAGCCCGACATGCAAAAACGCCAGCTGCGGCATGCATCCTCATCAACAAGAACGATGCCGTCTTCATCACGTTTGTAAATGGCCCCGGACGGACAGGAAGAAAGGCATGACGGATTGATACAGTGTTCACAAATTCTTGGCAAATACATCATAAAAGCTTGTTCATATTCTTGAATCACCTGTTCATCAACATTGTGCATGTTCGGATCCTTTTTGCCTGTATCATAAACACCCGCAAGATCGTCTTCCCAGTTCGGCCCCCACTTCAAATCGATGTATTCACCGGTAAGCTGAGAGATAGGCCTTGCAACTGGCTGATGCTTTTTCTGAGGACTTTTGATTAAATTTTCGTAATCATAGGTCCATGGCTCATAATAATCATCGATTCGGGTCAAATCGGGGTTGTAAAAGATATTCAGCAGCTTTTTGGCACGGCCGCCGGCTTTCAATTCAATCTTTCCGTTCTTCAACTCCCAGCCTCCGCGGTGGGTTTCTTGGTTTTCCCATTCCCTCGGGTAACCGACGCCCGGTTTTGTTTCAACATTGTTCCACCACATATATTCGGCGCCGCTACGATTCGTCCATGTATTATTGCATGTCACACTGCATGTGTGGCAGCCGATACATTTATCGAGGTTCATCACCATTCCAAATTGCGCTTTAATCTTCAAGCCAATCCACCTCGTTTCGCTCTAATTTACGAATAACGACTTGTTCATCCCTCTGGTTTCCGGTCGGCCCATAATAATTAAATCCGTAGCTTAGTTGAGCGTATCCCCCTATCATTTGTGTCGGCTTAACATGAATCCTAGTGGGACTGTTAAAAGTTCCCCCACGTTCTTTTGTTATTTTTGAACCGGGAACATTAATTGTTCTGTCCTGCACATGATACATAAACGCCACGCCTCTCGGTAACCGATGGCTGACGACGGCCCTTGCGACGACAATCCCGTTGCGATTGTACATTTCAAGCCAGTCATTATCACGGATACCAACAGTCTCGGCATCTTTATTATTCATCCATACATGCGGTCCGCCCCGGAACAGCGTAAGCATCGGCAATGTATCGTAGTATGTGCTGTGGTAAGACCACTTAAAATGCGGTGTTAAATAGCGCAGTTTTATTTCTTTGGTTGTTGATGCCGGACGTCCATCTTTATTATAGAAAGCAGCTTTTCTTAAAGGCGCTTTAAAGGTCGGCAGATCCTCCCCAAATTCACGCATGATTTCATGGTCTAAGAAGAAATGCTGCCTGCCGGTCAAGGTTCGGAATGGAATCAGCCGTTCTATATTGGTTGTAAAAGGCGAGTAACGGCGATTGCCTGTCTCTGTCCCGCTATAGACCGGAGATGATAAAACCTTTCTTGGCTGGGCTGTAATCTCGTCAAATGAAATGTGCTCTTCAGCCCGTTCTATGGCTAGGTCTTTTAATTTTTGCCCGGTTTTCTTTTCTAAAGTATCCCATGCTTTCATTGCGAGCGAACCGTTCGTCGTGCTGGATAATGTCAGGATAGCTTCAGCAGCGTTTCGATCTGCAGAGATATCGGGGCAATCTTTATATTCTTTTGTCGTTTTAGCTGTGCCTAAAATATCTTTCAATTCGTCATATTCCTCTTTAGCATCCCAGCTTAGTCCCTTGGCGCCGATTTTTTCCCGTATATTCGGCCCGAGCGCAATGAATTTATCGTATACTTTGGTATACTCCCTTTCGACGACGTGAATACGCGGGAAATTCTCTCCAGGAACCGGTTCAACCCCATTATTTTTCCAGTCGGGGATTAATCCTAACGCCTGCGATGTCTCGTCTGAAGTATCATGGAGGAGCGGTGTAGCGACAATGTCCTTTACCGTCTCCGGCAGATATTTCTCGGCTAAAGATTGAAATGTTTTCGCCAGCTTTTTAAAAGTATCCCAATCAGATCGGCTCTCCCACGGCGGTGTAATCGCTGGATTGAAAGGATGAATAAAAGGGTGCATATCGGTAGAGCTGATATCATACTTTTCATACCAGGTTGCAGCCGGCAAGACAATATCCGAATACAACCCCGTACCTGACATTCGAAAATCCATATTGATAAGCAAATCAAGTTTTCCTTCTTGTGCAACAGATGCTGAATCTACCTCTTCTGTATGCAGGGATTGATCTTGTTCGCCTAAAATGCTTGAATGTGTACCGAGCAGGTGCTTCAGAAAATATTCATGCCCCTTTGCAGAACTTCCAATTAAATTCGCCCTCCATACAAATAACGTTTTCGGAAAATTAACAGGATTGCCCGGCTCTTCAATTGCGAATTTCATTTGACCATTTTTCATTTGATCAACGACATACTTCACAGCTTCATCATTATTAGCTGCCTTTGCCTCTTCGTACAACGTAATCGAGTTTTTATTAAATTGCGGATAGGAAGGCAGCCACCCTAATCGTGCAGCGAGTACATTATAATCTCCCAGATGATGATATCTGGGCTTCTCGACTAACGGTGAAATTAAATCTGAGGATTTTTGATCCTCATAACGCCATTGCTCTGTCACGAAATAAAAGAAAGATGTTCCATTTTGTAAACGCGGCGGACCTCCCCAGTCACGTGCCATCGCCACAGTTTGCCATCCTTCAAGGGGGCGTACTTTTTCCTGACCGACGTAATGCGCCCATCCTCCTCCGTTTACTCCCTGGGAGCCTGTTAACAAAACTAGATTGAGAATCGCCCTGTAAATGGTATCAGAATGATACCAATGGTTAATGCCTGATCCCATGATAATCATCGACCGTCCCTTGCTATCAACCGCATTTTGGGCGAATTCTCTTGCAATTTGAGCGGCTAGTTTGCGGTCAATACCGGTTATTTGTTCTTGCCATGCCGGTGTGTATGGCTTTGGATCGTCATAGTCTTTTGGATAATCACCGGGTAATCCGCGATTTACGCCAGTTTGCGCGAGCATGAGGTCGAAAACGGTTGTGACGTAAACAGACTCTCCGTTTTGTTGAATTTCCTTGACTGGCACTCCTCTTGCGATAATTTGCTTTTGTTCTTGACCAAAGTAAGGAAACTGCAGCAATACAGTTTTGTCTTCTATCCCTAACAAGGAGAGTGCAGGCTCAAGATCTCCGAGCTGATTTTCAGTATCTTTCAGGTGTAAATTCCACTCCCCTCCTTCCGACCAGCGATGGCCGACGGTTCCATTAGGTGCAGCACATTGATTGGAGTTTTTATCAAATACAATCGTTTTCCATTCAGCCTTGTTTACATTCATCCCCAGGTCGCTTGCACGCAAAAACCGGTCTGTTTTATAGTGATTGCCATGCTTTTTTAATGTAATAAGAAAAGGCAAATCAGTATATTTCTTGACGTAATCTTCGAAATAGGGCGTTTTTTGATCGACATAAAATTCTTTGAGAATAACATGGGTCATCGCCATCGCCAACGCTGAATCCATACCTGGACTAACGTTTAACCAATGATCGGCAAATTTAACAAACTCAGCATAATCCGGGCTAATAGAAACTACTTTAGTGCCGTTATACCTTGCTTCAACATAGAAATGGGCATCAGGCGTTCTCGTTTGCGGCAAATTAGAACCCCATACCAATAAGTAGCTGGAGTTATACCAATCAGAGCTTTCAGGAACATCCGTCTGTTCGCCCCAAACTTGCGGCGATGCAGGCGGGAGATCGGCATACCAGTCGTAAAAGCTGAGCAGCGGCGCGCCGATTAAATTCAAAAACCTCGCCCCGCCCGCATAACTGACCATGGACATTGCCGGGATCGGCGAAAAACCTACAATGCGGTCGGGGCCGTATTTTTTGATCGTAAAAATTAATTGAGCGGCAATCATCATATTTACTTCATCCCAGTTTGCCCGGACGAATCCGCCTTTACCGCGCGCTTGTTTATAAGCTTTTTGCATGCCGGGATTCTCAGAAATCACTTCCCATGCCTCGACCGGATCGTTCGTTTTTTGCATGGCTTCTTTCCACACTTTTAACAAAGCGCTTCTCACATATGGAAAACGAACTCGTATCGGGCTGTATGTATACCATGAGAAACTCGCACCGCGCGGGCATCCTCTCGGCTCATATTCAGGCATGTTCGGACCGGTAGTCGGATAGTCTGTTTGTTGTGTTTCCCACGTGATGATTCCGTCTTTCACATGAACTTTCCAGCTGCAGGAACCGGTGCAATTCACGCCATGAGTGGTGCGAACCACCTTGTCATGCTGCCACCTTCTGCGATAGTATTTTTCAGACTCGCGGTCTGCACTGGATAACGTACTATGATTGTTTAAATCAGCGGTGCGTCCAAAAAAAGTCATCTTTTTGAGCAATGGGGAAATTTTCTTCTTCATGACAACACTCCCTTTCGATCGTTTTATGAAGTCCATTACAAAACGACTTCTTTTATGTTTTTTGAGAAATATCACTAAAGATTGCTACAAAATACATGACTTCGCCGGCATCATTTTTAACGGCACTGATTGTCAACCATTCGAGATATTCTTCTCCATTTTTACGCTTATTCCAAATCTCGCCCTGCCAATACCCGTTTTCCTTGAGTTTCTTCCACATCTCTTCATAAAAATCTCGATCATGTCTTCCAGACCTTAAAAGCCGCGGGGTTTGGCCGACAGCTTCTTCTTTTTGATATCCGGTTACAGCACTAAATGCGGGATTTACTTTTTGAATAACGCCTTTAGTGTTGGTGACCATTACACCCTGTCCAGTACTTTCAACAATGTTGTCCGCAAGCCTAAGCTTGTCAGAATAAAACATCCAAACAACTATAATTAAGCTTGCCAAGGCAAACTCTGATAACGCCATGAAACCAATGGCATAATTCCCTGTCATCTGATTGACTGCGGTTAAAATGAGAGGCGGAAAAAATCCCCCAAGTCCTCCCATGGCGGAAACAATTCCATTCACAATGCCGCCTTGTTTTGAAAAATAGAGTGGCACTAGTTTAAACGTGGTTCCATTTCCGATTCCCGAACAAACCGCCACTGTTAAAACTCCAACGGTATATAATGTCATCGTTGGAGAAAAAGAGAGTAGCACACCAGAAATCGTCAATCCTGAAAATACGATGATAAGAACCTTAAATGGATTGAATTTATCCCCCAGCCATCCTCCAAGCGGGCGAAACAACGTACAAATCGTGATAAATCCTGCGGTACGCAATCCTGCATCAACTTCGCTAAGATTAAATTGAGAAACTAAAAAATTGGGAAGATATACGGTAAATGCAACAAATGAGCCAAATGTTATAAAGTAAAAAAGGCTGAGAAACCATAGTTTTTCATCCCGATAAACATTGAGGATTTGCTCCTTTAAAGCTGTTTTAACTTTTGGCTCATGTTTATCGCCCAATAAGAAATTGAGAGCAGCCAATATGATCAGCGGAATGAGAAAAAGCCTGACAGTAACTTCCCATCCCAATTGGTTTGCAAGGATCGGCGCACCAAATGAAGTAAACGCTGTTCCGATGTTTCCGACTCCGTATATCCCATTGACAAATCCATGCCGATCTTTTGAATAGTACTTTGTCAAAGAAGTAACTCCGACAGAGAATATTGCTCCGCCAATACCTAAAAAAAGACCGGCTATTAATAAGTCGTTAAAAGAATCAGCGAGGCTTAAATAATAGACCGGCAGGATTAAAAATAAGAGGCTTACAAGAAAAACCCGCCTCGCGCCAAACCGATTCGTCCAATAGCCTATCGGAACCCGAAGAACAGATCCCAATATTACCGGAATTGCTGTCACCCATGATAATTGCACTGATGAAAGTGCGATATCCTGTTTGATATATGTCATTAATGATGAAATAATGACCCATACCATAAACCCCACAATCAAGCTGAATGTTTGAAGAGGCAGCTGTATGTTTGTTTGCTTCATTTCAGATGACCTTTCTTATAATTTCACGTTATTTCCATAATTCCCAAACAGGTACTATTTATGCATTCCTCAATGAATCCGTTTTTTGGTGTTTTAGGATTCTTAAATAGCCTCCCGGAACACAGTTTCTGTGAAAGAAATTGATAATTCGAGAGCAGTATTGTTGAAAAAGATGTCCTTCACTTAAGAAAAGAATGAAGTTGACAAAAGAACCTGCAACATCCTATGACTGGATATCACATGTTTATTTTGCTTGTTTTGTATATTTCGTATTTAAGAAATCAAACTAAATAAAAAGGAGGGAATATAGTGCTTGATGAGAAAACAATCAAAATTGTGAAGTCAACTGCCCCAGTCTTAAAGGAGCATAGCCATGAAATCGGCAAACGTTTTTATGAATTATTATTTTCAAAAGTGCCTGAGTTACACAATTTGTTTAATCAAACAAATCAAAAGCGGTATTCAACAAGAGGCTTTGGCGTATTCTGTGTATGCCGCTGGCGAAAATATCGATCATTTAGAAGCGATAGATCCCGTTATCAAAAGAATTACTGAAAAGCACCGAGCAATCGGCATAAAACCTGAACAATATCCAATTGTGGGTGCAACTCTGCTCAATGCTGTGAAAGATGTGCTGGGCGATGCGGCAACAGAAGAAGTGCTTGGAGCCTGGAAAAAAGCTTACGATGAAATCGCAAAAGCTTTTATCGATATAGAACAAAAGCTTTATGAAGAAACTGAACATCTGCCTGGCGGCTGGAGTGGCTATCGTGATTTTCGCGTTGATCAAAAAGTGGAGGAAAGCAGGCTGATTACATCATTTTATTTAAAGCCGGAGGATGGTAAACCAATCGCTTCTTATAAAGCCGGCCAATATTTAACTTTACAAGCAGAGATTCCAGGTGAAACGTATACCCACATCCGCCATTACAGCCTTTCCGACGCTCCCGGCAAAGATTATTACAGAATCTCCGTCAAACGTGAGGAAGGACGCGGAGGCGCACCGGCTGGCATCGTCTCAACGTACTTGCATCAGCAAGTGCAAACAGGCGATATTCTCAAATTTTCCGCTCCGGCGGGCGATTTCGTCATTAGCAGCAAAGATTTGCCGCTTGTTTTGATCAGCGGAGGCGTCGGCATCACACCATTATTAAGCATGTTAAATACGGTGGCTGAACAACATCCCAACAGACATGTAACATTTATTCATTCAGCAAAAAACAGTGAGTTTCACGCTTTTAAAGAACATGTTGAAAAATTAGCTGAAAAGCATGAGAATATCCGGTCATTTGTGTGCTACGAAGCACCTGCCTCCATGGACCGTTCTCTACTAAACTTTGATAAGGAAGGTTATGTTGACCTGGAGTGGCTTCAGTCCATCCTGCCGGGAAAGGATGCCGATTTTTATTTTTGCGGCCCTCTTCCCTTTATGAAAGCCATTAACGCTGCCCTCAAAAAATGGAACGTATCAAAAAACAACATTCATTATGAAGTGTTTAACCCTGTCGCGATTTTAGAGGAAGAATAAAAAGGAGAGAATTTAGGACGTTGTAAACTATAAAAGGCCTCCCATGAAAAAAGAATACCCTTAAGATTTTTTGCACATTCTTAGGTTCCCCTGACATGCTAAAGGACTGAATACTTCTTCAATTCAGCCCTTTAGCTTAATGACTTAAGCTTTTGTCTTATCATAACGATAAAGTACAGGTTGCAAAATAAATAAACAAAACACAATCCAAATAAAAAGAGAAAGCCACTTTAATAGTGAATCCCATCCGCTCCAAAAAGACATAAAATAAAGGATTGGCAAAATAAAAATCAAACTAAAAAGGAATTTTGAAGCTGTTGTTTCCTTTAGCGGACTTTTACATCTGGGACAAGTTGGCCTCTTTGTTCTAATCAGTTTAGAATTTTCTCTAAAAGTAAACGGTTTCCTGCATACTGGACATTTACTCATTTTCCCGCTCCTTAACAGGGCTTACTTTGTAAAAACCAGCTTGAGCTTTGTTGTTTGCTTTGTTTTTTCTTATAATACCATGTGGACTTATGCTTATATTTATATTGTTTGTAACACATGTTTCCATCTTTGACAGGCTTCGAAGTTCTGTATTGCTTGATTTTCACCTTTATTAATTTATCAAGTGTCTCTCCTACAGCCAATGAAGTTAGGGTTAAAACTGTTTGTTTTACTCTGCTCGCAGGAACCCTGGTCCATATACTTGTCAAAGAAATTGCCGCTCCAACCAAAGTGCCTGCCGGAACATTATTTGTTACAGTCCCCATGTATACTTCTTTGTACGCTGACAAACCCATTTCAAATTCTTTCTTTGTTTCTAATGTTACACCGTTTAATAAGGTCATGCCCGTTGCAGGGTTATATTGAATATGAGTCGTATGTTTATTTTCCGTAACGATGGCTTCAACGATTCCATTTTCATGGTATGTTGTTTCCAGCGTAAAATGCATCTGCCCATCTTTTACAATTTCCCTTGTCTTTTTCCCTGAGTAATATAGATCGTCAATGGCAGTTTTATGTTCTACAAACCCTTCAGCCGAGACAAAGTCATATGGAGTCACAAAAGAACCACCTGCAAAAAGCAGTACTATTAAAAAATACATTTTCTTTTTCACACTTCTCTCCCCCTTGAATATCCAAATAATTACTTTGCATATTATAAAAAGGGGTTATTTTACACAATACTTTTGTCAATATCGATTTCCTAAAGTCAATAAATCGCTTTTTGTATGCCACGGGAATGTATCGACATCTTGGACGGAAAAAAGTCATCGTCGGCCGTTTCGGCCTTGATTCGAAGGAAGAGAAAACGCGAAAAAGCGGGCGCTGCGAAAGATGTTTCAGAAGTGTGATCAGACGGAGAAGGAAAAGCGGAAATAATATCAGTCAGAGGCCGGGAGTAAGACAATATCGGCCTCTTGACTCTTTATTCCATGCGCTTGAGCAGACATTTTCTTTCATTACAATCCGCTGCAAGGGATTGTAATGGCAAGACCGTCTTTCTGCCATTGGACAATGCCGCCGCTCAAACTCAATACTTGTTTGAAACCGCCGTTAGCTTGCAGGATGCTGGCCCCGATGGCAGATCGGGCTCCGGAATGGCATTGCACAAGAATCGGACAGTCTCTTCTAATTTCATCGAGCCGTTCTGGGAGCGTTCCCAACATGATGTGCTGCGCATTCGGAATATGACCTTCCTGCCATTCAGTCAAATTGCGAACATCAAGCACGTGCACGAATCCGTCATCCACTAATTTTGCGATCTCAGATGGTGTGATCTCCGCGTACGATTCAAGTGAAAAAGCACCGCTTGCCAGGATTTTGTCCCGATCCATAAACCCTGCCGCATTGTCAATGCCCACAGAGCGCAGCGCTTCCAGGAGTTCGTTCACTTCGGCCGGATTCGTTATGAAGTACACAGGACGAGTGTAGTCGATGAGCCAGCCTGCCCAGTTCGTAAACGCCTTGTTGAATGGAATGTTGATTGTGCCTTTGATATGCCCTTCAGCAAATTCTCGGGAAGTGCGGGTATCCACAATTTGCTCTTTTCCCTGCAAATCTTTCACTTGTTCAATCGACGTAATCTCTGGAACAGCAGAAAGATCTTTAAGCAATGGAGGGCCTTCTTTATTTACTCGTTTCATCACAGCGAAATACTTTGGCGGTTCTGGTTGCCCGTCAAGCAAGGCTTTAACGAATGTTTCTTCATCGGTGTATGCCATTGCCCAGTTAAACATCTTTTCGTAACCGACAGTCGTAGTTGGAATGGCTCCCAATGCCTTGCCGCAAGCGCTGCCTGCGCCATGAGCCGGCCAAACCTGCAAGTAATCCGGGAGTTGTTTAAACTTTCCAAGGGACTTGAACATCTCTCTTGCCCCCGATTGTGACGTTCCTTTGATCCCCGCCGCTTTTTCGAGCAAATCGGGTCTGCCAATGTCGCCCACAAAGACGAAATCTCCTGTAAAGATGCCGATTGGACGATCCGCATTTCCTCCGCCGTCCGTCAACAGAAAGGAAATGCTTTCCGGGGTATGGCCGGGAGTATGCATAACCTCAAACATCAGGTTTCCGATGGAAAAGCGATCGCCGTCTTTCACAAGTTGATGTTTCAACTCATCGACATATTGGTATTTCCAATCTGCGTCCCCTTCATCGGAAAGATACAGCTTCGCTTGATGTGTAGCGCCGAGTTCGCGAGCGCCGGAAACAAAGTCGGCGTGAATATGGGTTTCTGCGGCCGCTGTGATGTTTAGCCCTTCATCTTCGGCTGCTTGTAAATATGGTTTTAGATTGCGGCCGGGATCAATGACAATTGCCTCTCCTGTTTTTTGGCAGCCAACCAGATAGGATGCATGGGCCAGCTTTTCATCGTAAAAATAGCGCAATAACATGTTGTATTCCTCCTCTTGAAACATTTAACGGAATATGTCCTTTTGAGTTCGCATCATGCTTTGTCTTGCCTCTTACATCAGTCCTTTTAACATGCCATTCCAATACATGATGGGAAGCAATCTTCTTTTTAACAGGTACATGCTGAATCGTTCCTTGGACTGATCAAATGGAAACGTTTCTTGCGGCACCTTGTGATAGTCAAACTCAGCCAGCACGAGTTTGTTGTATCCTGTAACCAAGGGGCACGAGGTATATCCATCGTACTTTGCTTCTAATGAAGATCCTTTGATCAAGGACATCAGATTTCGCACCACAACCGGAGCCTGTTTACGAACTGCAGCTCCCGTTTTGGACGTCGGCAGGTTGGCACAGTCACCAATTCCGAAAACATTGGCAAACTTTTTGTGCTGCAGCGTGTACGGATCAACATTGACCCAGCCGCCGGCATCCGCCAATGCGCTTTCTTTGATGAAGAGAGGTGCTTTCATCGGCGGCGTCACATGAAGAAGATCATATGCTAATACTTCCTGCTCTCCCGTCTCCAAGTTTTCGAACAAGGCTTCTTTTGAATCAGGCTGAATTTCGATTAGATTTCTCTTGTACATCGTGTGGATATCCTTGCGCCTGACGACTTTTTCGAGCGCATTTGCATATTTGGGGACATCAAAAATGATCGATTTCGCCGATGCAAAAATAATGTCCGACTGATGGCGAACATTTGACTTGCGAAAATAGTCATCTGCTAAGTACATAATTTTCTGTGGAGCTCCCCCGCACTTCACGGGAGAATCAGGATGAGTGAAAATGGCGGTTCCGCCTTTAAAATTGCGGATGTTTTCCCAAGTGCTGTCTACCGTATGATATGAATAGTTGCTGCAAACCCCGTTTTTTCCAACCGCATCTTTCAAACCTTTGACCCCGTCCCAATCGATTTGCAAACCGGCTGCCGCCACGAGATAATCGTAGGAAACGATCGTTCCTTGTTTTGTAAGAAGTGTGTTCTGATTCGGGCGAAACTCAGTTACAGCATCGCCGATCAAGTCGACCCCGCCAGGAATCAGGGAAGCTAAATCGCGCTCAGACTCTTCCTTCTTCGCTGCGCCGCCTCCAACTAATGTCCACAAAGGCTGGTAATAGTGCTTTGTTTGCGGGTCAATGATGGCAATTTGTCCTTTGAGTGTTTTAGAAGCCCGAACGAGACGGGCGGCGACAGAGATGCCAGCAGTCCCACCTCCAACAATGACAATGGAATAACGAGCCTGTCTTGCCATGGTCAACCACCTTTTGTTTTAAAAAGTTGCTGTTTTTCTTAAAGATGTGTCTCTCGTTTTTTAAGTTACCATCCATCTTCCTTTTTTTGTATAGGGGAACTCCCCTACTTTTATGTGAGCCCCGTCTTCCCAAGCTGACTAGAACGTCAGATCGAGATATTTGTTTTTGATCGCATATTGGATTAATTCGTGTTTCGAGTCCAGTTTTAATTTCTGCATCATATTTGTTTTATGATTTTCGACGGTTTTGACGCTGATTGAGAGTTTATCGGCAATCTCCTTATTGGCATAACCCAGCACAATGAATCTGAGAATCTCCTTTTCGCGAACAGTTAAAACAGAAGGCGGCTTTTGGGACGCTGAACTCAGCCATTGATCAATGATGTCTTGCGATACAGATGTCTTGTAATAGAGATTTCCCCTGTACACTTCGACAATCGCCTGATAAAGCAACTGATAATGACTGTTTTTCAAGACGTATCCATGGGCCCCCGCCTCTATCGCTTTTTGGATAAAAATTTCTTCATCATGCATTGTCAAAATCACGATTTTAACAGAAGGGTTCATCTTTCGGATCGCAGTGCTCGCTGTGAATCCGTCCAACCCGTTTGGCATCGACAAATCCATCAGCACGACATCCGGTTTCAGCTGTCCGGCCTTAAAAACGGCTTCGTTGCCATTGTTGCTTTCTCCCGCAATTTCGATTTCAGAAAAACCTTCCAAAAGCACACGAATGCCCTTGCGGATCATCATGTGGTCATCGACCAGCAATACCTTGATCACTCCCCCTCCCCTCCTTGTCCTGTACTTTTACTTTAATTGTCGTTCCTTTCTGAAGTGCGGAGTGAATTCGAAGGCTTCCTTCCATCTGATCGACTCTTTCTTCCATATGTTTAAATCCCAAGCCTTCCTCTGTCAGCCCGTGTTCAAAACCGATGCCATTGTCCTGAATGATCAAAACGAGCTCGCCGTCTTCTTTGTGCAGTATGACTTCAATAAGTGTCGCCTGCGAATATTTCAGGGCATTATGCAGCGCCTCCTGAATAATTCGGTACAAATTGATTTCAAAAATCGGCAGCAAGCGATTGCTGACATTGCTTGAGGCAAACGTAATAGAAACATCCTGATGAGTCTTGTTTAAGCTGGACACAAGGTGCTCGACAGCAGGAATCAGCCCCAGCTGATCGAGACTGTGCGGCCGCAGCTGGAGAGCGTAGAGCTTGACGTCTTGGATCGCCTTTTCCAATTCATCGATGATGTCCTGCATGTACTCTTTAAATGTTTCTTCCTGCTCCATGCGCGACTGAATCGCCTGAATACCTACTGAAACCGAATAAAGCGATTGCCCCACGCCATCGTGCAGTTCCTTGGCAAGCCGCTTGTGTTCATTTTCCTGAGTTTCTAGCGTTTTTTGCAGAACAAGCTTGGAGATCCGCGCTCCCTCTTCCTTTTTCTTTATCGTTAAATCTTTCAGAACCAAAAGCACTTCCATTTGATCGCCGTTTTCAGAAATGACAGCTGTACTCATCTCCATGTCGACGAATCGCCCTTCATAGGTGGGCATCGAGGAGAGAAAATAAGGAACTTCACGCTTGGCCAGCAAATAACAACGCGCTTCTCCCGCTTCCAATTTTCTCGTTTGGCAGTAGGAACAATACGGAACCTTGTCCCCTAATTTCCATCCCGTCATATTCTCTGCGGACGGGTTCATCACCAGAATTCGGCGTTCCTGATCCATCATGATGATTCCATCCTGCAAATGGTCGAAGATCTGCCTTAAATAGCCGCTTTCCATTGACTTTCCTTCTTCTTTATACCGTTCAAAAAAAGTCGGTTTTTGACACATCATGGCCCCTCCCTCAGCTATCTATTCCTCGTACAACTGATAGATTCTTTTTAGCTTCTGTTCAAGCTGCTCAAAATGAACAAAACGCGCTTCTCTTAGACATTCGGTTCCCTCAATAAACAAAAGAAGCACAGGAACTGTGAAAACTGAAAACCTGCCGGCAACCTCCTCCACTCTATCAGCGTTGATTTGCCCTAATTTAATCTTTGGAAAGCGAGTCAACAGTACTCTAAGCTGCGGCAGAACAGCGTGACATACTGTACATTGAGGCCTTGATATATATATAAAACTTAATTTATGACCGGTTATAAACTTCTCAATTGCCACCATTGAAGTCAGCTCTGTCATCTCTTTCATCCAATTCCTCCTTTAAAATGAAATTTTCTCTGATCTGTTTATCTTAACTATTAATTTAAAATATCAACCTAAACTTTCACTGTTGTCATCATAATAACGAATATCAGAATCCTTGTGAGAAACGGGCACCGATCAAGAGTTTTACCCGCCAGAGAAGGGAAGTGCTCATCTTATTGACTCATAATTGTTTAACTCCCATAATACCCATTAAACCAATAAGTTTTTTTCACAACTATTTAAACCTGTCCAAATCGCCATTATTAAAAAGAATGTCATCCAGCGCTTGAAACGATGATTGAATGCGATCGAGTTTCCTAACATGAAAGCAATCGACTATTGAACCTGTTGGGTCTTTCATTTTCAAAGGTATCCTAACCAGATTTTAATGGCTGCCGCTGCTATTAATAGAGCTAAAACCCATTGCAGGAATTGTGTATTTACCTTTTGTCCAACTTTTACGCCAAGAGGAGATGCAATTAAACTAGCGACCATAAGAACCAGAGCCGGCCCAAAAAGCACCTGTCCGGTCATTACTTTTCCAACTGCTGCGCCGATGGAGGAAATAAATGTAATCGCAAGAGATGAAGCAACGGTGATTCTTACAGGAATATTTAAAATCGATAACATAATAGGAACTAAGATAAAAGCGCCGCCAGCTCCTAAAACACCTGATACGCCGCCAATGATAAAGGCTAAGGACGAAGCTAACCATTTATGAAATGTGACTTCTTCGCCTTCCCTACGTTCTTGTCCTTTTTTAGGTGTAAACATTAATATAACAGCTATAATAGCCAAAATTCCGTATATGAAATTCATTCCTTGTTCAGATAAACGATGAGAAAAGTAACTCCCCAATACACTCCCAATCAGGATACTGCTTCCCATGTAAGTGATTAATGGTTTATTTAAAAAACCACTCTTACGATAAGCCCAAACACCGCCAAATGTTGCAAAGAACACTTGAATCGCTCCTATCCCTGAAACTTCATGGGCTGTTAATGACATCACTCCCGCTAGAGAAGGAATGTACAACAACATAGGATAATTAATAACAGATCCGCCAATACCAATCATTCCGGAAATAAAAGCGCCAATAAACCCTATCATGAAAATCGTGATCATAAAGGCAATATCCATTTTGGTTTCCTCCTTTTCAAAGGAAAAGGGTATCTTTTGATTCGATACCCTTTTACATCCATTAGCCTTTTTTAATCCAGAATTTCAGTACATCGCCCTCTTCAGTTTTCTCTAAAAGGTCATGTCCGCCAGATTTAGACCAAGCAGCTAGATCATTTTTAGCTCCCTTATCTGTTACATGAACTTCTAATATTTGACCTGATTCCAGTTCATTCATCGCTTTCTTTGTTCTGACGATTGGCATTGGGCATGCCAGTCCTTTTGCGTCTAATACTTTATCTGATTTCATATTCATCTCTCCTCTTTTTAATAGAAACTTGTGTTACCGAATTGCACATCGGTTTGGCCCAATCTCCATCTCACGCTGTTTTTCTTCATCAGGGTTGATTTTCCCCATGTTTGTTTCACGAATTTCTTGATATGCATGAGGTTGCGGAGGTAAATGATCTGTCACCAGGTGTCTGAATTCTGTTTCATCCGCAATGTTCAAACCATGGTTCTCGGTAAATAATGTACTTAGTTTTTGACCAACACTTCCATCCTCATTTAGCTCATCAATGATCATAAAGTGTGCCGGTAATACGATTAAATCCTTCGATAACGCTTTGTAGCGGCTATAAAGCGTTTTTCTTAAATCTCCTACCCAATCTTCTGCCATACCTGCTAAATCCGGTCTGCCAATGGAATCGATAAACAAGATATCTCCTGAAAGAAGATACTGATCATCGACAATGAAAGAAGTGGAGCCAATGGTGTGCCCAGGAGAATAAATCGGTTGAATTTTAATCTTTGTATTTCCGATGATGATATCATTTCCTTCTTCCAATGGTTGATAATCGAAGACCACTTCTTCAGCATCTTTCGGCGGCAGCCAATAGGTTGCTTTTGTTTTTTCAGCAATGATTCTGCCGCCTGAAATATGGTCTGCGTGAAGATGTGTATCAAATACGTGAGTAATCATTGCGCCTTTTCCCTCAGCAAAATCTATAAAGACATCCGCCATGCGTGTCGCATCGATAATCGCTGCTTCACCATTGGAAATGACCATGTATGACAAGCAGCCTTTCCCGATGCGAACAAACTGATACACTTCACCGCCGTCTTGTAAATCCCCGACTTTTACCGGCTCTACATGCTCACTCCATGCTTTCATCCCCCCCTTAAGATAGGATACAGAAAGACCTGCTTCAGAAAGCATTTCAGATACCATGACGGATGAACCTTCTTTTGCGCATACGACTAGCACTTCTTTATCGGATGGAATGTTCTCTAAGATATCTTCTACGCCATCTAAAAGATCAAAATACGGTACATTTAAATGGTCAACATCATGCCCTTCAATCTTCCAATCGCTAAAATCATGTTCATTACGTACATCCAGAATAAACAAAGGTACCTTGTTAAAGATTTTTTGTGTCACTTCATTTGCGGTAAGTGCTTGTACGGCCATGTTTAATTTCCTCCCATATCAAAATCTTATTAATCAGGACTAAAATGTTAAAGATACATCTGCGTCTTTTGCAAAATCTAAGAAGGTAACAGCCCCGCCTACTTCAATTCCTTCTATAAAATCTTCTTTTGTTAAACCCATAACGTCCATCGTCATTTGACAACCAATAAATCTAACACCCATCTCTTGTGCCATTTCAATCAGTTCAGGAATAGACGGCACGTTTGCTTTCTTAAATCCTTCCGCAAAGTGTTCTTTTCCTTGCGGCATTTCTAATTCTTGATGTGCTTGCTTATGAATCAGATTTAATCCCTCGAATGTAAAGAAGATAGATACTTCTTGATCACTTGCTGCTGCCGCAGTTGCAATATTAAATACTTTATAAGCATCAAATAGACCACCATTTGCCGCAATAATCGCTACTCTTGTACTCATATGTTCATCACCCTTTTTATTTATTCTGTTTTACCTGTCCAATCACGCATACCTGAGACAACATTAATAACCTTTTTAAAACCTTGTTTTTTCATGGTGTGGGCTGCCATTTCACTTCTTCTTCCCGAATGGCAGATAATATAAATTTCATCATTTTTGTTTAATTCGTTAGAGCGCTTTTCCACTTCACCAAGAGGGATATGCACAACTCCGGGGATATGAGCTTCTTCATACTCCTCTATCTCCCGTACATCTAAAATGTTAAGAGACTCGTCACTATCCACTTTCTGTTTGAAAGCTTCTAATGAAATCTCAGGAATTGAAGATGCATTTTCTGATGAATGCTCTCCTCCTTTTCGAAGAAAATGACGAAGGACTTCTCCCTCTGTTTCAGTACCTAGATATTCATGACCTGTACTTTTTGCCCATGCTTCCAGATCTGCCGTAGAGCCCTTGTCTGTCGCTTGAATTTCCAATACTTCACCAGCTTTTAATTCTTTCATTTTCTTCTTCGTTTTTACGATTGGCATTGGGCAAGCCAAGCCTTTAGCGTCTAGTACAATATTTGCTTTCATCATTTTTTTCCTCCTTCTCTCTTATAGGGGTGGGGGTATACCATCAGATAAAAAATCGGTGTTAATGCCACGCATTCATGCCGCCTTTTATATTTGTGATACGTTTAAATCCTTGTTTTTTCAATACTTTACTTGCCTTTAAACTTCTCATTCCACTTTGACAGATCACAAATACGGCTTTATCTTTCGAAAGCTGATTAGTTTGATGAGGCAAGTCAGACAAGGGAATATTTTTGAACCCTTTAATATGCCTTGTCCGGAACTCATAAGGAGTTCGTACATCGATAAACTGTTTGTCTTTATTTTTCAGCTCTGACTTTAAATCAGCAATTGTTATTTGTTTAACACCTTGCAATGGTAAAAAACGTCGAAATAAGATCCAAAGTAAACATAAAATGAGTAATGTATTGATTATTACGCCGCTAACCATATTGTTATATAACCTCCCTTCATTTATTCAATTTGAAATGGTTAAAATTAGATAAATAAGTTGACATTACCTTCTTCAGCATCTGCTAAATAAGCTGCTACTCCGGCATAGTCGATATCATCTAATAGTTCTTTTTCCTGCAAACCAAGAAGATCCATTGTCATCGTACAAGCTACAAGCTTCACATCCTGGTCTTGAGCCATCTCGATTAACTGTGGCAATGTCAGCGCGTTATGCTTTTTCATAACATTTTTAATCATTTTAGGACCCACACCCGCAAAATTCATTTTAGATAAACCCATCTTATCAGCACCGCGAGGCATCATTTTTCCAAACATTTTTTCAAGAAACCCTTTTTTCACTGGAACAAGTTCTTCTTTACGCAAAGCGTTTAATCCCCAAAAAGTATGAAAAATCGTCACTTCATGATCGTAGGCAGCAGCACCATTTGCAATAATATAGGCCGCCATTGCTTTATCATAATCTCCGCTAAATAAAACAATTGTTGTACGTTTTGTTTGTTCTGTCATGTTTAACCTCCTAGCCTCCATATACCTATAGGGGTATATGGAAGTTTAAAATTTTTTCTGAAGATCTGCTATTAGCCAACTCGTTAAATACCGGTAGGGGTATATTATAAAACATATAAAAATTCGTCAACCTTAAATTATAGGTTGATGAATTTTTTATCGGCTCTTTACCAATAAGTCGACCGCTTCTTTTACTAAGCTGGATGTGTCTTCTCCCTGTTCCAAGCTTTCACGAACACAATGTTCAAGGTTTGTACTCACAATAACACCTAATGCTCTATCCATTGCATTACGAGATGCTGCCAATTGAGTGACGACTTCTCTACAGTCTTTTCCTTGCTCCATCATCGTCAATACACCTTTAATCTGTCCTTCTATCCGGCGCAAACGATTTTTAATCTTTTGATCATACTCCATATCGCTAAAATCCTTTCTTTTATTAATTTCCGCTTTGCAAGTTTGCCAATTCATAACTGTTCACAAGAATACCTTTGCGCTTTAGACAACGAACGCCTAAATTAAATTCTACCCTGTAACGAGCTATTATGTGTATCTTATCACGCGGAATCTCTAGAAAAAAACGTTTTAGATACGCGTATGAGAATGTTTAAAATAAAATCTTCTGATAGATCGGGTACATCGTTTAATCGCGCATATCTATGATTGCCATATCTGCGGATTTTTTTCATCCGGTTATAGGATCATAACGTTCGAATGATGATAAGCAGAAATGATATAGCTAAATCATTAATTTTATTGACACCACCTTATGAACTTTCTTTATCGCTTACGAAGTAATATTATACCCCATAGGGTATATTGTCAAGCACAAAAGTTAACTTCTTATCTCCTCAAAATAAGAAACAAGCTGATTTATCAACTTTGTGCACATTGACGTCTCGGACGGCCGACAAAAAGAATCCATCACCACACGCTTCGGTCTTGATTTGAAAAAAGAGAACACAGAAAGGAAATCGCAAAAGATCTCGACATGCAATGGAGCCATGTGTCCGAACCCGGAAAACGGGATCGATGAGGATGTTTCATGAATTTTACCGGGCGGAGAAGGTGAAGCTGAAGAAGAAGATGTGCCGCATGAGAAGCCGGATCGTTTTTCCGGCTTCCTTTATTTCATTTCAAAAAACAAGAAATCACTTTATGCTGCTGGATATAAACATTGAAGCATCTTGATTCATAAAAATACGATGGCCGTGATAGAATGTCTTCATTTCAGTTGATTTAAATCCAACATCGGATAATCTTTTTTTCAATTCTTCGTGCGAAAAACCGCTGTGAACTTTCGGATGTTGAATTTTATCGTTTTGGTCAAAATCAATAATCATGAGCTTTCCGCCATTATTTAAAACACCGAACAATTCTTGTAAAATTTTATCCGTTTCCGGAATATGAAGAAGGACGAGTGACATTAAAACGATGTCTGCCTTCAGTTCAGGAGTTTCTTCGGTAAAATCTGAATAAAGCACTTTTGCATTGGCAATTCCTTTGCGAGAAATTTTAGCATTAGCCACCTCCAGCATTTGTTTTGATGAATCGACCAACAAAATAGAATGTACTAAATCTGATAATTCTAAACTAATGAGACCCGTACCGCTCCCATAGTCGATTAAAGATTTTGATTGACTATTTCTCAATTCCTGTCTTACTTCATTCACGATCACTTTTGCTAATTCAATTCTTTCTTCTGTATCATATCGTTTTGCCATCTGTTCAAAAACGTTATTTTCCATATTCCACTTCCTATTTATTTTTAGATGGTTTACTAAAACTATGCTAACACCTTACATATTTCCGTTTGAAACCAAGACGGCCTCTATCAATATCCATTTGAATATTTTTGGAAGCATTCAGGATACTGCTTTTTTTCTTGCCTCGCCTGAGTTCGACCGGGCCTACTGCTTTTGCGGTTTCAACCGCCTTTTCATGAAGCGGCAAATATGAAATCGCGGCTGTGTAGATAAAGTTATTCATAGCCGATTTTGTTCGATCCGGAGAATCGTGAATCGCCTGTTCCACCTGATCAAGCATACCGGCAATTTTGGTCACATTAAATTCATCGTCCGGTCGATTACCTAAAAGCCAGCAGTAACAGCTCCAGCCTGCCGACATTTTAAGCTCTTCACCGCTTGAGATCCATTTATCAGCAACAGCCTGCGCAAAATCGGTTTCTGCCAAAGTTACTGCAACAACATAATCAGATAGCATATAGAAATACGCCTCATCGATCCAGCGCTCAAAATCCGCTTCAGTCATTGTGATTGGGTCAGCAATAATGCCGGCAAAATACATGGCATCGTAGTTCCCGGTAGCGTAAAGCTGCTGCGCCAAAGGTTGATTTTTCTTGATTTTCTTTGCAAGCGGCTTCATTTTGCCTGTAGCCACACCAAAAAGCGGTTCGTGTGCACCATTCGTTATGTATCTTTTTTTCATATTTTCCGTACCCAGCGCTTCAAGTTCCTTCATAACCGTTTCAAAATCCATGCTTTCACTTCCCTCTGTAAATTAAATTCATTTCTTTGATTCCATTATCATGCTCTTTCGCTTCATCTAATCAATACAAATCAACTTTATTTGTTTTTTGCTCTCCATAAACGGTACATCATAATCCTCATCTTTTTTAGCGGCTGTTTTGTTTCTAAGTCTGATAAAAACTAAATTTCCTCTGCATATCATTTATATTTATTATGTGAAACATTTTAACAAGCAGAAAGGGGTTGTTTTTGACCGCCTTTCCTCTTAGACAAACAGAGAATATATGAAATCGTCAGCGGAAAGCCGATTTTCTCTTACCAAATCCCGGATACCCGGTGTTGAGCGCAGTCTGCGATGCCGTGAGAATGCGAATGACTGATTCAATGTTATTGCACCACTTTTCTATGAGTTATTTACAAATCATAAATATTACGATTTGTATTTTGAATTATAGACAATCACATCTATAATTTCAATGTTAGCAGACTCCTATTCTTAACACTGCCTGGTTAACCCCTGCGATATTCGTAAGGAGAAGAAAATTCCAGCCGTTGACGTTTTCCAAAGAATGCCCTACAATGAGATCGTAACTTTAACTTTTCAGGAGGATTATTAAAAAATGACACACTCAATGAGACTTCGTTTCCCAACTTTGAACCAGTAATTAAATACGTTCAAAGGCTCTGTTTGTGTATGCAGAGTAAACGGGATCAGTCTGTCCTTTTTTAATAATCTTCAATTTGCATATAAAATTTGTAATTTGTAGAAAGGCGGATCGTTCTGCCTTTCTTTTTTGTTTAATCCTTTTTTTCTAACGGCTGAGAAAGGCTTATTTGGTTATGGAAATACCGCGGCTTCATCCTTAAAGGATGGCTCTTCCCTTTACTCTGAATCACAGGCAGACCGCCTGTGATTTTTTATGATGAGAGGAAGAGGAAACATGAAGAAAAAAAATCATAAGTACAGAGGAAAAAAGTTAAACCGCGGGGAATCTCCGAATTTTTCCGGACAGCATTTGATGCATAATAAAAAATTAATTGAAGAAATTGTGGATCGGGCAAATATTAGCATAGACGATACGGTTTTAGAGTTAGGAGCGGGAAAAGGGGCTTTGACAACTGTGCTAAGTCAAAAAGCCGGTAAGGTATTGGCAGTGGAAAACGATTCTAAATTCGTTGATATACTCACACGTAAAACGGCACAGCATTCAAATACGAAAATTATTCATCAAGATATCATGAAGATTCATTTACCAAAAGAAAAGTTTGTGGTGGTCTCTAATATTCCCTATGCCATCACAACCCCCATCATGAAAATGCTTTTGAACAATCCTGCAAGCGGATTTCAAAAAGGGATCATCGTAATGGAAAAAGGGGCTGCTAAACGTTTCACATCAAAATTCATTAAAAATTCCTATGTTTTAGCTTGGAGAATGTGGTTTGATATTGGCATTGTCAGAGAAATATCGAAAGAGCATTTTTCTCCCCCTCCAAAAGTGGACTCGGCAATGGTCAGAATAACACGAAAAAAAGACGCGCCTCTATCACATAAACATTATATTGCGTTTCGGGGACTTGCCGAATACGCGCTAAAGGAGCCGAATATCCCTCTCTGTGTTGCTTTACGCGGAATTTTTACCCCGCGTCAAATGAAACACTTAAGAAAAAGTCTAAAAATCAACAATGAAAAAACCGTTGGAACGCTCACCGAAAACCAATGGGCGGTTATTTTTAACACGATGACTCAGTATGTAATGCATCACAAATGGCCAAGAGCAAATAAGCGAAAACCCGGAGAAATATAAAGAAAAAAGCTGCTGACTTCCCGTCAGCAGCTTTAGCTATTTCTGGAGGGATTCAGATGTCCCTGTCAACATTCCTTTTGTCCGCTTACAGCTTTCCAGTTAAAAACTGCGCCTCGCCGAGGCCGAAACTCCAATCGGCATCTCCATTTTCTGTGATGGACACCATGACATCTTCAGGTGAAATGCCGCATTCCGCTTCAAGCTTTTCAGCAAGTAAAGCGTACAATTTCTCTTTTTGGCTTTCCGTTCTTGTTTTACTGGTGATGCTAATCACAACCAGATCCTTTGATCTATTCAATCCCAAGCCTGTATCTTGGATAATAAGCTCATTCGCCGGATGCTGATGGACAATTTGATAGCGGTCTTTCTCCGGAACGTTAAACGCTTCTACCATCGCATCGTGTGCGGTATCTAATAATTTTTTTAATGCTTGTTCATCACGGCCTTCTATTAGATCGAAACGTAATAATGGCATTTGTTTATCCCCTTTTTGATCATTTTAAATTTCGTTAGCAAAATAACAAGAAATGATGTCTGTTAACTTGATAAAAACATAACACATAACCAAAATATATTCAACAATTGATAATCTTTTCATCTGCTTTATCAGTATCGAAGATATAAGGTCTGTATTATTAAAAATTAGTTGACACCCGTTCTTTAGGAGATGAGTATGTACATAATAGTTCATCAAAACATGACAATAACATGATCAGAAAACGCTTTTTTTGTCTTCCAGTCAAATGAAATCGAATGCGGTTAAGGCGGAAATTACGAAGACCGCCTCCTTCTTTATCAACACTCTACTTATTTCTAAAAAAAAGGGACAAGCTTTCTCAACTCGAATATGATGAAAATAATAAAAACAAATAAAGGGATAAACCCAACCAAGCTAAAACTTGTAAGCATAATAAGCTCCTTTCTTCATATATCCATTTAGTCCCTGCTCCAGTTTACGTTATCCACATTTTAAAAATATAATATAGATGTAAATGATATATTAAAAACAGATTTGTATACAAAAAAATCACCATCCAAGATTACGGATGGCGATTTTCTATTATTCAAGGTTGGCATGATTTCCATACATGTTATGAGTATTCAGCCCTTTCATTTCCATGATTCGCAATATGATAGCGTCATAATACAATAAAAGAGTCTGTTCAAAAAGCGAGCCCATCGGTTGTATCGTCTGTTTATTGCCTGTCGTTTGATCTTTTGGGGAGCCGGGCAGCTGCAGTATCAGGTCAGATATTTCAGCTATCGGCGAATCTGGAGAGATCGTAACTGTCGCTACAGTGCCTCCGATATCTTTTGCCTTTTCCGCCATATGAAGCAAACTTTCTGTTTTCCCTGATCCCGTGCCCACGATAAGCAAGTCTTTTTCGGTAAATACCGGTGTTACGGTTTCCCCTGTTACAAACGCATTGATCCCCATGTGCATTAATCGCATAGCAAATGATTTCCCCATTAAACCGGAGCGGCCTGCACCGGAAACAAACACTTTTTCAGAAGACATGATAGTGGATATTAAGTCTTCTATACCTTCCGCTTGATTTTGAGACGTTGCATGATCAAGCTCTGCGATGATCGCTTTTACATAATCATAAGTCTTCATGTTTATTGGATCATCTGCTTCATTTTTGCGGCTGCCGCAGCTTTATCGTCTTGATTTGCAATACCGCCCCCGACAATAACCAAATCAGGTTTTAATTTAACGACTTCGGGCAGTGTGTCTAATTTAATTCCGCCTGCAATAGCCGTTTTAGCGTTTTTCACAACATTTTTAATCGTCATTAAGTCTTCAAATGAATTTTGGCCAATGGCTTGAAGGTCATAACCGGTATGGACACAAATATAATCGACACCAAGCTCATCCAATTCCTTAGCACGCGATTTGATGTCTTTAATCCCAATCATATCCACCAGGATTTTGTTCCCTTGCGCTTTCGCCTCTTCTACAGCGCCTTTAATAGACATGTCTTCAGCAGCCCCTAAAATGGTGATGATGTCGGCTCCTGCTTCTGATGCTTTCATCACTTCATACCCCGCCGCATCCATAATCTTAAGGTCTGCCAGCACTTTCAAATTCGGGAAAGCGGCTTTCATCTCTTTCACTGCACGGAGTCCTTCATTTATCACAACCGGCGTACCGATTTCTACAATATCAATGTATTCTTCTACTTCTTTTACTACTTCGATGGCTTCCGGTATATTGACTAAATCTAATGCTAACTGTAATTCCACTTACAATCACTCCTGTTTGAATTAAGAATTCCGCGGATTATTCTTTTCATATTTTGTTACATCAAGAGTATAACAAGGGGAAAATTCCATTAATAGTACGCACTTTTTTTTTACATACTATACTTTTCCTCATATGGTACAGAAAAAGATACTGTCTCCAAAACAGTATCTTAAAGTCAACCATTCTATTCATCATCTTTTGAAAAGTTCGTTTCTATATAATTTTTACCCCATTCATACATCGCCTCTAATATAGGCATTAAACTTTCTCCTTGTTTCGTTAGGGAATATTCAACTTTTGGGGGAACAACCGGATATACTTCCCTATGTACAATATGATCCTCTTCTAATTCACGCAGCTGATTCACCAGCATTCTTTGCGTAATGCCGGGCATCAAAGCTTTTAATTCTCCGAACCTTTTCGTACCTTCTTTTCCTAAAAACCACAAAATCAGCATTTTCCACTTACCGCCGATAATGTTGAGCGTCAGCTCCTTCTCACAATTAAATGTTTTATTTTCCATTCGTGACATATGAATTCTCCCCTTATGAAATGACTAAACAATGAACATCTATCACATCATTGTAAAAGAACTTTGTTTAACTAATCAATCATCGCGTTTTTCCAGATTCCATTATTCACCATATCATCATGCGGATTTGCCCATCATGTCATTGTCAATCTTCTTATCCATTCGGGTGAAGGAAACATGACAAGTGTCATGTTTGAAGCATGATGTGTGCTACTACAAAGACATCTCTCTGTACCGTAAACTTAACTTAAGACCCATTTATGAGAGGATAACTTTACTATGACTGAACAAACCACCACACACAAACAAAAACAGTTAACAAAACAGGTTGCTGCATTTGCCCAGCCTGATACCAAAAACAGTCTCATTCAGCTCTTCAATACGTTTATTCCTTTCTTCGGACTGTGGTTTCTTGCCTACCTCAGCCTCGATGTCTCCTACCTCCTTACATTAGGAATAACGGTGATTGCCGCAGGGTTTTTGACGAGAATTTTCATTATTTTTCACGACTGCTGCCATCTTTCCTTTTTCAAACAAAAACGCCTTAACCACATTCTCGGCTTTTTGACAGGCGTTCTGACTTTATTTCCTTATCTTCAATGGCAGCACAGCCATTCGATTCATCATGCGACAAGCAGCAACCTAGATAAACGCGGAACAGGCGATATCTGGCTGCTGACGGTAAACGAATATAAAGCCGCACCTCTACGCACAAAAATCGCATACAGACTTTACAGAAATCCGTTTATCATGTTTATTCTCGGACCAATTTATGTCTTTCTGATCACAAACCGCTTTAACAAAAAAGGTGCAAGACGGAAGGAACGTGTGAACACATACCTTACCAACCTTGCAATCGCGGCATTGGCTGCTGTTTGCTGCCTGATCTTTGGCTGGCAATCGTTCTTGCTCGTACAGGGTCCGATCTTTCTGATCTCAGGTTCGATCGGCGTTTGGCTGTTTTATGTTCAGCATACATTTGAAGATTCTTATTTTGAAGCGGATGAAAACTGGAGCTACGTTCAGGCGGCTGTGGAAGGAAGTTCATTTTATAAACTACCGAAACTGCTTCAATGGCTTACAGGCAATATCGGGTACCACCACGTTCACCATCTGAGCCCAAAGGTGCCTAACTATAAACTTGAAATCGCACATGAGCAGCACGAACCACTAAAAAACGTCCCGACCATCACTTTAAAAACAAGCCTGCAATCACTCGCGTTCCGGCTTTGGGATGAAGAAAAAAAGCAGTTTGTAACCTTTCGGGACATGAAACAAACATCTTCCCATCTTCCGCAGGATTCAACGGAAAAACAGAAGCTGCGAAAGAACGCCTGACGATGAGGAGGTCTTCTTATATCAACAAGAAGGCTTCCTTATTTATTGTCGGATGATGCAATCCGGCTCAGGCAATGGTAAAGTTACTCTAAAGATGAAAAGCTGAAAACGAGGTTATATCATGTTCAAAAAGCACTTTGCATTTCAAAAACTTAACGGGATCTCACCGTATATATGGACGATATTTTTCATCCTGCCCTTCTACTTTATCATGCAATCATCATCTACCCTTGTCATCGTCGTCGGCATCATTTTGACACTTTTATTTTTTGCGGTATACAGATTTGCTTTTGTTTCAAAAGGCTGGGACATTTATTTGTGGGCGTTTATATTAATCGGCATTTCAACCGCCTCGATTATGCTGTTCAGCTATATTTATTTTGCTTTTTTTATCGCGTATTTTATAGGGAACATAAAAAAACGAGCCCCTTTTCACATTTTATATTATGTTCATTTAATAAGCGCAGCCGTCGCTGCCAACTTCAGTCTCGTGTTAAAAAAAGAATTTTTTCTGACACAAATTCCTTTTGTGGTCATCACTCTCATCAGCGCGATTTTATTGCCGTTCAGTATTAGAAGCCGCAAGGAGCGCGAACGCCTCGAAGAAAAACTCGAGTATGCTAATGAACGGATTGCCAATTTGGTAAAATTAGAAGAGCGGCAGCGGATTGCCCGCGACCTTCACGATACACTTGGGCAAAAGCTGTCTCTGATCGGTTTAAAAAGCGACTTGGCGAGAAAATTAATTTACAAAGATCCCGATCAAGCCGCGCGTGAACTGAAAAGCGTTCAGCAAACTGCGAGAACTTCTTTAAATGAAGTAAGAAAAATTGTATCCTCCATGAAAGGCATTCGGCTCAAGGATGAAATGATCAACATCAAACAAATTCTTGAAGCAGCCGACATTGCGTTCATCTATGAAGAAGAAAAATTGCCGGAAAATATCTCATTGCTTAATGAAAACATATTGAGTATGTGCTTAAAGGAAGCTGTCACTAATGTCGTCAAACACAGTCAGGCTAAAACCTGCCGCATTGACATCCAGCAGCTCTGGAAGGAAGTTGTCATTACAGTGACTGACGATGGAACGTTTCAAGGTGAAGAGAAGTACTTTTCAAAAGGACACGGCTTGCTTGGCATGAGAGAACGGCTTGAATTTGCAAACGGAAGCCTTCACATTGATACAAAAAACGGCACCAAGCTTACCATGTCAATTCCTAATAACTCAAAATAAACAAAAAAGGATGGCTTGCATGATTAGTATATTTATTGCGGAAGATCAACAGATGCTCTTGGGCGCTTTAGGATCACTACTGAATTTAGAAGATGATATGGAAGTCGTCGGCAAAGGCACAACCGGACAGGATGCCGTTGATTTCACAAAAAAACATCGGCCTGATGTATGCATTATGGACATTGAAATGCCGGGAAAAACGGGACTTGAAGCTGCTGAGGAACTAAAGGATACAGGCTGCAACATTATTATCTTAACCACTTTTGCCCGCCCCGGTTACTTTCAGCGGGCCATTAAAGCAGGTGTTAAAGGCTATTTGTTAAAGGACAGCCCAAGCGAAGAGCTTGTGAGCGCCATCCGCAGCGTCATGAAAGGAAAGCGGATCTATGCGCCTGAATTGATGGAAGACATGTACAGTGAGGCCAATCCCCTCACAGATAGAGAAAAAGAAGTGCTCGAACTTGTGGCTGACGGAAAAAACACAAAAGAAATCGCCCAAGAACTCAGCATCAAAAGCGGAACCGTGCGAAATTATATCTCAATGATTCTTGAAAAGCTTGAGGTCAAAAATCGGATCGAAGCCATTACCCGTTCAAAGGAAAAAGGCTGGTTTAAATAAAAAGAGAATCTTGGCATATCTCCAAGATCCCCTCGACGAATCAGCCGCTCCCACGGCGGAAACGTTCCTTTTCTACACGAACATCTTCTTCACAAGCTCGCGGTTGCGCTCTTTGAAAACCTCATTATGTGACGACACCATCGCACTCTTGTGTGCTTCGGGATCGATAAAGCGCTTGGCGCTGTTGACCGCGTTTGCCGCATCCTGAAACGCTCCGGCGATCAAGTGCAGCTTGCCTTCATAATGCACAATATCCCCTGCCGCATACAGTCCGGGCACGGAAGACTGGCAGTTGGCGGTACCTTTAATATAATAGTCATCAACCCTGGTAATATGAAGTCGGCTGTTCTCCAGCAGTGAGGTGTCGCGTTCATAGCCGTGGTTGATAACCACTTCGTCGACAGGCAGCTCCATCACCTCACCGGTTTGAGCGTTCGTGAGCTCGACCCGTTCGATCACCTCATGATCTTCCGAAGCGATCAGCTTGGTAATCTGTGTATGGAAGAAGCAGCTCACCGAGCTGTTCAGCAGCTGATCCACCTGGGCCTCATGCCCGCTGAGCGCATCTTTGCGGTAAGCGAGGTAGACCTTTTTCGCTACAGGTTCGAGCTCGTTGGCCCAATCGACAGCCGAATTGCCGCCGCCTGATACTATGACCGTTTTATCTTTAAAATGGTGCAGCGATTTGACCGTATAATTCAGATTGGACACTTCAAAGCGCTCTGCTCCTTCAATCTGAAGCTTTTGCGGATTGAGGATGCCGCCGCCCACGGCAACGATGACCGTCTTGGACAGATGCACCCCTGAGGCAGCCGTATGTAACTCAAACAACCCTTCTTCATTGCGGGCAATCGATTCAACTTTCTCATTCAGCAGCACTTCAGGATGAAATGTTAGCCCCTGCTGCACGATCTGTTCTATCAGCCTGGCTCCGGAAATCGGCGTTAGCCCCCCGACATCCCAGATCATTTTTTCAGGATATACGTGAACCTTTCCGCCCAGCATCGGCTGATATTCGATAATCTTCGTTTTCATTCCCCGCAGTCCGCTGTAAAAGGCGGAATATAAACCGGCCGGACCTCCGCCGATCACGGTCACATCAAACACTTCATTTCTGCTCATCGCTCTTCACTCCCGGTATATGTCATGAGTTTACACCCTCAATCGTAAATGATTATCATTATCATTAAGTGTACTTTGATTGCTTCGTTTTTACAATCCATTTTAATAAAAAGTTCATTCTTCGCCACTTCATTTTCGCCTCCCCCTCTTTGCGCTCGTTCTTCACGGGATGCCGCCGCTTCCCCATTCCGCAGCATGTAAGCAGTTCCTATATCTTACATTGACAAGGGTATGCTTCCTGCATAGAATGAAAATGATTATCAACTTCATTTAGGAGGAAACAAAGCATGATAAGCGGAAGGATTAGTTCGAAAATTAAAATTACTTTTGTATTAATGCTCGCCTTTTCTATTTTATTGGCCGGATGTACAACCTCAGGAAATTCAACAGAGAAAACGCATGAAAACATGGTCACAATGGCTTGGCCTAGAGATATTGGCGAGATGAATCCGCATGTGTATAATCCTTCCCAATTATTTGCCCAGTCGATGGTATATGAACCTTTGGTTACCTATGAAGCGGGAGGAAAGCTTAAACCGCATTTAGCCGAATCTTGGGATATATCAAATGACGGTAAAGTATATACGTTTCATTTACGTAAGAATGTAAAATTTTCAGATGGGACAACGTTTAATGCAAAAATTGTGAAGAAGAATTTTGATTCCATTTTAAAACATACTGAATTACACAGCTGGTTAGGGTTTCTTTCAAAAATAGCCCAAACAGAAGTGATCGATGATCATACATTTAAATTGACATTAACTGAACCATATTACCCGACCATTCAGGAACTAGCCGTAGTACGGCCGGTCCGGTTTTTGGGAGAAGCCGGCTTCCCTAAGGACGGCGATACATCAAAGGGTGTCGCAAAACCGGTAGGTACGGGCCCGTGGGTATTGGAAGAGCATAAAGCTGATGAATATGCGGTTTTTAAACGCAATGAACATTATTGGGGTGAAAAGCCAAAAGTCGAGAAAATCAAGGTGAAAGTCATCCCGGACGCCGAAACAAGGGTGCTTGCATTTGAAAAAGGCGAGCTTGACCTCATTTACGGCGAAGGCGTTATCAGTTTGGATGCATTCAAGCAGCTGCAAGCGACAGGCCAATATGAAACAAGCCTTTCTGAACCGGTGGCGACGAGACAGCTTGTCATGAATACGAAAAAAGAACAGCTCTCTGATGAGCGCGTGCGTCAAGCCCTCCACTATGGTTTTGACAAAGAAGCCTTGGTAAAAGGCATCACCTCCGGGTTAGAAGAAAAAGCAGATCATATTTTGCCGACAGACTTCCCATACACGTCTGATATTGATGTAAAGCAAATCAACTATGATCCAGAGAAAGCAAAAGCGCTATTAGATGCGGCAGGCTGGAAGCTTCCGAATGGCAAGACGGTGCGCGAGAAAGACGGAAAGCCTCTTGAATTTAGTTTAATGTATGATTCAGCGGAATCCATTCAAAAAACAATGGCCGAAACGCTGCAGGCAGAATGGGCGGCGATCGGGGTAAAGCTGAATCTTGAAGGTGTAGAATTGGCAACCCAAGTCAAACGGTTTAAAGCGAATGAGTTTGATATGAACTTCTTTAGCAACTATGGTGCGCCTTATGACCCGCACACATTTTTAAACATTGTCTCCTCCAAAGGATTCGGATTTAATGAAGCGATTTCAGCCTATCCAAACAAGGACGAGCTGATCAAGCAGATGGCAAAGGTACCTCAAACGACTGATGAAAAAGAGCGGCAGGAGCTTTACTCATCTATTTTAAAATCCCTTCAAGACCAGGGAGCCATCGTTCCTGTTTCTTATATTAAAAAGACGGCGATATATCAAAAGAATATCAGCAACTTTACGTTCCCTGCCAATCGTGACGAACATCCATTTACAGGGATTCGCATCAAGCAGCAACACTAGGAGGCTTTTATGGGCAACTATATATTGAAACGAATCATGTCTATTATTCCAGTGTTTCTTTTAGCTGCACTTCTCACAACTGGAATGATTCATCTCTCACCGGTTGACCCAGCTGAAGCATACTTAGCCGCAGCACATATCCAGCCAACCGATGAAATTTTAGCGCAAAAAAGACATGAGTTTGGCTTGGATCAGCCATTCTTTATTCAATATGTAAACTCTGTATTGAAGATATGCCAACTTGATTTTGGCATATCTTATGTTTCGAATCAGCCGGTTTGGGATGAAGTTGCACACCGAATGCCGGCGACGATCGAGCTCGCGCTTGGGAGTTTAATGATTGCGGTGCTTGTCAGTGTGCCGCTAGGCTTCTTAGCGGGAATTAAAAGAAACGGTGCAGTTGATCATATCAGCCGCTTCATTTCCTTTTTCGGAGCATCCATCCCGACTTTTTGGTTAGGGTATATGCTGGGTTTTTTCTTTTCTGTTCAGTTAGACCTTTTGCCGGTAGAGGGAATCGGGACATGGCAGCATCTTGTACTGCCGTCGATGACTTTGGCGCTTCCTTTAATCGCGATGTATACAAGGCTGCTCCGTGCAAGTGTCATCGAAAACCTGCAAGAACCCTATGTGCAATTTGCTCGCATAAGAGGAATGACGAGGATGAACATTATGGCCAAACATGTATTGCGAATGGCCATTTCTCCGATGATTACGGGGCTGGGAATGAACCTTGGCAAGCTGCTCACCGGCACAATTATTGTTGAAGTCGTTTTTTCTTGGCCGGGCTTTGGCCGTTATTTTATTGAGGCCATTTTCAATCGGGACATCCCTGTCATTCAATGCTATGTGTTCTTAGCCGCCGCCTTTTTTATATTGAGCAACTTAATTGTTGACCTCATTCAAATGTATATTGACCCGCGCATTTCAAGGAAAGAAGGACAGCATCGATGATAAGTATACGCAAGATTTTCAAAGGCCCAAAAGTGATCGCAATCTGCACCATCATATTAACCGTCCTTTTTATCATCGCTGTATTCGCCCCTTGGATTGCGCCGCATCACCCTGCTGATGTCCATTTGGTCTATAAGCTGCAGCCTCCGTCCTGGACGTTTCCTTTAGGAACTGATCATCTGGGAAGATGCAACTTATCCCGCCTTTTGTACGGCGCCCGGATTTCTCTTGGATTCGCGATGCTCATTTTCATTTCCTCACTCGTTATCGGCCTCATAATCGGGACGATCTCAGGGTATAAAGGCGGCTGGATTGATCAGCTGTTAATGAGATGCTGCGATGGTGTGATGGCCTTTCCGAACTTAATTTTAGTTCTTGGCCTCGTGGGCATATTCGGTCCTGGACTTCCTCAAGTCATTGTGGCCCTCATGCTTGTGCAATGGGTCTATTATGCAAGAATTTTTAGAGGAATGGTGCTTAGTCTGAAAGAGGAGAATTTTATTGCGGCGGCAAAAATCAATGGATCTTCCCAATGGAAAATTATTAAACAGCATATTATCCCTAATGTCCTCCCTCCCCTCGTCGTCATCGGCACGTTGGAAATGGGCTGGGCCATTATGGATATCTCCGCCATGTCTTTTCTCGGATTAGGCGTCCAGCCCCCGGCAGCTGAATGGGGAGCGATGATTCATGAAGGTAAATCGTATATTCGGACGAACCCCGAGTTAATGATTTATCCAGGGCTGATGATCATGGTTGTCGTTGTGACGTTCAATTTATTGGGCGAAGCCTTATCAGATCAATACGGCGTCAAACGTCGATGATAAAAAGGAATGAGGAAGTTGGGAACAGAACAATCAACAGTACTTCAAGTCAGAGATTTGCATGTGCAGGTTCACAATCAAAAAGGAAATTCAACTATCGTTCAAGGGATTAATTTTGAACTGAAGCGCGGACAGGTTCTTGGTTTAATTGGTGAGAGCGGTTGCGGAAAAACGGTAACGAGCATGTCTATTCTTCAGACGCTTGATCCAAAAACAACCAAGGTGGAAGGAAGTATTGCATTGCGGGGCCGGGAATTGAACGGATTAGCAGAACAGGACATGCGTAAAATCCGCGGCAAAGATATAGCCTATATTATGCAGAATCCGATGAACGCTTTTACACCCGTTTTTACGATCGGCCAGCAAATGATCGAATCGATTCGCTCTCATACATCTTTTAGCAAAAAACAGGCGAAAGAGCTCGCGACCGAAGCACTGCATCATGTAAACCTCCCCCACCCCGCTAAACTTTTGCATTCTTACCCTTTTCAATTAAGCGGCGGAATGCTTCAACGGGTCATGATTGCAATTGCAGCATGCCTGGAGCCGGCCGTTCTTATTGCGGATGAACCCACAACTGCGCTCGACGTGTTTAATCAGAAGACGGTGCTGAAATATTTAGACGGCTTGCGATCTGAATTCGGCACGGCGATTTTGCTTATATCTCATGATCTGGGCGTCATTGCTGAAATGGCCGATGAAGTCGCTGTGATGCAGAATGGGAGAATTGTAGAAAATGGAGATGTGTTTCAGCTGTTTGATGAACCAAAACATGACTATACAAAGAAGCTGTTAAGTGCACGGTTGACTTTGCCAATGGATCAACTTGCCACTTGAGTCAGTATGAAGAAGACCTGCATTTGATATGGGGTGAACAAGTGAGTTTATTACAAGTGAAAGACGTCACTCATCATTATACGGCGCGCAAATTGTTCAAATGGAAAGCTCCATCGAAACAAGTCCTTTCCAATGTCAGCTTTTCAATTGAAGAAGGCGCATGTCTGGGCATGATTGGACCAAGCGGAGCCGGGAAAAGCACATTGGGAAAAGTGATGCTCGGTTTGGAACGGCCGCAATCAGGCCAAATCTTTTTTCAAGGTCATGATCTATATAAAGCCGAGCAATCCATCCGGCGGAAAATCCGCCGCGACCTTCAAGCTGTTTTTCAAGACTCATATTCTTCCGTCAACCCGCGAATGACGGCGGAACAAATCATAGCAGAACCGCTGGAAAACTATGAAAGGCTCACAATCGCCGAGCAAAAACGGACCATTATCGAGCTGTTGGAAAGAGTAGGCTTAACTGAAGAGGATTTAACAAAATATCCGCATCAATTCAGCGGCGGCCAATTGCAGCGAATTAATATTGCAAGAGCAGTCTCGCTCAAGCCGAAGCTGATCGTATTGGACGAGTCTGTCAGCAGCCTGGACATGGTAACCCAAACGCTTATATTGGATTTATTAAAAGAGCTCAAAAACGATTTTGGAATGTCGTATTTCTTTATAACGCATGATTTAAAAGCCGCCTATCAATTAAGTGATACACTAGGTATTTTAGATCACGGCCAATTGACCGGGCTTTACGAGAAAGATCGGTTTTTAAAGTCAGATCACCCGGTTGTAAAAGAAATGAAGCGTTCCATACTGGCAGAGCATCCGCGATTTCGTTCGATCGGAACAAGAGCGCTTCAGCAATAAACTTGCCGGGACCAATTCAAACCTTTTCTCTGAAATGAGCTTCTTTAATTCACGTTTGTGAAAAATAAATGAGGGCTTCCAATCATGAAGCCCTCATTTATTTTTGAAAATCTATCATTTGGCGTAATGCCCCTTTTAGAGGCTGCGGTTCCTTGTTGACCAGGCATGCATTTTCACCTAATGTCAATAGTAGGCTTAAGATATACATCCGATAACCCTAAAAAAAGTTCACATACCAACAAATGAGGTGAAAAATGGTGAATAATCGATTCCGCGTGGGAGAAGTAGCACGGCTTTTCAAGCTGCCCGCATCGACTCTGCGTTACTATGATGAAATCGGACTGTTCAAGCCAAAGTATACTGACCCTGAAACATCCTATCGATATTATGGTGTTGAACAATTTCAGGTTCTGGATACCATTATTTTTTTAAGGAAAAATGGATTTTCGTTAAAAGACATTCAGCATCAGTTAGATAAAAGGACTCCGGAAACGACGATGGATATTTTGAAGAAGAAGCTTGAGGAAGTGAGGATGGAAATTTGCCGGCTCCAACGCAGTGCGGCGAGGATCGAAAACAAAATTTCCACAATCGAAGAAGGAATAAAACTTGCCGGTCATCCTGCTTTAACATTTCAGTATTTCCCAAAACGGCCTGTTTCCTATCTGTATTTTGACAAACCTGTCGATCTGATAGAGGAAGGCGACGACATCTATTTAAAGGATAGAGAAACGCTTTCGAGCCAGTCGATCGAGAATAACGGCTTCTTCACCGGAGACATCGGAACGATCGTGGATATGGAAAGCTTGAAGCAAGAAGGACCTGTAAAATACATCGGCTTATTTGAATTGCTGCACGGCGAAAACAGCAATGAATATTTAAACGAAGGTTTGTATGCAAGCTATCCTCATATTGGCCCCTACGAGGACATGAGAAAAAGTTATCAGCTTGTTTTACGTCAGCTGAAAGAGAAAGGATATAAACTTGAAGGAATCCCCGTTGAGATTTCCGTTCTTGATGAGGCTGTCATCAAGGAGTCCGATCATTTTGTCACTTTAATCCAAATTCCGGTGACAAAGTTTTGATTGACCTTCAAGTAACTTGAAGGTTTAGAATACTCCTGTAGCTCATTATAGGAGGAATACATGATGACAGAAACACATCAGCAGCTAATGAAATTACCAGTTAATCAAGTGTTTTTTAAATATTTCATCCCTGCAACGCTTGGATTACTCTTGATGTCAGCGAATATTTTAATTGATGGCCTATTCGTTGGAAATGGGATTGGAACCGCAGCACTGGCTGGAGTGAACCTTTCCTATCCGGTCATTTCTTTGATTATGGCCATCTCTCTGTGGGTTGGGATAGGCGGAGCAACGAAGTACTCTATCAGCATCGGGGAGAATCGTCCTCAAAAGGCAAGCAGCGTTTTTTCTCTGGCTCTCTTCTCTACACTAATCATCAGTGCGCTTTTAGGGGTGTTCTGGCTTTTCAATATTCAAGCCATTTCCCTATGGCTTGGCGCTAACTCCGACACCTCTTCTTACGTCATAGAGTACTTAAACATCATGTTTTTATTCGGCTGGGTCATCGCATTAGAACAGGTCTTAAGTATTTTTGTAAGGAATGACGGCAGTCCAAAGCTTTCGATGATAGCTCTTGCAACAACATCGATTGTGAATATCATTCTGAATTTTTATACAATCATGATTTTGAACATGGGGGTAACAGGTGCTGCGATTTCAACGGTGCTTGGCGGATTCGCCGGACTGCTTGTATTATCCCTGCACTTCTTTAACCGTCAAGCGCAACTGAGAAAGCTGGCGTTTCAGTGGTCCCGGAAATCCCTTCTGCATATCTTTGCCATCGGGTTTCCAAGTTTTCTGGCGGAGGCCGGGCTCCTCATATTTGTAACAGGGTATAACCTGGCGATGTCCGAATTGGCAGGCACGGGAGGGGTCGCTGCCTTCTCGGTCATCAACTACCTTCACGGGTTTATGTTCCTGTCCTTCTTCGGCATTGAAATGGCGCTTCAGCCAATGATCAGCTATTATCATGGTGCTGAAGAAAGCGAACGAATCAAAAGCAGCATGAAGATTGGGGAGAAGACCGCTGTTATCCTGGGAATTCTTTTGCTCGTTATCGGTTGGGTGGCTGCACCGTTCCTTGTAGGTTTATTCGGAATAGAATCAACCGAAATCCAGGAGCTGGCCATCGATGGAATCCGCCTATTTTTTATCGGGTATATCTTCCTTGGCTATAACTTTGTCTATATGAGTTACTTTCAATCCATTGGCCGGGCCGGCTCATCGGCTTTGATCATCATATTGCGAAGCTTCGTGTCCCTTCTCATCCTGCTTTGGATTTTGCCTAAGTTTATTGGCGTCACGGGAGTTTGGCTATCCTTGCCGCTTTCCGAGTTTTTTGTCGCCGCCCTCCTCTTTTTCATGACGAGAAAACATGTGATGAAAACAGGAAATCCCGTGTTTGGCAAGGGATGATTTTACAGCCGGGAGTTTCCTCCCGGCTTGTTTCCTATATCTAAGGACTGCATTCATCAATTGAAGATTCAAACAATAATACTTGTCCCTCCTATTTGAAGGTAATGATAGAATACAGGCGCCTGCCTGTCACAGTCTTCGTACGCTGACACGTTCGGCGTAATCGGCAAGTTAAATGTCGTCCTTTGCTAGTTACAGTCCGACAATGGATAGGTAAAGTTATAACTGTCCCGCCAATAAGGCAGGATGGAATGACGACCAAGTGAGCGAAGGTGCAGAAAGTTAAAGGAGTGCTCATACGTATGATGTCTCATAATCGAATTAAATTCCCGGCAGGTTTTGGGCGGGATTGCGTCACTTAGGAATTAACGCCTCTGACGTGCTCCGAAAAGCCCAGCTGCCGCTCACCATGATGACTGAACCAGTTGTCACCGCCGCCCAATACCTCGCGATCTGGCAGGCGTATTCCGATCTCGTTGATGATGTTTCCAAAGGAATCATCAAGCTTGCGACCGGCTTTGAGCCGGCACATTACCCTCCAGCCGTATTAGCGGCTTACCATGCTCGTGACTACCGCGACGCGCTAAAGCGAATGGCCCGCTATAAACAATTGTGCCCTCCCGAAAGCTTGCGTATCACCGAGGAAAGTGAGCACTGCACAATCGAACTGGAATGGTTGGATGATAAGCAACCCGGTCCGCCGCTCTTGATTGGCATTACACTGGCATTTCTTCTGGAACTCGGGCGCCGGGGTACAGGTCAGCCGTTGACAGCGAAGTCGGTCGAGTTTGCACACCCAATGGGCGACATGCAGGCGCTTGAAGCATACTTCGGCTGCCGTATCCGGAGCGGTGCAGATCGGAATCGGCTGACGCTGCATCGAGGAGATCTGGACCGCCCCTTTGTCTCGTATAATGCAGAGTTGCTGGAGATTCTGACTCCCGTGCTGGATCAATCGTTGAATGATCAGCAAAATAGCCTTTCAATCACTGAAGTGGTCAAGTGGATCATGAAACGCACGCTCACAGGAGGGCACCCAGACATTCAGACTGTCGCGGGCGAATTGGGAATGAGCGGCCGCACCTTGCAGCGCCGGCTTACTGATGAAGGCACTAGCTTCAAACAGCTGTTGATCCAAGTCAGACATGAGCAGGCGCGGGAATACTTGGCAGACCCTTCGCTCGATATTAAAGAAGTGGCCTTTCTGATCGGATATGAAGATCAGAACTCGTTCTACCGGGCCTTCCGCCTCTGGGAAGGCGAGACACCTTCTAATTGGCGTAAGCAAACCCGGCTGAATGGACTTAACTAGAATAGGAGAAATGTTTGATGGATATGGGATTAAAGAACAAAACAGCTTTAGTTACAGGATCGACGAAAGGGATAGGAAAAGCCATCGCTATTGAACTTGCCAAAGAAGGTGTTCATGTCCTCATTAACGGACGAAATGAGGAAGAGGCAGAACGAACAGTCAATGAAATAAAATCAGCTTTTCCTGCCACCTCTCCCCAAAACGCCGCGGCTGACATCGTGGATATTAGGCAAAGGGAAGCTTTATTTAAAAAATACCCTCAAATCGATATTTTAATAAACAATATGGGCATTTATGAAATCATGGAATATGAGGACGTTGACGATGAAATATGGGAAAAATACTTCCGCACCAACGTTCTGGCTGCAAACGGTTTAACTAAATTTTATTTGCCTAAAATGCTGAAAAGTGATTTTGGCCGCATCATCTTTATTGCAAGTGAAGAAGCGATGATGCCTTCAGGACAGATGCCTCAGTATTGTATGACAAAATCAATGCTATTATCATTGGCAAAAAGCTTATCAAAATTAACAATCGGAACAGAAGTGACAGTTAATACGATCATGCCGGGGCCGACGCTCTCTGAGAATGTGAAGCAAATCATTGAGGGAATGTACCCTGATGAAGGAATGACTTTTTCAGAAAAAGAGAAGAAATTTATGACCACAAACCTGCCTCAATCCGAAATACAGCGATTTATCAAACCTATTGAAATCGGCAGACTGGCGGCATTTGTATGCAGTCCTTATGCATCCGCATTTAAAGGGTCTCCGATCCGTATGGACGGAGGAATGGTGCCGACTATTTTTTAAGATCTCCTGTTCAAAATAGACTTCGTCAAAACGAAAAACAAGCTGGCGACAGTAAGCGTCAGCTTGCAGCTTTTGATGAAGATCAGCTTCTCCCCTTTTGATCAACTTTCAACTGAATACTGTTGGACTTATAGATGATCTTCACTTTATATTTGCTTGGCAATCCTCTGGTTTCGACGGAAGAAAATGAGCCATGACGCTTGCGGAAGGTTATGACCGCCGATCCATCAGCCGGAATGTAATTGTCTATAAAATTGAGACGTAATGTCCCCTTTAATCTTGCTTTTCCTTTAATTTTCAACTGATCTTTTTTTCCGCTGAGATGAAGTTCAAGTATTCCTTCAGCAGATTGTTTGTAGTCTCCCCCGATCATCAGTTTTCCCGGCACATCTTCCCTAAGGGTGCCCCTTCCCAGTGAAACATCACCTCTCCCGAAAGCTGTCTCCGAACCGCCCTCAAGCGTCCCTTGATCAATCCGTGTACCGCCGGAATATGTATTTTTCCCTTCCAGCTTCAAAGTGCCTGTCCCCTTTTTGGTCAGCTTTCCAGCGCCGGAGATGTCGTTGCGCCAGCGATCCGTTGCTTGGAAGCCGCCTTTGGCAGCATCCATCTTCACGGTAACATCTTTGGTAAAAGCACCATACCCATCTGCGGCGGAAAAGAGATTAAGCCTTCCCCATCCTTCCGCATCATCAAGAACAGGATAGCCGGCCGGAAGACCGGTAGTTGCTAAAATCAAACGGCGCTGCTTTTTGTCAAGGTAAGGAAAACGCGTTTCCAGCAGGACTTCGGCTCCCTTTGGAACTGCCATTGGTTTAGCGGTTGTCTTCATTTGACGAAATCCATATGTCAATCGTTCCGTATATTGTTTTTTATTCGTTTCATAATCGCTGTATCTGTCTTCGCCTGTCCCGGTTTGCGTTAATAGTTTACGATGAGCTTCATCATAAGCGGCTTTCTTCAATCTTTCATTGTCGGGATCAGACAGAATCGCAGCTGACAACGCTGTTGCCATGACCCTTCCCCCCATGACGTCCAGCGGGGAATGCATACCGGCAACAATCCGGTTATGACCGAGTTCAGAAGCGCGAGTCAGCAGCTCCTGATAACGCTCTGGTATCGCATAGGCCATGGCAAAAGCGCTGAGATATGCGGCGTTCGTATGTCCGCTTGGAAAACCTCCGTCTTTGTTCGGATCAGGATTGATGACGGGAATAAGCGTTGGAACAATGATCGAATTGTCTTTCCAGCGAAACGGACGGGGATAATTGAAATAGCCTTTAGCCGGATTCGATGAAGAATAGTTGCCGCGTAAAGTATTGACCAAGCTCACGACATGTCCAAGTTCCGAACTGGTGCTGCCTGAATTGGTTCCTTCATCATGATATTTTTTTATCGAGGCATCTGCCGGGATGCTGATGATCGTTGTCGTCGCTCCCGCGTTCATTCGATAGACGTCAGCAAGCTTCCCGAGGCCGTCAATAACACTGTAGCTCTGGCCCCTCCGATCATCAAAATATGCAGCATTTTCCTCAAACATCGTGCGGTGTTCAGTAATATCCACGACTTTTTGGATGTTGGCATCCAACACTCTTCTGTTCAGTTTAGTACCGGTATTCCACGTCTTTCCGGGGATCCAAAGTTTATTAAATTCGGAAAGCACCCCGATGACTGGATTGGATTCCACCGTCATATTAGCAGAGATATTATTTTTGTAATGATCTACGAAAAATCCGGAAGACTGCGGCGAAGCTGCAGTTGTTGGTTTAGTTGCCGCGCTCGCATCGCCTACAACCAGAGAACTTAGAAGAAGTGCCAAAGAACAGACAGCTATCAGTAAATGCTTCCTCATCCTTAATCGTTTCATTCTCACATCATATCCCCCTTACTCTTAATCTCCCAACCATCAAGTTCTATATGATCGTATCGTAAATTTGTTAAATCAAATGGCTTGATTTTATTAATGTTTTGTTTATATTTTTCAACGTTCTCTCTAAACAGTTGAAAGATCGTGTATACGCAAACATCGGATTGAAGGCACTGTCAGAGCTTTTTTGGATTCAAAGAAAAAAAGCGCATCCCGCAGGCCGCAAAGGATCTTGGTGAGTTATGTGTCATGCTTGGAAGCGGGAGTGTTTAAAGTGAGAAAGATACCGGCCTAATAGGTAAATGAGAGACAATAAAAATAAGGGGTCTTCGGAATATATCGTGGAATTCATATTTTAATTGCTTGATAAAAATCACATCATAAATCGGATTATATAGTGTAATAATGGATTAATTAAACCCTATTATAATCAGAATCTTTTAAAAAATAACTTGAAAAACATTTTAAATCGAATTACCTTATCTAAGAAAGGAGGATTAAATATGAAAATAACTATTGAAGAATTACCTGAATCAAGGATTGCTTATTTCCGAAATGTTGGGGAGTATGGTGAAAAGCAAAACAAAGAATTAATGGAGAATTTTAAAAAGTGGGCAAAATCGAATGGTGTATTTGATAATTCTACAATTTTAGGCATACCACAAGATAACCCAGAGATTACTCCTAAAGAGGAATGTCGTTATGATGTTTGCGTTGTTATAAATAAAGATTTTAATGTGGAAAAACCAGCTCATGTTGGTGAATTTTCTGGTGGGAAATACGCTGTTTTCTTGCTTGACCATACAAAAGAGGCAGTCAGTGAATTTTGGGGCAATATTTTTTCTGAGATAGAAAGAAATAATCTATCAATAAGAGAACAACCAATTATAGAAAGATATACCTCACAAATGATTGATAATCATTTGTGTGAAATATTAGTTCCTATACAGTAACGAAGCAGGGACATTTCCTACCTTCTGTTTAAAGGATGAACAACATGACAGACCTACTATGTATTTCAGATCTAACTGCAGTTGAAGCAGTCGAGGTAATGATATAATAAATTTTACCTTCTTGTTTGTCAAACATTTTTCTGAATTCAGTTAGTGACGGTAGACATACTGACGACATAGCGGGACACGGTAGACTTCGGGAAAGCGGGCTAAAGAAACGGAAGGTTTTCACTAAAGTACATATCAAGAACTTCGTTATATGAAAAAGAGCTGTATTGACAGCTCTTTTTGGTTTCATAAATTAACGCTTCTTCGCAACCAGATATTCAACGACAGGAAATATAACCATTCCCAAGCTTAACACAGCTAACAAAAATATATTAATGGTTCCGTTCACTAATTGATCAGCAAACACAGCTAACAATATCGCAAATAACAGAATAAAATAACTGATTTTCGAGCTTTTCTCGAGAACTTTTTGATCAAGTTCATCACTTTGATCTTCTTCCTTCTTATCCTCCCTAGCCATTACAGAAAAAAACATCATGAAAAATATCGATATCGTTATAATTTCATTGAAACCCACATCTTTTCCTGACATCATTTTGTAAGTTGTGTAAGCTATTGCGATGAGAGTAGCAATACCAATTATAATTGCACCAATTTTCCGCGTGCTCATTTTTCTATCTCTCCCTCTAAAAGTAAATATCAAAATTAAAGGCGGAAAACATTGTGAAGAAAAAAGAAAATTCAATAGAGAGGACAGATCTTAAAATCCAGCCCCTCTCTCCTAATCTTTAAAGCGCTTATGAACTTGACCGAAATCCATTTACACTTATTTATTTTCCTTCTCTAAAAACGCCATAACCGCTTTTGTCAGATTCTGTGCTTCTGCCGGCGCATCCGGTGAGCCGAACATCTTATTTAAATCACTGTGAGATAAGCTGTTGACCCGATACACAAAATCCGTTGCTTTCGCTTTGTTTACGGTTTCCGCGAATTTGTAGACGGCGGGGTCTTCCCAGCGGGTCACAAGATAGGCAGGCGGCAATTTTGAGTTGTTGATGTAGGAAAGCGGCGATGCTTCTGTCCACACCTTTTCGTCTGTGCCGAACACTTTTTTATAAGACGGGATCGCTTCGATGAATCGTTTCATATCCAAGGGTCCATCTAAAACCACAATCGAATTGAGCGAGGCCGGCGTGAGGCCGACACGATTTAAATATGCCGGATTTGCGGCAATTAAGGCGGCCAAGTGCCCTCCTGCCGAATGTCCCATAACATTGATTTTTGACGGATCGATTTGATATTCATCAGCATGATCCATCACCCATTTAACGGCCTTAGCCGCATCATCAGCCATCTCTTCATACTGAACATCGGGATGAAGCCGATAGTTGACAGATACGAAAACATAGCCGTTTTCCGTGAACAATGCCGGCTTCGAAGCAGCCCTGCTTTTGTCGCCGCTTGTCCATCCTCCACCGTGAAGATAGATGAGAACAGGATGTTTTTCATCCTCGTTTGTTTGCGGTGTATAAATATCCAATGTTTGTCTGTCGTCTTTTGCGTAATGAACATTTTCAGCATTCTTGTTGGAAGTACAGGCGATCAAGCCAATACACAGAATCGCCACCCCTGTCCATTTGATGAATCCTCTCAAGTTTAAAAACACCTTTCTTCTTTAGCCAGTATATTTTAAAACGTCTCACGGAACATTCCGGGAATGCTCATCTGTTAATCAGTTTTAAGGCGGCGGAACATTAGCATATGTTTCTAATTATAAACAGAAACAAGAAACTTACAAATTTTAAAATCAATGAGAGAATTAAAGGTTTTTACTGTCGAGGGCTGTAAACCTGCGAGGAAAATATGAGAGGCTGCATTCGCAAAAGCGGCCTGAAAAAGTATTAGACAATTAAGCCGGCAAGAAAAGTACTCCCCGTCATATCGGGGAGTACGATTTTTATGAGTCCTGTGATAGATGGTCGTCTGCTTTTTCTTCGAGCCGAAATGACAGCAAACATATCACGGCTGACTGTAAATCCAACCATTTAAAAACATAGTGGCAGTTCTTCTAAAGCTCTCATCAGAAAATTGCCTTTCCATTTGATCTGCTCCCTTTCACCTTTGATCTCTATATGTTCAAAGCCGCGCAGCAATGTTTGAATTGCGATTTTGGCTTCCAGCCGGGCAAGCGGTGCGCCGAGGCAAAAATGGCTGCCATGGCCAAAGGCAAGGTGGCGGTTATCCTTTCTTTCAATATCAAAGCGGTCGGCATTCGGGAAAACCGTGTCATCGCGGTTGGCTGACGCTAATGAAACGATGATCACATCTTTTCGCTTAATCTCCTGCCCGTGCAATGTAAATGGTTCGGCCGCCCAGCGCAGGGTGGTTAATTCCACTGGACTGTAAAATCTGAGCGCCTCTTCAATGGCTGAGTCGATTAAATCAGGATTTTGACGAAGCTTTTCCAGCTGATCAGGGTGGTTCAGCAAGGCAAAGGTCATATTGGTTATTAAGTTTACCGTTGTCTCATGTCCTGCAACGATAAGGAGCATAATTGTCGAATACAGCTCTTCTATGCTTAATGTCGTTCCTTCGCTTTCTGCCTGAATTAATGCACTGACTAAATCCTCAGCCGGCTCCTCCCTTTTTTTGCGGACCAAATATTCCAGGTATTCAGCGAATTCGCCTATTTTATGCTTGTATTCCTCCAGGCTTTCAGGAGTGTCGGAAAAATCAATAATCGCCTGGGACCAAACCCTGAATTTTTGCCGATCTTCAACTGGAATACCAAGCATCTCACTGATCACGATAATCGGCAGGGGAAAAGCGTAGTCGTCTACAAGATTCATAGAATGGTTCGGTTCTACTTCATCCAATAAGGAATCAGCGATTTGTTGGATTCTTCCTTCGAGCTGCAATATCATCCGGGGAGTAAATGCTTTCTGAACAAGGGACCGCAAACGGCCGTGGTCGGGAGGATCTAAGTTGAGCATATGCTTTGATAAAGGTTCTTCATTTCCCAGAGCGGAGAAGTTTTCTAATTCTTCTTCTGTAAACACATTTTCGTAGTTTTTCTTCATTCTTGCATCCTTTAATATACGGACCGCGTCATCGTACCTCGTAATGAGCCAGCCCTCACCCAGATCTCCCATCGATACGGGATAGACAGGACGGGAAGCGCGTAATCGCTTGTAAAATTCGTACGCTTCATCTTTAAATGCCGCAGAAGACAATTCTCTCTCAGTTAATATGGCGAAGCTCTCCTCTTGTTTTGAAGACATACATCCTACCTCCATCTCTATTTTTGTAAATAACAGCCTGCACCGGAATGATAAACCGCGATAGTGCGTTAGGCTATTCACATCCACTCATTCACAAATATTATAATTCCAGGAAAACCCGCATTCAATCGGCAATCAAGCTGGAGATGTTCATTAATAAACACCTTCCGCATTCATTGTTTAGAAATGAGACGGGGAATGCAAAAAGAGGCATGAAAACAAGTTGAGACCGGCGCTATGCCGATCTCGCTATAAGTAAATTTAAAAATAAAAAGTCCTCTTAGTTTACAGTTCCTTTTCAAGGAACGGCAGTCTAACAGGAGCCCTTCGGTTGTCCGATCGGAATGTATTCGTTTGTTGACGGCCTGAAGTTCTTCCCTTCTCTTGCTTATCGACTTCCGCATCTTTTTTAAAACGCTCATGATATCTGAAGCCGTCGCAAGATTATTGATTTAATGCTTGAGCAGTTTGATCACTTGTTCTTATTTTTACAACAATATATACAATAGCTGATATCCAAACTGCGATGATTCCAATATAAATAGCCGGATATAATGCTGTTTGATTGATCCACGAATGGACAAGCGTTCTTGTGTTGACGAGAATGATCAGTCCGCCGACCAGAACGCCCATTAATCGGGCATGCACCTTCTGCACCAGCCAGGCGGCAATCGGAGCCGCAATAATTCCGCCAATCATCAATGCACCAACCCACAGCCAATTGACTTCTTCCCAGCCGAGAGAAATGAAAAATCCTAACGTTGCCGAAACGGCAATAGCAAACTCGCTTGTGTCAACAGTACCCACTACTTTTCTCGCACTGACGCCTTTTTTGGATAACAAAACTGGAGTGGCAATCGGCCCCCAGCCTCCCCCTCCGGTTGCATCAGCAAAACCCGCGATTAATCCCAGGGGAACGGCTTTTTTTCTCGAAAGGCTGATACCGCTTTTTTGCTCTCCTATTTTAAACATGAATAGAAATCGAGTGAGCACATACACGCCGAGGACAAGCAGAAATATTGAAATATAAGGTTTCGCAAGCTCGCCCGGAATGTTGCTTAAAAAGGAAGCGCCGAGAAATGCCCCGAGTGATCCCGGGATGACGAGTCGTTTGACCGTTTGTTTATCAACGTTTCCAAACTTTATATGCGACACACCGGATGCCGCGGTTGTGACGACTTCCGCCAGGTGAACGGATGCTGACGCAACCGCCGGTGCGATGCCGAAGGCAAGCAGCAATGACGACGATGTCACCCCGTACGCCATCCCTAAGGCGCCATCTATCAGCTGCGCAAATAATCCTATCAAGACAAACACAATCAGCTTTTTCATGTTGGCCTCCCACTTCAATTGGTTTATTTTTATTGTTAAATATAATCTATACTATACCTACCTGTAAAGTGGGAATTTGAAAAATATAAATTTTTTGTATTTTTCATCGACACCAGCAAAAAAGAGCATATGCATGCAAAATGAGCGCCTATCCCCCGGTCTTTTGTCTTATGGATGTTCATTAATGAACACCTTCTGTAATCATTGTTTAGTAATGAAGTTTAATTTGAAAGGTTCATAATGCATCTGCTCCTTTTGCGTTTCACTTACCCCAAAGCGAGCGAGGATGACAACTTTTAAATTAACCGAGGAAGGAAAGAGGCATTAAAATGGGAAGGGAAGAAAACAAATTTGAACCGCTCCCGATTGTCGGGAGCGGTATTTTGTTGACTCATAGCTCTTTGTACATAAAGTAATCAAAATCGGCATGTTGATGTGCTCCGCTTGTATCTTGGCATTGCATTCCCACAAAAGCTCCGGTGAAGAATCCTCCTCCGCGCACATAATCATCTGACAGTTTTTTAGATTCCAACGGGATCTCAATTTTATACCAGTCTTTTTTATTAAAAGAATAGGAGTAATAATATGTTTCCCATTCGACATTTACTCTTAAATAAACATATTGTATGTCCCGCGGGATGACAATTTTGTCTTTTATCGGCTGTGAGAATGTAAAATTATCGCATATCGTTACATCCAAAATGCGCCCAAGGTCTTCATCATAAGTCACTTGAAGAGCCGTCCAGTTTTCGGTGTTGTAGTAATTCACGAGTCCCGCGGCTTGCTGAAAGGTCTCCGGGTTGAAATCAACAGCAGTCTCCGCTGTAAAACGGAGGCTTTGCCAACGCCTGGCTACAAACGCCTGGGTAAATGTAGAGGTTAGTGATTCACGTCCATATAAACGTAAATGATTCGGCCTTTCAGTCAATGATCCTAATTCTTTCGTAAAGGGAATCCGCAATGTCTGAAAGTTCATATTTAATGTCCGATCAGCAAATTGATCGACTTCCTGATATGTCGATGGAAACTTGGTTTCAGATATGCGGGGCGCTTCCACCTCCACCCTCCCCTCTTTTCCGCCTGCCACATAAGGCCAGCCGTCTTTCCACTCTAATTTTTGAATCGCGGTTTCTCTTCCCAAAGGACAATATCCTCTTTGGTGAATAACCGAGTCATCAGCAGGATGAATAGGACGCCCGGTTAAGTGAGCTAAATACCACTCGCCTGTATGCGTTTCCACAATTGATGCATGTCCGCATTTCTGCAACGGATTCCGAGGTTCGTGCCAAGACGTTAAAATTGGATTGTCGGGGTGAATCTCATATGGTCCTTCGATATGTTTTGAACGGGCAATTGTGGCGGCATGCTCGTAACGGGTCCCGCCTTCCGCTGTCAACAAATAGTAATAATCCCCGATATGATAAAGGTGCGGCGCTTCAGTCAGTTTAATATCTGTGCCTTCAAAAATGATTTTCGGTTGATGGATAAGCCTTTTTTCGCGCACGGAAAATTCCTGCATCACAATGCCTCCGAATGAATGGCGGCCGATCCGGTGATCCCACAGCATATTTAACAAATATTTTCTTCCGTCGACATCATGGAACAATGAAGCATCGAAGCCGGAACTATTTAGTTGAATCGGCTCCCCCCAATCTCCATCGACGGTTTCGCAAGTAACTAAATAGTTATGACAGTCTTTCCAGGCTCCATCCACAACTTTTACATCTGTATATATAAGCCAAAACTTTCCTTCACTGTAACTTAGACAAGGCGCCCATACACCGCCTGAGTCGGGATTCCCTTTCATATCCAATTGTGAAACCCTCTGCAACGGATGTGCAATTAAACGCCAATTCACCAAATCTTTTGAATGATGGATTTGCACTCCTGGAAACCATTCGAAGGTGGATACTGCGATATAATAATCTTCCCCTACTCTACATATGGATGGATCCGGGTTGAAACCTTTAAGCACCGGATTGATAATTTTCATCTTCATTCCTCCTCACGGTTGTCTTTAAAATGTATATTTCTACTGAAATTCTTCATAGAGTCCAAGTCACTTTATCTCTATTCTCTAATTCACGTACGACTTTTGCATATTTTTCATCGCTTAAATTGTAAAAATTAATGTCGATCATAGCCAATATAAGGAAAATAACCGGAACTACAGTTGTCGTTAATAATATCCCTGTCAACGCTTCAGGTGTTTGGACCTGGCCTGCGGCATAGCCGAACTTCTCCAATATGAGTCCTGGAACGATTCCGCCGAGTGCCATGCCAAACTTGAAAAAGAAGCCGATAATCGCATAAATCAATCCACTCAAACGTTTCCCTGTCTTATATTCGCCATATTCGATTGTTTCAGGGATAAGCGCCCACATATATCCCCCGGCCGTCACGCTTCCAACTGCGGCAATGACCCGAAAGAAGAGCACCAGAAACACATTGCTTGGCGGAACAATGAGAATGGCTAAAAGTCCAATGATATTTAATAATAAAGCGGCATTTAATAGCTTTCTCTTTCCCAGCCACTTATTGATTCGGGGTATAAACGGCAGGATGGCCAATGCAGGAAGGCTTCCAAGCAAGCCGTACCATTTCACAAGATCGGCTCTGCCTACATTGTACGTCATGTAGTAGATGCCGACGGAATTGCTTATCGAGTTGACGCCAAAAATAATGATAAAGAAAATGCTTAAAACGACTAACGGACGATTCACCCGGAATTGCTCGAATAGATCGGAAAATTTAATTTTTTCTTCGGACATTGGCAGAGTGACCCGTTCTTTTGTACTTTTAAAACAAAAGATTAATAGACAGGCGCCAATTATCCCCAGCATGCTCATCGTCAGCTGCCAGCCAAGAGCCGTGTTTCCTGTCGTATCACCTAAATAAGTAGAAAGTAAAGGAACAAAAAAAGATACGATGAGTCCGCCAAGATTGGCAAAGACCATCCGAACCGAAGTAATGCTGACGACCTCTTGATTATCTCTCGTCATCGCGGAGGTTAATGCGCCGTATGGAACATTTATCGCTGTATATGTGAGTGATAACCCGACATACGTGATATAAGCGTAGATTAATTTTCCGGTATCTGAAAAATCTGGAGTTGTAAAACAGAGGATGGCAAGTACAGCAAGCGGAAACGCGCCGAACAGCAGATACGGCCTAAACCTCCCGAATCTGCTGTTTGTTCGGTCTACTAATGTTCCGATAAAAGGATCGGCAAGCGCATCAATGATTCGAACAATCAGAAACATTGTTCCAGCGGCAGCGGCTGATAAACCATAAACATCCGTATAGAAAAATAACAGATATGTAGAAACCGTGGTGTAAATTAAATTACATGCTAAATCTCCAGAAGCATAACCGGATTTCTCATACATACTAACTTGGTTTACATGTCCACCCGTCATGATTCTTACCTCCTCCACAGCCTTTCAAAACGGCTTTATGATAAGTTTTTATGAAAGCGCATACATTGAACCTGGCAAGCGGCCTTTCAGCCGAAGTGAGACAGATGCTTCACTCGTCAACCACGAATACTAGATTGTAGGTTTATGTCATCTTATCACCTCCATTTTTCAATTTTCGCAAGAATCAGATTTCGAAGGTTGCTTTGATCAGAACATAAAATGATCTCCCTCTTTCATCCACTCCTTATGCACACACTTAGTTTAATCATCAAACTAAGTTTAAGTCAGTTTGAAAATGTTGTCAATCATTAGCAGTGTCTATTTCAATTTCAAAAGAAAAAAACTCGAAAAACCGCGGAGGCCTTCATGGGATATCAGCTTCATTTGTTACAGCGCCGCAGCACCATGATCGGCCTTTTTTCTTAATAAAAGCACAATTTATGGATGCCGTTCGCAAAAAGTGCATCATATGAAAAAGATAAACCCAATTTTTCAGGGAACAATGCCTCATTCTTTCATCTGTGATGAATGATACAATCCCCAGTGTAGTGACTAAAAAGGAGGACCAATCATGAAATTCAGCAAAATCGGTGCCTTACTGCTCACTTTGGCGTGTTTGCTTTTGCCTTTTTCTTCGGCGACTGCAGCAGGTGCCGGTGTATGGGATAATATCGGCACATACGGCATGACGTCGCAAACTCCGATCATCAAATCAAGCGGAGGGAAATTTTATTTTCACAACAACAGCTTTTACGGCTTTACATTTACGCTGTATGAAGTTGACGGGGCGGGAAGCACGCCTGAAATCGCAAGAAAAAATTTCTACGTCGGACCGAAAAGCAACAGTCCGGCGATCGATGTCAGCAGTTTTACAGATGGTGCGAATAAACAAGCAGAACTCGTCCTGTTTAAAGGGAATGATACATATATCACCGTTACTTGTTATGATTGAATTTCCCATAAACAGCAAGCCCGCCGTTTACAGCCGGCGGGTTTTTTTGATCAAGTTCCCTCCTTATACCTATAGGCACAAAAAAGTGCCTATATGACTTAAAAGTGCGTACTTCCGTTTTGGTGTCTTCTGTTCCATAATCATAATTGATGTTTTGTTTGACATTGTTCTGTTTATAATGAAAAGAAAACGGAGGGATCAATGATGAACTTGGATTTACGGGGAAAAAGAGCGTTGGTGACCGGATCGACGTCCGGAATCGGCAAAGCGATTGCCGCTTCACTTGCGAAAGAAGGTGCGTCTGTCATCATTAACGGACGCCGGCAAGAAAAGGTCAACCAAACAATAGACGAATTGAAAGGCCAATTTCCCGAGGCTGTTCTTCAAGCGGCCCCTTATGACCTTGGCACTGAAAAAGGGTGTCAAAGCCTATTAGCAGCATTCCCGGATGTTGATATTCTGGTCAATAATTTAGGGATCTTTGAACCGGCGGAATATTTCGAGATACCGGATGAGGATTGGTTCCGCTTTTTCGAAGTGAATATTATGAGCGGGGTAAGGCTCTCGCGGAGGTATTTGCAAAGCATGATCGAGAAAAAAGAAGGCCGGGTCATTTTTATTGCGAGCGAAGCCGCGGTTATGCCGTCACAGGAAATGGCTCATTACAGCGCAACAAAAACGATGCAGCTTTCGATTTCCCGGAGCCTGGCAGAGCTAGCGGCAGGTACAAATGTGACCGTCAATACGGTCATGCCGGGCTCAACCTTAACCGAAGGCGTTGAAACGATGCTGAAGACCCTCTATCCGGATGAAAACCTGACAGTCGAAGAAGCGGAAAAGCGGTTTATGAAAGAAAACCGGCCGACCTCTATCATACAAAGGCTGATTCGGCCGGAAGAAATCGCGCACTTTGTCACATTTTTAAGCAGTCCGCTTTCTTCGCCGATCAATGGTGCAGCCTTGCGTGCGGACGGCGGATTGGTCCGCAGCGTCTTTTAAAGGAAAGGCTGGAATGCCCGGCATTCCAGCCACATGATCATCGTTTGGCATAAACATGTTGGAAGACTGCGGTCGCATCCCATGCATTCAAACCGAAGGCTCCATCGGCAAACGTTGAATCCCGGGCGCTTATCACCAATTGATCATCAAGGTAAATATAAAAGTTTGCACCGCGGGCCACCGTTTTCAGGTGATATTTCCGGCCGGTTTCTATCGGTGTGCGGTGTTCGGCAATAACAGAGGCCGAGCCGTCTTCAAATTTGAAAAACTTCACCACGTCATGCTTGGCATCCACATTGGCAAGGTATCCGTTTTTAACATCCTGATCGGCCCGAAACACGAGAGCCCCTGCCCCTCTTCCATTTCCATCCTTTATCGCGACATCTGCTTCATATGTGAAATCTGTTGCTTTTGCTGAAGATAAAATGAACGAATCTCCTTCAGAGCGCCCTTGTTTTCCATCAATCGTATCGGCCCATACACCGTTTACGGTCGTCCAGCCGGTCAAATTTGATTGAAAGGGCGACGCTCCCCATACTTTTTTCAGAGGATGAACCGTCATGGAATTCAGCTTGACAAACCCGTTTGATGCGTATACTTCTAGCCCTTTGCTGGATTGGTCCGGCAAAATAATGTCGGTGATCACCTGCCTCCCGTCGTTGCCGAATACTTCGACTGAAGAGCGGTCGACATAAATGCGCATCTTCACCTTCCCAGCGACCGGTTCCAGCGGGGCCGCATGCTTTCCAGTGTTAAAGTTCGGATTAAAGGAGACGTTTCCGGATTGGCTCCGGTCGACGAACAGTGAAGCGCTGTTTTTGCTGTAGCCGATTTTCGTATACTCGTTTTCCCCTGTTCGGACTTTAAAGCCGAATTCGGCCGCAGCTCCGGTATTTACTTGAAATTCCGCATTGATTTCATAAGCATCGCCTGACAGCCCTTTCAGCAAATTTCCGTTTCGAGGCGAAATGATCTTGTTTTTCCACGTTTGCGATGCTCCCCGTATCGACTGCAGCTCCGCTACCGGAGCCTGAATCATTCTAAGTCCTTCGGAAAACGCTTTCAATTTTACTTCTCTCGGGATCGACATTGCGCTTCTCCACGGGGAAGTGGGAACATCGTTTGCGTATTGCCAATTGCTCATCCACCCTAACCAAAGCCTTCGTCCGTCTGACTTCGGGATATCAGACCAGCTGACAGCTGCGTAGAAGTCTTTGCCGTAATCTGTCCATAGTACGCGATTCGGCGGGTTTTCATTTTTAAAGGTTGTTCCGTCAAAACTGCCGACGAAATATTGCATGCCTGATCCTCCTGAGACAGCACCGTCTCCAACACTGACTTGCATCACCCATTTCGTTTCATTCGGCCTGCCCTCTACAGGAAGCTCAAACAGATCCGGACATTCCCACACGCCTCCATGGCTGCCCTCTCCTTCGCCGAATTCGCTCGCATATGTCCACCGCTTCAAGTCAGGCGATGTATAGATCAGAATTCGATCGCCCCCCGCAAGCAACATCACCCACTTTTTTGTCTGTTCATGCCAAATGACTTTCGGATCGCGGAAATCTCTTTTTCCCGGATTTGGAATGACAGGGTTGCCTGAGTACTTCGTCCATGTCCTGCCTTTGTCATTGCTGTAGGCGATGCTTTGCACTTGTTCCCCGCTCCGGTCCTGCGTATAAATGGCAACGAGCGGCTTCTCCGTCCCTGTTTGAAACCCTGTAGTATTATGCCGATCGACGACAGCGCTGCCCGAAAAAATCGTTCCTTTTTCATCCGGATACAGTGCGACCGGCAAATGCTCCCACTTGACTAAATCTTTGCTTACCGCGTGCCCCCAATGCATTGGCCCCCAGCGCAAGCCATATGGATGATATTGATAAAACAGATGATATTCCCCCGCGTAATACACCATCCCGTTCGGGTCATTCATCCAGTTTGCTTCCGGCGTGAAATGATACTTGGGCCGATGATCCTCGTTATAGTAGTCCGGGTCGGCAGCAGCTGCGGAAAAGGCTTCCGGGAACATCATAGCCCCTATGATCCCCATCTGAATCATTCTCTTTTTCATCCCTTTTCTCCCCTCTTCTTCACACGGTTTTTAGTGACGGTTAAGGCAGGAAGTCCAAACAGCCTCCCCCTTTTTGCGGCCGAATGGACCTGCCTCTCCAAAAGCTAAGAAAAGAACAACTAAATCATTTTATGCCAAAAAGCCAGCCCAATAGCCGACAATCCCGATGATAAAAATACCGAAAATCATGAGAAGAGGATTCACCCCTTTGCGAAGCATCCAGGCAGCGAGCAATGTCAATCCTAGAGGCAGTACCCCCGGCATGATGCTGTCTAAAATGTTTTGCACGGTCTGTACATCGACTTTGCCTGCATCATCCTTAATTCTCGACACGACGATCGGGATATTGATTGTGGTCCACTTGGAAACGAGAGCTCCCATCACAAACAGCCCGAGTATTGAAGCGCCTTCCGTCAGTTTTTGAATGCGGTTCCCCACCAAGTCCTGCAATATTTCCATGCCTTTCACATAGCCGTACTTTAATCCGTAGTATTTAGTGCTTAATCTGACGGCGTTGATTAAAAAGAAAAACAAAAGCGGGCCGGCGATGTTTCCGCTTAAAGCAAGCGACGCTCCCAAGGCCGCCAAAACCGGGCGCAACGTCCCCCAGAAAATCGGGTCGCCCACGCCTGCCAACGGGCCCATTAAGCCGATTTTCATTCCATTAATTGCTTTGGCATCAATCTTTTTATTGTTGGCCATTTCTTCTTCCATCGCAGCGGTTACGCCAAATATCGGCGCGGTCAGCCACGGATGTGTATTAAACCATTCCAAATGGCGCTGGAGCGCTTCGCTCCGTTTTGCTCCCGGACCGTACAGTTTTTTGATCGCCGGAATCATGACGTAGCAGTAGCCGAGCGCCTGTACACGCTCAAAGTTAAAAGATCCGAGCAAAAAGTTTGAGCGGATAAACATACTGAAAATCTCTCTCTTCGTTAATCTTTTTTCTGTGCCCATTATTCGTCCCTCCTTTAATTTTTAAGCATCCAGATCATCGTCATCATCATAAGCGGCCATGCTGCCGTCACTGGCGGCAGCAACCGCCCCTTGAGCATGATTTTTTTGCATCACTTGCTGATATAAAAATGCCAGACAGAGCCCGAGGGCGCCGAAGCCGACTAAATTGAAATCGGTGAACGCGGCCAGCAAAAAACCGATATAGAAAAACGGCTTCAAATACGGAATGTTCATCATGTTGATGACCATCGCATACCCGACAACAACGATAATGCCTCCGCCTATTTGCAAGCCTTTTGTGATGACTTCCGGAATATTTCCCAAAAACGCCTGAACAGCGCTGACACTGATCAGAGCCACGATCAATGTCGGAATCATAACGCGCAGCGCCTGAAACGCCATGGCAGTTATATGCATAATTTCAATTCCTTTAAAATTGCCATCCTTTGCGTATTTGTCGGCGCGGTGAATTAAAAATACGGTGATCGTCCGGACGAAAATCGTCAGCGCCTGACCCGCAGCTGCCAAAGCCACCGCGACGGCGATTCCTTCGCCGATTCCCTGATCGGCGGTAATCACTAAGATAGTCGAAATCACGGAAGCGATGGCCGTATCGGGGGCCATTGCAAGACCGACATTCATCCAGCCAAGCGCCATCAGCTCCAGCGTTCCGCCGAGAATGATGCCTGTTTTCAGATCCCCGAGGACAAGGCCGACCAAAGTGCAGGCAATCAGCGGGCGATGTGTCTGCCCTTCGTCCAATACACTACCGATACCTGTTATAGCAGCGATGACAAGCAGCAAAATGATTTGAATCGTTGACATGCCTTTAGAACCTCCTTCTAGGATTTTGTTGCGTTTCTTAACATCTGCATAAAGTCTTCGCTCGAATCTGACGGCAGCTGCCTCAGTTCCAGCTTCACGCCCAATTCATGCAATTGTTCGAACGATTTGATGTCCTTTTCAGTAACGCTTACCGATTTCGTGATTTGCCTGCGGTTATTCTCGAAACGCATCCCGCCGACATTGACTATTTCGATCGGAACGCCTGCTTCGATTAAGGAAACAATGTCGCCCGGATTTTCGAATAACAGCATTGCCGTCGTATCTTCGTACCGCGGACTGTGGAACGCTTTGGCCATTTTGGAAATCGAAACGGCGCTGGCTTTTACATTTGAAGGTGCAACAGAAAGGATCAGCGTTTTTCTCATTTCGTCCTGTGCCACCTCATTGGAGACAACGATAATGCGATCAGCAGCGTGGATTTTGATCCATCTTGTTAATACTTGGCCGTGAATAAAGCGGTCATCAATTCTTGCCAAAACGATTTTCATTACAATTCATCCTCTCTTCCCTGATTGGACTGACTGAATTTTTCCAATTGCTCGCTGCATATTTGGAAGCATTCCCGGCTCATCTTTTTCAACTGGTTCAGCAGTTGTTTGAGCGGCATATGCTCCCTCAAGCTCAATGCCTCTAACAAAATCGGCAGGTTCACTCCGGCTGCCATATCGAATCTCCGCTCTTTCGCGATGTAAGGGGTCGCTGCGTTATATGGCGTCCCGCCGAAAATATCCACTAAAAAAAGCACCTCGTGTTCCTCCGGAACATCCTTCAGCGTCTGATGATATTTTTCTTGCAGTGTCTGAATGCCTTCCCCTTTCAGAAACGGCACCGCGATCAGGCTCTCCTCTTCTCCGAATATCATCCCTGAAGATTCTTTTAATGCTATGGGAAAGTTTCCGTGGCCGCTGATAATGACTGTAATCATGTACATTTGCTCCTTTCTTTTTTCGTTCGCTTATTTATAATGCAAGTATCGTGCCAACAAAACTGTATTAAGCGTTTTCATTGTATTTCAAGACGAATTATTTTCATATTTGAAACACGTTTAAGCATAAAAATAAACCTGTATTAAAATGGGGGTCCACTTAATACAGGTTTACATGAAAAAATTGCCGATGGGAAACAGCTATAACTCTTCAGCAAAGATGGACGCGATAAACATTTTTTCATCTTCGCTGATCGCAAGACCAAGCTTTTCTTCGTAAGGCTTTAATGTTTTCTCTGTGATGTGAAGAACGTTTTCAAGCTGATCATTCATCTCTTCCTCCTCCGGAAAAGCGATCGGGTTCTGTTTGATCACCCTTTCAAAAGCAAAAGCGGTATGCATGATGACTTTGATCAGCACAGCGTTGCTGAATGTCATACGCAGTTCGTCTTGAACCGTCTGAAGCCACTCCAACAGCATGTCTATCACATGATAGGGATTCAAAAAGACAAGATACTTCTTCAGGCTGTCTTCGCAAAGCTCCTTTACAACCACATTTTCACCGGATAATCCGCCGCTCATCGGGATATCGCCGGTTGCAATCACCTGCTGAATCACTTTTTCCCCTTCGCCTTCAATCAATACTTCTAAAGGGACGTGCGGAGCATCGATTTTAGGGTTCTTCGTGCCAACCGTGGCAAGAATCTCATACGCTTTTTCAATTTCTTTGATGCGGCTTGCTAATTTGATCGATGGCACCGTCAAAATGCTGATTTGTTCATCAGATGTCCTGCTCACGATTGATGTTAAAATCTCTTCGAGCTTCTTCGCCGTTCCGCCGCCTGTTGTGCAAATGGAGACGATCGCCTTCTTTTTGCCTGAGACCCGCGGTTTATCGGCCCATAAATCGATGAAATCCTTTGTAACCGAATCGTAGATGGCGTGCAAATTCAAATTCAAATAATTCACCTTGCGGACGGCATCGAGCACCATAGATGTCGTAACATTGCTGATCGTTTTTATTTTAACGCCCGTTTGTTGTTCAAGCCTGCTTTCCAGCATCGCAAGCGATCCCATGTCGACAAGCATTAAAACGCCTTCTCCTTCATCAACCTGCTTCACTTTCTCCGCTAGGCAGCTGACGATTTCCGAGGGTGAAACGGTCAAAGGCATATCAACCGCAGCGATCGGGGTGCTTCCCAGCAGTTCAGTGGCTACTTCAACCATAGAGCTTGCCGTGCTGTTTCCATGGGCGGCCACGACAATGCCCGTCCTTTTGTTTTCTTTCCATGATTTAATCGACTGAATGAGCATCGTCAAGTAGATGACTTCGATTTCCGGAACGGTTACTTTGAAATATGCTTGAATTTTATCTTTGAAAATGAGTGCGACCTCGTATTCTTTCACATGGGTTTCCCTGATTTCATCTGTTTCCTGCGAATTTAAGACATCAATCTGCTTTCCGCGCTTTAAAAATGCGGCGATGTGCATGCTCAGGAAATAGATGAATTTACGGTCGAACTTGCAGTCAAGCTCATGTTCGGCGACTCCCTTTAATTCTTTCGTCATCTGAATCACGTCGTCTTCAACGAATTTGAGTAAACTGTGGTTTTGAAGCATTTTCTGATTAAAAAAGCTTCTGACGTGCAAATGAATATCCGTTAATATATATTGATTGATTTGCTTTTTTGTTAAGCCTTCTTTATTGAGGATTTTCGCTTTTTCTTCTATGACATGATACAAGTTAAAGGAGTCATCGATTTTCGTTGCTTCATCTTCCACAATCGGAGAGATGATCGTTGTAATGTTGACATATTCAGAAATCATTTTGCTCCGTTCAATATTTTTGCTGCTGGACATCCAGTCCTCTTTGATCTCGTCCGGAAGATCCCGGACGGTCAGTTCAACAACCTCGTCTTTGTCAAGGTTATTTAAAAACCCGTGCGCACAGACCAGCTGTACATTTGATTTCAGCTGCCCGACATTTCCGAATTTTGCAGAATGAATCAGTGCATTATAGACATCGATGTGCACATTTAAGTTTTTTTTGATCCGCTCTGCTTCTTTCCCCAATAAAAACGTTGTCAGCTCCACTCTTTCTCCAAGGGACCGTTCATTGAGCGAAGGGATATGTACGGTCATCGGAATTCTCCGCAAAAATGTCTTCAGCAATGCAGAGCTCGGATTTTCTGTTGTCGCACAGATAAACAGGACTTTTGCCGTTCGTTTATGCTCTGTTTCACCAAGCCTGTTGTATGTGCCGCTGTCTATGAAATAAAACAGCATTTCCTGCCCCTCCGGCGGGAGGCGATGGATTTCATCCATAAACAGAATGCCCCCGTCCGCCTGCTCGACTAATCCTGCTTTGTCTTCACCCGCACCTGTAAAAGACCCTTTTTTATGTCCGAACAATTGAGAGAGCAATAATTGAGGGTTGTTATAGTAATCTGCACAGTTGAATGTGATGAACGGGGAATCGGGCTTCAATATGTCAGAATAAACGGCGAACTGGTAGATCCGATTCGCAAACAGCGATTTCCCCGAACCCGTCGGCCCGAGCAGCAGCATATGCAAGCCGTGCGGAGGATAAAAGACTGCCGCTTTCGCCTGAGAAATTGCCTTTTTCAAGCTCCCTTTAGCCCCGATCATGAGCTCGAGGGGATCGGCGGATATATTGCGCGCCGGCTTTTTTTGGCCGTCAGCCAGCCGCCTCAGTTCTTCAACCTCCATCAACTCTGAATTCCATTTGATGTTCAAGACGTTTTCAACAATTTCCACCGGGATGTAGCGGACGGGGAACGTTTTAATCTTGATCACCTTTTTGGCCCGAACGAGATTGTTTAATTCAAAGCTGACATTGGAACGCTCCATTTGCAGCTGCCCGGCGATTTCTTTAGCCGAATTCCCTTGTATCTTTAAAAGCTGATTGATATTCTTTTCGCGAAAATTATCCAGCAGCTGATGGTAGATTTTATCTATTCTTTTCATATGTATCATCCTTTGTTCTCGATTGATCAGCAAAAGGCTGGGGACTTTCTTGAAGATTCAGAATTCCAAAAGCGTATCACGGGATAAAAAAAGATCTTTTACAGATTGACAACCCCGGTTCACCCTACTTTTATATCGATTAGAGAGAGCTCTCATGACACATTTGGTGTTTTTGCTTCATCGGCATCTATGGAAACACCCTCCCAAAGTAGCAGCTTGTCAATAGTGTATCATCATTGAGAAAAATATTGGTGAAAACATCCTGTATTTTTCTTTAAATGCAAATGTTTTGTGACGAGCTCTGCTGGTTCGAGGTCGCTTCGATATCGTATGGCCGAACGATCGGCTGCCTAAGTCATTAAAAAAAGACCGTTGACGATGAACGGCCATTTTTTCTTCATGATTCATCTCCCTTGAAAATGAACGTTTCCTTTAAAAGTCTGCCTTCGCTTCCTTTTTCCGTCCAAATCATGTCCACTTCCAATTCGGTCGCATTCTCTGCCATAAGCAGATTGCGGTGCTTGACAGAGCTTCCGTGATTTAAGCTTTTGGCTAAAGAAACCGGATTTTCGTGAGGAATGTTCCAAAGCGAAAATTTCGTTGAAGAATTAGGCTCGTTCCGATAGACAAAAATTTCCGCCGAAGCCACATCGTGTCCAATGTTTTTGATTTCGACAGCATAAGTATGAAACGCTCCTTTTTCCGGTTTCGCCATTCCGTTTCCGGCTTCGGCTTTACCGATTTGAACTTCCCATTGTTTTGAAGCTTGTTTAACCGGCAATTCTTCAAACGTCAGCGCTTTCGTTTCAAATGACGGAACAATCAAGCCGAACAGGCACGATGCACATATGAATAACCGCATATTTTTCACTCCTGGATGGTTTATTTCCCCATATGTTTTCCTAATTCATAAATCCTATGTATACCGGCGTTTCACTCCGGCTTCCGGCAGGGTAAATAAAAGGATTGGAGTGATCAAGCAATGCCGCAAAACAATAACAATCGATATGAACTCTTTTTCAAAAAAAGATACAAAGTTCTACATACATTAAACGATTTTCTCATCGGCCTTTTATTCCTTGTCGGGAGCTTCTGCTTTTTCTCCGAGGAACTGAAGCCGGCGGGACTATGGATGTTTGTGATCGGCAGCTTTCAGCTGTTAATCAGGCCGACGATCCGTTTGGTTCATGATTTTCACTACAGAAAGTTTGTTGAGAGCCGGCGTTCCAAATGCCGGGAGTAAACACACCACAGTAAGACCGCTAAGCAGCGCATATAAAAAAGGCCGAATTATATCGGCCTTTCCTCTGTCACACAAGCCACTCCTTACAATCGGCGGCAAGCCGTGCCAACTCGTTCATGAAGGCGCCGGCATGATAGCCGTCACACACGGCATGGTGTACTTGCAGGGAAACGGGCAAAAATGTTTCCCGGCCTTCTGAAAAGTATTTCCCGTTTGTGATAATCGGCAGCAAGTGTTCGCTGTTATCAAGGTTTAAATTGAAGTTTGTAAAGCTCACCCATGGAATAGATGAAACTGAGAACGTATTGGGCGGGATGTCCGGCTTAGCCCAAAGGCCCCTTTTGTCTCCAAAGCGCTCAGCGTCCAGAAGATATTGATGATAAAACTGCGAAAAATCGTCTGAGTATTCCGTCCAGAGGGCGGAAAACGTTTGGTCGTCCTGATGAAAAATCGCATAGCACGGATGCATTTGTTCCCAATAACCCAGCCGTCCTTTGTCATCAAAAGTTGTTCTAAACTCAGGGCGCGAATGAATGACCCTTGATACGATATAAATAAAAGCCGGGTACAGCTTGATCTTCTTTTTCTTGAGCAAGGCGAGCAAATTTGTCACATTGACGTTTGCCGTGATGCTGAAAGAACATTTCGCATCCTTCATGTAATGGTCAAAATAGGATTTTCTATACCAAGTGTCAAGCTCGATTGTTTGAAAATTCATGTTTTACCTCCTAAAATATAGATTTTTATTTTAGGAGGACTGCTTCACTGATTTCGGCAATATTCTCACCTCATCCTGTATTGTAAATGAATTGTAGCGCGTTTCGGAGGCCGAAGCAACCGATCCCTCCTTCTTTGTATTCTTGCTGTGCCGTTCTCCGTCTCTCACCCCCGGCTGTCATTTAGGTTATACTGACATATATCGGGGTGAAGATATGAACAGCAAATCACGATTGACGCCTGAAATGTGGCGGGCAATTACGGAAAACGATTCCGCCTATGACGGAGTTTTTTATTACGCGGTCAAAACGACCGGCATATTTTGCCGCCCATCCTGCAAATCGAGAGTTCCGCAAATCGACAATGTGCAGATTTTTTTCAATGCAAAAGATGCTTTATCAGAAGGGTTCCGCCCCTGCAAACGCTGCAATCCCGCCGGGGCGCTGCTGCCGGATGAAGAGCTGGCACAGCGGGTAGTGCAAATCATCGAGAAATCTTATCGCGATACGCTGTCTCTGCAAGCTTTGGCTGACAGGTGCCATATCAGCCCTTTTCACCTGCAGCGGACATTTAAACGAATCAAAGGCGTCTCGCCGGCAGAATACATCCTGCAGAAAAGGATTGAGAAAGCGGTCGATTTGCTTGCTCATTCAGAACGATCGATCGCAGAAATCGCTTCAATGGTAGGCATTGCGAATGCGGAATATTTTGCCTCTTTGTTTAAAAAGAAGACTGGGCAATCGCCGACGTCGTACCGGCAAATGAAACGGAGGTAAACATATGGACGATCAAATCGTATACTGGCGTACGCTTATTTGCCGAGGTTGGCAGATTCACATTGGGGCGACTGCCCGCGGGCTCTGTTTTACAGGGGGATGGAATCAAGGCTTCGAGGATTTGGCCGCTTGGGCTGAAAAAAGATTTACACAGCCAGTTTTCATTCGGGATGACAAAGGATTGGCAGAATACGCCGAGCAGCTGCAGGCGTATTTGAACGGCAAGCGGACTCATTTCAGCTTTCCTGTCGACCTTGCCGGCACGCCTTTTCAGCTGGCAGTGTGGAAGGCGCTCTCCGAAATCCCTTACGGCAGCACTTGCTCCTATTTCGATATCGCCGAGCATATTGAAAAGCAGGCCGCTGTGCGGGCAGTAGGCGCGGCGATCGGCGCAAATCCGCTGTTAATGGTGGTGCCTTGCCATCGGGTTATCGGTAAAAGCGGGCAGCTCACGGGATACCGGGGCGGATTGGATATGAAAAAAGAACTGATGATGATGGAGTCCGGCGGTGTAACCGCACAATTCAATTAAAGCCCCGTTCGAATGTCGAACGGGGCCGTTTTGTTAAAAGTCAAAGTTATCGGGATCAGGGCCGACACGGGTGTTTTCATTCAGCGCGTCAATTTGCTTCATTTCCTCGGTGGTCAGTTCAAAATCAAATATGTCCGCGTTTTGGGCAATCCGCTCCGCTTTAGTCGACTTCGGAATCGTAACGACCCCGTTTTGCAAATCCCAGCGCAAAATGACTTGGGCCGGTGTCTTGCCGTACTTGTCCGCGATATCTTTCAGCAGTGGATGGCTGAGCAATTGGCCTTGCATCAGCGGCGACCATGCTTGCAGCTGGATGCCGTGCGCACGGCAAAACGCTTGCAGCTCTTTCTGCGTCAGCCGCGGATGATACTCAACCTGGTTGATCGCCGGTTTGACGGCGGCATCTTTCAGCAAGTCTTCCAGATGGTGAATCTGAAAATTGCTCACTCCGATTGCTTTTACGCGTCCTTGTTCATAAAGTGTTTCAAGCGCTTTCCACGCCGCTTTGTAGCGTCCTTCAACAGGCCAGTGGATCAGGTATAAATCAAGGTAGTCAAGTCCGAGCTTTTCGAGACTCGCCTCATAGGCTGCAATCGTTTCGTCATAGCCTAAATCGTCATTCCAGACCTTTGATGTAACAAACAGGTCTTCTCTTGAAATGCCGGCTTCTTTCAACCCCTCGCGGATTCCTTGCCCAACCCCCTCTTCATTACCGTAGATGGCTGCGGTATCAATACTGCGGTAGCCGTGTTTAATCGCCGTTTTTACGGCTTGTACCAGTTCGGGCCCTTCTTCTACTTTAAATACGCCAAGTCCAAACCAGGGCATAGCTGTCCCGTTATTCAATTTGATTCGATCTTGCAAATTTTTTGCTGTCATCATTTAATTGGCCTCCTTATATTTTGTATGCGTCATGCGCAGTTTTCCTTTAAAGCTTGATTTTGTTTTTGATCATTTTGTTTTTGATCATTTCGTTCCAGCGCCCTGCTCCAGCCTGTCAGCACGACGGCGCCGAGCACCATCAAAGCTCCCACCCATGGAGTGTGAATCAATCCGATCGATTGTGTGATGGCGCCTCCTGTATAAGAACCGATCGCTATACCGGCGTTGAACGCCGCAATATTGACAGCTGATGCGACATCAACCGCCCCTGGAACAAACCGTTCAGCCAGAATCACCACATAGGACTGGAGCCCGGGGACATTCATGAAGGCTAAAAATCCCATCAGCATGATGACGATAAAGCCCGCTGCCTGATAAGGAACAGCCGCCGTTAAGATGAGAAGCACAGCCGCCTGGGCGATGAACATATAGAATAATGCAGTAAGCGGTTTTTTGTTGGCCGCTTTACCTCCGATAATATTTCCGAGCGCGACGGCAATGCCGTAAGCAAGCAAAATGACGGCAACAGCTTCCTGTTTAAAGCCCGTCACATGCTGAAGCAGCGGGGATAAATACGTAAAGACAACAAATGTCCCTCCATAACCAAGCGCCGTAATGATGAATAAAAGCAGCAGCCGCCCATTGGTCACAAGCTTCAACTGGCTCTTGAAAGACGTTCGGACGCCTTTCGGCAAATCGCCCGGAACAAGTAAGCTGTTGGCGATAAACGCCAGTGCGCCGACAGCGACGATCGCCGCAAAAGCAATCCGCCAGCCGAACTGCTGACCGAGGAACGTGCCGATGGGAACTCCGGTAATCATTGCAATCGTCAGCCCGGTAAACATGATCGATATCGCTCCGGCTCTTTTATCCGCCGGGACTAGGCTTGCCGCAATCGTTGAACCGATTGACATAAATACGCCATGAGAAAACGCCGAAATCACGCGGGCGGTTAATAAAACACCGATGCTTCCGGCACATGCCGCAAGCCCGTTGCCGATCATAAAAATGAGCATAATCACCAGCAGCAGCGCTTTTCTCGGCATACTGGATGTGACAGACGTCAGAACAGGTGCGCCGACTGTTACGCCCAGTGCGTATAATGATACGGTCAGTCCTGCCGTCGTCACCGAAATATTCATGTCTTCAGCAATTAAAGGCAGAAGCCCCACGCTGATGAATTCGGTCGTGCCGATGGCAAATGCGCTGGCCGCCAAGGCTAAAAGCGCTAATATACTGCGTTTTTTATCATGAACAGAGGTCATTCTTTTTCTCCTTTCTTTTTTAAGGTATAGCAAATGGCTGCCGGCTAATGATATTATGGTACATATCATCTGCAAAAAAAAGTACGCACTTTTAAGTGTGATAGGAACCAAAAAGTGAGATAGGTACTTTTCGGTACCTATGGATTGGAGGAGAACATGAAGCCGAAAAAGTATAATATATCTGTCGAAGCTACACTTGAAGTGATCGGCGGGAAATGGAAATGCGTGATTTTGTGTCACTTGACGCACGGCAAAAAACGCACGAGCGAGCTCAAGCGGCTGATGCCGAACATTACGCAGAAAATGCTGACCCAGCAGCTGCGCGAACTGGAGGAGGACGGCGTCATCAACCGGATCGTGTACCAGCAGGTGCCGCCGAAGGTCGAATACGAACTCAGCGAATACGGATGGACGCTTAAAGACATTTTGGATTCGCTGTGCTCCTGGGGCGAAAAACACATTACAAAAGTGTATGGAGACAAATTTGCTGTTTTGGAGGACAGCGTGCTGAATGAACAATTAAAGGAAACATGATAAATAAGTGGAGGTCAGGATGGGAAAATGGTTTCTTTCCGGAGGCGGAGATGCACACCAAACCGAACAGCTGGATCGGCATTTTGCCCGGAGCATCTGTCCTCATAAGCCATTATTGTATATTCCGATTGCCATGGACGCCGACAGGTATGATGACGGCTTCGACTGGATCAGCCGGCTCTTTCACCCGCTCGGCATCAAAAACATTGTCATGTGGACGGATGTCAAAGGTAAAACCGTACACGATTTAGACGTGTTTTCTGCCGTATATATCGGCGGAGGAAACACGTTTCGTCTGCTAAAACAATTCATCGAATCGCATTTTACCGCGGTTTTAAAGCGCTATGCCGAAAGCGGCGGCGCCATTTACGGCGGAAGCGCCGGCGCCGTCATTCTCGGAAAGAACATTATGACTTGCTCTTATATGGATCGCAACGCTTGCGGATTGCGGGATTTTAACGGCTTAAAGCTCCTCGGAGACTATTCGGTTTGGTGCCACTACAAGGCTGAACATGATCCGCTGATTAAAAGGTTTAGGAATGCTTTTGGCACTCCCGTCATCGCCTTGCCAGAGGAAACAGGAATCGCAGCAAGCACTTCAGACATCCGGGTCATCGGAACAAAGCCCGCCCGTATGTTTAAAGAAGACGGCGCAGTATTCGTCTCAGATCAATTTGTTTTATAAAGCAAAAAACGCTTCGGCTCATCAGCGAAGCGTTTTTCTTGTTTTTGCGGATGCAAGCCGTTTGACCAGGCGTTCCGTCAGAAAAAACACGGCTAAGCCTAAGCCTAGCAAAAAAGAAAAATTCGCAATCAACGGCTCATGATCAAAATATTCAAAAGTACTATTTCCAAAAAGTATCACGGCCCAGAAAATAAAAGCCGCACGGCAAGCTGCATCTTCGGCTTTTTTCCTTTTGGGTCTGCATCTTTAAAAAACATCACAACGCCCCCAAGGAGACTCCCACACCCCAATCTGCTGATTTCTTTCGCACTTACTGTGTTCTTATCCCCTCTTCCGTTTCATAAAACCGCGCCAGCTCCACAATCATCGCTCCCATCCGTTCGAGATCCGGAGCGAGAAGGCGTTCGACTCCTTCTTCTCTTAAAGCTTCTGCCGTCACTTTTCCGACAGCGGCCGCCAACACGCTGTCTTGAAAAGATTGAACAATTTTCTCCGCATAGCCGTTTTCTTTCGCGAAATGAAAAAGCGAGCGGACTTGGACAGCCGTTGTAAAGCAAACCGCATCCACTTCACGGTTGATGATCTCGCTGCATAATAAAGCGACGGTTTCCCGGTCTGGAGCAACATGCCGATACGGCAGAAGCGGAACAGCGTCTGCACCTTTCTCTTCCAAAAACTGAAGCAGTGACGGAGCGTTTTCGCCGTGGAGCTGAACCATCACCCGTTTGCCGGAAAAATCGTGGGATTGGAGCGAGTCGATCAGTCCCTTGGTCGTGCCGTCTTCATCCGCCGCAACGGGCGTAATGCCGAGCTTTTTTAAAGCGGCGATTGTTTTGTAGCCTCTCGATGCCGCTTTCGCCCTGCGGATCGCTTGTAAATAGCGCTCTCCGATCCCAAGTTTCTCAGCTAGGCTGACAAGCGTTTCCGTCCCGATTCCGGTCGTGAAAATCACCCAGTCGGCTCCCGTTTCAACGAAGGCACGCAAATCAGGGCCTACTTCTTTTTCGGCCAAAAACACGGTACCCTGAAGGGAGCGAATGAGGGGAACCCCGCCTTGCTTTTTGATCAGCGTGCTCATTTCATCCGTTTTTCGCGATGCTCCGATGGCAATTCTTCTGCCGTTCAATCCTTTTCCCAATGCAATCCCTCTTTTCCGTAATCTGTTTTTTGTCAATGCAACTGTTTACTAGCATCTTCCAAATGAGATATGATTGAATTATCTAAAAATAACAGGAGGTTTTTTCAATGCATTCTCAATTTGAAACCCGAGCCGAGCATTTGACGAAACATGCCCGTTTTTTCGAGTATACCACTGCCTCTGACCCGATTGGAAGCGGAATAATCAGCCCGGTTCCTGTGAAAGAGTTCGGGCCTGAATTGTATGAGACAGGTGAAACGCGGATCATCCCGCTGGACATTTCCGAAGAACTGAAGACGGATTATCCCGCTTCAAGCCCTTCCCTTCTCGCCCACTTCATCAAGATTCGTTCAGGCGACACGATACACACTGCCCCCCGTGCGACAAGCGAACTATATTACATTGTCAGCGGCGCAGGGAAAACCGAAACGGGCGAAGATACGATTCACTGGCAGAAAGGCGATTTTTTGACTTTGCCTGCCGGTTCAGGCAGCCGGCATACCGCAGCAGAAGATGCAGCCATTTATTACATCACCGATTCACCTCTCCTGAATTATTTGGGCGTAAAGCCGTCGGAATCCCGCTTTCAACCAACTCTCTACACCGCTGAACAGTCAAAAGCAAAATTGGCTGAAGCGGCCGCCGCTCCTGACGCCCGTTATCGCAACCGCATTTCCGTTCTCTTGAACAATGAAATATTCGATCAAACGCTGACGATCACCCATGTATTGTGGGCAATGTTCGGCATCGTGCCTCCCGGCTCCAATCAAGCTCCTCACAGCCACAAGTCGGTGGCTCTCGATTTTGTCGCCTATGCCGCACCCGGCACGTATACATTAGTCGGAAGCAAAATCGATCCGGCCACAAAGGAAATCATTGATCCGAAACGAATTGACTGGGTAACCGGAAAAGCCTTCATTACACCGCCGGGATTATGGCATTCCCACCATAATGAGTCAGATGAAGCCGCCTATATCATCCCCATCCAAGATGCGGGCCTGCAAACGTACCTCCGGACACTGGATATTCAATTTCAGCATTATGAAAAATGAAAAAGCGGGAAGCCGGATCATTCTTTTCGGCTCCCCGCTTTTCTATTTATTTTTCGCTTTCTTGGAAATCATGTCGGCGATTTCTTCGGCCTGTGCCTGAACAGCGTTTGGATCATACGGCCAAAATCTGTCCGGATCGAGGAAAAAGACCTTGCCTTTTTTCACCGCGTCAAGCGATGCCCAAACCGGATTGTCCTGATCAAGCTTTCCGTTGTATGATTCGTCGACAAATATGTAGTCTCCGGCATATTTCGGCAGGACCTCGAAAGATATGGCTTTATATCCGTCAGCTGTATCAATTGCATCCTTTTTAACAGATTCAGGCGGCGTCAGTCCCAGCTGCGTATAGATCGCTTCTCCGCCCCGATACCCGTATGCCCCGTAGACATATAAAGATTTTGCATATGCGCCGATTAAAGAGAACGTTTCACCTTTTACAGATGCATCTTTAATTTTCGCGCGGGCGGCTTTCATTTTTTGATTAAACGTTTTTGTCCACTCCCGAGCTTCCTTTTCCTTGCCGAGCAGCTTGCCAAACGTTTTCATTTCATCGCGTGCATCTTTAAATGTGCCGAACGGATAGACGACAGTGGGAGCGATTTTTGACAGCTTTTCATATTCTTTTGAATCGTTCGTCATCGATACGATTAAATCGGGTTTAAGCTCAAGAACTTTTTCCACAGATACTGAAAAACCGTCTTTTCCCCCGATATCCTTTATTCCTGAAACTTGATCTTTAATATAAGGACTTCCAAGGTACTTTCCCGTTTCTCCAAGCGGCTTGATCCCGAATGCAAGCATGGTTCCCGCATAGCCAATCGTCACGACGCGCTTCGGATTAGCCGGTACAGTGACATTTCCGTTGATGGTTTTCACCACTCTTGTTTTCTCTTCATTTTTCTCTGATGCAGCCTGTTTCTGGCCGCTTTGACAGCCTGAAAGAAATACAGCGAAAGCGAGTAAAAGGGTGAATATATAAGAATATTGCTTTTTCGTCATATTTAATCCTCCAATTGATAATAATTATCATTATCAATATACAGGATATTTGTCATCTTGAGAAGTCCTTATTTGAGTTACGGCTGATCAGACCGTTCGTTCCGGCGATAGTATTCAATGACAAATTCTTTAAAGTTGCGTGCCGCCGGCGACAAATAATGGTCTTTCAGGACGGCGAGACCGATCGTCCTCTCAGAACGGTAGTCTGACACTCGGCAAAATGCCACTGGAGAATGGACGTGCTCCGCCGTTTTCGGCAGGATTGCTACACCGAGCCCTGCTGATACTAGTCCCAAAATCGTCGACACTTCTTCCCCTTCAAAAGCAAGCTTCGGGCTGATGGACAGTCCCCGGCACATTTGATCAAACACATATCGAAGACCATAGCCCGGCTTAAAACAGACAAAGTCTTCGTGTGCAATCGACCGGATCGCGACTTCTTTCCGATCTGCAAGCGGGTGGTCGGCTGGAAGCACCAGATAAAGCTGCTCAGTATCCAACACCGTCCATTCAAGATGCTCGTTTGGAAGCGGCGGAGAGCTGAGGCAGATATCAGCTTCGCCCGTCTCCACCATGTGCTGAAGATGTTCATTTGCGGCCTGATACAGACGGAAAGCAACATTCGGGTATTTCTTTTTAAATTCGGCAATCAGCTGCGGCATGAGCCGCGAACCAAGCGTATGCAAAAATGATACCGAGATTTCCCCGGCATTCGGATTGACGCTTTCCCTGATTTGCTGAACGCCTTCGTCAAGGGCAAGGCGGGCCTGCTTCGCTTTGATGAGGAACTGCTCGCCGTACTTTGTCAGGCGGATCGATTTTGTTTTTCGAATAAACAGCGGGACGCCCAATTCTTCTTCAAGCTTTTTGATCGACCTGCTCAAAGCCGGCTGGGAAATCCGTTGTTCCAGGGCTGCTTTTGTAAAGTGTTTATGCCTGCTCACGGCAATAAAATGGTCAATTTGATAGAGTTCCAATCCTCATCCGCTCCTTCATAAATAAAACGCATGATGATGATAGTTATTATAAATTAGACACATCACAAATGAAAGCGTACCATGAAACATAGATTGTCATTCTAGAAAAGAGGAGCTGCCATGACCTACATACAGCCGCATTCGAAGGATTATCACAAAGCGAGCATCGCCTTATTCATCAGCGGTTTTGTGACATTTGCCACACTTTACACCACACAGCCGCTCATGCCTCTGTTTGCGGAGGAATTCGGCATATCGGCGGCAGCTGCAAGCTTAACTTTATCCATTTCAACAGGCATATTGGCTTTTGCATTGCTCACGGCAGCAGCTTTATCTGACGGGTTCGGCCGGAAAACGATTATGGCAATATCCCTGTTTGCGACATCAGTGCTCGGCCTCTTGACCGCCTTTAGTCCGAACTTCGCGGCGCTCTTGGCGATGAGAGGGCTGCTTGGCTTTTTCCTTGCAGGCGTGCCCGCGATCGCCATGGCTTATGTCGGAGAGGAATTTGATCCGCGAGGGCTCGGCAAAATGATGGGGCTATACATTAGCGGCACAAGCCTCGGAGGAATGAGCGGAAGGCTTTTGACCGGCCTTTTGACAGACTTGTTCAGCTGGCGCGCGGCGCTAGGAATCATCGGGGCATTATCAGTACTATTAAGCTATTTGTTTTGGATTTTGCTGCCCCGGCCGCAGCACTCCGCTAAGCGAAAAACAAGTGTGAAAAAAGCGAGCTTGGCCTACGGCGCCGTCTTGATGAACAAACGGCTGCTGTCAATCATTTCACTTGGATTTCTATTAATGGGAAGCTTTGTTACGCTGTTCAATTATATCGGGTTTCAGTTGATGGGACCTCCGTACAGACTCTCTCAAACTGTCATCGGGTTCATCTTTATCGTTTATTTGGCGGGGACGCTCAGTTCTGTCTATATGGGGAAGAAAGCCGATCGTTTTGGCAGCCCGTTGATGCTGAAAATCGGGATTGCCATTATCGCAGGAGGCGCATTGCTTACGCTTCTGCCTCAGCTTCCTCTTAAAATTGCCGGAATCGCTGTTTTTACATTTGGATTTTTCGGGTCGCATTCGATCGCAAGCTCCTGGGTCGGGCAGACGGCCGGCGAACAGCGCGTTCAAGCTTCCTCCCTTTATTTGCTGAGCTATTATCTCGGCTCAAGCTTAGCGGGGTCTTTCGGAGGCTTCTTCTGGACCCATTTTAAATGGCCGGGAATCATCTCATTCATTATCGGGCTGCTTTTGATCGCTTATCCGGTCATTTTCTTTGCCGAAGCCAAAAGAAACAAACGGCAAGACAATTCACAGGTCCGAAATAAAAGCTAAACTTTCTTCACCGCATGCCGATATTTAAATCAAAGCCAGCATGGCGATTCCTCCTGAAGATCAGCCGTTTTTAGAATGATTGAACACAGCCTGTCATGTTGGCTTTTCCTTTATCTCCCTCTATAATGGTTTGAGGGGGGGAATCACCTTGCTTAAAACAATCGGATTTTATGGATTTTTGGCATCTGTATGTTTAAATCTTTTTCTCAGGTTTGGGCTCAAGATAAACGGCACAGCGAATGATATCATCTCAACGGCCTCCCTCGTATTCGTGCTGGTGTACGTATGGGACGACTTGAAAAAACGAAGTGCAAAAACGCTCATCTTACAGGGAATCACTCTCATCATCTTTGTGGCGTTATTGGTGTTTGTCATCATGAAAGGACAAACATTCATTGCTTCTCTGCCTTTTTTCGAGGGTTGGGAAACGCCGGCAAAATGGGTGTATATTTTGCTCGTTTTGTTCTTGGGATCAAACCTTTTCATCTATATCAATGAAAAAATAACAAACTCTAAAAAAGAGGCATCCTGATCAATTCAGAATGCCTCTTTTTGTTTACGTTCTTGCAATGCAGTCCGCCTTCACATTATGTTGGGAAACGCCGCCGTCCCATACATCCTTTGCATAGCGCCCTTCTTCTAAAAGTGCGGACAGCCAGCTTTGCGACTCTTCCCGACTCGCACCCTGTACTATTCGATACGCCTCGCACAAAGCTTGTTCAACAGCTGGAGCCATGCGGCTTCCGTCTCCGCACACATACAGGCGGCCGCCTTCGTTCAACAAGTGAATCAGCAAGGCTGCATCCTCTCTGAGCAAATCTTGCACATATGTTTTCGGCCGGCCCTCAAGCCGGGAAAACGCTGTATGCAGATGGACGATTCCGTCCTTTTCCGCTTGCTCCAACTCGTCTCGATACAGAAAATCTTCGTTCGGACGGCGGCAGCCGAAGTACAAATGCGCTTCACCGAGCTTCACACCGGCATCGCGCTGGATGCGGCGCGCCTGAAGAAATCCGCGGTAAGGGGCGATTCCGGTGCCCGGCCCGACCATGATCACCGGTGTTTCAGGATCTTCGGGAAGCCGGAAGCCTGACTGAGGCTCTCTGATGAAACACGAAATCGCGTCTCCCGGCTCAAGGCCGGCGAGATAGTTCGATGCAACTCCCTTATAATGCCCGCGGCCGCTCAACGCCGGGCCGCTTACGACAGAGACGGTGATGCTTGTTTGCCGCGGGTTAAGCTGCGGCGAACTGGAAATCGAATAGTACCTCGGTTTTAGCGGAGGAAGAAGCGCCAGAAAACGGGCGAACGGCAGTTCACAGGCCGGGTATTGCTCAAGCAGGTCAAGCATTGTCAGCCGCTTATTCAACACTTGATCCTTATAGACGTCATCTTTCAGCAGGTCTTCAAGCTCGCGCTGATGAGGCGGACAAACAGTATGAGCCGCCAGCTCGCGTATCTGGGCCCTTGTGGCCGGTTCCTGGAGCTCGACGCAATGTTGAAAAAGGTCTTTGACATGAACGGGCCTCTCCAAAGGCAAATGTGATGCTTGATTCCGGCCGCTAATCAGAATTTGTTCATTTCCGTTCAGCCCAAACCGCTGAAAAACGCGGCCAATCAGCACTTCGCTGTTTTGCGGTAGCACACCGAGATGGTCTCCCTCCTGATATGCGGCGCCTTCAGGAAGCGATATTTCAATATGCCTTGTGCTTCTCCCGCTCTTTTCACACTGCAATTCTCGGTTTGCCGATATCTTCGCTGTGAACACCTGATAAGCTTTAGCCAGCGGCGAAGCCGCAGGTGCGTTTACGAACTCGACAGATAAGGCTTGCCTGTCTGTTTCTGTTTGATTCGGCTCGGGTTCGGCCAATGAAAATTCGGTTCTTAAAAGCGGCCACAGATCATATTTCCATGACTCAAACTGTCCTTCAAAATCATCGCCTGCATCCCCTTCTCCAAGCTTGTGCAGCCTTTGGGCGCCTTTTTTTTCCAATACGCTGTCAATCAGGCGCGGAATCCGCTGGTAGGTGCTGGCCCAGCTGCGGTTACCGCAGCCGAATACCGCATATTTGACACCACGCAAATCGTCTGTCTGATCATGCTCAAGCCAATTGACAAATTCCTTTGCGCAATCGGGCGGGTTTCCGTTATAGGAAGCCGTCACAATGATAACAGCCCCTTCTGCCGGGATGGCGCCTGCGTATTGATCAAGCTCCGCCGTCCGGCTGTGAAACCCTTGCTCACGCGCTTCTTCAGCAAGCTCCTTCGCAATCTCTTCGGCTGTGCCGAGATTTGAACCGTAGAGCACAAGAAGAGGGGTTCCGTGCGTATTTTCCGCCGCCGGTGCGGAAGGCCGTTCTTCCTGCCGTCCGTTCTCTTCAGGCTGAGCGCCCGGCATCGCCGTCATTGCTTCTTTTTTCCTCGGCCTCACCCGGATTGTGAAACCATCCGGTTTTAATGTCAGCGATTCTTTGATCTTCAATTGGTAGTTTGCATGATCTTCAAGATCAAAGTACTGAAGAATCATGCCGAGCACAAGCGTCGCTTCATGAAGGGCGAACTGCATGCCGATGCATGCCCTTTGGCCGTTGCCAAACGGTTTGTATGCGTGCGCCGGAATGCTGTCCATCTGCTCGAACCGTTCAGGCCGGAATGCCTCGGCATCTTCTCCCCAGACGCTTTGATCCCTGTGCAGTTTTGGGATGAGCACTGTAACGCTCTGTCCTTTTGGAATCAAATATTTTCCCCCGATAACCGTTTCTTCTTTTGCATAAAGAGAGAAAGCCGGTGCCGTCGGCCAAAGCCTTATCGATTCATTCAAAATCATTCGGATGTATTTCAGCTGCTGAACCTGTTTGTAGGATGGGACGGGATCGGTCAGCACGCGGTCTGCTTCTTCATACGCTTTCTTAAGCTTATCCGGATGCTTCAGGAGCAGATAGATTGCAAACGATAATAAACCGCTCGTCGTCTCGTGTCCGGCAATCAAAAATGTAATAATTTGATAGCGGATATTCTCATCATCCAGTTTTTCGCCGGTCTCAGGGTCTTTCGCATGAAGCATAAGCGACAAGAGGTCATTTCCGCTTTCACTCTCGGCCTGCTTCCGGTCAGCGATGATCCGGTCAACAAGAGAAAACATCGACTCGACATCGCTGTTAAACCGGCGCTTCGTTTGAATCATCAGCTTATCCTGCAGCGGGAAGCGCTTCGTCTGTCTCATCGCTTCGCTCAAACCCCGGACCATGCTCTCAATAAACGGATGCTGCCCTTCACGGTAGAAGCTGTTAAAGCGGTAGTTAAACCCGCATAAGCCGATCGTGTCCAGCGTCAGCCGCGTCATATCGTCCGGCACATCAATGCTTTCATCCTGATTGAGACGGGACCACTTTTGAATGAGCTGGACGGCGATATCCTGCATCATGGGATGGTATCCCTTCATCGCTTTCTGGCTGAAGCTCGGCAGAAGGATGTTGTGGGCTTTCCGCCAATTGGGTTCTTCCGTCCAGCTTGTAAAGAGCCCGTCTCCGCTGAACTCGCGAACTTTCAATAGCCCCTTCCCCATGTTTTTGTCAAAACGGGATTCTTCAGAGACTTCTTTAACCAGTTCATGGCTGGACACAAAAACCCCAATCGCATCCGCAAACTTAAATTGAAAGATAGGCCCCATCTCATCCGCGATTTTCCAAAGTGACTGGGAGACCCTGTTTTTGTCAAGCAAAGGCAGGTTGCCGAGCGGCCCGTAAGTTTTAGGGATTGGAATTCCATCTAACTTGTTCATGAAAATCATCCTTTCTGTTTTGGAAAAAAGCTTTTCATCCATGATGTTTAACAGCATCCCAGGAACATTCTTCAATCTCCTCCATCAGTTCGGTAGGGTCCTCGAATTCCCCTGCTCTTACCAACTTCTGAATATGAACGAACGCTCCGAATACAACAGCCGACAAAATGTGGGAAGGCAAAGGGCGAATCATGCCGGCCGCTTTCCCTTTTTCAAAAAATAAATAGATGAAATCCAGCAGTTCGTTCAAGACCTCGCGGCTTTTCTCAGTCAAGTAATGAGAGGTCTTGTCAATTTCCAAAAAATACAGCGCATGGATATTTTCCTGAGAAAACTCGAAAAGGCAGCGGAAAATGTGCTGAAATTGTTTTTTTATGCCTGCTGAATCTTCAGGATAGCCCTCCTCTATCTTTTCTTTAAATCTCTTCACACTGTCTTGGAACAAGACGTTTACAAGTGCTTCCTTGCTGTCAAAGTAGCGGTAGATGGTGCCTGCACCGACGTTTGCCTTATCGGCGATCATCGGAATGGTTGCGGCGTCAAAGCCTCTGTCCGCGAAAAGGACGAGCGAAGCCTCGATAATCTTCTGATATTTGCTTTCCGATTCCATTGATTTTGCCCTCCAAGTCAGCGGAATGAACGTTCATTCCGCTGTTTCCAATACATTCACTTTTTGACAGAACACCCGAAGATTCCTTTTTTAATATAAAAATTTTTAAGGAAAAATGAAAAAAGGGATAATAGGACCAATTGGCGATATGAGCTGAAAATCACAAATTGAAAATAGACAGTGCAGATTTAATAATATTCTAATATATTAATTTTGATGAAAAAAAGAGGAACTGATATGTCATCAGTTCCTCCGCCATCGGATTATTTTGCCTTTTTGACTTTTATTTTGCTCACTTTGCTCGTATTGCCGGCTTTATCTTTTGCAGTGACCGCTAAAACGGTGTTTGCCTTTTGTTTTTTTATTTTGACAAAAAACGCGCCTTTTTTATCGGCCTTGCCGGTTCCGATCGTTTTCTTTCCTGATTTGACGATGATGGCGGCGTTCGCTTCTGCTTTCCCCTTAACGGCCGTGCTCTTGTTTGTCACCGGATTCACCTTCGGCGCAGACGGCGGGGTTTTGTCAAGCACAGTGACATCTGTCGCTTTGCTGACATTTGCGGCTTTATCCTTTGCTGTTACGCTGATGACGGTTCCGGCTTTTTGCCTGCTGATTTTCAGCTTGTATTCACCTTTTCCGTTCGCTTTGCCGGAAGCGATCGTCTTTCCTTTAGCTTTTGCGCTGACTTGCGCGTTTGCTTCTGTTTTTCCCTGAATCACCGTACTTTTATCGGAAACCTGATAAACTTTCGGGGCGCCTGGCGGGATGACGTCAGCCACCGTCATTTTGACATCGCCGCTTTCTCTGTGGTCATCAGCAGATGCGGAGACATACAAAACGGCATATTCTTTTTGCTTGTTGATTTTCACTTTAAACGCTCCGGATGCATCCGCTTTGCCTTGCGCGATCACTTTTTTGGACGCGTTTTTCACTTTGATCGTGTAGCCGGCTGCCGTTCTACCCGTTACGGCAGTATCTTTGTTCGTGATGCGTTTGACGGACGGGTTTTTCGGCGCTTTTTCCACGACGGTTCTGAGCGAGGTTTCCGCCTGATGGCCCGATGCCGCGACATGAAGAACTTGCCCCGCCTTCTGGGCCGGAATTTTCACTGAAAACGCGCCTGATTTTCCGGCCGTGCCCGTCCCCAATACTTGCTTCCCTCGCAAGATTGTGACCGTCACACCGCTTTTGGCTGTGCCTGTCACTGCCGTATGGCGGTTTAAAACGGGATGAACCTTCATGTTCAGCTCAAAAACGCTGGCTGCATGAAAAACATTCAGCCTTCCCCACCCGGAGACGAAGTCATATCCGGGAATTTGTGCAGCCGGTTCTATATCCAGGTCATAATCCGGGTTGGGATTATCCTGCTCTTCAAATGCCACATCTGCTGTCGTCTCGGTCAATAGGCTTGCGATTTGCTTTGGTTTCAAGGACGGATTCTGTGACAAAAGAAGTCCTGCTGCAGCTGCCACGTGCGGCGCCGCCATCGATGTTCCGCTCATATAAGTGACATTCCCGTCCGGAACGAGGCTTGGAATATCGGTTCCCGGCGCCACCATATCGAGACCTTTTCCATAATTGGAGTAGTCCGAGACAAGATCGAGATTATTGGTCGCCCCGACTGAAAGCGTATATTTCGAAGATGCAGGGTAGGAAATCTCCGATACTCCGTCATTGCCGGTGGCGGCAACGATCGTCACATTTTTGGAAGCCGCATATTTAAGCGCATATTCCATCACCCGGCTGTATGGCCCGCCAAGACTTAAATTGATGACTTTTGCACCGTGGTCGGCGGCATAGATGATGCCGTTTGCAATCTGTTCCGTATCTCCACTGCCTGAAGAATCCAGCACTTTGACAGGCAGAATTTTGGCATAAGCATTGATTCCCGCCATCGAAAAATGGTTGTCTTGCGCGGCTGCAATGATGCCTGACACGTGTGTGCCGTGGCCATTGTCATCCATCGCATCCGCCGTGCGGCCGACATAGTTATAGCCTTCGTCTTTTTTGACGCTGCCGCTTAAATCCGCAAGGGTATGATCAACGCCTGTGTCAACGACGGCGATTACTGTATCTTTCAGCTTTTTGCCTTTCATCAGCTTCTGAAGCTGTTCAAATTGTATGTCAGCATTCGCAGCACGGTTTTTGCCGTTATTTTTGAGCGACCATTGATATGGATATTGGGTGTCTCTTGACAGTGCTTCATATTGCTGAACCTGTTCGACGAATTCCACTTCAGGCATCTTGGCGATCTTGGCGGCTGCCGCCTGATATTGCTTTGCCGCCGCTTTGAATCCGGAAGAACGGCTTTCCTTCATTTCCACAACGTACACATCTTTAAATGCCGTTTTGCTTTTACCGAGGGGCTCTAATGCCTGGACGCCGGATGATTGGGCTTTAGATTTGAAAGATCCCGGTTTTTTGCCTTCTTTCAATTTTACGATGTAACGGTTTTCGGGCGCGCTTGATGAAGCTGTCGCCATCCCCGCTTTTTCAAGCACAGCCGATACTTTGCTGCCTGTTAATTGTTCGATGCCGATGTCTTTCGCGACTTGATCCAGCTGTTTTTTCAACGGCTCGGGAACGGACGCGCGAGCTGTTTCGTACAGGCGACTGATCGCTTTTTGATCATCATTCGTAATCGAGTATGCGCTCACTTGTCCGTTTTTAGCGACATCTGCAAACAGCGGCTTCAGCTGCACCAGGTCTTTGTAGACACTGTCTCTCATCGATTTGTTAAAGAGCATTTTTGCGCTGATGAATGGAGCTGCTTTATAGTAAAGGGAAGACAGCTCTTTTCCTTTTTCAGTTTTTGAAAGAACTTCATCCCTGATCGTTCTTAACTGTTTTAATATGCCCTTGCCTGTTTCCCTTTCGGAAACGCTTAATTCTGCCGGACACTCTTCTTCTGCCTCTTGGATTGACGGAGGCAGGGTGACGCCTTCATAGCTGATGGTGTAAGAAATATCTGTAATTGAAGTGGTTTCGTTTTCCTCATCATGGTGATTTTCTACTTTTATGTAGTAAGGACCTTTCCAGGCAATCGGAAAATCGATTAAAGCAGGATTATTTTCATAGGAGTAGCCGTTGTATCGGTCAAACGTTTGATGACCAGTTGCATTTTCCAGGCTGGAGTAGACGGAAATGTTCAGCTCTGCATCTGATTTCAATTTGACGCGGAAGTGCGTATAGTTTGCGATTTCCTGATTTGAAGGATTGACTTTATACCAATGCACCTCGTCATCGCTTTGAAACGAAGCTTCAACAGGGGACGCGCTGGTCAATGTGGTTTCGTTATTCGGAACGCTGTCTTCGGCTGCCATTGTCTTCGGTAAAGGCAGCTGGCCAAAAATTAATGCGGCAAGGAGAAAGAAAACAATTGAACTTTTCACGATCCTTTTGTTCATAAATACCTCCGGAAAATATAGTAAAAACGTTCACTTTGATATTAAACCATGTTTGCTATGTTAATGGAATACTTTTCTTTAAAAATCAAAAATATGATATTTAAGATCCAGTTTCAACTCTATCAAACATAAAAAATCCCTTCCGTATTGAAAGGGATGATCATACAAAGTTCATGATTTTACCGCAGAAATGCAGCAGTAATTTTTGTTCATATATACCGTGATGTCTCTGAAATGGCTTTCCTCAAGCAGTTGCTTGATTTGCTCTTCTGAGTATAAGGAAAAGCCTTTTGTTTTTTTCGATTTTTTCATTTGCCCTTCCAGATGCACAGCGAGAAACAGCGTGCCGTCAACCTGTAAAACACGGTAAATTTCTTTTAATGCCTGTTTGAAATCCGTCCAAAAATAAATGGTGTGGACTGAAAATACTTTATGAAAAGAACGATCCGGATAAGGAATTTGTTCGGCATGGCCAAGCTTTAATTCGGCTTTTCCTTCTTCTTTCACATGACGGATTCGCCGCATTCCCTGCTTGACCATGCTTTTTGATGCGTCTATGCCGCAGGCCTTGCCGCCCTCAAGCATCTCCGCAATCCGATAAAGTGCCGCTCCGCTTCCCGTTCCGATTTCAAGGATGCGCTCATGCGGACAGATATCCATCAAGTTGATGGTCCATTCGTTTATATCATGATTCCCGTTTTCCATATATGACGCGACCCATTTCGACAAAATGCCTCTCGGGCTCCGCAATTGTTTTCCAAGCCATTGTTCAAACACGTTAAAACACCTGCTTTAATTCTAATTAGCCCGATTTTTGCTGCAAATCGTACAAACGGGCCTTTCTCCACTCATATCGGCCAATGAACCGAATATTAAAAGCATTTGCAAAAATAACTGCATTGTTTTGTTACATTCCATAACTAGACGGCTTCAGCTTTGAAAAGTTTCGCTTTAAGAAAACTGTTTTTTTAATGAATTGGTCTATCCGCCCTTTCCACAACTTAATCCCATGCATAGTATATATGGAATTTTCACTAAAAGGTGGTGCTATTTATGGGCTTTGGTTACGGCGGCGGATGCTGCGGCGGCTGGGGTGGCTACCCTGGCGGATACGGCGGCGGATACGGCGGCGGATACGGCTATGGAGGCGGATTCGCGCTTGTTGTGGTTCTATTCATTCTTTTAATTATCATCGGCGCTTGTTACGTCTGCTAAATGAACAGGAGGGGGGCTTTAAAGCTCCCCTTTCATTTTGCCATTTAGTTTGTTCAAATGAAAAAGAGCAGAAAACAAACCGTTTTCTGCTCTTTCTCAATAATACCAATAATGCGGCCAATACCCGAAGTGGCGCGCCATCTCCATTCTTTGGCGCCGGTACGGATTACCGTATCCGTGCTTGAAAGAATGGGGCATCGATGTATACCCGTGGCCGATAAAAGGCATTCTGCCGTTTTTCTGCATGCTTTTCACCTGCATTCCTTGAATTGCTTGCTTCATATTATGCAGAAAAGCGGAGATGCGGAACTCGTTTTGCCCCGGCTAAACCTGGTCCTTCTCCCGAGTGTAATGTGCCAACAGTTCCCTTCTATAAATCATCATGATCTCCTCCTTTATTTTTTTTCGCGCTTTAAGTTAGCGCTGGCTGTTCAGGTAAAGATATTTTAGCTGCAGATCTTTCATTTCATTGTACATTTGTTCAATTTCGTATTCTCGCTCGTACTCTTCCGGACTTTTAAATCGTCTCTCAATGGTTAGTGTTAAGAAGAATAGATTAATGGTCACATCGCTCACCCCCTTTCAAGTTCGCTAAAAAACAAAAACAGCCCGCAGATCATCTGACAAACCTGCGGGCGCAAACAAAAACCGCCAGATAAAAACGAATCGAGTCTTTATCTTGCGGGAGGAGCAGCGTATTATTATGCCTAACTTCCTAACGTATCGGCTGTGCTGTAAAAGCATCGGTTAAGGAAGTGCACAATCTCTCCCACAGGTTTGATGAATCATGGTATTGGCATTCACAAAGTCTAATGTATGTAGTCAGTGCTGGTTTCATGTTCATCAACCTCCTTTGCTTTTTGTTTACTTTGTAAGTATATCCATCAAATTCCTGTTTGTAAACCGTTTTTTTTAAAAATGGACGGATTGATCGAGCAAAAAAAAGCAGAGAACCCCTTCAGGAGTCTCTCTGCTTATGATTCTTCCATTTCGTCTAATTGTCTTTTATATTTGAGCGAGCGCTTCACACAATAGAAAGCTCCTCCTAAAAAGCCGCACGTCGCGAGCATCATTGTCATCTTTTGGCCTGTTTCCAAACCTTGTCCCGGAATGACAGATCCGATATATAAAAATGCGCTTACGCTGAGAAGCGTAAAAGCAAACTGCTTATAGTCTTCCATCAGCGATTTGACTTTTTTCTTCTGCATGTCATGATCACCTGCTTTTGTTTCATAATGGATATGATTTGAGAATAACATAGATTGACAGATGACCAGACATGTAAATTCAGCCATTTTAAGAAAGAGGGGCCAGCGCTTGCTGCAAGTCTTCCAACAGATCGTCAATATCCTCAACCCCGGCGGAAATACGGATTAATCCGTCTGTGATGCCAAGCTCCAGCCTGCGTTCAGGCGGGATCGAAGCATGAGTCATTCGCGCCGGCACCGATATCAGACTTTCAACCGCACCAAGGCTTTCGGCGATCGTAAACCATTTCAAACGGCCAAGGACAAGGTCCACGTTCTCTTCTTTTCCGATATCAAACGAGATCATGCCTCCGAAGCCCGTACTTTGCCGCTTGGCAAGCTCATGTCCCGGATGGGACGGCAGCCCTGGGTAAAAAACCTTTTTGACGGCGGGATGATCGTCTAAAAACGCCGCGATTTTGCGGGCATTTTGCTCATGGGCTTCCATTCTCAAGCCAAGGGTTTTCATCCCCCTCATTAAGAGCCAGGAATCCTGAGGCCCGAGAATCCCGCCTGTAGAGTTTTGAATGAAATGGATCTCTTCTGCGAGTTCCTTCGAGGCTGCTACGACAAGTCCGCCGACGACATCGCTGTGTCCGCCCAAGTACTTCGTCGCGCTGTGGAGGACGATATCGGCTCCCAACGAGATTGGATTTTGAAAGTACGGCGTGTAGAAGGTGTTGTCGACAATCAGCAATAAGTCGTGCTTTTTCGCTGTTTCAGCAGCTTTCTTGATGTCAGTGATTTTCAATAAAGGATTTGTCGGCGTCTCAACATAAATCGCTTTTGTATTCGGCTTGATCGCTTTTTCGATGTCTTCGATGCTGCTCGTATCACTGAAGGTCGCTTCAATGCCGATGCGATTCAATACCTTTGTCATCACGCGGTAGGTGCCGCCGTATACATCATCTGTCAATACGATGTGATCGCCGCTTTTAAAAAGCATCATGACGGCTGTGATCGCCGCCATCCCAGAGCCGAACGCATAGCCTGCTGCACCGCCTTCAACATCCGCGATCAAGGATTCGAGCGCCGTTCTCGTCGGATTTCCCGTCCGGGAATATTCGTATCCTGTATGCTGGCCGGCGCGAGGCTGTTTGTACGTGCTGACCTGATAGATAGGAACCGATACCGCTCCTGTTTTTTCGTCTCCTGTAATTCCGCCGTGAATCATTTTCGTTTTTGGCTTCATATCATATTCCTCCTTCGTAAATTTTTTTGCTTAAATAGCGGTCGCTGCTGTCGGGAAAAATCGTCACAATGTTTGTGCCGGCTTTCGCTTTTTCGGCTTCTTTCAATGCGGCAAACAACGCGGCGCCTGATGAGCTTCCAATCAGAAGCCCTTCCTTTTCCGCGGCTTCTTTTACGAGTCGAAACGCATCTTCGTCAAGCACTGTGTAAATCTCATCGAAATAGCTTTCCTCCATGTATTCCGGGATGAATTCCATTCCGATTCCTTCGGTCTTATGCCCATGCGGTTCCCCTCCGTTTAAAATCGAGCCTTCCGGTTCAACAATAACCGTTTTAATGGACGGATTTTTTTCTTTCAGAAACTTGGCGGTTCCCGCAAATGTGCCGCCTGACCCCGCTCCGGCGACGAAGACGTCAATCCGGCCGCCAAGATCATTCCATATTTCCGGGGCAATCGTTTTATAGTAAGCCAATGGATTTACTGGGTTTTTAAACTGCAAAACGCAATAAGAATCGGGAATCTCCTTCTCAAGTTCAAGTGCTTTTTCAATCGCACCCTTCATCCCGGCACTTCTGGGGGTATGAACTATCCGAGCGCCGAGCGCTTTCATAATCGACTGTTTTTCCATGCTGAAATGCTCGGGTACGCAAAAAACGGGTCGAATGCCGTGCTTTCTGGCGGCGAGAGCCAGACCGATTCCCGTATTGCCTGCTGTTGCCTCAATGACCGTTCCACCGGGTTTCAGCTTTCCCGAACCGATCGCTTCAGCAATCAGCACTTCTCCGAGCCGGTCTTTAATGCTGCCTCCCGGATTCATCATTTCAAGTTTTGCATATATGTTAACGCCTTTAGGGATTCGAAAATCCAAAATCTGCAGAAGCGGCGTTTTGCCGATCAATTCGGTGATATCCTTGATCACATTCATGTTCCTTCCTCCTTCAAGAGGTGCAAAACAGAGGGGGAGCCTCCCCCTGTTTTAATTGATTCTTTTAATCATGCGAAGCACAAGATCTGTCGAATGCTTGGCAGCCTGTTCCAAAAATTGGTCAAATGAAATTTCAGATTCTTTTCCGGCGATGTCTGAGAGCGCCCTGATGACAACAAACGGCGTATTAAATTGATAAGAAACCTGCGCGACAGCCGCAGCTTCCATTTCAACCGCGTAAAGGTCTTCAAACTTGCCGCGGATGAATGCGACGCGGTCAGGATCGCTCATAAAGGAATCGCCTGTTGCTATCGTTCCTTTGACAACCTGAATGTGCCCCAGTTCAGACGCTTCGTCTTCCGCCGCTTGGATCAATGCACTGTCGGCTTTGTATGCAGCCGGCAGATTCGGAACCTGTCCATATTCATAATCAAATGCCGTGACATCGACATCGTGATGGCGGACTTCGGTCGAGATGACGATGTCTCCGACATTAAGCGAATGATGAAAGCCGCCGGCTGATCCGGTGTTGATGACAACGTCCGGTTTAAAGCGGTCAAGCAGAATCGTCGTGCTCATGGCTGCATTGACTTTGCCGATGCCGGACTTTAAAAGCACGACCTCTTTTCCTTCATAAAACCCGCTGGTAAATTCACAGTTTGCGATGACTTCCCGGTTCGTCTGTTCGAGTTTGCTTCGCAAAATCGTGACTTCTTCTTCCATTGCTCCGATAACTGCGATTTTCATATCTTAAAACTTCCCTTCAAATTACAATTTTGCCGCTTCCATTACCCAGACAAAATCATTATGCTTTTGAAAGGCGATACTGAAATGTTCTGAGGTAAAGATCGTTTCCATCTCCGAAATCGTCGGATAATGTTCCGTTTCAAGGTCTTCCGCCAATTGCAGAAACCCGTTTTCCTTCGCTTTTTTAACAGCGGCAGAGAAGGCTTCCCGATCCTTGAAGACGGTATCAGCAAACACTATTTTACCATGCTTCCCGAGCATTTTTCCATATCGCTTCACAGCTTCCCGCTTCTCTTCGTTTGTCAGATGGTGAAACGCATAAGAACTGACAATCGTGTCGGGAGAAAACGGAGGGTCCGGAAAGTCAAGAAAGTCTCCGTCAACGATCACTGCATTCTCCGGCAGCTTTGCCTCGGCAATTTCCCTCATCGCTTTTGAAGGCTCTACACCGGTGACTGCCTTTCCGGCCGCCAGCAATTTTGCAGTCAGATTGCCTGTGCCGACGCCGAATTCAAGAACTTTATGCCCCGAGCGGCTGACGACATCATCCAAAATGCCGTCGTAGTCGCGAAACACTTCTTTGTATTGAAGATCGCGGCCAACTACTGTATCATCATAAGAATTTGCCCAGTTCTCAAATAAAGGAATGAACTCTCTTCCCATTTTGTCGTCACTCTCCATCTATTTTTACAATTCCTATAAGTATAGTATGATTTATTCGATTGATTAGTTCTTATCCTACCACAAGTCATTCGTTTTGGGTACAAAAAAGGCTTGGTTATATTTCCCTTGTCACCCGGCCGCTTCTCTGCTTTAATAAAAAATGACTTGAAACGAATGGAGGATTGGTTTATGAACTTCGGCCTCGATCTGATCAAAGATAAAATTGAGTTTTTTGAGGCACTGAGCTTAGAGGAGCTTGAAAAAAAGATCAGTCAGCAGATTGAAAACAACCAGGCGATTTTGCTGAGGGTCCATTCGGTTTCCCACCATACGGCGGTTATTGACGGACGGATCCACTACAGCGCAGTCGTTCATTTTAAAGCCGAATCATAAAAAAAGCGCCCGGTTTTAGCAACCGGCCGCTTTTTTCTTTATTTCAATTGTTCAACTTTTGTCGGCTTCCAGCCTTTTCCGTCAACCCAAGTAATGGCTACCTGGTATTTGACGCCAGTGTCCTTCGCCCGAATGGTTCCTTTCGCATCTTGCGGGCTGCCGTTGTTTCCGAGCCAGATCACCGTCATGTTATTCTTAGAAACCCCTGTCGCATATGAAATGGCTTCAAGCATTTCCTTCCAGTCTTGTGAAGAGGAATCATATGTTGCGGTATGCTGTCCGCTCTGTTGTGTGCCGACAGGCTCCCAGTCAGGATTGATGATCGTTTTTTCAACATTGGCGCTTGAACCGCCTTCTGTCACTTCGGCTCCTTCAAACGGATCATCTGATGTTGACTTGTCCTCGTCTGAAGCAGATTCTTTATCCTTGTCTGAGTCGGAATCGCTGTCTTCTTTATCGGCAGAATCGCTTTTTCCTTTGTCCTCATCTTTTACATCTTCATCAGATGTTTGTTTCTTATTGTCGGAAGCAGGCGCTTCTGTCGTCTGTTCAGAATCGTTTTTCGAGACATCTTGCTGCGCCTGCTCCTTCGGACTGTTCATCATCAGACTGCTGGCAACGACAACGATTAATACCAATACGATGCCTATTAAAATGTTAAGCACAAGATTCGCTTTCCTGCGCTTATCACGATTTTCAAAACGAGATTCCCTTGTTTCGCTCAAGTTCATTGCACTCCTTTTTCCCTCTTGCCTCGCTTCCTATTTTATCATCACCTGAGGCATTCTTCTATGTCTGATTCTTTTCAATTTCATATACTTTTTTAACAATATCATAAAATACGGCATTTGTCGCAGCCTTGCTATCCGGCGTATCCATATGGACGACGACGAGCGCATATTTCGGCTTGTCCGCCGGAAAATAACCGGCAAACCATTTATGATAGAGCGTTTTTTTGTCATCTGTCGTCCTGCCTGTCTGCGCTGTGCCCGATTTTCCCGCTACATCGTACGGAAGATCGCTGAAGCGCCGGCCCGTCCCCTTTTCAGATGTGACAACTTTTCTGAGCAGTTTTTGCAGCTTTTGCGCTGTATACTGGTCGATTTTCTCTCCTGGGAGCTCGTGATCTTTAAAAGCCGTCATCAATGTGCCGTTTTTATATTCGATCTGGTCTGCGATCTTGACTTGTTTTTTCTCTCCGCCTCTTGCGATGGTCGCCATCATGTTGACGATTTCCAACGGAGTCAGCTTCACATTCTTTTGGCCGATAGCGGTCTGGGCTACAGCTTTTTTAACTTTTTTGTCCTTTTCATCCCCCCAGATTGATCCTGCAGTTTCATGATAAAACTGTCTGAACTCATCTTCATGATACAGCTTTCCTTCCCAGCCGACCCGTCCGGTCAGCCCAAGCTTTGCAGCAGTATCTTCGATCACGGAGCTGTTTTTTTCTACGAGCTGTCCGGCAAGGTTTGTAAACGTGTAGTTGCAGCTTTCCGCAAAACTGTCTTCCAGGCTGAGCTTTCCTTTGTCCTCTCCGGCCTCACCGTACAGGTTCAAATTGCAGTTAAAGGTTTTAGACGGATGATCCAAGCCGTTTTCAATCGCTGCAGCGGCAATCACGGTTTTAAAAACCGAGCCGGGATATACCGGAGTCAGCATATAGTTCTGCCTTGTTTTTTGCGCAGCCATGTTTAAGTCGGGCTTGCTCGCAATCGCCACCACGCCGTTCGTCTCGATGTCAAGCAGGACCGCCCCGCCTTTATCGAGCTGATGGTCATCAAGTACATCTTCCATTGCCTGCTGAACCTTTTTATCGAGCGTTGTTTTGACTTGCAGCGGGTAAAACGGATTTGCGTCTGCTGTATATTTGACGTCCATGCCGAACAAAGGGTTTCCCAATCCGTCCACATGATACAACAGTTTTGTGTCTTGTTCAGGCAGCAGGAATTCATCAAACGTCCGCTCCATGCCGAAGGTGCCGATTTTCGTGCTGATGGAGAGGCCCTCTTTATCGGGATATTTGCGTCTGAGGAGGTCCGGGTCTTGATTGGTCATACCGAGCGTATGCGAAGCCAGCCTGTTCTTTTCTGTTTCTTCTATGTATACGCCGTAAACGCCCGGATATTTCAGTTTATTGATTTTTTCGAGAGCCGTCTTTGAAACGGACGCTCCGTCATGTTTTGTGAGAATCACGGGTTTTTTTGCATGGTCCAGCTTGCTTCCAAGCTCATCTTCTGTCATGTTTAAAATTTCGGCTGCTTCTTTGGCCGGCCACGGCTGATTTTTTAAAAAAGGGAACAAGACGATGGCCGGTTTTTGGCTGACGGACAAATGTTCGCCGTTCCGATCTAAAAAAGATCCTCTCCCGTCTGAAATCCGAACTTCCTCCGTGCGCTGTTTGACGCTTTCCTGGATTAAGTTCACATTCCGTTTAGAAAAGGACTCGGTAAAAAACAGTTGAATTTCAGCCAGCCTGATCAGCAGAAATAACAGGGCAGCCGAAATGATAATCGATACCCACTTCATACGCTTTTGCCATTTCATTATAAAAACACCTCATCCACATTGTGGACGAGGTCATCGTTTGCTAAACAAATTTTATGAAATTTTCACAATTTTTACAAGCATTTCGCCGCCAGGTGTTTGAACGGTTACTTCGTCTCCAACCTGCTTGCCGAGAAGGCTTTTCGCGATTGGGGAATCGTTCGAGATTTTTCCTTCAAACGGATCGGCTTCCGCGCTGCCCACAATCGTATAAGATTCTTCTTCACCGTCAGGAAGCTCCGTAAATGTAACGGTTTTTCCAAGGCTGACGATGTCTGAGTTTGCACCGTCATCTTCGATGATCTTTGCGTTGCGGATCATATTGTCAAGGGTTGTGATGCGCCCTTCTACAAAAGCTTGTTCTTCTTTTGCTGAATCGTATTCGGAGTTTTCGGAAAGGTCTCCGAAGCTTCTTGCCACTTTAATACGTTCAACAACTTCTTTACGTTTAACCGTTTTCAAATACTCAAGTTCTTCTTCCAGTTTTTTCTTTCCCGTTTCTGTCATAGGAAATACTTTCTCTTGTGCCATGTTCCTTCACTCCTTCTAGTTGGTTCCTCATCACTTGTATGTGAGAGTATAGACTTGAATATACAAGAATGAGGACAACCCTTGTCCCCTTCTTCTCTCCCATATTTGTAAAGTATCATATAAACCGGATGGAAGGCTCCGGTAAATGGTGCTTATACAGTTAAAGAAGGGCTCAGGATGAGAACCCTTCAATTTCTATACATAATATGGTCAGAGTTGTGTTTGTCTATGCTATGTTATTATAAAATCGCGTTTTGTTCAAGAATAGTTTGTATTTTTGTTACCATCAGGTCGATGGCGACGCGGTTTTGGCCGCCCTCCGGAATAATGATATCGGCATAGCGTTTCGTCGGTTCGACAAACTGGTTATGCATCGGTCTGACGACTGAGATGTACTGCTCGATGACAGAATCGATCGAACGTCCTCTTTCTTTTATGTCTCTGAGCATCCTTCTGATGATCCGCAGGTCGGCGTCCGTATCGACATACAGCTTGATGTCCATTAAGTCGCGGAGCCTTTCATCCTCGAGAACAAGGATTCCTTCCAAAATAATAACATCTTTCGGATCGACGTGCACGACTTCCTCTGAACGCGTATGCAGCTTGTAATCGTAAATCGGCTTTTTGATCGGCCTGTACGCGAGCAATTCGTTTAAATGCTCGATCAAATAGTCATTGTCAAATGCAAGCGGATGGTCGTAGTTCGTATTCAGCCGCTCTTCAAACGGCAGATGGCTCTGATCTTTATAATATAAATCCTGTTCGAGCATTAAGATCGAATGACCTTTAAACTGTTCATAAATGGATCTGGTGACGCTCGTTTTTCCTGATCCGGAGCCTCCCGCTATGCCGATAACTACCGGTTTTTTCCCCATGCCATTACTGCCCCTTTCTCATCATGTTGCTAGGATAAATCTTGTTGTCCACTCTAAATTTGACGATCTGCAGGGGATGGCGGGCTGCGTCAAGCACATTGCCTTTTTCGTCCCAAATCGTGTCAATTTTGCATGTGAAATTTTCGATTTCCGGACCGAAAAATTCGACTTCATCTCCGGATTTAAAGAAGTTCCGCTGCTGGAGCGTGACCATTTTTGTCTCTTCATCATAGTCAAGGACAAGTCCGACAAAGTCGTATGTTGTCTTTTTGCCGTGGACGCCGAACATCTGCTCTTCATATCCTGGCGTTCCTTCAAAGAAAGCAGGCGCCGTGTCTCTATTGGCGCATTTGTCCAGTTCTTTCAGCCATTCTTCTTTGATGACGAAGTTTTCAGGATCAGCGCAATAAGCATCGATCACTTTTCTGTACACACTGACGACTGTCGCAATGTAGTGGATCGATTTCATCCGGCCTTCGATTTTCAGGCTGTCGATGCCCATTTCAATCATTTGCGGTATCGATTCGACCAGCTTCAGATCTTTCGGGCTCATCGCAAATGGAGCATCGCCTTCTTCATATAGCGGCAGTGCATTCGTCCCGTCCGTCTGATACAAATCATAGTCCCAGCGGCATGACTGGCAGCAGCCTCCGCGGTTGGAGTCCCTTGCCGTCATATGGTTGCTGAGCACGCAGCGGCCGGAATAAGCGATACACATCGCACCGTGAATAAACGTTTCGATTTCAATATCCACTTTTTCTTTCATTTCCCTGATTTCAAGTGCGCTCGTTTCACGTGCGAGCACAACCCGCTCAAGGCCTTCTTCCTTCCAGAACTGAACGGCTTTCCAGTTTGAAAGGGACTGCTGTGTGCTCAAATGCACTTCCAGCTTCGGCGCAACCCTGCGGCACGTTTCAATGATCAGGGGATCAGCGACGATAATGCCTGACACGCCTGCTCCCTCGAGATCGCGCAAATAGTCTTCCAGTCCGTCGATATTTTCTTCATGCGCAAAAATGTTTGTCGTGACATAAATTCTTGCGCCGTATTTTTTCGCGAATTCGACACCTTCAGCCATTTCTTCAATTGAAAAGTTATCTGCGTTTGAGCGGAGTCCATATTCACGTCCGCCGATAAATACAGCGTCTGCTCCATAGTGGACAGCGATTTTCAGTTTTTCCAAATTCCCCGCCGGAGCAAGAAGTTCTGGCTTTTTCGTAATGACGCGTTTTCCATTAACGATTTTGGAAATTTTATCTTTTACTGCAGACATGGCTATCCCTCCTTTTAGTATACTGTTTCTTTGAAAAAGAATCCGGTATCAATGCTGCGGTTTGCAGGCTGCAGCTGTTCGATCCGCTCGATCCATTGTTCTTTCTTGTCTTCATATGCTTCCCTGTCTGCGATGCAAAGGTCGATGGCTTCGCGGTACATGGCCGTTACTTCAGTCATGTATTCGACCGATTTTAAAATTCCGTCGATTTTAAATGAATCGATGCCGGCATCGATTAAATCTTCAAGCTCATCAATGATGCAGACGTCATTCGGACTCATGATGTGCGTGCCGTTTTCGTCTTCGAAAATCGGATATTTATTTCCGCGTTCTTTATCATGGAGATACATGCCTTTTTCTTTTTTCTTGCCTTCGATATCCATGACTTTTCCCTGGTATTCAAAATAGTTGCCGATCAGGGAGCGCTTTGACTGGAACATGCATGTCATGCCGTGAACCTGAATTTCAATCTCGACTTCTGCTTTCTCTTTAATCTCAACGATACTGTCCATGTTGAGCTCTCTTGCAAGCACCGCGCGCTTCGCGCCCTTGCGCCCCCAATAGTTGCAGGAATAATGATTGGTTGCGGTCGTTTCCGTATTCCAGTGAAGCTTCATGTTCGGCGCTGATTCCCGTGCAGCCATCAGTACGGCGGGATCGCCGAAGACAACCGCATCCGCGCCTGCCTCGTCCAAGAATGAAAGGTAGTCATTCAGTTCCGGAACCCGGTCATTGTGAAAAATCGCGTTCACAGCAACATATACTTTTGCGCCTTTTTCATGAGCCTGAATGATGGCTTCTTTTACTTCTTCTCTGGAAAACTCCCCGGCTAAACGCAGACCGTACCTTTGTTCACCGATGATAAACGCATCGGCGCCCGCCTCTGCCAAAGGCTTAATATCCGAAACAGAAGTCGGCGTGACAAGCAGTTCAGGCTTTTTCATATCCGTTCACCTCTTTTTTGACTGACGGCCAATCCGTCGCCCACAGGCAGGATCGCCGTGTGGTAGTCAGGATGCTCCATCAGCCAATGATTGTAATGATCTATTTTCGATACAAGCTTTTTGATGCGCTTGCTTTCGATCTGATTGTATTCTGATGCGACAAGGCCTTTGAAAAGGACATTGTCCGTAAAAATGATGCCGTCATCGGCAAGCATTTTTTCATATATACTGAAAAACTTCTGATACTGGCCTTTTGCGGCATCGATAAACAGCGCATCATAGGGAGCCATCGATTGAACGGGGTCAGACTCGCTGAGCGCATCGCCGAAGAACACGTGAATTCTGTTTTCAAGCTGGAATGACCGGATGTTTTTCAGCGCTTCCCGATACCTGTCCTCATCGCGCTCGATTGTAAAAATCTCGGCTTCGGGAAGGGCAAGCGCCATCCGAATCGCCGAATAGCCGATGGCGGTACCGATTTCAAGAATTTTTTTCGGATTTTTGAATGAAAGAAGCTGCAGGAGCACTTCGATTCCTGTCGGTTCCATAATGGGCACGCCATGCTCTTCGGCATAGGCCTCCAGTTTCATAATTTCAGCCGGCCGCGGCTTTAGCAGCTTTTCAAGATAGCCGGTCAATTCTTCGTGTCCAATCTTCACGGGCAGATGGCCTCCCTTTCATAAAAAAGAGCCTTAGGTCAGGTGTTCAGCACTCTCCTAAAGCAGTTGACTGTCTTTTCTCCAATAAACAACCCGATATATTTTATCATAAAACCTTTGTATTTGCGAATAAAAGGAGAGTATTTTTTACTCTCCTTTTTCCTCGTCCTGCGTGTTCGTAATATATTTGGCTTTTGCTTTATTGTGTTCTTCAAGCGTTTTTGTAAAGACGACTTCCCCGTTTTTCTTTGCAAGAAAATAAACATAGTCTGTTTGCTCCGGATTTAATGCCGCCTCCCAGGAAGTCTCTCCAGCGTTTGCAATCGGCCCGGGCGGAAGACCGGTATGTTTGTACGTATTATATGGGGAATCGACTTCAAGGTCTTTGTACATGACGCGGTTTTTATGTTCTCCCAGTGCATATAAGACGGTCGGATCCGTTTGCAATGGCATATTTTTGCTGATGCGGTTGTAGAAAACGCTTGAGATTTTGTGCCGGTCCGCTTTTTCGGTAGCTTCTTCTTCAATTAACGAAGCCATCGTCAAGGCTTTGTGGACGGACATCTTTTTGTCTTTCATCTGCTTTTCATACTTTTCAGCCAGCTGATCTGTTTGTTTGATCATCGCTTCGATAATGGCATCAAGCTTCGTCTCAGGGTCGTAAAATAGATATGTCGCAGGATGCAGGTATCCTTCGAGCGGATGCTTGATGTTCTTGTTCAACACGTCGTCTGTGATCAGTTTCGGATACTTCTGTTTTAATCGGCTGATGAATTCCCTGTCATCCAGCTTTTTCATAATGTCCTTTGCCGAGTAGTTCGTTTGTCCGGCGATGATGTCTGCGATTTCCTGGAGCTGCCTTCCTTCAGGAACGGTAATTTTAAATGCCGGCACATGTGAAGCGGTTGTCAGCTTATTAATCATGCCTGCCGCATCCATCGACTGGCTGAGCTGAAAGTTCCCCGCTTGAAAGCCGGAGGCATTTTTAAATTTCACATAAGCGATAAATACTTTTTCGTTTTTAATTAGGTCCTCTTTTTTTAGTTTGGCGGCGATGGACGTAACGGTCGATCCTTCCGGAATATAGACATTGACCGTTTTTGCATTATTTTTATCGACCGGTTCGAGCGCCGATTTAACGTAGAGCGAAACAGCGCCTGCGGTTAAAATCAGCAGAACCGCAACCACAGTCAGCCAAAACTTTATTTTATGTTTAAGGAGTCTTTTTATAAACGGTTTCTTTGTCTGATCTTCAAACATTGGTGTCCTCCTCTCCTCCCATGGTATATACTACATGATTCGTTATCATTCGGCAATTTATTACAAAATGTTTTAATAAAAAAAGCCGCCTGTCGGCAGCCGGGTGAGAAAAATTGCAGATCACGCTTTAAAGAATGACAAAATCCTAAAACTTCAATCGTTTTAGGATTTTGTCAAGCAGTCTAGCCGCTTCTTTATTCTTCTTCGTCTTCATCCGCTAAAAACGTGTTCAGCGTCTCCTCAATCATATCCCACTCTTCTTCTGTTTCAATCGGCATCAGTTCGCCGTCTTCTCCTGCTTCATTCGGTACGAAGCTTGAAGCATGGATCTCGATCTCTTCATCGTCCTGTGCTTCAATCGGATAATAAAGCACGTATGACTTGTTAAACTGATCGCTGTCAAATGTAAAGAGCACTTCACACAGCTGTTCATTCCCTTTATCGTCTACAATTGTAATGTTTTTTTCTCCGTGTTCCATCGTAATCACCTCATGAGTTTAGGCTGTCGAGATATCCTTGAAGGATCATCACGGCCGCCATTTTATCAATTACTTTTTTTCTCTTTTGCCTGCTTACATCTGCTGAAATCAGCATTCTTTCGGCCGCCATTGTCGAGAGGCGCTCGTCCCAAAGCACGACGGGAACTTGAAACGTTTCTTCAAGCACTTCCGCGAACTTCTGGCTCGCTTCCCCCCTCGGGCCGACGGTTCCGTTCATGTTTTTGGGAAAACCGAGTACAATCTTGTCTATTACATAGTCTTTCGTCAATTCGGCAAGGCGGTTCAAGCCGTAGTCACCGCCCGCCTCGTCGATTTTAATCGTTTCTATCCCTTGAGCCGTCCAGCCCATTTCATCGCTCAGCGCTACGCCGAGCGTTTTCGAACCTAAATCCAGACCTAATATTCGCATGCTTGTTTACGCCTCTTTATGCTGTTCTAAGTACGATTTAACCAATTCTTCGATTATCTCGTCTCTTTCTATTTTCCGAATCAGGTTGCGTGCATCTCGATGCCTTGGAATGTAAGCGGGATCTCCTGACAGCAGATATCCGACAATTTGGTTGATCGGGTTGTAGCCTTTTTCCTGAAGCGCGTCATGGACGGTTATCAGCACTTCATTTACATTGGTTTCCATCGAATCGTCGGAAAAGTTGAATTTCATCGTCTTATCAAATGAGCTCACCGTTTTGCACCTCTTTCCCAAATTCGCAGGCAAAGTTTCAGCCTGATTACCTTCTAATCACCATTCTACACCACAATGGCTATTTATAAAACGGATTTTACCCATTCTTCCGCAGATGCTAATGCTTCTGCCAGCCGCTCAGGCTGTTTTCCTCCCGCCTGCGCCATGTCAGGACGGCCGCCTCCGCCGCCTCCGCATGCTTCTGCGACTTGCTTGACAAGCTTGCCTGCGTGGAAACCCCGCTCTATTAAATCTTTTGTAACTCCGGCGGAAATATTCACTTTTTCGTTTTGAACCGCCCCGAGAACAATAACGGCTGAGCCCAGTTTCGCCTTCAGATCGTCAACCATTGTGCGCAGGTGATTCATATCTTTGGCATTCACTTTTTCTGCGAGCAGTTTGATTCCGTCAATTTCTTTTACTTTTTCCAAAATCTCTCCGGCTTCTTTATTGCCCAGTTTCGCCAATAAAGATTCGTTTTCTCTCTGAGCATCTTTCAGATCAGACTGGAGCGCTTCGATCCGTTTCGGCACTTCCTTCACGTTGGTTTTCAGGACTTCTGCCGCCTGTTCGAGAAGCTCCAGTTTGGCGTTCATCTCTTCGTAAGCGCCCTGCCCTGTTACAGCTTCGATCCTGCGGGTGCCAGCCCCGATTCCTGATTCGGATACGATCTTAAAGAGGCCGATTTCAGCCGTATTTCTCACATGGCAGCCTCCGCACAGCTCGATGCTGTAGTCGCCGACTTGAACAACGCGGACGATGTCCCCGTATTTTTCGCCGAACAGTGCCATGGCTCCCATCGCTTTCGCTTCAGCAATCGGTTTTAAGTCGATTTGAACCGGAATCGATGCCCAAATTTTCTCGTTCACTTTTGTTTCGATTTGTTCGAGTTCTTCCTTTGTCACCTGTCCAAAGTGAGAGAAGTCAAAGCGCAGACGGCTGTCAGTGACTAGCGAGCCGGCCTGGTTGACATGCGTACCGAGCACATCTTTCAGCGCCTGGTGAAGCAGGTGTGTCGCGGTATGGTTTTTGACGATGTCTTTTCTGAGCCGCTCCGTGACTTCTGCGGTCACGCTCATGCCTTTTTTAATTGCGCCGCTTTCCACGATCCCTTCATGCAGGTGCTGGCCGTTTGGCGCTTTTTTAACGTCTGTGACGCGAATAGCCGCATCACCGCTTTTAACCCAGCCTTTATCACCGATTTGTCCGCCGCTTTCAGCATAGAACGGCGTTTTTTCCAGAATGAACTGAACCTTTTGGCCTTCCTGAACGAGATCGACAAGTTCTCCGTCTTGAAGAAGCTCGGCGATTTTCGTTTCCGTTTTGATATCGGAATAGCCGATGAACTCGCTTTCTGTCATGATATCGCGGAGAGCGCCGCCTTGAACCTGCATGCTGCCGACGTCCTGGCGCGCCTGCCGGGCCCGTTCGCGCTGCTTGTCCATCTCGCGCTCAAATCCTTCATGATCGACTTCCATGCCTTCATCTTCGGCGTATTCTTCGGTCAGTTCAACAGGGAATCCATACGTATCATACAGTTTAAAGACATCTTCCCCGGAAATGATGCGGTTTCCTTTTGCTTTTTCCTTTTGAATAACTTCTGAGAGAATCGCCAAGCCTTCGTGCAATGTTTCATGGAAGCGTTCTTCCTCTGTTTTGATGACTTTCGCGATAAAGTCCGCTTTTTCTTTGACTTCGCCGTAGAAAGCGGCCATGATGTCGGCAACTACCGGTACGAGCTCATACATAAACGGACGGTTGATATTGATGGACTTCGCATAGCGGACAGCGCGGCGAAGCAGCCTTCTGATGACATAGCCGCGCCCCTCGTTTGACGGAAGCGCTCCGTCGCCGACCGCAAACGCAGCCGTCCGGATATGATCGGCCACAACCTTAAACGCCGTATCTTTTTCAGCAGATGTGCCGTACTTTTCTCCTGAAATGGCTTCTGTCGCCTTGATGATCGGCATAAACAAATCCGTATCATAGTTCGTCTTGGCGTCTTGAATAACAGATACCATCCGTTCAAGACCCATCCCGGTATCAATGTTTTTCTTCGGAAGCGGTGTGTATGTTCCGTCAGGATTGTGGTTGAACTCGGAGAACACAAGGTTCCATACTTCTAGGTAACGCTCGTTCTCCCCGCCCGGGTAAAGCTCCGGATCAGACGGATCATTTCCATAATCTTCACCGCGGTCATAGAAGATTTCGGTATTTGGTCCGCTCGGGCCTTCGCCGATATCCCAGAAGTTTCCTTCCAGTCTGATGATCCGTTCCTCAGGTATGCCGATTTTTTTTGACCATAATTCATACGCTTCGTCATCTTCCGGATGCACCGTGACTGACAGGCGTTCGGGATCGAAGCCGATCCATTTTTGATCGGTTAAAAATTCCCATGCCCACTCGATCGCTTCTTCTTTGAAATAATCGCCGATCGAAAAGTTGCCGAGCATCTCAAAGAACGTATGGTGGCGGGCTGTTTTCCCGACATTCTCAATATCGTTCGTCCTGATTGATTTTTGAGCGTTGCAGATGCGCGGATTCTCCGGCACAACCCGTCCGTCAAAATATTTTTTCAGCGTCGCGACTCCGCTGTTGATCCAAAGCAGGGAGGGATCTTCATGCGGAATAAGAGAGGCGCTCGGTTCAACGGCATGCCCTTTTTCTTTAAAAAAGTCTAAAAACATTTGGCGCACTTGTGCGGATGTTAATGTCTTCATTATTTTTTCCTCCTTTAATGATGCACATGCAAATTAAAAAGCCCCCGCCCCATGCAAACAACGTTTACACAGGGACGAGAGCTCCTCTCGCGGTACCACCCTGATTATGTGCGTAACAAAACGAAACGCCCATCACCTTGATATCCGAATAACGCCGGATGAAGACGGCAGGTTTTCGCCTGCACTCAGGATTAGCTTCTACTGATCTTCTGTTAAAGCTCTTTCACCGCTATGGAGCTTCTCTCTATAAAACAGGGCTTCAGTATACTCGGATCCGTCAATCGAGATACGTATGTATGTCTATTTCGAAATTATAGACAACGGAAGCCGTTATGTCAAACTTCTGCCGCTTACGCTTTTCTTGCCGCTAAAAAATGGACGAGCATCACTTTGATAACAGCCATGACAGGCACAGCCAGAATCATGCCGATGATGCCGGCAAGCTCCCCGCCCGCCAGCAATCCAAGCATAATGACAACCGGATGCATATGCAGGCTTTTGCCGACGACAAGGGGCCCGAGGATATTGCCTTCAATAAACTGAAGAATCAAAATCGTAATGATCACCACGAAAACGAGCCTCGTCGATAAAGCGGCTGCTACCATGACAGCCGGAATCGCGCCGATGACAGGGCCGAAATACGGAATGACATTTGTCGCGCCGATGACAAGGCCGAGGATCAGCGGATAGGGCAGGTCAAAAAACCAAAATGACAGGCTCGCTCCCAAGCCGATGACAAGGCAGACAAAAAGCTGGCCTCTGATGTAGTCCCCGAGAGAATCATCGACATCCCGGATGAATTCGCTGCCTCTTGCTCTCCATGAAGAAGGCGTCAAATACCATACCGCCTTTTTCATCGTATCAATATCTTTCACCATGTAGAATACTAAAAACGGAATGATCGCCGCCAAGAGCATATAATCAAAAACGAATCGGATGCTTCGTATCGTCCGTTCTACCCAGCTTGCAACGAATTCTTCCGTCTGATTGACGAACCTGTCGACTCTGTCGTGCATGCCGTCAGGCCAGCCGTCTGTATGATGATGCAGCTGATCCAGCATGTTTTCGTATGATGCGGCAAGAACCGGAATTCCCTCTGAAAGCTCTGTCAGCTGTTTAATGAGGATCGGCACCCCTTTGTAAAAAGCGTAGCCGAGACCTGCAAAAAACAGAAAATAAATCAGCAAAATACTCAATGTTCTCGGCACGCCTGCCCGGTGTATCTTTTCCACGACAGGCAAAAGCAGATAGGTGATAAAAACCGCGATCGCCAGCGGGATCAGAATCGACTTGAGCAGCACGCAGACAGGCTCCCAAATCATTCTCAGCTGCAAAAAGATATAGACGGTTAATAGCAAAAGCATAAAGATCGAGACCCACATTAAAAGCTGCAGCGGTTTTTTCAGCATGTTTTTCACCCCTTGTTAGCTTTTGATTTCTGCTTGTAATTATTCCCTAAGAAAAAAAGGGACACCCCTTTTAAGGGTATCCCTTTCTGCTTAAAACATTTTCATGACGCGTCTTCTCAGCTTTCTCATGTTTCGCTTGTTCATCATATCGTTCTGAGACGCCATGTAGTACATTAAAGCCCCGGCTCCTAAAGAAATGAGAGAAGTCATTGTACGATTCAACTTTCTAACCTCCATTCAAAGGTTGATCGTTCGTTCGTCATCTGTAAACAGATCGTCCAGGCTGCTCAATGTTCCGTCCTCTTCGACTTGATGGGTCGAAATTTTTCCTTTTGATAGGGTCAGCTCAATAAAGCATCCCCAGCAGTAATATTGATTTACACCGATTTTGCCAATGTTTTTGCTTTTGCAATTCGGGCAAACGAGCATTTGAACACACACCTCTTATTCGTTCAAGACGATTGTGCTTCTGCCTACTTCAAGCGGTTCCCCAGATGAGTGAATCTGCTTTTTGTCGCCTGACAAATCGGCAAAAAAACCGTCTGATAGTTCATATGCTACGATTATGCCCGTGTCGGAAGAAAAGTATACATCTTCCAGCATGCCCAGCGTATCTCCTGCTCCGTTTTTGACCATTTTTTGCTTCATCTGGTCATAAGAAAGACTCTGCTTCGGAACTTGCATCGGCTTGAACTCGGTGAAATCAACGTATACGCCGTCACGTCCGATTTCGGTGACCGCGGGAAGCGGAAGAAGCGAACGGGGATTGTAAAAGCGCCGCTTCTCTTCCATAATCAATCCGAGACATGTCCCTTCGTGAGAAAAACAGATATCCGTTACCACCCCAAGCGGGAGAGAAGACTGTCTGTCGTAAACATTGAGTCCTTCCAGCTCATTGCATGTTCTCAAAGTGTGATCAACCACCTTTTTACGAACACTCTTATGATCTGCTGTTGCGCCGCGACTCATACGATGAAATGGATTCCATGAAAAACACTTATTCTGCTTCCTTTTCCATAAAATCAAAAGGTGTAATGCCTTCCATCCCGATATTGGCGTCATAGACGCTGAATGGCAGCTCTTTTTGAAGCGCCATGAGCTCTTCATCCTCTTCATGTGCCGCCTGCTGAAGCCGTCTTTTAAGCGATGTCTGCCTTTCTGATGATTCCTTATTTTTCACGCCCCATTCAAGGGCTTCCTCTTCGCCGCACAGAATCAGGAATTTTTTGCTTCTTGTAATAGCCGTGTAAAGCAAGTTCCTTCTCAGCATCCGGTAATAGCTTTTGACGACCGGAAGGATGACGATCGGAAATTCGCTGCCTTGCGATTTGTGGATCGAACAGCAATAGGCGTGCGTAAACTGGTTGAAATCTTTTTTTGCAAACGTGATTTCATTCCCGTCGAAAGAGACAACGGCCATATCTTCTTTTTCCGTATTTTCTTTCGCATAAAAAATCGAGACGATCTCGCCCATGTCACCGTTAAACACGTTATGCTCCGGCTGGTTGACGAGCTGGAGCACTTTATCTCCGGTACGGTACACGACATCTCCGTACTTCATTTCCCTGCCTTTCGGCTTCGGCGGATTCAGTATGCCCTGCAAAAGGGCGTTCAACTCATTGATGCCGGCCGCTCCTCTGTACATCGGAGCCAAAACCTGAATATCCCTGGCCGAATATCCTTTTTGCAGCGCGTTTTTGACGACTTTTTCGACGACTTCTTTGATCTGCTGCTGGCGGCAGCGAATAAAAGAACGGTCTTTTGTCGGGGCGGCCAAGTTTTCCGGAAGCTTTCCCTGTTTCATTTCGTGCGCCAGTTCAACGATTGAAGAGCCTTCAGCCTGTCTGTAAATGTCGGTTAATCTGACAGAAGGAATCACATTCGATGCCAACAGATCCCTTAGCACCTGTCCGGGACCGACGGACGGAAGCTGGTCTTCATCTCCGACCATGATCACCTGTATCCGATCGGGGATCGCCTTGAATAATTGGTTGGCAAGCCATATATCAAGCATGCTCGTTTCATCAATAATGAGCAGCCGTCCTTCAATCGGATTGTCTTCATCGTGCGTAAATCCTTCGGCTCCGTTCCAGCCGAGAAGCCTGTGAATCGTAACGGCCGGCAGACCGGTCGACTCGCTCATCCGCTTAGCGGCCCGGCCGGTCGGTGCTGCCAGCACAAACGGAAACGTTTCATCTTTTTTGTAATCAGCCGGATTTAAGCTTAAGCCGTGCAGCTCGCTGTACAACTCGACGATTCCCCTGATGACGGTCGTTTTCCCGGTTCCCGGTCCGCCCGTCAAAAGCAGCATCGGCGACATCAGCGCTTTTTGTATGGCTTCTTTTTGGCTTGGCGCGTACTGCACTTTCATCCGTTCTTCAAGCTCCCCTAAAGCGAGCAGGAATTCCGATTCGGGAAACTGGTCATCGTATTCGGTCTGTCCGGCGATTTTCTGCACCCTTTTGGCAAAGCTTTGTTCAGCGTAGTAAAGGGACGGATAATAACACCTTTCATCTTCAATGAACAGCTCTTTTTGCTCCCCTAAGGAAATGATCGCGTCCGCCACATCCATCTCGGTTACTTTTTCATCGCCTGCTGACTGGTTTAACAGCTTTTGCGTCTCGATGATGAGCTGTCTCGTTTCTATGTACGTATGCCCTTCTTGAAGGCATGTCGCTTCAACCGTGTATAAAATCGCCGCTTTGATCCGCTCTTCATGTTTGCCTGAGATCCCCATTCTGCCGCCCAGTTCGTCTGCTTTGATAAAGCCGATTCCTTCAACATCTTTGACAAGCTGGTACGGATTTTCGCGGATTTTATCGAGCGTTTCCGCTTCGTACGCCTGATAAATTTTCATGGACAGCTGGGGGCCGAAGCCGAATTCGCTCAAGGAGATCATAATCTGCTCGAGCCCCTGATGCTGCTGAAGGGCAGCGGCAAGCTTATCCGCCTTTTTTTTGGAGAGCTTCGGGACATCATACAGGACGGCGCCGTCGCTTAAAATTTTGTTGATTGCCCCTTCCCCCAGCTTATTGACAATTTCCTCGGCCGTTTTCTTGCCGATTCCTTCAAATAAATCGCTGGCCAAGTATTGGATCACGCCTTCTTTCGTTGTCGGCACTTCTTTTTTAAAATGATCCGCTTGAAATTGCAGGCCAAATTTCGGATGGGAGGCGGTTTTTCCGTAAAAAGTGTAGATATCGTCTTCATGGATCAAAGGAAAGTAACCCGTGACAGAAACGGTTTTGTCTTCAAAAGACTCCGATGTTTCTTCCACTTTTACCTTTAATACGGTATACAGGTTTGTTTCATTATGATAAATGACAGCCGCAACCATTCCTTTTACAAATGAAGCTTCTTCCATTTCAATTTGGTCCGGGTTATGGCGCTGCATCACTGTTCTCCCCCTCTCCATTCAAAATCCGTCATGACGGCCCTTGATCAATCAAGCTTCTTCTAAAAGCTGCTTGGCGCGAATGCTGAGCATATGATCCGGCTGAATGTCCAGCGCCTTGTTCAGCATGTCGAGCGCTGTTTTCCGATCTTCCTTAAACGCATAGGCAACGCCTAAATTATAAAATGCATCGGCATGGGACGGGTCGCGCTCCGTTACATTTGAAAATTCCGTGATCGCTTCGTCCAGCATCCCTTCATTGGCAAGGCACATCGCGTAATGAAAACGGGCTTCGACATCCGCATCGTTCAGCTCGGCGGCTCTTTGCAAATACGGCATTGCGAGCTTCGGCTGCTCAAGCTTCACGAGCGTGGTTCCGAGCATATAATATAAGTCGCTGTTTTCCATGCCCGTCCGATGCGCTTTTTCGAACATGTCCTTCGCTTCTTGATACCGCTCTTTCATGACATAGACATTCCCTGCTCCATAATAAGCCGCTCCTGCTTTCTCATCCAAAGCAGCCGCCCTGTCGTAAAACTTAAGCGCCCTGTCCAATTCGCCGACTGCAGAAAGCAGGTTGGCAAAGTTGATATAAGGCACCGGATCTCCGCTGTTTTCATCAATTGCCTTTGTAAAGGCTTCAGCGGCTTTTTCAAAGTCGCCTTTTTGCATTGCATCTATTCCAATTTGATTGTAATCCAAAAGCCCTCTCCCTTTCACGAACTATTTTAAAAAGGCCGCCGACATTGCCGGCAGCCGTTCGAGAAGCTCCGGGGTGTATCCAGAGCCCCGGTTTTATACATACCAAAGTTGTTGTCCGTCTTTAAACACATCATCAATCGTTCCGCCGCCGAGGCATTCTTCGCCTTTGTAAAAGACAACCGCTTGTCCCGGCGTCACGGCGCGGACCGGCTCTTTAAAGACGACCTCCGCTTCATCCGTCCCGGTCATTCTGACAGTGACTTCATGATCGGCTTGGCGGTAGCGGAATTTGGCCGTGCAGGCGAGCTCCTCTTCGCCGCCGAAGACGCCCTTATGCACAAAGCTTACGTTTGTCGCCGTAATCTTATCGGAGAAAAGCAGCGGATTGTCGAAACCTTGATCTACATACAAGATGTTTTTTTCAAGGTCTTTTCCGACGACGAACCACGGCTCTCCGCTTCCGCCGATGCCGAGGCCGTGCCTTTGTCCAATCGTATAGTACATTAAACCGTCGTGGCGGCCTTTAAATTCGCCTTCCATCGTCCGCATATCTCCCGGCTGTGCTGGAAGGTACTGGCTGAGAAACGTTTTGAAATTCCGTTCCCCGATAAAGCAGATGCCTGTGCTGTCTTTTTTGGCAGCTGTCGCAAGCCCCGCTTCTTTTGCAATTTCCCTGACGCGGCTTTTTTGAAGCTGCCCGATCGGAAACAGCACTTTGCTCAGTTGCTCTTCTGTCAGCTGGTTTAGAAAATAGGTTTGATCTTTATTTTCATCAAGCCCTCTGAGCATTTTAACACGCCCGTCCGTACGGTCGACCCGCGCATAGTGGCCGGTGGCCAAATAATCGGCTCCAAGCGACAAAGCATGCTCCAAAAAGGCTTTGAATTTAATTTCTTTATTGCACATGACATCTGGATTCGGCGTTCTGCCCGCTTTATATTCATCAAGGAAATATTGAAAAACCTTTTCCCAATACTGCTTTTCAAAATTCACCGCATAATACGGTATGCCGATTTGATTACATACCTTTATGACATCTTCGTAATCTTCCGTCGCTGTGCAAAAACCGTTCTCATCTGTGTCATCCCAGTTTTTCATAAAAATTCCGATGACATCATAGCCCTGCTCTTTCAAAAGCAAAGCCGCCACAGAGGAATCAACGCCTCCGGACATTCCGACGACCACCCGTGTATCTTCAGGCCGCTTCGCCATTTTCATCAACTCCAATAAATCAATTCAAAAACTTGTCCTTTCAGATCATATCATCATTTTCGGGCAGGATGCGAATCTTTAGCTCGGAGCATGGCTTCCCGAAATTTATGACAGACGCTTAACAACTTTAGCAAGTTCTTTCGCGGCGCGCTCAACCTGTTCCTCTGTATTGCCAAAGCCGAAGCTGATCCGGACGGATGACGTGAGCCGATCGTCTTCTTCGCCAAACATGGCGGAGAGAACATGAGACGGAAGCACAGACCCGGCCGTGCACGCCGATCCGCTCGATACTGCGATTCCCGCCATATCGAGATTGACGAGCAGCGATTCAACAGATACTCCCGGGAAATACAGATTCAAAATATGCGGCAGACTGTGCCGCCTGCTGCCGTTCACATCGAATGAGACGCCTTCTGCTTCCAGCGTACGGGTGATGATGTCTTTAAACCGGCGGTAAAGATCCGATTTTTCTTCTCTTTCCCGACCCGAGAGCAAAACAGCTTCACCGAGCCCCGCGATTCCCGGGACATTTTCCGTTCCCGCCCGGCGTTTGCGTTCCTGCTCTCCTCCGAAAAGAAGCTGGCTGAGCTTCACGTTTTCGTTGACGTATAAAAAGCCTGTTCCCTTCGGCCCGTTAAGTTTATGTCCGGAGACAGACATCATATCGATACGGCTTTTTTGCACATCAATCGGCAAAAAACCGAAGGCTTGAACCGCATCTGTATGAAACAGCGCGGGATGGTCCTTTAGCAGATCGCCGATCTCATCTATCGGCTGAATCGTTCCCACTTCATTGTTCCCATACATAACCGTCACCAGGATGGTATCGTCTCGCAGTGCGTCTTTCACCTGCTCGGCGGAGATTCTTCCGCTTTCGTCGACGTCTAGATATGTGACGTCAAATCCCATTTCTTCAAGCCTGTTGCACGTATGCAGAACGGCATGGTGCTCGATCTTTGTCGTGATGATGTGGCGGCCCTGCTTCTCTCTCGCCAGCGCGCTTCCGAGAATCGCCATATTGTCGGCTTCGGTTCCCCCGCTCGTAAAAACGATTTCATTGGGATGCGCTCCGATTTCCTGAGCGATCAGCTCCCTCGTGCTGTCAAGCCATTTCCGGCTCTCCCTTCCAAAGGAATGAATGCTTGAAGGGTTTCCGAAGTTTTCCGTTAAGTAAGGCAGCATTTTTTCCACTACCCGGGGGTCAGTCGGAGAAGTCGCTGCATGGTCTAAGTAAATCCGTTCCATCCTACCATTACACCTCGATCTTAAATGTAAAACATATACGCTTCCTGCTCGCCCTCTGTATAGCTGGCCAAGTCTTCAAGCGTCGTGGAGTCCAGCACTTCCTTGACAGCGTCGCGAATCTTGATCCACAGCTCGCGCTTTGCAGGCTCCTCATTTTCAAGCACTTCCACCGGGCTGATCGGTCCTTCCAGAACGCGAATGATATCGCCCGCCGTAATCGCCTCAGGCTCGTCACCCAGAATATAGCCGCCGTACGCGCCGCGGATGCTTTTCACAAGCCCTGCGTTCCGCAAAGGTGAAACAAGCTGTTCCAAATAATGTTCCGATAAATCGTTTGTCTGAGCAATACTTTTCAAAGAAGTCGGGCCTTCCCCATGCTTTTTAGCAAGCTCAATCATAATCGTCAGCCCGTATCTGCCTTTAGTTGATATTTTCAAAATAAACACCTCTAACCTATAATAAATCATGCCTTCAGGACGAAGGTACTCGGCGTTTTTCGCAGGACGCGAAAGCTCTTAGCCGAGTCTCCTTTCTCACCAGGACAAAGCTACTCGGCGTTCCTCGCAGGACGCGAAAGCCTTTAGCCGAGTCTCCTTTCTCACCAAGACGAAGCACTCGGCGTTCCTCGAAGGAGGAAAAAGCGCGCAGCCGAGTCCCGTTCGGACGCAGGAGGCGTCCGGCACTTCCTATCAAGGCATAAGCCGATCTCCAAGATGAAACACCGGTGCAAGCCGGCTGTCGGTTTCAAGCATCTGTTATATATTAAAAACTCGGTTAAGGCAAGGTTCCGGCCTTGCCCTTCTGATAGATTACAGGTTATTATAGCACACTTTATATAAACTTTCATTTTCGGCCCTATATTCAGCTTGCCATATTCATTTCTTTTCTAATCGTCTTTTTTCCGTTACTCTATAAAAAGAATACATTCGGGAGAGATCAATCATGAAACCACTCGCATTTCGAATGCGCCCTACAAAAATCGAAGAGGTTCTCGGCCAGGATCATCTGGTCGGGGAAGGAAAGATCATTCATCGGATGGTGGAGGCCAAACACCTCTCATCGATGATTCTGTACGGCCCCCCGGGCATCGGCAAAACGTCGATCGCCACGGCGATTGCCGGCAGCACAAGCATCGCTTTCCGAAAGCTGAACGCTGTCATCAATAATAAAAAGGACATGGAAGCTGTTGCCGCCGAAGCCAAAATGTCGGGGCAGGTCATCTTAATTCTTGATGAGGTGCACCGGCTTGACAAAGGCAAGCAGGACTTTCTCCTTCCGTATTTGGAAAACGGTATGATTATCATGATCGGGGCGACGACAGCCAACCCGTACCATGCGATCAATCCGGCGATCAGAAGCAGAACGCAGATTTTCGAGCTGCAACCATTAGACTCTGAACAAATCAAAGCGGCCATTAAACGGGCGCTTGAGGATGAACACAGAGGCCTTGGTTCGTATGATGTTGTCCTCGATGATGAAGCGCTTGACCATTTGGCCCGCAGCTGCGGCGGCGATGTCCGCTCGGCTTTGAATGCGCTCGAGCTTGCCGTATTGTCCACAAAGGAAAACAGCGAAGGAACCATCCGCATTACATTGGAAATCGCAGAAGAATGCCTGCAGAAAAAAAGCTTTGTCCACGACAAAGATGGAGACGCGCATTATGATGTCATTTCCGCTTTTCAAAAATCGATCAGAGGCTCTGATGTCAATGCTGCACTTCATTACCTGGCAAGGCTCATTGAAGCGGGGGATTTGGAAAGCCTTGCACGGAGGCTGCTTGTTATCGCCTATGAAGATATCGGCCTGGCGAGTCCGCAGGCTGGAGGAAGAACGCTTCAAGCCATTCAAACGGCGGAACGAATCGGATTTCCGGAGGCAAGGATTCCGCTCGCCAACGCCGTGATCGAGCTTTGCCTGTCCCCTAAATCGAACTCGGCGATCCTTGCGGTTGACGAAGCGCTGGCAGACGTCCGCTCCGGAAAGATCGGCGATGTGCCGAACCATTTAAAAGACGCCCATTATAAAGGAGCCGCAGAGCTTGGCAGAGGCGTCGAATACAAATATCCGCACAATTACGAGAACGGCTGGGTCAAACAGCAGTACTTGCCTGATCCGCTGAAAAACAAAGTTTACTATCAGCCGAAGCAGACAGGAAAATTTGAGCTCGCGCTGAAACAAGTATATGACAAGCTGATGAAACAAAAATAACAAACAGCCTGTTCCCTTTTCAAATGGGGACAGGCTGTTTTTCCTTAGGATAAGCTTTAAAGAATGACAAAATCCCAAAACGGCTTTTAGTTTTGGGATTTTGCCAACAATCTTAAACGACAGCACCGTTGCCGTCGTTTTTGTATTACTTATCTTTCACCCTTTTGATCGGAATATCTTTCAAAAGCTCCATGATCACATGGCCGCCCATGATCAAGCCTGCGACTGACGGAACAAAAGCGTTTGAAGACGGCGGCATCTGCGCTTTGCGGATTTTCGCCTCGTCATTTCCGACGACTTGGCGTACGTCTTCGCGGATCACGATCGGGCTTTCGTCAGAAAAGACGACTTTAACGCCTTTCGTAATGCCTTCCTTGCGCAGCCTCGTCCTGATGACTTTTGCAATCGGATCGGTGTGAGTTTTCGAAATATCGGCCACTTGGAACCTTGTCGGATCTGTTTTATTGGCCGCTCCCATGCTTGAAATGATGTTGATGTCCCGCTTCAGGCACTCTTTCATTAAGTGAATTTTATAATGAATCGTGTCTGACGCGTCGATCACATAATCCGGTTCATAAGCAAAAAACTGTTCATACGTCTCTTCGGTATAGAACATTTTTAAAGCGATGACATCGCACTCAGGGTTAATATCGGCGATTCTCGCTTTCATTAAGTCAACTTTCGGCTGACCGACCGTTGACAGCAAAGCGGGCAGCTGACGGTTGACATTCGTGATGTCAACATCGTCTTTATCGACCATCACGATTCTGCCGACACCTGAACGGGCGAGCGCTTCCGCGGCGAAAGAGCCGACCCCGCCGACGCCCAAAACGGCGACCGTGCTGTTTTTTAAAATATTTAAACCTTCTTTTCCAATCGCTAATTCATTGCGCGAAAACTGATGTAACAAGAATCTCACTCCATCTTTATTAACAGTTACCGATAGTATCTTATCATAATCGGGTGATTAAACAAGCGGTCTATTTCATTTTCCCGTCATATTTTTTCGCTTCGCCTCATAGATTATCCTATGTATGGCCGAAAAAGGCCTTTTCAAGCACAAAAAAGTCCCGATTGTGCCGTTGTCGTATTCCTTCGTTTTGATCCCGCTCTCGGCAGGTGGGTGTTCTGTTCCAAACTTTGCAAGTCCTCCTGAGCACACGAGTGATAAGAGGCATTTGCTCCATTTGGAAACGTCGAACTCCCAAGTAAAAAAATGTTCGGTCAAAACTAGGTGTACAACAAACACATCAGGACTTTATTTGTTAAAAATGATATCATACGTCCCTTTGATTTTCAATGGGATGTACAGCCGTATATTTTACAATTTACTGTCGAACTTTGCGGTTGATTGACAGGTGCAGCTCATCGAGCTGGGCGCTGTCCACTTCACTAGGTGCTTCCATCAACAGACAGCTTGCGCTTGCCGTTTTCGGGAATGCGATCGTATCTCTCAGGTTGGTGCGGCCGCTGAGCAGCATCACAAGCCGGTCAAGGCCGAGCGCGATTCCGCCGTGCGGGGGAGCCCCGTATTCAAATGCTTCAAGCAGGAAGCCGAACTGTTCTTTCGACTCTTCCTCAGATAAGCCCAGAAGCGCAAACATTTTCTCCTGAACATCTTTTTCAAAAATACGGATCGATCCGCCGCCCAGCTCATAGCCGTTTAAGACAAGGTCATAGGCTTGCGCTTTCATGTCTTCCGGATTCGTGTCGACCAGATCAAGGTCTTCCCGGACAGGCATCGTGAACGGGTGGTGCGCCGCATAGAAACGTCCTTCTTCTGAATCATACTCAAGAAGCGGCCAATCAATGACCCATAAAAAGTTGAACAAGCTTTCATCGATCAGATTCAATTCTTTTCCGAGCTTTAAGCGCAGCGCGCCGAGCGCGTCATTGGCGACTTCCAGCCGGTCTGCGACAAAGAGGATGAGATCCCCTTCCTTGGCGTCAAGCGCTTCAATGAGCGCCTGCTGTTTTTCGTCCTGGAAGAACTTCGCAATCGGACCTTTCAGTCCGTCCGCTTCGGCTTTCAGCCATGCCAGCCCTTTCGCCCCGTAGTTTGCTGCGAATTCGCCGAGTGCGTCAATGTCTTTCCGCGAATATTTAGATGCGGCGCCTTTAACATTTATCGCTTTAACCGCGCCTCCGTTTGCCACAGCTGACGCAAACACTTTAAAATCGGAATCCTTTACGCTTTCTGATACATCGGTCAACAGCATGTCAAAGCGGGTATCCGGTTTGTCGGATCCGTAAAGGTTCATCGCATCCTGATAAGACATTCTCGGCAGCGGCAGGGAAATGTCCACACCGTGCGTTTCGAGCATGACTTTCGCCATCATTTCTTCAGCGAGCTTCATGATGTCTTCCTGGCTCATAAATGACATTTCGATATCGATCTGCGTAAATTCCGGCTGGCGGTCGGCGCGCAAATCTTCGTCCCTGAAACAGCGGGCGATTTGATAATAGCGGTCAAATCCGGATACCATCAACAGCTGCTTAAAAAGCTGCGGAGACTGCGGCAGCGCGTAAAATTCGCCTTCATGGACGCGGCTCGGCACGAGATAGTCACGCGCTCCTTCAGGCGTTTTTTTTGTCAACACTGGTGTTTCAATATCGATAAAGCCGTTGTCGTCAAGGAAGCTGCGGACTGCTTTTGTAACATTATGCCGCATTTTTAAGGTGTTGAACATCTCCGGACGGCGCAAGTCGAGATAGCGGTGCTTCAATCTGATGTCTTCAGATACTTCTGCAGCCTGGTCGCTGATCGCAAAAGGAGGCGTTTTGGCCGCACTCAGCACCTCGACCGATTCCGCCTGAATTTCAATTCTTCCGGTTTTTAAATTCGGATTAACTGTTGCTTCTTCGCGGGCAACGACTTTGCCTGTAATGTCAAGCACATATTCGCTGCGGATGCTTTCAGCTGTTTCAAGGGCGGCTTTGGAAACGTCGGGGTTAAACACCACCTGCACAATGCCGGTACGGTCTCTCAAATCAATAAAAATCAAGCCTCCGAGATCGCGTCTTTTTTGAACCCATCCTTTTAAAACGACGGATTCTCCGATCGCCTTCTCCGTTATTTCGCCACAATAATATGTTCGTCCAAACAAAGCGGTCCTCTCCTTTAACTTTCAGTGTTTGTTTTCAAAAAACGGATGAATTCATCAAGGCCGACGGCCTGTTGATCTCCTGTTTTCGCATCTTTGACATTTATTTGATTTTGGTTCAGTTCATCCTCGCCCAAAACAGCGATATATTTCGCATTGAGACGGTCGGCCGATTTAAACTGACCTTTCATTTTTTTCTGTTCATAGTCGATTTCGGCGGAAAGCCCTGCTTCTCTCAGTTTATAGAGGAGGGATACGGAATAGTCTTTGGCTTTGTCGCCAAGTGTCACGATATAGCAGTCAATGCCTTCATCCGTTCCGACATTTACATTTTCGGCGTCCAGTGCGGCGAGAAGGCGTTCGATGCTCATCGCAAAGCCGATGCCCGGCGCTTTCGGTCCGCCGAACTCCTCAGTAAGGCCGTCATAGCGCCCACCGCCTGCAAGCGTTGTAATCGCTCCGAAACCTTCGGCATTGCTCATGATTTCAAAAGCTGTGTGATTGTAATAGTCAAGACCTCTCACCAGGTTCGGATCGACCTCAAACGCAATGCCGATGTCGGTCAGATATTGCTGCACTTTCGCAAAATAGGCTTTGGATTCTTCATTTAAGTAGTCAAGAATAGAAGGAGCGGTTTTCAGCAGTTCATGATCCCTGTCTTTTTTACAGTCCAGAATCCGCAGCGGATTTTGTCGGAGCCGTTTTTGACAGTCTGAACAAAACTCGTCGATCCTCGGCTCAAAGTGGCGGATCAGCGCTTCTCTGTGAGCGGTTCGGCTCTCTTTGTCGCCGAGGCTGTTAATGACCAGCTTCAGATTGCTGAGACCCGCTTTCCGGTATACGCTCATCGCCAAGGCAATGACTTCCGCGTCAATCGCCGGATCGTTCGAACCGATCGCTTCGATGCCGAATTGATAAAATTGGCGGTAGCGGCCTGTCTGCGGCCTTTCATAGCGGAACATCGGTCCGATGTAGTAAAGTTTCGTCGGCTGAACCGGATTAGCAAAAAGTTTGTTTTCCACAAAAGAGCGTACTGCAGATGCAGTGCCTTCAGGACGAAGCGTCAGGCTTCTTCCTTTTTTGTCAGCGAATGTGTACATTTCCTTTTGTACGATATCGGTCGATTCTCCCACCCCGCGGGAAAATAGTTCTGTATGTTCAAAAATAGGTGTCCGGATTTCTTTATATTGATACGCATGACACGTTTCTCTCGCAATCTTTTCGACGTATTGCCAGCGTTCCGATTCTCCTGGGAGAATATCTTGTGTTCCCCTTGGAATATTAAATCCCATTTTTAAATCCTCCTCATGACTTAAATGCTTTTTTTCATTTATGGAAATAAAAAAACCCCCGAACCTACTATAAAACCAATAGTAGGGACGAGAGTTATACCCGTGGTGCCACCCTAGTTGGAACGATCAACCCGTTCCCGCTCATGCCTTTAACGCAGGTTCACGTCCGCCGCCTAATTGCTCGCAAGTTCTGCCGGGCTTTCAGCGGGAAACCTTCGGAGTGTTCATTCGGTCAAGATACCGTGCAGACCGCTTTCAGCCCAGGGCGGTTCCTCTCTTTTCACGTACTCTTGCCTACTATTCTCCATCTTCAGTTCAACTCATATGTACACTAATTTATATTATAATACGAGTGTTAAGTGTGCATGTCAACCCTATTTGCGGTTCTTTTTATTCTGAATTGATTCTTTGGACGCGAGCCCCAGCTCAGTCGCCGTTTCTTCCATAAAGCCGGCTTGCTCCGGATCCGCATGATCCTTTAGATGCAGATTTGCATCTTGCTCATGGATCGCTCTGCCCATTCTTTGATTATACCTCACACAACAACATCCTTTTGATATCTTTTTTCTATAGTATAAACAAATCATTTTCATTTTATTAAAAAAACGGCAAGGAATATACGATATAGAAGAAGAAGTAGTGTTCCAAGTTTTTTACCGAAAGGAGGAGATGGGTAACAATATGAAAAAAAGAACAGTATTGATCCTATCGATGATGCTGGCAGCACAAGCAGCCTTTTATACATCGTCAAACACAGCTTCTGCAGCCATCGGGGAAGCCGTGATTGCCACCGATGAAATCAATGTCAGGAGCGGACCCGGACTGAGCCATGAAATCGTCAGCGTCGTCAGCCGGAATGAAAGCTATCCGATTCTTGAAGAGCGCGGGGATTGGGTCCAGATCCAGCTGAACGGCGGACAAAAAGGATGGGTTGTATCCTGGCTGATCAAGAAAAAAAGCCAAGTCTCCAACGGCTCTGATTCAGCTGAGGGAAAAGTCACATCTTCCGAAGCAAACCTGAGAATCAGAAAAGGCCCCGGCACTTCATATGAAGTCCAAGGCGTATTCCCTGAAGGAGAACAGGCTGACCTGCTAAAGACCGACGGAAACTGGGTGAAGATTTCCTATCAGAACATCACTGGCTGGGTCCATTCAGACTATGTCAATCAAGGTTCAGGAGCAAAACAGTCTCAATCGTCTTCATCACGCGCTTCATCAACAAAATCAGGAACGGTCGGCGTATCCACCTTAAATGTCAGAAGCACAGCTTCCCATCAAGGACGGATTATTGCGTCGCTTCAACGGAATGCAAGTGTGACGATTTTAAACGAACAGCACGGCTGGTATGAAATCGAATTTAATGGTCAAAAGGGCTGGGTCGCAAGCCACTATATTCTCGAAGGACCCAAACAGAAAAGCGGAACTTCGGAAACAAGCAGCGGCTCCGGGTCAAAACAGCAGGCCACCATCGTGTATGAAGGCACAAATGTTAGAAGCGGGCCTTCGACATCCTCAGCGATCGTCAAGCGCGCAGGGAAAGGCGAGTCTTACCCGATCGTCTCTGCAAAAGGCGACTGGTATGAAATCAAACTGTCAAACGGCGATTCCGCCTATGTGGCAAACTGGGTCGTTCAGACCGCTGACCAGTCTGGCTCAGCCGGAGATTCGAAAAGCGCAGCACCGCCTTTGGCAAAGCGGTCAAGCGCGAGCGGCACAATCAAAAATAAAACGGTTGTCATCGATGCCGGACACGGAGGACATGACAGCGGGACAATCGGAACGCGGGGGACGCTCGAAAAACGGCTGACCATCAAAACAGCAACGCTTCTTGCCGCAAAACTGAGAGCCGATGGCGTCAACGTCTATATGACGCGGAATGACGATTCTTTCGTCAGCCTTCAGTCGCGGGTCGCGACCTCTCATTATCGAAACGCCGACGCTTTTATCAGCATTCATTATGATAGTTTTCCAAACGCGTCCGTAAGGGGAAATACCGCCTATTACTACAGCCCGTCAAAAGACCGGAAGCTCGCAGCAGACGTGCAGTCCGAGATCGAAAAGCACTCGCCTCTGCCAAGCCGCGGCGTATTATTCGGGGACTACTTCGTATTAAGAGAAAATAAACAGGCCGCCGCATTGTTTGAACTCGGCTACTTGAGCCATCCTCAAGAAGAAGCGGTTGTCAGCACGAACGCTTATAGAGAAAGAGTGACAGACGGCATTAGAAGCGGCTTAGAAAACTATTTTAACTAATAAAAAAGCTCCCAAATGGGAGCTTTTTTATGCTTTCGAATCCATAATAAAGGTGACGGGACCCGAATTTGTCAGCTTGACATCCATCATTTCGCCAAATCTTCCCGTTTCGACAGCAACGCCTTTTGCGCTAAGCATGCTGTTCCACTCCTCGTATAATTGAAGCGCCTGATCGGGCTTTGCCGCTTTTGTAAAATTCGGCCGTCTTCCTTTTTTCGTGTCGCCGTACAAGGTAAACTGAGAAACCGATAAAACGGAGCCTCCGACATCTAAAAGCGACAGGTTCATCTTTTCGCCTTCATCTTCAAAAATCCGCAGATTGACTAGCTTTTCCGCCAAATATGCGGCATCTTCGCTCGTATCCTCATGCGTCACGCCGACAAGCACCATCAAGCCGAGGCCGATTTGACCGACAGTCTCGCCTCCTACCGAAACGCTTGCATCTGTGACGCGCTGAACAACTAATCTCATGACGCTTTTCCTCCTAATTCATCACCCTGCGCACGGAGTAGATATCTTTGATCTGTTTGATCCGTTCAACCACTTTATGCAAATGATTAATATTTTGAATGAAGATGGCCATATGGATCGTCGCCACTTTATTGCGGTCCGATTTACCTGACACAGATGAAATATTTGTTTTTGTCTCATTAACGGCCTGAAGAACTTCATTAAGAAGGCCGCGGCGGTCATAGCCGAGAATTTCGATTTCGACGTTATATTCTTTTCTCCGCTGCGTCTGCGGCTCATGCTCCCATTCTACTTGAATCAGCCGGTCGAGCGCTTCATTTGTTAAAACATTCGGGCAGTCCTCGCGATGGACGGATACACCACGGCCTTTTGTAATGAATCCGACGATCGGATCTCCCGGAACGGGGTTGCAGCATTTTGACAGTCTGATCAGAAGGTTGTCAACGCCTTTGACGCGAACACCCGCTTCGCGTTTTTTCCCTTGGTAAGGTTTCGGTTCAGGTGTTACATCTTGAACGCTTTTCACCTGTTCTTCCTGATCTCTGATTTTCCGTTCTTTTTCCGTCAGACGGTTTGCAACTTGAGCAGCTGTAATGCCGTTATAGCCGACTGCGGCATACATGTCTTCTTCATTGGCAAAATTGAACTTGTCGGCGACTTTCTGCAGATTCTCGACTGTTAAGACGTCCTTCACTTCAAAGTCCAGGTTTTTAATTTCTTTTTCAACCAGTTCTCTGCCTTTTTCGACATTTTCCTCTCTGCGCTGCTTTTTAAAGAACTGGCGGATTTTATGCTTAGCCTGAGATGTCTGCGCAAGGTTGATCCAGTCCTGGCTCGGACCGTACGAATGCTTGGATGTCAGAATTTCTACGATATCCCCTGTGCGCAGCTTGTAATCAAGCGTGACCATTTTTCCGTTTACTTTCGCCCCGATCGTTTTATTGCCTATTTCTGAATGGATCCGGTACGAAAAGTCGATCGGCACAGAGCCTGACGGCAATTCAATGACGTCCCCTTTCGGCGTAAAAACGAACACCATGTCGGAAAACAAATCGATTTTTAGAGATTCCATAAATTCTTCGGCATCGCTCGACTCATTTTGAAATTCCAAAATTTCGCGGAACCAGGAAAGCTTTTTATCAAAGCTTGAATCTTCATTGACATTTTTGCCTTCTTTGTAAGCCCAGTGGGCCGCGATTCCGTATTCCGCAATTTCGTGCATTTCAAACGTCCTGATCTGGACTTCCAGCGGATCCCCCTTCGGCCCGATGACGGTGGTGTGGAGGGACTGGTACATGTTCGGCTTCGGCATTGCGATATAGTCTTTAAATCTGCCCGGCATCGGCTTCCAGCATGTATGAATGATGCCTAGAACCGCGTAGCAGTCCTTGATGCTGTTGACGAGGATCCGGACTGCGAGCAAGTCGTAAATTTCATTGAATTGCTTGTTTTGCATCGCCATCTTTCTGTAGATGCTGTAAATATGCTTCGGCCGGCCGGAAAAGTCCGCTTTAATATTGACCTCTTCGACGCGGCTTTTCACTTCGTTTACGACCTCTTCGACGTACAATTCCCTTTCGGCCCGCTTTTTCTTCATCAAATTGACGATCCGGTAATATTGCTGTGGATTTAAATAGCGTAAAGCGGTATCCTCAAGCTCCCACTTTATTTTTGAAATCCCAAGGCGATGAGCCAGCGGAGCAAATATTTCAAGCGTCTCATTTGAAATTCTGCGCTGCTTTTCCTGCGGCAGGTGCTTCAAGGTTCTCATGTTGTGAAGACGGTCCGCCAGCTTGATCAAAATGACGCGGATGTCCTGAGCCATAGCCACAAACATTTTCCGATGATTTTCTGCCTGCTGTTCTTCCTGTGATTTATATTTAATTTTCCCAAGCTTCGTGACGCCGTCGACAAGCATCGCAACTTCTTCGTTGAATGCTTCCTTTAAATCTTCAAGCGTTACGCTCGTATCTTCCACCACATCATGGAGAAATCCTCCCGCTATTGTGGCGGGGTCCATTTCCAAATCGACGAGGATACCCGCGACCTGGATCGGATGGATAATATAAGGCTCGCCCGATTTGCGGTATTGTTCGCGATGTGCGTCTTCCGCGTACTGATAAGCCTTTTTTATAAAAGCAACATGTTCATCGGAAAGGTAACTTTTCGCCTTCTCAATGACTTGCTCAGCGGTTAATACTTGTTCGTTCGCCATGGAATCACCTTTTTTATAATTGAAAACTGTATTGTAATTATTATCAAGAAAAATGTCACAGATGTAAAGAGAAGAAATTCAAAAGGACTTTTGCCGGCCCCGGAATACTATATGAATAGGAAAAAAAGCACCCGCTTTTTATGAGTGCTTTTTATAGTATAAAATTTGTTTAGTATTGCATCAAGGTTAAAATATCATATCCGTCCAGTTTATTTCTTCCTTCAAGATATGTCAGTTCGATCAGGAAAGCGATTCCGGCTACGACGCCGCCAAGCTCTTCAACCAGCTTGATCGTTGCTTCGATCGTTCCGCCGGTTGCAAGCAGGTCGTCAGTGATCAAGACGCGCTGCCCCGGTTTAATGGCATCTTTATGGATGGTCAGGACATCTTTTCCATATTCCAATCCGTAGTCGACTTTGATGACTTCACGCGGCAGTTTGCCTTCTTTGCGGACAGGCGCAAATCCTACCCCGAGCGAATATGCGACAGGGCAGCCGATGATAAATCCTCTCGCTTCAGGTCCCACGACAAGATCGATCTCTTTTTCTTTCGCATACGTTACAATTTGATCTGTCGCGTAGCGATAGACGTCGCCTTTGTCCATCAATGTTGTAATATCTTTAAATTGTACGCCTTCCTTCGGGTAGTCCGGCACAATTGTCACATACTTCTTCAAATCCATCTGTCTTCATGTCCTCCTCATACTTTATAAGCGACGGCGTTTTCCGCCATCCGCTTATCCAGCCACTGTTTAAGCTCATCCGCCGAAGAATAAATGAGCTTTTGCTCCAATTCAATCAGGCGCTGTTTTTCCCGGTAGGTTTCAGAATCTGTCAGATCGCGCTTTTCGGCATGATAAACAACAGATAAAACACCATTCTCTATTGTAACAAAACCGAGCTCAAAAAACACCTTTGTCATAAAATCAATTGTGTCTTTTGTCCAGCCTTTATGTCTGGCAAGCTCCCCGCCGTATTTCGGCAAGTCAAAAGAACCTCTTTTCAGGAGGAAAGCATAGTACCATTTAAAATATTCCCTAGTTGGAAATGTTGAGAAAAAATGTTCGTCTGATTGATAAAAAATCAGATAAATGCGCTCCAGTTTTTTGCCTTTTATCACTTGGTCAAAGATGTCGAGCGACGGCGGAATATCTATAAATACCGCATAGCGGCTCTCAAGGACGAGACGCTCTGCATCTTCAGGACCGCTGATGACGGTCAGCTCTTCTTCAAGGCCTGTCCCCGCAAGCTTCGCTTTGGTTTCCTCACGGAAGCAGATGCACGCCCGTTTCGCAGGATCCAGCTGCAATATTTTTTCTTCCCATGACCGTTTTCCCCGCAGATCAAACAGCTGCCATTCATTGACGGCTGCATCTTTGATCATCAGCTGCGGTTTTTTTCTGTTATTCCACTCGTTAATCGACAGTTCCCCGACAATCGAGATCTTTGCTCCAGGAACGATCCCGTCTTCGATGGCGCCTTTATAAAATCCGATGCAATCAAGCTTGTTCTCGCCGTCTGCCAGCACAAGCTTCAAGTGATTCTTGTTGGCGCCGATTTTCCTGGAATCATCAATTTTAACGTCGCTGACAAGGACGAAGGGCTTCGGATTTCCCGTGCCGAACGGCGCCAGCATGTTCATTTCGGCAATGCTGTCAACCGTGATATCTTCGAGCCGGCAGCACAAATCGACGTCTTGGACGGGAATAAAATCTTCCTCGGTCAGAACCGCTTCAGCCTGACGGTTGATTCTCTCCCTTAGTGCCGAAACATCTTCCAGGTTGAGCGTCATTCCGGCTGCCATCGGGTGCCCGCCGAAGTGCGGGAGAATATCCCGGCACTCCGAGAGATTTTGAAATAAATCAAATCCTTTGATGCTGCGCGCAGATCCTTTGGCAATGCCTTTTTCTTCATCGATACCGAGAACGATGGCGGGCCTGTAATACCGCTCGACAAGCTTTGAAGCCACGATTCCGACGACGCCGGGATTCCAGCCCGGCCGCGCCGCGACGATCACCGGCTGATCAAGGCCTTCCTCCTCGATCATCTGAACGGCTTCCTCTGTCATCTGATTGACGATTTTTTGGCGCTCCTTGTTCAAGGCGTTGATATCTTCGGCCAGCTCTTCCGCTTCTGTTTCGTCTTTTGTGTTCAGGAGGTAAACGGCCGGGTCAGCCTGTTCAATTCTGCCGACCGCGTTTAAGCGGGGCGCAATTTGAAAACCGATGGTCTCTTCATCCGCACTATGTATCTCCGCTCCGGCAATTTTGGTCAGCGCCTTTAATCCGGGGCGCTTCGTTCTCCTGAACTGTTCCATGCCGCGCTTGGCAATCTGCCTGTTTTCATCATGAAGCGGCACAAGGTCGGCAATCGTGCCGATCGCACAAAGGTCGAGCAAATCTTCCGGGAGCTCTCCGTTCAAAGCGTGGGCTAGCTTAAATGCGACACCGACGCCGGCAAGCTCTTTAAATGGATAGCCGCAGCCCGGCTGCTTCGGATGAATGATCGCATAGGCATCCGGCAAAACGGGTCCCGGCTCATGGTGATCCGTAATGATCAAATCGACGCCAAGCTCTTTAGCGACTTCAGCTTCATGAACGGCGGCAATGCCTGTGTCAACTGTGATGATCAATGAATAGCCTGATTCTTTGATCCCGCGAAAGGCCGCTTCGTTCGGGCCGTACCCTTCTTTAAAGCGGTCAGGTATATAAAAATCGGCTTGTGCTGAACATTTTTTCAACATTTGCAAAAGGACAGTCGTGCTTGTCACACCGTCCGCATCATAATCGCCGTAAATCATAATCTTTTCTTGATCTGAAATTGCCTGTTTGATTCGCTGTACAGCTTTTTCCATATCTTTCAGCAGATAAGGATCGTGAAAAACTGCATCCTTGCCATTTAAAAATGAAGATGCTTTGTCGGCTGTATCGTAACCTCTCATGACAAGCAATGAGGCGGCAAGGGGAGTAATGCCTAATCTTCCGGCGAGCTGCTCCACCTTTTCTTTGTCGGGCGTTTGCACGTCCCAACGCATTTTTGACGCTAACATAAATTCACCCCTCAACCACACTATTATACTAGAGCAGCATGAGGGGATTCAATTTATTTCGTGCAATCTTTCTAGTCTTTCTGATTTTCAGGGGCCGCCGATTCGGCTTCAAGTTCAGGATACTTTACCCGTTCTTCTCTCTTGAGCGCCTTCAGCTCTTTTTTCAGCCGCATGATCTGGAAAGCGCCGGCCGAGCCGATAATGAGCGCCCCCATCAATACCGATACCAAAATGACCAGGATCAAAGGCCATTCTGCCGTTCCAAAAAGAAAATCAACCTTCACCGGTTCAACATTAATGACCGCGAAAACAGCAACAATTAATGTAAAAATAAGTGCAGAGATTAACGTCCATTGTTTGTTCATGAGATACTCTCTCCATTCGCGTCGTTTTCTAGCGTTATTTTCCCGCTCTGCTCCCATTTTAAACAAAAAGAAGATCGATAGAAAGCCGCCAAAACAACTTTTTTCTCTTCAAACCAAAAAAGGACCGCCCGGCAGTACGGGCAGTCCTCGATTTATTCTCCTGCAGGCTTGCGCTTCGGCTTTTTCAGGTCGCGCCCTTTCCAGACAAGCCATACTTGAGCTGCGATGTAGAGCGATGAATACACTCCACTCAACAGCCCGATTAACAGCGCGACAGAGAAGTTCGTAATCGATGCTGCGCCAAAAATGAGGAGCGCAATGACCACAATGACGACGGTCAGCACCGTATTAATCGAACGAGTGAACGTTTGCTGCAAGCTCAGATTCACAATATGCGATAAATCGCTGAAGCTCTTCGGCTTGCGCTTTTTCACCTGTTCCCTGATTCTGTCAAACGTTACGATCGTATCGTTGATCGAATAACCGATAATCGTCAGCACGGCTGCGATAAACGTAATATCCACCTCGAGCCTTGTAATGCTGAAGACCGCGATGATGAAGAATGCATCGTACAGCAACGAAGCGATCGCCGCAATTGCCATCTTATATTCAAAGCGGATCGAAACATACAGGATGATCCCGAGAGCCGCGACGGCCACCGCATAGAGGGCGTTTCTCGCCAGCTCTTTTCCGACGGTCGGTGATACTGTGCTGACGTTCGGCTCCGAGCCGTATTTATCTTTAAAATAATCCTTCACTTCGGCAATTTTTTTCTGATCCGGAACGCCGACAAATCTGGCGACGCCGTGTTTTTGATCATCACCCGAAAGAACGATTGAATCGGCTGTCAACCCGACCTCTTCAAAGTCTTTTTTCAGCTCTTCGCTCGTCAGCTTGTGGTCGCTTTGCACTTCGATCCTTGATCCGCTGGAGAAATCGATGCCAAGGTTCAGCCTGAAAACAAGCAGAATGACAATTCCCGCAGCCAAAATAATTCCGGAAAATACGAAGAACCATTTACGCTTACCGACGAAATCCCATTTGGTAAACGGAGTCGGAGGCTCAGTATTTTCGTCTGTCTTGCTGATGTCCAGGATGTCTTTTTTGCGCACTCCAAACCAGCCTTTTTTCCGGTCAAGCCAGCGGCTTTCGACCAGCAGGCCGAGCAGGAAGCGCGACAGGAAGACAGCTGTAATAAAGCTTGTCAAAATGGATAGGATCAGCATGGTCGCGAAGCCTTTGACAGAGCTCGTACCAAATATGAAAAGCACGATTCCGGCAAGCATCGTCGTAATATTGGCATCAAAGATCGTTGCAAATGATCTTCTGTTTCCTGCTTTAAAAGCTGAGCGTACCGATTTGCCGAGCTTCAGCTCTTCTTTTATGCGTTCGTACGTAATGATGTTGGCGTCAACCGCCATCCCGACACCCAAAATAAGAGCCGCGATCCCCGGAAGGGTCAGAACCGCATTCATCCAGTCAAAGATCTGCAGTGTAATGTAGATATAGACAGAAAGCGTAATGACCGCGACAAAACCAGGCAAGCGATAATAAAGAAGCATAAATAAGAAAATAATAGCAATACCGACGATTCCCGCAAACACGGTATCATTCAAAGCCTGCTCCCCAAACTGCGCGCCGACGGATGTCGAATACTTTTCAACGAGTTTGACAGGAAGAGCGCCCGCATTTAAAATGCTCGCCATATCTTTTGCTTCCTGAATCGTAAAGTTTCCTTCAATCATTACGTCTGACGTGTTCAGCACCTGGCTGACATTCGGAGCGGAGATGTATTTATGATCCGCTTTTTGCGATTCTTTTTTAAAGGAGTCGCCTTTTTTGTAATCAAGCCAGATGACGAGCTGGTTGTTCGGCTTCATATCGAGCACTTTCTTTGTCACTTCGCCGAATTTATCGGCATCCTTCAGCTTGATCGTCACGATCGGCTCATTTGTGTCCTGCTTGAACGACTGTTTAGCACCGTTTTCGACAAGATCTGAACCGTTCAAAAGCTCTTTGTCATTCGTATCCCTGAACGTAAGCTGAGCCTGTGTGGATAAGATTTCCCGCGCCCTGTTCTGGTTGTCGACGCCGGCAAGCTGAACCCTGATCCGGTTGTTTCCTTCGATTTGAATGTTCGGTTCGCTGACGCCCAACACATTCGCCCGGCGGTTCAGTGCTTCAACCGTACTGATGAGGGCGTCCCTGTCAATTTTGTCGCCCTGTTTGGCAGGCTGGACTTCATACAGAACCTCAAAACCGCCCTGAAGGTCAAGGCCGAGGCTGATGCTGTCTGCAGCCGGCTTCGTGAACATTCCCAGTCCCGTACCGATCAAGAGAACGGTAAGGAAAAACGCAATCAAGCGTCCTTTTTTCATTATGTATTTCCTCCTTAAATCAACCAAAATCTACGGCTACCTCAGCAGCTCATCGAGCATATTCTGCCCTTCTTTGCTGTCGAGTAAATTAGACGTTTTAAACGATTCTACGGTTGCATAGTTCATAAATTCGCCAATTTTCACAGATAAAATATCACCGGCGAGCTGATGAATTTGAACATCCTTCTTTTTCTTCCATTTCTTATTCAATAAGTATGACCACAATTCCTCTATTTCAATATCGTCATAACCGAGTATCCTGAACTCTTCCGTCTTGCTGTGAAGAAAGGGTTTTAAATGATCCTTGTACAGATCAGCCGGATGTTTGCCCATGCCAAAGCCACGCTCCTTTCACATTTTTTCAGAGAGACTTGTCATGCTTGGACGATGTATGCGCATATCTTATTGTATATGATTAAAGGTTGTTTGAGAAGGCAGGGGACTCTAGAAATGACGAAGCAGACGTTTTTAAAAGGAACGCTCATTTTAATAGCGGCAGGTTTGATTACGAGAATGCTCGGCTTTATCAACCGGATTGTCATCGCAAGGTTCATCGGAGGTGAAGGTGTCGGGCTTTATATGATGGCGGCTCCGACTTTTTTTCTGGCGGTCACCCTCACCCAGTTCGGCCTACCTGTCGCCATCAGCAAGTTGGTTGCTGAAGCGGAAGCGCGCGGAGACCACAGAAAGACAAAGCAGATTTTAGTGATGTCTCTTGCAATTACCGGGACGCTCAGCGCCGTCATTACTCCGGTGTTTCTCATCTACGCCCCGCTGATGGCCGACACGCTGCTCACAGACAAAAGAACGCTTTATCCGCTTTTGGCGGTTACACCGGTCGTTCCGATCATTGCTGTTTCCAGCGTGCTGAGGGGCTATTTTCAAGGAAAGCAAAATATGAGGCCGCTTGCCGTGTCCCAGGTTCTCGAACAAATTGTCCGGATATCGCTTGTCGCCGTATGCACGACGGCATTCCTTCCGCTCGGCATCGAATATGCGGCTGCGGGCGCGATGCTGTCATCCGTGTTTGGCGAGTTGGCTTCACTCCTTTATTTGTTCGTCGCCTTTAAATACAAAAAGAAAATCCGCATCAGAAAACGTTTTTTCCAATCCCTGAAATCTGGACGAACCACGTTTTTCGAGCTGATGAGCGTCTCGCTCCCAACAACGGGCAGCCGTTTTATCGGCAACCTGTCATGGTTTTTTGAACCGATTGTCGTAGCGCAAAGCCTTGCAATAGCAGGGGTCGCCGCTTCCGCCGCAACGAGCCAGTACGGAGAGTTGACCGGCTTTGCCCTGACGCTTCTCACCCTCCCGAGCTTTATCACATATTCTCTGTCTACGGCGCTCGTTCCAGCCATCAGCGAAGGAATCGAACAGAAAAAAATGCAAGTCGTGGAATACAGGCTTGAGCAGGCGATGAGGCTTTGCCTTTTAAGCGGCGGAATATCGGCGGTCATTTTGTTTTCGTACGCGGATGAGCTGGTCAGCGTGATGTACGGGTCGTCAAATGCTGCGATTTATGTGAAAATCATGGCTCCATTCTTTTTATTTTACTATTTCCAAGGTCCGCTGCAGGCCGTCCTGCAGGCTTTAAACCTGGCCGGCGCGGCAATGATGAACAGCCTGGTCGGCGCCGTTGTGAAAACAGGTCTCATTTTTGTTCTCGCTTCACGGCCTTCACTTGGCATTATGGGGGCTGCGCTGGCGATTTTGACGGGGATCATCCTCGTCACCCTGCTGCACGCCGCAACCGTCAGCAAAGTACTTCCCATCAGCATTAACCTGAAAGAATATATCGTATCCTTCGGCGTCATTTTGATATCAGGGTGGGGAAGCCTTCTGATGAAAGAACACCTTTTTTTAGACCAGTCCGAGCCGATGCGCCTGCTTTTGTGTGTCGCGGTTACAAGCTTTCTTTACGTCTTCCTTCTGGTCGCCTTCAAGCTGGTCAAAAAAGAAGAAATCCAGCGGTTTCCGCTGTTCGGCCGCTGGATTTCGTAAGCTCTCGCTTTAAGGTTTAAATTCATCCTTTATGTCAATAAAAAAAGAACCTTTATTATATGTGCAATAAGAAATTTTGGAAAGATCGCGGTGTCCTCTTTTTTCAAGCTTTTGCTCAAGCCACTCCCGGTCTTTCCCGATCTTTTCTAATTGTTCTTTTTGAACCATTCCGTCAACAATCAACGGCAGTTCGATCATTTTGTTTGGCCCGTCTTTTGTAAACACTGAAAGCTTCCCGGTCGGCTCCAAAATCGCATATGAAACATCCCCGATTCGTTCCACATTCTTATCTCTCAGCTGTGTCATCAAATCATCGTAATTATAGCGCTGTGTCCTCATGGCGTGTTCATCAATTTTTCCGCGGTCTATGATAATCGTTGGTTTTCCATCGAGAAGCCGGCGGATTTTTTGATTTTTCAATGACAGATATGCAAATATAACCTGGATCAGCGTCAAAACGAGAATTGGAATGATCGTATGGAGAAGGTGGTCATCGAGATTTTCAATGGCCAAAACCGCGATTTCGGCCATCATAATAAAAACGACAAGATCCAATATGCTCAGCTCGCCTATTTCCCTCTTTCCCATCAAGCGAAACAAAATAAAGATGATGAAATACAAAACGACCGTCCGAAACGTAAGAGCTAAAATTTCATCCATTACCGCCCGCCTCCTTCCGCCTATCATGATCATAAACATAGCCTTTGTAAAATTGAGGCTTTTATGTATAAAAGGTCGGGGGAGCTAGTCTATTTGCCAAACGTGCAGAATACATTTAAAAAGACGAGCCCGTCTATATTGAAAGGAGGATCGTGATGAACGAACCAAAACAAGTCGGCAAAGGGATTTTATACAGCTTGGCGGTTATTTTCGCTTTGATGTTTGCGGGAAGCCTGGTCATTTCGCTGCTCCTCACCTTCACATCATTAACCGAAAGTTCATTCAGCTGGTTTATTACCGCCATTTCTTTTATTACCTTGTTCATCGGCGGTTTTATTGCGGGAGGCAAATCGAAGGAAAAAGGGTGGCTGAGCGGAGGATTGACAGCGCTTTGCTTCTCTCTTACGGTGCTTTTGTTTCAATATCTCGGCTTTGGCGAAGCCTTCAATTTGAAGCAGCTGCTCTATCATTCCGGTTTTTTGGGAGTCAGCATGCTGGGCGGGATTTTCGGGGTCAATCTGCAGGGGAGCCGTGCATAAAGACAGCAAAAAGGGAGCGGATGACCGCTCCCTTTTCTCATGCCCATCAGGCTTCTTTTATGCCATGTCACATCAGGAACAACTGCGGCTTCATCAAGACATAAGGAACGGCGCTAGCGCCGTTTTCACGTCCTACGACAGTCTGATTTCCGATGCTTATGTATCAGCCTTTCGGCTATTCTGCTGACGCCTCTCTGATCGCGCGGCGGTCGAATGTCAGACGGGTATTGTCGCCTGTTTTGATGACAACCTTGCTTTCGTCAATTGAATCAACGATGCCGTGCAGGCCGCCGATCGTTACGACCTTATCTCCTTTTTTCAGCTCCTCCTGCATCTGGCGGACAGCCTTCTGCTGCTTTTGCTGCGGACGGATCAAAAGGAAATAAAGAACCGCAAACATTAAAATAATCGGAAGTAATGTTCCAAGCATCTCCATTATTTTTTCACCCCTTTCAAATGGCTTTATCGCTTTCTTCGTTTATGTGTCAGAAACTTTTAGCATTTGGTTTATTAAAACCGTAGCGCTCAAAAAACTCTTCCCGGAAATCACCTAAACGATCTTCACGAATGGCATCTCTGACTTGCCCCATTAATTTTAACAGAAAATAAAGATTATGATAAGAAGTTAAACGAATTCCAAACGTTTCGTTACAGCGGATTAAATGTCTGATATAAGCGCGCGAGTAATTGCGGCACGTATAGCAGTCGCACTGCTCGTCGATCGGTCTGAAATCTCTTTCATATTTGGCATTTTTCACGACGAGACGCCCTTCGCTCGTCATGAGCGTACCGTTTCTCGCTATCCTTGTCGGCAGCACGCAATCGAACATATCCACTCCGCGGATGGCTCCGTCAATCAGAGAGTCCGGTGAGCCGACCCCCATTAAATAGCGCGGTTTATCCGCAGGAAGCAGCGGAGTTGTAAACTCCAGCACACGGTTCATCACGTCTTTCGGCTCTCCGACGGATAGTCCACCTATAGCATATCCCGGAAAATCCAGTGAAATCAAGTCTTTCGCACTTTGTTTTCTCAAGTTTTCGTACTCTCCGCCTTGAACGATTCCGAAAAGCCCTTGCTCGTCAGGGCGTTTGTGAGCTTTCAGGCACCTTTCCGCCCAGCGGCTCGTCCGTTCAACAGACCTCTTCATATAATCGTACTCTGCCGGGTACGGCGGGCATTCGTCAAACGCCATCATAATATCTGATCCGAGGGCGTTTTGGATGTCCATCGCTTTTTCAGGAGATAAAAACAGCTTGTCTCCGTTTAAATGATTGCGGAAATGAACGCCTTCCTCTTCGATTTTGCGGAACTCGCTCAGGGAAAACACCTGAAAGCCGCCTGAATCCGTCAAAATGGCGCGGTCCCAATTCATAAACTGATGAAGGCCCCCCGCCTCTTTGACGATGTCATGGCCCGGTCTCAGCCAAAGGTGGTACGTATTGCTTAAAATAATGCCTGCACCCATTTCTTTCAGCTCTTCCGGCGCCATCGTTTTAACGGTGGCGAGCGTTCCTACGGGCATAAACACCGGCGTTTCAAATGAGCCGTGCGGGGTGTGCACTCTCCCCAGTCTTGCTCCTGTTTGTTTACATGCTTTTATGAACTCATAGCGTATCGGTTGCTGCGACAAATTATGAGCCCTCCAATCTTTTTGAATTTTATTTGATCAACATGGCATCTCCGAAGCTGAAGAAGCGGTATTCGTGTTCCACTGCGGTGCGGTAGGCAGAAAGCACATGCTCTCTGCCTGCGAGCGCGCTGACAAGCATAATGAGGGACGATTTCGGAAGATGAAAATTGGTAATCATCCCGTCAATCGCCCGGAATGTGTAGCCTGGATAAATAAAAATCGATGTCCAGCCTCTCGCTTCCCGGAAGCGGCCGTCATGTTCGGAAGCGATGGTCTCAAGCGTCCTCGTCGATGTCGTGCCGACGGAAATGATTTTTCCGCCTTCCTGTCTGACGCGGTTTAACAATGCTGCCGTTTCTTCCGACATTTCATAAAACTCGGCATGCATATCGTGTTCCTCTACATTTTCCGCACTGACAGGCCGGAATGTCCCGAGCCCGACGTGAAGGGTAATAAACGCAATATGCACGCCTTTTTTCCTGAGCGCATCCAGAATCTCTTCCGTAAAATGCAGCCCGGCCGTCGGCGCAGCCGCCGATCCTTGTTTCTTTGAGTAAACCGTCTGATAGCGCTCTCTGTCATCGAGCTGTTCTTTAATATAAGGAGGCAGAGGCATTTCGCCGAGCGATTCGAGCACCTCGTAAAAAATTCCTTCATAGCGGAATTCAATTTTTCTTCCGCCGTGCTCGAGCTCTTCTGTGCAGACCGCCGTTAGACGGCCGTCTCCAAACGAAAGAACGGTTCCGCGCTTGACCCGCTTTGCGGGCTTGACAAGCGTTTCCCATACGTCCCCTTCCTCCTGTTTTAACAGAAGAACTTCAACCTTTGCGCCCGTCTCTTCCTTGACTCCGTACAAGCGGGCCGGTAGCACCCTCGTATCATTCAACACGATGCAATCGCCCGCGTTCAGAAAATCAATCACGTGCTTAAACGTGCTGTGAGTGATTTCTCCTGTTTTTTTATCCAGCACCATCAGCCTGGACGCATCCCGCTCTTTTAAAGGAACCTGTGCGATAAGGCGTTCAGGCAAGTCAAAATCGAATAATTCTACTTTCATCTTTTTTCACCTTACTCTATCTATAGACTTGAATGTCGCGTCATTTCATTCGTCCGAAAAACGAAAACACCACGGACAGAATGATGCTGATGACAATGCATGTAACAACCGGAAAGAAAAATGTCACGTTTCCCTTTTTTACAAAAATATCGCCGGGGAGCCTGCCGATGACTTGCATGAATAAACCGATGCCAAAAATGACGGCGCCCAGCACCATTAAAATCTTTGGAAATTCAGTCACGGTTCGGAACCTCCATTTTAAAGTGGCTGTATACATCAGGGGTTACGATGCGCCCCCGCGGCGTTCTTTGAATAAAACCGATTTGAAGAAGATACGGCTCATACACATCCTCGATCGTGTGAGACTCCTCACCGATGGTAGCCGAAATCGTATCGATGCCGACTGGACCGCCGCCAAATTTTTCGATCATGCCCATTAAAAGCTTGCGGTCGATATGATCAAGCCCGAGTTTATCAACCTGGAGGCGTTCCAGCGCATCCACCGCCACTTCCTCCGTGATGGAGCTGTTTCCAAGCACCTGGGCAAAATCTCTGACCCTCCTCAAAAGCCTGTTGGCAATCCGCGGCGTCCCTCTTGACCGTCTCGCGATTTCGAGAGCCGAGAGCGAATCGATGTCAACCTCAAACAGCTCCGCCGTTCTGATCACGATGTCTGAAAGCTCGTCACGCGTGTAATACTCAAGCCTTGACAGAACGCCGAACCTGTCCCTGAGAGGCGCGGTTAAAAGCCCGACCCTTGTGGTCGCGCCGACAAGGGTAAAAGGAGGAAGATCGAGCCTCACAGAACGCGCCGACGGCCCTTTGCCGATCACGATATCAAGGCAGAAATCTTCCATCGCAGGATACAGCACCTCTTCGATCGAACGGTGCAGACGGTGGATCTCGTCAATAAATAAAACGTCACCTGGCTCCAGAGCCGTTAATATCGCCGCCAAATCGCCGGGGCGCTCGATCGCCGGACCTGACGTCGTTCTGAGATTGACTCCCATTTCGTTGGCGATGATCGCAGCGAGCGTCGTTTTTCCCAATCCCGGCGGCCCGTACAACAAGACATGGTCAAGCGTTTCTTCCCGCATTTTCGCAGCTTCAATGAATACCTTGAGGTTGTCTTTCACTTTTTCCTGGCCGATATACTGAGCCAGTCTTTGCGGACGCAGACTTTGCTCGATCGCTGATTCATGGTTGTCTAGTTCACTTGATACAAGCCGCTCATCCATGATATCACCTTACTTTAACAATTTTTGCAATGCTTTTTTAACGTATTGATCCGTCGAAAGCGCCTCTTCCTTTTTCAAATGAGGCTGGACTTTTTTAATTTCCCGGTCGGAATAGCCGAGCGCTCTTAATGCTTCAAGCGCCTCCTCAAGAGCCGTTTCCGCTTCATGAATTTGCTCCCGCTCTTCATGGTTAAACAGATCGGCCGCGATTTCAGGAACGGCGTCCGCGAGCTTCCCTTTCAGATCAAGAATGATCTGCCTTGCCGTTTTTTTGCCTACGCCGGGGAACTTGACGAGAAACGCTTCATCCTCATTCTCGATCGCTTCAATCACCGCTCCCGGATCGCCGGAAGCGAGGATCGCAAGCGCTCCTTTCGGGCCGATTCCCGTAACATTCAGCATTTTCGTAAACAGCATTTTTTCTTCCCTTGTCGAAAAGCCGTACAGCGCATTCGTATCTTCTCTTACATAATGGTATGTATAGATTGTTTCGTTGCTGTTTTTCTTATAAATAAACGGATTTGGCGTAAAGATCTGATAGCCGATCCCGCCGTTTTCAATGACAATATATTGGGGCGATACATAATCAATCGTCCCTTTTACGAATTCGATCAACGTTCATTCACCTCTTTGACTGCTCTTCATTGTAACACAAAACAGGCAAAGCTAGAATCAAAAAGTTAACATATGTTCGCTAAAAATGGCTTCTGTCTGCAGCTGAAAAAAGACATAACAGCGTCATGTCTTCATATCTTTTACATGATGTTGGCTTCCGGATGATTTTACGGCTTCAATGACATGTTCAAATTCCTTTTTCGTGCGGTATGGGATCCCTTTGCGCAAATCATCCGCCATCCGGCTTTCCAGGCGCTTTATATCAATCTGAAAAAACGAATGAATCGGCTCTGATAATATGCCCGGGCGGCCGTGAAAAGTCGAAATCACGCCGTCTTCCGTCACTCCGATATAACCGTTTGTTTTGCTGAGGGGAGAAATATCGTCCACCTGTTTGCGAAACAGAATAAACCCCTTTTTCTGATCGATGAGCTGCCACCCTTTATAAGCAGCTTTAAAGTCTTCCAGTGTTCGAGCGGCCTCTACTTTATTTTCGATTCCAACGTCCCCGTCCAGATAAACCTTTTCAAGCTGGATTTGAACTTTAGCCGGCTTTTCGGCCAGGGCCTCCAGGTGAAAGCTGAGCGCGGCCAGCAGACTTCCAATAAGCAATAAACCGATTTTGAACTTGCTTTGGCTGTTCATCAATATCACCTTCTTTTTTGCCTTAACGATCATATCCATAGTTTGACCAACGCTTTTAAAAATTAATCTAAAAAAGCAATTAGATGACAACCGGTTTACGAATGTTACATTTTTAAACCAATATGAAGAACTCAAAAGCATTTAAGGTGCAAAACCCCTCGTTCTCATGTATAAACAACATTATAGAGAGTTTTTCGTTTGACCAGCCCTTAAAAAGAAGGTGAGTTCGGCGTGAAAAAGGCGCAAACCTATGCAGAGGCCGTAAAGTATAATACGAAAAAAAAGTTCAATAAACTTATCCAAAAACCCGATGACTTAGAGTTGATCGGGAAAGGCAGGAGCGCATACGTTTTTAAGCTGACTGAAGAGGGCAGGGAAATGGCTCTTAAAGTCTTTTTTCCCGAATTTAAGAACATTGCCGCAAGGGAAGCGGAGATTTACAAAAAGCTTTCTGATTCGAATTATTATCCTGATATATATGAAACAGGGCCATCATATATTTTAATGGAGTATATTAAAGGATACACTTTTTATGAGTGTTTAAACAAAGGCATTCCGATCGATGACGACATGATCTGCGAGGTCGACCGCGCATTGAACGATGCGAAGCGGAAAGGGTTGAATCCATCCGATATCCACCTCAGAAACCTGATACTGACGCCGGCTGGGACAATCAAAGTCATCGATGTGGCCAGGTTTTTGCAGACGAAAGAATGCAGACAGTGGGATGACTTAAAAACAGCCTATCAAACCATTTATAAAAAAAGCCGTTTCCCGCAAAGGCTTCCTAAGCTGTGGATGGAATTGATCGCTTATCTTTATAAAAAAAACTGGCTTCAGAAACAATGGGCCGCCAGAAAAAACAAATTTCACCCGTAATTTGAAACTTAAAGAAGGCGCGTCCGTATATGAAATAACCCCATTAAAGTCATGAAGGGAGAAACAGCTGTTGAAGAAAAAGAAGAAACGAAATGATGATAAATGGGATTATCTTTATCTCGTTGATTTGCTTGAGCCGTTGTTTTATGTGCTGAGGCTGGCAGTAAGAGGACTTGCAAAAATCATAAATTAAACACTCGGGCTTTCTGGTGTTTTTTTTGATGGCCGAGTGATAAGACAAATACAAAACCCCTTCATTTGAAGGGGTTGCTTTTTAATGCTCTTTCAAATTTGCGAGCGGTACTTCCTGCTCGTTCTCCGGCTGGCCGAGCGGAAAAATTCTTGCGGTTTCATTTTGTTCGTTGACATGCTGAATATAAATCGGTCTGCCGTTATAAGTAACATCAACCATGTCGGGTGATTCGACGATTTCCTGGGCACGATGCGTATTCATGCTGACACCCTCCTTTTGCTTTTACTCATAATGTGTACACCCGGCTGCTTTCGTATTCCTTTTGAGCGGGTTTTCTTTCAAGGAGGGGTGATCTTCAGGCTCCCGTAATCAATGAATCTTTACGTACAAAGGCAGATCCGTGTGTCCCATTTCACGCACATAAACAAACAGATTGCCTTTGTGATGAATTTCGTGTCCGATCGCTAGCTGCAGCAGCTGTTCGCCGGCTACTTTCCGTCCGAAGACGCCGGTCAAATCGACCTCACGATCCAATTCTTCATCCGTAAAAGATTCAAGCAGCTTTTTTGTTTTTTCTGTATACGTTTTGGCGAGCTCGCTCAGGCTTGACCCTGTTTCTTCCGGCTTCTTTTTAAAAGACTCTCCGTTTCCTTCTTTTGCCGCCGAAGCAAAGGCATAGAAAGATTGCAGCATATGCGTGACAAGTTCCTTCGCTGACATCGACGTTTCAGTCGGTTTGTAATCGAGATGTTTTTCATCAATCTTTTGAATCAGTTCTTCTGTCACCAGGCGGTGGGACATAAATTCCTGAACGATGCGGTCTTTTCGTTCCATTTTTTATTCCTCCTTCGTGTTTTAGCAGTTCATACACAGAATAACACGAGTTTCCATTTTCAGCATCTGTCCTGCAGCACCCTTCGGACCGCCTTGACATATTTGCGGAATGTTCTCGTTTTTGTTTCCTCCCTCTCTTTATAGGAAAAGTCTTCGAAAAACTCTTTCCTTTGAGCCGTGCTGATTTCAAGCTGCACGCTCATTCCTGACTGGCTTTCATTATTGATGTTTTCCTCGGCAGTTCCGGCAAATTTCCCGTCCACTTTGACCAATTCTGCGGAAAAGTCAGACTTTTTCAGAGATTTGACGATGGCTTTTGCCAGCTTTCTGTCCGTTCCTCCCACAAGCGTGTGCGGGCGGTCGCCGGAATAGCCGTGGAATGCGATGGTATAGCGGTGTTCCTTTATTTTCTGCAATGCCAGAGGCTCGTCAAAGTTTGTGCTTGTAATATGAAGATCCGAGTTGTTCTCATCCTTTTTTCCTTCGAATAAATAAGTTGAATAATCATCTTTGAAAGCTCTGACAAGCTCGCTTACTCCGCCTTCTATTCTTCCTCCATGAGGCGAAAAAATTAAACAGTCGCTTCCCGCTTTTTCGTGGTACTCAATGTCATAACCGCTTTTTTCGTGTTCCTGCAATTCCTTGAAATTCATGTATCTGTCCCCGGCCTGGATCTGAAAGTTCTCCCGGGTTGTTTTTTCGAACCACCTGTATGCGCCATTTATCATCACTGCTGCGATCACCAAGTAGATGAGTACTTTTTTCTTCATTGATTATTCCCCTTTTACACTACCTTTCGATTTCTAAGCATGTCCTCCAAGCCTCATTGTATATTTGGCTTTTTTGTGACACAGTTATTTTACGCTTTAGACATGACGCGTTCAATTATGAATAAGTTTGATAAAAAATAAAAATTTAAATAAAATGATGCTTTTTCATTAGTTTAAAAGATCGATAAATTTTAAGAAAAAAATCTCATAAGAATAGGCGTCTCTTGTTGCACGACTTTCCCTACAGCCTATCCCGCTTGAGAATAAGGCATTCTATCAGAAACGGGGTATACGGTTTGATAAAAGTAACATCTGCGGGGTGCTGATGTTATATTTTCTTTTCATCCCCGTTCTGTTATCCTATTACCGACAATAAAAATGCAGGTGATAAAACATGGAAACAGAATATGAAACAAAAGGCTACGACCTGACAAAAGTTTATGATTACAATCAATATCCGGATGTCCGCCACGGACGGTGCGACAATTGCGATTACACCCTTTTTAAAAGCTCTGTAAAAAACGGGCAGTTTTTGCGTGAATGCCGGCGCTGCGGCATGAAAAAAAGCATTTAGCGTTACAGTACATTCTCATATGTATAAAAAAACTTGCCGACAAGGCTGAATGGAGCTTTGCCGGCAATACACGTCATGCTGTCAAATGCTTAAACATCTTTTTGATCTTTGTTTGTGACGATGCCGTTGATCGATTCACCGATCTTTCCGCTAAGATCAGCATTCAGGCTGTTGATATTTTGAATGTATTCGCTGATGATATTTTGGACCGCTTGATTCATCTCTGCATTTTCACTTTTTGTGAGGTCGGCCTCTCTCAGATCGATGCCGCTGTTTTTCTGAACCAGCTCATTGATGGATTGACCAAATCCCGTGATAAAGCTGTTGATTTTTTCGATGACTTGAGCGGTTTCCTGATCTTGCGCACCCGCGTCTATAGCCGTGAAAGGCTTCTCATTTTCGCGCTGTTCAGCCATTTATAGAACCTCCTCTCATGATGACAGATTCCTTCACAATATATGATGAAAAATCAAATCTTGATTCCGCAGCAGCTTGATAGGGCTGCTAAATGGTTGAATGCATAAAAAGACGCCGCGAACCTGGTGCGGCGTCCTTTAATGAACGTTCGTATACACTTCCTGCACATCGTCATCATCTTCAAGTGCGTCAATGAGTTTTTCGACTTTTTCCTGAAGTGTTTCATCGACCTCTGCATAGGTTTGCGGAACCATTGTCATTTCGGCTGTCGCCGTTTCGTAGCCGCGCTCCTCCAAGTTTTTCTTTACTTCTTCAAACTGTTCGGGCTCTGTATAAATCTCGAACAGCTCTTCGCTCGTTTCGAGCTCCTCGGCACCGGCATCAATGACCTCAAGCATAAACTCCTCTTCATCTATCTCAAGATCTTCACGCTCGATTGCAATATATCCTTTCCGGTCGAACATATAAGAAACACATCCTGTTTCCCCCAAGCTGCCGCCGTTTTTGCTGAAAGCGGTTCTGACGTTTGTCGCCGTCCGGTTTTTATTATCTGTCAAACATTTGACCATGACAGCCACACCGCTTGGGCCGTAGCCCTCATACGTAATTTCCTCGTAGCTTTTTCCATCCTGGCTGCCGGAAGCTTTTTTGATGGCGCGGTCGATGTTGTCGTTTGGCATGTTTGCATTTTTGGCTTTATCGATGACGAGACGCAGACTTGCGTTAGATTCGGGATCGGGTCCCCCTTCTTTTGCGGCTACATATATTTCTTTGGCAAGCTTCATGAAAATTTTGCCGCGTTTAGCATCTTGGGCATTTTTTCTTCTCTGAATATTTTTCCATTTAGAATGGCCAGCCATATCTTTCTACCTCCAAAAAAATTCTCGTCTCTATGTACACTTTATACGGTTTTCCCCGTTTTTGTAAAGAAATCGGCCGAACGCTTACAAAAAAATTGCCGGGGAATCCCCGGCAATTCCCTGCTTATTGGTTGCGCAAGCGGTTCAAATTGTTATTCGTCGTGTCTCCGCGATCCCTAATGTTCTGAGGGTCGTCGTTCATTTCGCGCAGCCTTGTAAATGCGCCGTCGTCCTCGACAACTTGAACGGTCCGGTCTCCAGCAAACGTTTTGGCTGCTTTTCTAATTTGAGTTCTCTCATTATTTGTCAGCTGTTTATCTGACCGTACCGCGATGATGACCGTTTCATTCGTTACGACGGCCTGACTCTCGTCAACATAATTCAACTTGTTGACGCGTCCAGTGATATTCCTAGAGATTTTACGGTTTTCCGGTCTGTTATAGCCCGTGTCCGCCGTGTTCACCAAATGATTGTGATAATTCATGTCTCCCCGGCTGAAAGTTCCATCGCCTGTTGGAACGGGATTGCCGTTGCCCGCTCGATTGTTCACGTTCGTTGCACCGTTTCTCCCGTTCATGTTTTCAAGCATTTCTGTAACAGGACCGTCATTATCAAGACCGTTATTACGATCTGCATCATTTGAATAATATCCGATCGGACGCGTATTGTTTCCATTATCTATAGCGTCGTTCGTTCCGCAGGCAGATAGACCAGCTGTCAAAAGCAAAATACCCGAAAACACTTTCAGCTTGCTGTCCAATGGTAATACCCCCCGTGAAAACCGCTGAATTTGAGCATTGCGCTCTTTTTTAGGATGTGCGAGATGTGAAGAGTTACCCTTGACAGTTATAGACAGTCCAGTGAAAAAGCATGAAAGTGTTTATAGCGGTCCACAATAAAAAAGGAACGATAGATCATCGTCCCATTCCGAATCAGTCTTCTTCATCTTCCGGTCTGTTAAACATCTGTCCGCCTGCGGGCTGCTGTCCGTATCCGCCCATACCGTACGGAGCTCCCATTTGCGGCATCTGTCCATATGGCGCTGCACCCGGAAAACCTCCCGGGAATTGGCCTGGCCCGCACCCGCAGTCATCTTCTTTGCCGTGTGCCATATTGGGATCGTGTCCGACGTTTGGCGATGCATATCCCGGAAACGGCTGATAAGGCGCATATGCCGGAGCAGTCATCGGCTGATGATGATATCCGTGATGACCGGCATTGTCATGCCCCATGTTGTCATCACCGTCATATTCAGCAGGAGATACATAGCTAGGCTGAGGCATGTAAGGCATTTGAGCAGGATATGGATACCAAGGGTGGCATAAGCCCGATCCAGGCAGCACCGGTGAAACAGGAATCCAGCAGCCTCCAGGATAGAACGGATAAGGATGCGGATGGTGATGGTGATGATATCCGGCAGCAGCTACATTTGGCATGCCGTGAAACTGCTTATTTTCATCACCTGCTGCACCGACATTCGGCGGCTGCGGAACATTCGGATAATTGACATTTTCCATATGATTCTCCTCCTCATTTGTCCATGGATTATACATGTTAGGGCCTTTCTCTTGATGTTCATAAGGTTTTGGAGGTGCGTACGGCTGATGAAGCTGATTGACGCTTTGATACAAATTTGAAATGTCGCCTTCAGGCAAACTTGACTGCCCGATGTTCGGGACAGGCGGAACATAAGGAACCGAAGGCTTTTCTTTCGGTTTTATATCTTCAACATCAAGCTTGCTTTTCGGCTTTTCTTTTGCAAATGGATGTTCCTGCTGTTTTTTCGGTAACTCTTTTCTCATATTGAGCTGTTCTTCTTTTTTGACCGGCACTCCCCCTGACGGTACTTTGATTTTCATGCCCGGCATGATCAAATCTGGATTGCTCAGCTGCGAATTCAGCTTTTTCAGTTCTTCAAAGTCCACTTCATATCTTTCCGCGATTTTTTCCAGAGAATCGCCCTTTTGGACAATATGAATTTTCAACGTTTTCCCCTCCTATGCAAAAACGTGAACGAACAGATGAGAATAACAAATATGCTTCTCCACAAATTTATGCGCATAGCGGAGGGGTTATGATAAAAACTTGTTCTCCAAACATTTAACGGATCGTTAACATCCGATTCAGCGCAAGAATGGCATCTTTTGCGATATCTTGATCAACTTTGATCACGCCTGTCAGTTCACCTTTGTCAATCTGCTCCAGCGACCACAGCAAATGCGGCATGTCGATTCTGTTCATTGTCAAACAAGGGCACATATCTGGATTAAGGGATTCGATTTGTTTATCAGGATGTTCTTGAATGATGCGCGAAACAAGGTTCATCTCTGTTCCAATCGCCCATTTGCTCCCCGGTTTTGCTTCATTAATCGTATCGATGATTTTTTTTGTAGACCCGCTGAAATCGCTGAGTGCGACGACTTCATGGGTGCATTCCGGATGAACGATAACATTAATGTCCGAATCCCGTTCTTTAACACTTTTGATATTCGCCGCGGTAAATTTTTCGTGAACAGAGCAATGCCCCTTCCACAAAATGATTTTTATGTCTTCATAATCGCCGTTATACTCAAGTTTTTCTGCGATGGGATCCCACACCGCCATTCTGCTGAGGGGAATGCCGAGGTCATATGCCGTGTTTCGTCCCAAGTGCTGATCCGGAAGAAATAAAATTCTCTCCTTTTGCGATAGCGCCCATGTCAACATGCGGGCCGCATTTGAGGATGTCACGGACGCTCCCCCGTTTCTTCCTACAAAAGCTTTGATTTCCGCTGTCGAATTGACATATGTGAGGGGAATGATGGTATTGCCAAACAGCACTGCAAGCTCTTCCCAGGCGCGATTCGTCTGCTGCATGTTGGCCATATCGGCCATCGAACAGCCTGCGCGCATGTCCGGCAAAACGACAATCTGTTCGTCGGAAGTAAGCATATCGGCTGTTTCTGCCATAAAATGTACGCCACAGAACACGATATATTCCGCTTTTTTATTTTTTTGGGCGACTTGCGCCAGCTGAAGCGAATCTCCCGTCGCGTCCGCAAATTGGATCACTTCGTCTTTTTGGTAGTGATGCCCCGGGATAAACAGCCTTTCTCCGAATTTCTTTTTGATATTCAAAATCCTTCCGGCCATTTCTTCTTCGGTCAATTCTTTATACAGCTCCGGCATCATGCCGGCGTTCCTGTCATGAATCAAGTTTAAAATAGACATCTGTCACCTCTCCAATCCCGCTTATTTTTTCAGATCGACATTCATGCTGATATCAAGGCTTTTCGCCGAATGGGTCAAGTAGCCCAATGAAATACAGTGCACCCCTGTTCCCCTGTATGCGGGGAGATTTTCAAATGAAATTCCGCCTGAAGCTTCCGTCATAATGCCTGCGGGTGTCATTTCCGCAAATGCTTTCACCTTGTCAGGAGGACAATTGTCAAACATAATGATATCGGCTTCAGCCTCAATCGCTTCTTGAAGCTCTTGTTCAGACTCGATCTCCACCTCGATTTTGACCATATGGCCGCACGCTGCCCGTGCTTTTTCAACCGCTTTTGAAATCGAGCCGCAGGCGGCAATGTGGTTGTCTTTAATCATGATGCCGCCGTCCAAACCAAAGCGGTGATTGCAGCCCCCGCCGGTTTTGACCGCGTATTTTTCAAGAATGCGCAGGCCCGGCGTCGTCTTTCTCGTATCGCAAATCGCGATATCCGGATCATTCAGCCTGATAACGGACTGCTTTGTTAAAGTGGCGATCCCCGACATTCTTTGAATGAGATTCAGCACGACCCGTTCGCCGGTCATGAGAGAAGCTGCACGGCCTTTGAGCCGCGCGATCGTTTCTCCTTTATGGACCGCTTCGCCATCTGTTTTCAGCATTTGCACGGCAATCGTTTCATCGAGCAGCCGAAAGCCTTCGAAAATCACTAATTCTCCTGCAAACAATCCGTCATCCTTCGCTGTGATGACCGCTTCGCATTGAAGATTGGCATCGAAAACGGCTTCAGAAGTGAAATCCCCCCAGCCGATATCTTCCTTGAAAAATTCTTTAAGCATGTTCCTAAGTATGAGCCGCTGCATATTTCACAATCCCTTCGTTTTGTCTTATCTTGATCCCGCCTTTTGTGTGAACGATTTGCTTGCCATGCCAGTTTTTATCATCAGGCGCCGGGCGATCCGAACGATAATGGCCGCCTCTGCTTTCTGTACGAAGCAATGCCGAGGCCGTCATCTGCTTGGCGGTCTGCCATAAATGAGCTAATTCAAGCTGTTCTTTTGTGATTTCTTTCACATTCATGATTTGAAAAGGCACTCGCTCAAGCCATTCTTTCGCCTTCGTCAATTCATCCTCCGTTCGCACGATCGCCACATGATCCGTCATGCGTTTTTGAATATCCTTCACATCTGTCAGGGGAACAGAATATGTCACATCCTCAGGCTGAGGAGATTGTCCTCTGACAGGCTCAGGTTTTTGATAAGCTTGTATCCGTTCCGCCGCTCTCCTTCCGAAGACGATGCATTCCAAGAGAGAATTGCTTGCCAGACGGTTGGCACCGTGAAAGCCGGTGCATGCAGCTTCCCCAATCACATAAAGGTGTGGAACCGCCGTTTCCCCCCATCTGTTCACAGAAACTCCCCCCATTAAAAAATGCATGCCCGGTGAAACCGGAAGCCGGCCTTCTTCAATGGAAATTCCGGCTTTTTCGCAAAGAGAGGAAATCGTAGGGAAGCGGCTTTTAAAGTCTGATATGCGGGTAATATCCAAAAATACGCTGCTTCCGCAGGCAAGCTTTTCGTGAATCGCACGAGATACGATGTCCCGCGGCGCTAAATCCTGCATGTGGTGAATCCCTTCCATCACCCGCTGGCCGTTTTCATCAACCAAGACAGCTCCTTCTCCACGCACAGCTTCTGAAACAAGCCCGTGTGCGCGCCCGTCTTTGACGAGCAATGTAGGATGAAATTGAACGAATTCCAAATCTGCGAGCTCGGCTCCTGCCCGATATGCCAAAGAAATCGCATCGCTTGTCACAGAACGGTTATTCGTGTTGATTTTAAATAGATTTCCGCAGCCTCCTGCCGCCAGCACAACAAAATCGGCTTTCCTGAGAAAAGTCTTTCCCTTGCGGTCTTTCGTCCAGACGCCCGCACAGCGTCCGTCTTCCATCCATAAATCCGCCGCTGTTTCGTATTCTTTCAGTATGACGTGAGGACCAAGCCTTCCGATTAAGTGCCGGATCAGCGCCTGCCCCGTAGCGTCTCCCCCGGCATGCAAAATTCTGTTCATCGAATGTGCGCCTTCTTTGCCGAGGCTGAGCTTTCCGGATTCGTCAGTATCAAAAGGGAAATGCTGAAGAATCAGCTCATCAACAAGGCGCTGGCCGTCTTTAATGGCATCTTTAACGGCTTCGATTTGATTGTGGCCGCATCCGGCATATAATGTGTCGTCCGCATGAGCTGACCAGGAATCGCGAGGCAATACAGCCGAGGCAATTCCTCCCTGAGCGAGGGTTGAATTGCTGTCTTTTACAGATGCTTTTGTCATCACAATCACTTCGTAAGACGGCGGAATGGATGCAGCAAAAGACAGCGCAGCGGCACCTGCTCCGACAACAATTATCGTCTGATGAGACATGTCGACCCCTCCTGTAAATTTACATGTGTCTTGACACCTATATTTACATATCGATAAAATAAACTCAAGTATTTTTTATAAAGAATGGGAGACAAGAGCCGTGATTTATCTTGATTATGCAGCAACGACACCGGCGGCAAAAGAAGCCTTGGACGCGTTTCAAAAACTGAGCACAGACGTGTACGGAAATTCGAGCAGTCTGCACGATGCGGGAGGGAAAGCCGAAAGTATTCTGCGCTACTGCCGCCAAAAGATGGCGGAACTTTTATCCGGGGAAGAAGAAGGCGTTTATTTTACGAGCGGCGGCACCGAAGCCAATTTTTTGGCGATTCACTCCATCTTAAATGGACTCCCCGCCGGAAAGCAGCACTTTTTAATGACAGAAATGGAACATCAGTCGATCCACATTTTGAAGCGGCATCTTGAGATACTGGGCTTTGAAGTCGACTTGATGAAACCGAATGCTTCAGGCATCATCACAACAGAGATACTGGAACGGCACCTCCGTCCTGATACAGGTCTTGTCTCAATTCAGCATGCCAACTCAGAAACAGGCGTCATCCAGCCCCTGGCAAAGCTTTCGGCTTACTTGCATAAGCGGGACGTGCTCCTGCACAGCGACTGCGTACAGACCTTTGCCAAGATTCCGGTCGGCATTGATGAGCTCGGCGCTGATGCCTTATCTTTTTCAAGCCATAAAGTATACGGACCAAAAGGAGTTGGAGCGGTCTATATTCAGCCTGGTGTGAACTGGAAACCCGTCTACCCGGGCACTTTACATGAAAACGGATTGAAGAGCGGCACCGTCAATGTCCCTGGAATCGGCGCTTTCATTACCGCTGCCGAGTTGACAATAAAGCGTATGGATGCCGCGCATCTTAAACATCAGGAGCTGCGCGCCCGTTTTCTGGAAAAGGCAAAAGCCCGGAAGCTTCCCGTCTCCCTCGCTGTGCCCGATTCGGCAAATTCGCATGTTCTGCCGCATATTATAGGTTGTTTTTTTCATTCCTTTGAAGGACAATATACTATGCTGGAATGTAATCGGAGAGGAATTTGCATTTCTACCGGAAGCGCGTGTTCAGCCGGCTATCATGAGCCGTCGAATACGATGAAAGCCCTTTTAGTCCCAAGGGAGCTCGCGCTTCAATTCGTCCGAATTTCGTTCGGATGCGATACGACAAGCGAACATGTTGATAAGCTGTTGGACGTTTTTGAAGATATGATGCATGAGAAAGGAGACCATCGGATTGACAGACGGATTAAAACTTACGGGCGCTGAGCGGCGCCAGCAGCTTCTGGCCTGGCTGAAGGAGTCTGAGGCTCCGCTGACAGGAAGCGAACTGGCGAAAAGAGCATCTGTTTCACGGCAGGTCATCGTACAGGACATTTCTTTATTAAAAGCAAAAAACGAACCGATCATCGCAACAAGCCAAGGATACGTGTATTTGCAGTCAGTTCTCGGCAAAAAACAGCCGGTTCAGCGGCTCATCGCTTGCGACCATGAGCCGGAAAAAACGGAAGAAGAGCTGAATCTGATCGTCGACTTTGGCGTAACGGTGAAAGATGTAACGATTGAACATCCTGTCTACGGCGACTTAACAGCTTCGATCAGAGTCAGCACAAGAAAAGAAGTCTCGGACTTCGTCAAAAAAATCTCTTCGACAAACGCCGCTTATCTGTCTCAACTGACAAACGGCACCCATCTGCACACATTGGAGGCAGATGACGAAGAGAAGATCGAACAAGCTTGCGACGCCCTGCAAAAAGCGGGCATCCTCATTCCCGAATAAAGAAAAGGTCCTTTGCCGTCATCAATGCAAAGGACCTTTCTTTATAATGTATACGCATTGTAGGCTCCGAGCATTTTCACCTTACAGCCCAAAGCTTCAAGCTCAGCTATCGCACCTGGAATCAGCACATCGTCCAGTGCCATTTCAATATCAATAATGAAAAAATAATTGCCGAGACCGGTTTTTGTCGGCCGCGATTCAATTTTAGAAAGATTCAAATTTCTCCAGGCGAAAGCCGACAGCACCTGGTGGAGAGCCCCTGATCTGTCCGAAGGAAGAGTTACCAGCAAAGTCGTTTTCGGCCTTCCCGTCAAGTGCGGATTGACCGGCGGAGATGCCTCGTGATCCGGATGAAGCATCACAAATCTCGTGTGATTGTATTCATAGTCATGCACATCTCTTTTGACGATGTCTAATCCATACGTAGCGGCTGCCATTTCATTGGCAATCACGCCGATGTTCTCGTCCGGATGTTCACTCACGTATTTTGCAGCTGCACCGGTGGATGTCGCATATTCAAACGGAATGGAGCGGAACCGGCTGTGCAAAAATTTATGACATTGTGCGATCGCATGGGAATGGGAATAAACTTTCTGAATGTCTTCCCAAGCCTCTTTTCTTGCAGGATGCACAAGTAAATGCTGACGGATGGGAGCGGTGATTTCTCCGACAATATAAAGGGGCTGTTCGTGGATTAAGTAGTCTATTGTCAGATTCACCGATCCTTCAATTGCATTTTCAAGCGGGACGACAGCCAGATCAATCTCGCCGTTCATCGCCGCATCCATACAGGCGGGTATTGTGTTAAATGCTTGCTGGTCTGCATCTGAAAAGCAGGAGCAGACGGCAAGGTGCGTAAATGTTGCTTCTGGACCTAAATAACCTACTCTCATACTCATGATATATGACATTCTCTCCCTTTAAGCGCCCGAACCTAGTATTTCGACCTTTTCTACGAATTCCAGCTTTCTTAATTTGTTCATCAGCAAATCGATATTTCCATCCATTCCTCTCGTACTGACGGACAGCGTGACATTCGCTCTTCCTTGAAGAGGGATGGTCTGGTGGATCGACAGCACGTTGCAGCCCGATTCAGCCACCACTTGGAGCAGATGGGACAGCGTTCCCGAGCGGTCCTCCAAATGAAAAAAAAGCGTGATAATCTGTTCCTTGACCATCGTATAAAAAGGAAAAACCGCATCTCTGTACTTGTAAAAAGCGCTTCGGCTCAAATCTACCTTTTGGACGGCTTCAGCTACAGATTCCGCTTTTTTCCGCTCAATCAGCTTTTTGACCTCAAGTGTTTTCCGCATTGCCTCCGGCAGCACGTCTTCCCTGACAAGATAAAAGGTCTCCTCTTTCACAGACTTTTCTCTCCTTTTAAAAACCCTGATTCCTTTACATTGATCCAGCAAGCGAAAGGAAAGGCGTTCCTTTCAGCTAAAAGTCGGAGAGCTTGCCTGGCAAACTCTCCGGTATGATCAGTCGATAAATTCAAATTCAAATTCGAGAAGACGGATCGTATCTCCGTCTTTTGCACCGCGGGCCCGAAGCGCGTCATCAACGCCCATTCCGCGAAGCTGTCTGGCGAAACGCTTAACAGACTCGTCTCTTGAAAAATCCGTCATTTTAAATAAGCGTTCAAGCTTGGCTCCGCTGAGCACAAAGGTGCCATCAGGATCACGGCTGATCTCAAACGGCGCTTCCTCATCCTCAAGCTTATACATGACTCTGTTTTCAGTCATGTCTTCTTCGTCGTAGAGCGGGAATTCCGGCGTCGTTTCCAAACGGTCGGCAATCTCAAACAGCAGATCCCTCAATCCTTGTCTGGTCAACGCGCTGATTGGAAAAACAGGATAATCATCTGTAAGCTTTTCTTTGAATGCCTTCAGATTTTCTTCCGCATCCGGCATATCCATTTTATTGGCGACAATAATTTGAGGACGTTCTGTCAGCCTCAGATTATACTGTTCAAGCTCTTTATTGATGGTCACATAATCTTCATACGGGTCGCGCCCTTCAAGACCCGACATGTCGATCACGTGCACGATGACGCGCGTTCTTTCGATATGTCTGAGGAATTGGTGTCCGAGGCCAACCCCTTCGTGCGCCCCCTCAATCAGTCCCGGAAGATCCGCCATTACAAAGCTGCGTCCGTCTTCCGTTTCGACCATTCCGAGATTCGGATTCAGCGTTGTAAAATGGTAATCGGCAATTTTCGGCTTGGCCGAAGACACGACAGACAGGAGTGTTGATTTTCCAACGCTTGGGAAACCGACAAGACCGACATCGGCCAAAACTTTCAGCTCGAGAACGATATAGCGCTCCTTGCCGGGTTCGCCGTTTTCAGAAAGCTGCGGCGCCGGGTTGGCAGGCGTCGCGAAACGGGTATTGCCTCGTCCGCCGCGTCCTCCTTTTGCGATGACGGCTTCCTGTCCGTGCTCCGTTAGATCAGCGATGACCTGCTTTGTATCATCGTCAATGACAACCGTGCCGGGCGGGACTTTTACAACCATGTCTTCTGCATTTCGGCCGTGCTGGTTTTTAGACATGCCGTGTTCTCCGCGCGTCGCCTTAAAATGTCTTTGATATCTAAAATCCATCAGCGTGCTGAGGCCTTCGTCAACTTTGAAAACGACGTCTCCGCCTTTTCCGCCGTCACCTCCGGCAGGACCTCCTTTTGGCACATATTTTTCGCGGCGGAAAGCAACCATTCCGTTGCCTCCGTCTCCGCCTTTTACGTATATTTTTACCTGATCAACAAACATAATGTCCTCCGTTCTATTCCTAAAAAACCGCTTTACTTGATATGAATTTCAGCGATGCACTCACGGTCTGTTACATCAAGCCGCTTGATTTCATAAAAATCAGCCAGTGAATGATGAAAGTCTTTGATACCGGTCAGCTTTGTGAATACGCCGTGGAAATCCAGAAAGATGACGAGCCGGTCGTCCGGACCGTCCGTCTGCAGCGTGATCGTCAGATGATTGTCGCCGCCTTTCAAAACGGCATCCTCAAAAGTCCCAAACAGCTTTCTGACGAAAACGACGAGCTTCTCTTCATAAGCTGACAAATCTCTGACCTGACCGATCACCTCATATTCAAGCGTCAGCGAATGGGCCATCCAGTTAAATGTAAGCAGCTCATACGCCGCACGCGGGATTTTAAGGTTTGAAAGCTTTGATTCATGCTGAGCTTCGATGACCACTTCATCAATAATTTCAAATACGCGGTCATACTTTTTTAATGTTAAGTTTCCTTTAATCAATTGCAGTTTATTCATCCAGTCGTGCCTTGAATGGCTGAGCAGATGAATAAGCTCATGGGTCAAAGCCTTATCGTCCATCGTCTTTTCTTGTTTTTTCGAAGTTTCTTCCATTTTTGCACTCCCAATCGTTTGTTCTCTATTTTAGGAGTCTGATTCAGTTTGTACTTTGAATTATAACAGAGAAGGCAGTATAAATGAAACACGTTTATATACTTTAAAGAAGCAGAATCAGAGCGGAAACCCGGCCTTGTCCAGGGGGCGGGAAGGTGTTTTTCAGCAAGTCACGGTGCTGTATGTAAAAAACTCCGGTCAGAACGACCGGAGTTTCGTTTAAAGGTTAGGCTACAGGATATACGCTCACTTTTTTGCGGTTACGGCCGAAACGTTCGAATTTAACAGTTCCGTCGACTTTTGCATATAGAGTGTCATCTCCGCCGCGCCCAACGTTTTCACCTGGATAGATTTTTGTTCCGCGCTGACGATAAAGGATGGAACCGCCAGATACGAATTGACCGTCTGCACGTTTAGCACCTAGGCGCTTCGCCTCAGAGTCACGTCCGTTCTTCGTTGAACCTACTCCTTTTTTAGATGCAAAAAACTGAAGATCTAATCTTAGCATGTAGCTCACCTCCTATATTTTGTTCGTCGTTACTTTTAAGTAACCTTTGTAGTCTCGTTCGATCGTTTCAAGGGAGACGATCATGCCTTCGAGAAGGAGCTGCGCCTTTTCAAAAGCCTCCCGATCCGTACCGTCCGGGAATCCGAAAGATAAAAATCCGCCGTCTTCCCCGAGGTCAATGACCGGCTCAATGCCCGTCAGCTTCATGACTGCATTGACAGCTCCAAAGGCGACCGCCGATGCCCCTGCACAAACGAGATCCTGACCATGTTCAGCAAAATTCGCATGTCCCGACATTTCAAAGCCTAAGATGTCTTTGTTCGATCGGGCTCTGGTAACCTTTGCATGAATCATATCATACACGCCTTAAGCGTTGATTTTTTCGATTACAACTTTAGTGTAAGGTTGACGATGACCTTGTTTTTTATGTTGGTTTTTCTTCGGCTTGTACTTGAATACGGTAATTTTTTTCGCACGGCCTTGTTTTTCAACTTTGCCTGTTACCGTAGCGCCTTCAACCGTAGGGCTGCCAACTTTAACATTTTCACCGCCGACAAACAATACGTTGTCAAAAGTAACTGTTTCGCCGGCTTCAGCAGCAAGCTTTTCGACGTATACAGTTTGGCCTTCTTCAACTTTGATTTGTTTCCCGCCTGTTTGAATAATTGCGTACATCTCTGCACCTCCTAATAAACTAAGACTCGCCAATCACAGGGGGCTAAGAAAGCACTTAACACCTGTGCTGAGCGGTTGTAGCACGGGTGCTACATCCATAACATTAAAAAATATACCAGAAAAGAGCCCGAGTGTCAATGTCTTTTAGAAGGATGGACGGTCAATAAACCAAAAGCAGATCTTCCATTGAGGAAGTCGTGCGCTTGTCTGTAAAATAAGCGTGGAGAACTTCGTTTTCATCAAGCTGGCTCAGTTTTTGTCCGTCCTTCTCAATAATGATCGGGTGTTTGCAGCCTCGTTTAAACAGGAGCATGACCTCATAAATCTGCTGTTCAGCGCACACCGTGATCGGGGCGAGGCGTCGCACTTCCCTCTCCTTTCCGTAATAGCGCTCAAGCAAAAAACGGATATGGACGTAATGGCGATTGCGATATTCCTGGTAAAGAGATGCAGCCAAAAATACGAGGAGCACCCAAGCGCTCAGCTGTGACGGGGAAACCAACAGAATTGCCGCGATTAAAACAGTACAGCAAAAGCACGACACAGCCAGCATCACCCGCTGTGCTTTCTGATACGGAAGGTGTTTTGAAAACAGCAAAAACAGCAGCTTCCCGCCGTCAAGCGGCCAAACCGGAAACAGATTAATCAAGAGGATGGTCAGATTGTAAAAGGTAAACGTTTCAAATATATGAGGGCTGACGAGCGAATTGACCGCCAAAAGCCATGCAGCAAATTGAAGCCAGATATGCTGAACAGGCCCCGCGGCGATGACGGCCAGCTCTTCCTTTAACGGTCTGTTGCCATGTTCATCGACTTCAAGCGTTCCCCCAAAAGGCAGCAGGAAAATGCCTTTAATTCTCCATGAAAAATAAACGGCAGCAGCAGCGTGGCCAAGCTCGTGGATCAAAATAACGATCATTAAACAAAACAGCGCTTTAATATGTCCTGTCATGATACCGATCGCCATGACAAGCCACAGCAGCGGGTGAATGTGAAGCTTGGTGAAGAGCTCCGTCCATTTATTCAAATGTGATCACCTGTATCGGATCAACAAATTCCTCTCCTTGTTTGATCGCAAAGTAATAGACGCCTTTTTGATTTTTATCCTGCTTAATCGTTCCGAGCTTCGTTCCTTTATCTATAAAATCGTATAAAGCGACATCCGCTTTTTTCAGCTGGCCGTAGTAGGTATAGCTGTTGTCCGCATGCTGCAAAACCACCGTCAGGCCCGTTTCCGGATTTTTGTCCACTTCAATGACATAGCCTTCCTTCATGCTGCGGATCGCTTCGTCTTCTGTTTCTACCTTAATGCCCTGGCCTGAGAATTTCTCCTGAACCTTTCCCATGGCAGGAACAGCGAGATCTTGATTCACCTCGACCTGACCGGATGGTTTGTCACCTTTCGGTTGAAAGAATGCGAGGGGATCGCCAAACTTGGATTCATACCAATTCTGGAGAGCCGCAAATTGGAACTCTTCAGTAAACACCTGGCTGATGACCGGTTTGATTTGGTTTGCGGGTTCAAACTGGCCTTTGTAGGCAATAGCGGACACAAGGACAAGACATGCCGACAGAAGACATTTCATGATGAGCGCATCCGCTTTGACAAGAGGGTGCTTCCCATTTATCAGCAGGGAGCTTCCCTCAGGCGGAGGGAAGTCTCCGGCCTTTTCATCTTCCGAAAAGGCTGTCCATGCAGGCGGCTTGACCGGCAGCTTTTTGCCGCCTGACGAAAAGGGCTGTTTATCCGGCGCCTTCCGCTTTCTTTTCCTGGCCATTCTTTTTCGAATCTCATCTGCTCTATGACTCATAACCCTCATCCTTTACATTCAGGTTCGTTTGTTCAATGATATGTCTTGTCCCAGGCGTTTATGACGGTATATTGACATAAAACCAAAAGGTTTCATATAATAGATAGGAAACCTTTTGGTTTTACTTTTTTCTAGGAGGTCTATTATGAGCAATCAACAAGTGCCTGATATACATAAACAGGCTGTTTTTCACGCATCGATAGAAAAAGTGTGGGAGGCCGTCGCCACCAGTGAAGGCATCGCCGCCTGGTTTATGCCAAATGATTTCCGTCCGGAGATCGGCTGTGAATTCACCTTGCAGTCTCCGTTCGGCCCCTCCCCTTGCAGAGTGATCGAGCTTGAAGCGCCGCATCGACTCGCTTTCAGCTGGGATACGTCGGGATGGATCGTCACATTTGAATTGAAAGAGCTGTCTGCAGAAAAAACCGAATTTACCCTGATTCATTCAGGATGGGGCGCGCCGGAAGAAACGGTTGCAAAAGCGGGAGAAAAACAAGCGGATGTCCGCAATCGGATGAATGGCGGCTGGGAAGCGATCGTCAATCAAAAGCTGCGTCAGGCAGTTGAAGGCTAGTGACATCATCGGCCGTAAAACATGATGTGTTCCAAGCCGTTTCCGATCCCTCACGGCGAAAGATGCTGAAGCTCCTCGCCGGCAGGGAATTGCCTGTAACAGATATCAGCACTCATTTCCCGATGAGCCGAACGGCTGTTTCAAAGCATTTGAGAATTTTGTCAGAAGCCGGACTTGTCAGCGGAAGAAAAGCGGGCAGAGAAAAACTGTACAGGCTTCATCCCGAACCTCTCGCGGAGCTGCAGCAGTGGCTCGCCTACTTCGACATGTATTGGGACAATAAGCTTTCCTTGTTAAAGCACAAAGTCGAAAACGATCAATGAAACTGCAAAAAAGCAATCTCGTTTTGGAGATTGCTTTTTTGCAAGTTAAGCGCGTACGCCGAAAAATGATTTAATCTTTGCGAAAACGCCTTTATTTTCTTCTTCAAACGACTGTAAAGGCACAGATTCGCCCAGCACGCGGCGGGCGATGTTCCGGTATGCGATTGAAGCTTTATTGTTCGGATCCATGACGACAGGCTCCCCGTTATTGGAAGCTTTAATCACTTCGTCATCATCCGCAACAATACCGATCAGTTCGATCGACAAGTGCTGAATGACTTCATCAACATCCAGCGTATCGCCGTTTTTCATTAAGTGGTTGCGGATCCGGTTGACGACAAGTCTCGGCGGCTCAATATTTTCTTCTTTTTCAAGCAGGCCGATGATCCGGTCGGCGTCACGAACAGCGGAGATTTCCGGTGTCGTCACGACAATCGCTTTGTCAGCGCCCGAGACCGCATTTTTATAACCTTGCTCAATCCCTGCAGGGCAGTCGATGACAATGTAGTCGAAGTCTTGTTTGAGCTGCTGGACAAGCTTGACCATCTGCTCGGGAAGAACAGCCGACTTATCGCTTGTCTGGGCGGCCGGGAGCAAATAAAGCAAATCATCGAAGCGTTTATCTTTCACAAGCGCCTGATGGATTTTGCATCGCTCCTCAACGACATCTACCAAATCATATATGATTCTATTTTCAAGGCCCATGACGACATCAAGATTGCGCAGGCCGATATCCGTGTCAACGAGACATACCCGTTTTCCCAAAATGGCCAAGGCGGTGCCAAGATTTGCGGATGTCGTCGTTTTGCCTACTCCGCCTTTCCCCGAGGTTATTACGATAGCTTCACCCAATTTTACATTCCTCCCTCAAGCCTTGTTAAACTAGGTCTTAAATGAGCTAATTGCTGAAGGCGGTCAATGACCATATTCTCATTTTCATCTAAATAAGCACATTCCATGTCGTTCCCTTCTTGGATGTGGTCTGGGGAGCGATTGAGCACATGATTGATACGCAATTGAGTCGGTCTCATATCCGAAGCCGCAATAACAGCTCGTTTATTTCCATTAAAACCGGCGTGGGCAATCCCTCTTAATGAGCCGAGGATGAAAATATTCCCTCCGGCCTTCACCATTCCTCCCGGATTCACATCCCCAATCAGAAGCAAATCACCCTCCGTTTCGAGGACTTGCCCTGAACGGACAATTTTAGCGACAGAAATAATTTCGCTTTCCGCTTTTAAACGGTTTGCTTCATCTTTGGTCATGACTTCACTTTCAATGGAGTGGATGAACAGATTTTGTTTCTCAGTGATCACATCGGTCAAGATCTGTTCTTGCTCCTCGGTCACATAACGGTGGCCGAGCTTAACGAGCACACTGATTTTCTGGCCTTTTCCATCCATATAATGTTCGAGTGACAGCATATCCTGAAGACCGTACAATAATTCTTCAAAAGAGCATGTGTCATCAAGATGAAGCGTCAATCCATTTTTCGTTCCTTTAATTGTTACGTATTGCTGCTTTTGGGTCTTCACGGTGTTCACCTCAACATCATACTCTTTTCGACATCGGCTCATAAAATCCTCTTTTACTCATTCCTCAGCTCTTTCTTAAGACTGGTAAAAAACCATTTGAACGGGTAAATGAGCAAAAGGCCGCCAACGGCGTTCAGCCCAAGCGTAGGCAGGAGCCTGCCGAGCACAAATTGATGGAACGGCATGATTTCCGGACGTATCAGCATCTGCACGCCATATTGGTAAAATTCAAGAACACAGACGGCGAGCAGCGAAATAAAAATGACGACCAGCGCGTTTGTCTGCAATACTTTGAATGCTTTTGACGATAAATAGCAAATACCGGCAAAACCGAACATATATACACCTAAAAGGTCGGTGTAATTAATATCATATAACAGTCCGAAAATAAATCCATATGTAATGGCAAAAGGCTGATTGACATAAGCCGTCATAAAAACTAAGACAAGCAGCAGAAAACGCGGGATGAGCTGCTGTTCTTCCGTCACAAAAGGCAGGTTGACAAAATCCGCGTAGACGCTGTCAGATACTAAAACAAACATCATCACGACGGGAAGAAGGAAGCGTTTCACGAACCTTCCTCCTCATCGTCCATCTTGTTGACATCCACCGTATCAAGCGTTCTGTCGACGACGATCACGTTATCAAGGTTATACATATCGGCCGCCGGCTCTACATAAGCGATTTTTGTCAAGCCGTAGGAATCGGGTTCAACCTCTGTCACTTTTCCGATTGTCAGGCCTTTCGGAAAAACGCCGCCCGCACCGGAAGTTTCGACGAGGTCTCCTTTTTTCACTTCCCTGTCTTCATCAGGCTCAATGATTTCCATTGACAGCGCCTTTTTCTCAGAGTCGTAGCCGTTGATGATTCCGTTGACCGTTTTCTTGCCTTTATTTGCAGCGATAACCGTAGAAATTCTGTTGTTTCTGTCTGTTGCGCTTAAAAGCTGGACGGTGGAAGTGAAATTGTTCACTTTAGTGCTTTTGATTTTCCCGATCAAGTTGCCGTTTTCATCTGTGACCGCCATATCCTTTTCGACGCCGTGCTTAGAACCTTTGTTAATCGTGATCAGGTTCCACCACTCATACTTATCGGGATTTCTGGCGATTACAGTCGCCAGAATCGGCGTGTAGTCTTTAATTGATTTCAAATGGCCGAGCTCTTTTCTTAAAGACTTATTTTCATTTTCAAGCTCTTGCAGCTTTGCCTCGTATTGCGTCTGGCCGTCGAGCTTTTTCCGCAGGCGCTCATTTTCGCTGTACGTATTTTTTAAGTCTTCGATATTTTCAAAGAAGCCCGCAAAAAATTGAGCGGGCGTATGAAAAATCGTCTGGAATACACCAGTTGTATCGCCAATAAATTTTTCGGGCCAAGTTGCATTCCGGTCATTCTTTAACGAAAATCCAATCATTGCCACTAAAATGATGATACAAAGGAGTAAAAGCATCAACCGTTTATTCGTAAAAAACTGCGGCATGATTATACACCTCTTCTATTCCCTGTGTCCTTAATTTTTGCCTTTAAATAGATGAATTTGCTCGAGAGCTTTACCTGTTCCGATCGCTACACAGTCAAGAGGGTCTTCCGCAATTAAAACCGGCATTTTCGTTTCTTCGCTGATGACTTTGTCCAAGTGACGCAGCAGCGCACCGCCTCCTGTCAGGACGATTCCGCGGTCCATAATATCAGCCGCGAGTTCAGGCGGAGTTTTTTCAAGCGTATTTTTCACGGCATCGACAATTGCAGTCACAGTGTCGCGAAGCGCCGCTGTAATTTCTTTTTCGGTGATTTCAATCGTTTTCGGCAGACCTGTTAAAAGATCGCGGCCGCGGATTTCCATGCTTTCTCCGTTTTCAGAAGCTTCGGCAGAACCGATTTCAAGTTTGATCGCTTCCGCAGTACGGTCACCGATCATCAAGTTATATGTTTTTCTAATATAAGTAATGATTGCTTCATCCATTTCATCACCGGCAACGCGAATAGACTGGGATGTGACGATGCCGCCGAGGGAAATAATCGCGACTTCGGTCGTTCCGCCGCCGATGTCGACCACCATGCTTCCAGTCGGTTCCCAAACAGGAAGATTGGCTCCAATCGCCGCTGCAAACGGTTCTTCAATCGGATATGCATCTCTCGCCCCGGCCTGGCGCGTAGCGTCGATTACCGCACGCTGCTCAACCGCCGTAATTCCCGACGGGACACAAACCATGACATAAGGCTTTCTCGCAAATAAGCCTTTGTTTTTAACAGCTTTGCTAATATAATGTTTCATCATTGTCGCTGTTGTTTCATAATCAGCGATTACGCCATCTTTCATCGGGCGGAGGGCGACGACATTGCCGGGCGTACGTCCGATCATGTTTTTCGCATCGTTTCCGACTGCAACGATCTGCTTTGTATCTGTTTGCAGCGCAACGACGGAAGGCTCCCTGACGACAATTCCTTTACCTTTCACAAAAACAAGCGTATTCGCCGTTCCTAAATCTATTCCAAGGTCTCTCGCACCAATTCCAAACATTTGTATGTATCTTCCTTTCTTAAAACAATATTCCTAAGCAAAAACCCATAAATTCTATTATAGCTTAATTTAATGAAAAAAAAAGTGTTACAAATATCCTTTTTCTTTTAAGCTCACAAATTTTTGATCACCGATGATGATATGATCGAGCAATTCGATTCCAAGCAGCTGTCCGGACTCGTGAAGGCGCTGTGTAACTTCTATGTCTTCGCGGCTTGGAGCCGGATCTCCGGACGGATGATTGTGGACGCAGATGAATGAGGCTGCGGAGCGCTTTAAAGCTTCCTTAAACACTTCCCTCGGATGGACGATTGAAGAGTTCAAGCTTCCTATAAAAATTGTTCGCTTGTGGATCACCTGGTTTTTCGTGTTCAGATACAGGCATACGAAGTGCTCCTGAGACAGAAAGCGCATATCCCCCATTAAAAAATTGGCCGCATCTTCGGGAAAACGGATCACATAACGGTCTTTGCAGGCAAGGCTGTGAATGCGCCGGCCAAGTTCGAGCGCCGCCAAAATCTGCACGGCTTTGGCGCGGCCGATCCCGGAAATGCTTGAAAGCTCCTCAGCGGATGCTTCTTTTAACAAACGGAGGCCGTCAAACGTTTGAAGCAGCCGGCTTGAAAGCTGAAGAACCGATTCTTTTTTCGTCCCGGTTCTGAGCAGTATCGCGAGCAGTTCATGGTTTGACAAACTTTCGGCGCCTGTGTTGAGAAGGCGCTCCCGCGGCCTTTCTTCATCAGGAAAATCCTTTAATTTCAACGGCAGATCGCTTATGATAAACCCTCCCTTTTGATTCCCTTCTCGTTCGGTTTATCAAAAGGAGTGAAGATCGAACGTTTTCAGCATTCTCATCGTTTTGGAAATCGGAAGACCCACAACTGTATAATAGTCTCCCTTTATCTGTTTGACAAAAAGCGCGCCTTTTCCTTGTATTCCGTATGAACCGGCTTTATCAAACGGCTCTCCTGTAGCGATGTAAGCGCTGATTTCCTTTTCTTCAAGAGGCCAAAAAAAGACTTCGGTTTCTTCAAAAAATGTTTCGCATCTCTCGCCGTCCTTAATGCAGACGCCGGTAAGCACTGAATGGGTCTGTCCCGAAAGCATGCTCAGCATCCTTTTTGCATCTTCGGCATCTTTGGGCTTGCCCAAATAAGCCCCGTCATAAAGAACAATGGTGTCGGCGCCAAGCACGACGGCATCAGGATATTGTTCGGCTACTGCACGCACTTTTTGTTCCGCCAACCATTTGACGTTTTCTGCTGGTGAAAAGTTTCGAATTAATTTTTCTTCCGCGTTGCTCGTAACGATGCTGTACGGAATCTGCAGGAGATCGAGGAGTTCCTTTCTGCGGGGTGATTGTGAAGCCAATATGAGCTGTCGGGTCATAAGAAGACATCCTTTCAAAGGTTTTTGCATAGGAAAAAAAGATACCTGTTTTATCCTACCAAAAGAACGCCGCCGCCACAATTTCAGAAAAGTAACTTTTTAATGACAAAAATCGTGAAAATAAAAAAACCAGCGCATCTGATATGCTCCCCTAAAAGTAGACAGATGAAAAAAAATCTGTTTACTTTGGGGAAGTTTTTTATGGCTGGGAAATGGTACACGATAGAAGAAAAACTGAACATTCTGTCAGAATGTGATCAGGGAAGTGCTTCGGTGAAAGAGATTGCGGGCAAGTATGGTGTTCACGTTTTAAATCACGATCGTCTGCAAGAAAAACTAAACGGCCTCAGCCCGGCGGAATACAGGGCTAAAGCCGTCTAGTGTGTTTTCGTTATTTCCCCTGTCTACTTGACAGGGGGCCGTTCACTCTGCCGTTTTTTTATTTTATTTGGCTCAGCAATAGCTGCTGGCTTTTCCAGCCGTTGGCTGCGGTCGGTTTCTCAAGCAGGTTGACGGCTTCCAGTATGCTCTTCTTTACCTCTTCAGATTCTCCTTTTGATTTGGCGCCGTCAAGTTCAGCTTTGACATCAGCTATGTTTTGAGATGTAACCTCCGCGCCGAGAATCGCTTTTGCCGACAGCTCGGCCGCTTCTTTAAAAGGCTCTAGCAAACCGGGCTCGAGTGCAACCGGAAGCTCTTTTCCGCCCCACGCTTCAAAATCGTTTTCGATTAATATTTTGCCAATTTCAGATGTCATCTGTTTTTCCCCTGTTATTCCGGCGATCACATAAAATCCGTCGTCTTTGGCAATCGAAACGGCGGCATACCCCTTGTCTGCGATTTGAGAGGCCAGCGTCTCCGCTCCTTCTTTAGATGAAAACTTGCCGGCCTGAACGGCAAAGCTGTGAAAAGATTCTCCCGCTTGTCCGCTATTTTTTTGTCCGCTCTTTTTCTCTTCGGCACCTGAGTCACCGGCTTTTACCGCCTGTCCGTTTTCCGCATCCGCACCCAAGCTGCCGGATGCCGGCACTCCTTCTTTATGGGTTGCGAGATTCAGCGCGAACAGCCCGAGTCCCGTGCCGAGCAACACAGCAAAGATAATGGTTGCAGCAAAGCGCTTCAAAGGAAACGTAAGGGACATTTTCGCTTTTCGGTTGTTTTTAGCCTCGTTTTTCTTTTGATAAGGCGCCACCACTTTGGGATCGTCTTTGTACACGGTTTCTTCTTCGTCTGGAGGCGTCCATGTAAATTCATCTGTTTCAGGTGCGCCGTCCTCTTTTGAAGCCGATATTTCCCGTTCCGCCTTTCTCTTTTCTTCCCAGTTTGAAAAGGTGAACTTCTTTTCTTCATTTCTGTTGGAAAACTCTTTTTCATTTCCGTAGATGGTCTCTTCTCTGCCATTGATCATCACTTTAAGCGGGTCTTCCTGGGGCGCTTTTTTAGCTGAGTTTTTCTTGCTTTTCCGTTTTTTCATGTGGCTTCCCTCGCTTTCCGTTTATTGTTTTATATTGAGATTAGGCGGCAGATTGGCCGCTCTCTATACGATCGGCAGAGGGAAGCCAGAAGGAAGGAGGAGTTCTCCCAAAGGCTGTCCCTCTTATTGTCCACACTTTAACACAGCCTCAAAAAAAAAGAACAAGACTTTTGTCGTCTTGCCCAAAAAGGTTTCGTCAAATTTTTTACCACCGTGCCATTTGAAGGTACCACTCGATCATTGGATTGCCATAGAAACAGCTTATCAGCGTCCCGATCAGAATCGCGGGAGCAAACGGCATAGGTTCATTTTTCTTTAGCTTTCCTGCCAGCAATGCAATCAGACCAAGCACCGTTCCTGCGGCTGCCGAAAGGAAAAAAGCGAGAATGAGGAGGCGGCTGCCGAGCGCCATGCCGAGCACCGCAAACAGCTTTACGTCCCCCCAGCCGATCCCTCCTTTCGTCAAAAGCAGCGTCAAGAGCGGAAGCATGCCGCCGGCAAACGCACCGCTTAAACCGGAATGCCACGGCTCGAGGGGAACAAGAAACCGTCCGACAGCAAAGACAATCAGGAAAAAACAAAGCACAGCATCCGGAATGACCATATGTATCACATCAGATACAAAGACGATCAAAAGCAGGGAAATAAGAGCAAGCACAATCACCAGCTCCCCCTGATGCCCAACCTGCATACCGGCAAACGCAAACAGGATGGCGGCGGAGAGCTCAACTGCCGGATACACGATCGATATCGGGGTTTGACACCCCTTGCACCTCCCCCGCTGCATCAAATAGGACAAAACAGGTATCAGCTCCGCGAGGCCCAGCTTTCTTTTGCAAGCCCGGCAGAGGGAACGCGGAGCAATCAATGATATCTTTTCAGGGATGCGGCGCCCGGCTGAACTAAAAAAGGAACCGAGCACTAACCCCGCCGTAAAAAGGTAAAAGATGAACATCACTATCAGCCTCGCACAATCAAATTTAACCGCTTCATGGGAAAAAACGGCTTCCTGAGGCTGTTATTTTAGCAAATATGAAGCGCCTCCGCTTTTCATAAAACATAAAAATGCGCAGTCAGCCGATGGCCAAAAGCGCATTTTTATGTTTTTTATTCAGTTAAAACTGCCCTGACAGCGGAAATAAAGTAAAGCGACCCGGTAACAATGACCACCGCTTTTTCATCTTCAGCTTGTTCTTCGATATAGCGGAAAACAGAGCCGATGTCTTCATCACATGTTTTATGAACAGCGGTACTTTGCTCAAACAGCTTTTGAGCGGATTCCGCTCTCGGAAAATCAAAAGATGTGAAGTGAATCGATGACGCAAACGACTCGATTTTGCGGATCATGTCTCTGTACGGCTTATCTTTGAGAGCACTGAAGCATACGTGAATATTCCGCCCGTCGAAGTGGGACGTGATCGTCTCGGCCAGCCGCTCTACCCCTTCTTTGTTATGAGCGCCGTCGATATAAACGAGAGGCCTGTTCAATACCTTCTCAAACCGGCCGGGCCATCCCGCCTTATGAATGCCGCGTTTCAGCTCTTCTTCGCTGATGGCCGCATGCTTTTCGGCTGTCAGCCATTCGGCCGCAAGTATGGCCAAAGACGCGTTTTGCCGCTGATGGGTGCCGATCAGGCTTGTTTCAATTCTTTCATAACGATGTAACGGTGTTTTCAGTGAAAACTGCTCTCCATCGGGCAGTGAACGCTCTCCGGACAGCTCGCAATCCTCATGAAGGGATATAAAAGCAGATTCTGTCTCCATCGCCTTTCGCTTTATCACTTCAGCTGCTTCACGCTGATGAACGGCTGTGATAACAGGAACGCCGTGTTTGATGATTCCCGCCTTTTCTGCGGCAATCTCTTTCAGCGTGCCGCCTAATATTGCCATATGGTCATGGCCGATCGAAGTGATGACCGTTAACATCGGCTTCACGACGTTTGTCGAATCCAAACGGCCGCCTAATCCCGTTTCAAAAATAACAAAATCGGTGCGCCGGTATTTAGCAAAATATAAAAATGCGCATGCCGTAATAATTTCAAATTCGGTGGCTGCTCCGAATTCGGTTTTTTCAAGCTCAAGGACGAGAGGCCCGACCTCATTAAAGAGCGCCGTCCATTCGTCGTCCGAGATCGGTGCGCCGTCAACGCTGATCCGTTCGTTAAAGGTAATGATATACGGTGATGTGAAGGTGCCTGCTGTATAACCGGCTTCATTTAATACCGTACGGAGAAAAGCGATCGTTGAACCTTTTCCGTTTGTTCCGGCGACATGAATCGCATTAAGCTTTTTCTCGGGGTGCCCGAGCTTTCTCAGCAGCCATTCCATTCGTTCCAAACCCGGCTTCACGCCGAATTTAAGCCTTCCGTTAATCCAGCTGAGTGCTTCATCAAACGTTTTGAACAAGCGAATTCCTTCCCTTCAATTGATGAAGGTGTTTTCCAGCATCTTTAGAAAGACCTGGAAAACACCTCCTTTTTTCGTTGATTAATTTTTCAATTCGGCAATCCTTTTTTCTACAGCTTCACGTTTTGCCGTATAATCGGCTTCTTTCGCCCGCTCTTCTTCAATGACATGTGCAGGCGCCTTTTTCATAAATCCTTCGTTGCTTAATTTCTTTTGAACCCGTTCAACTTCCTTCGTCAGCTTATCGAGTTCTTTTTGCAGGCGGCTGATTTCTTCCTCAATGTTAATCAGACCTTCGAGCGGCAAAATCAGCTCGGCGCCGGATACGACAGCGGTCATCGCTTTATCGACCGCCTGAATATCCGTTCCGATTTGAAGAAGGCTCGGATTCGTAAAGCGTTCCACGTACGAACGGTTTTCTTCAAGTCGTTCGGCGATTTCCGGCGTGCTTGTTTTAATATAAAGCTCAATCTGCTTGCTGAGCGGCGTGTTGACTTCGCTGCGGATGTTCCGTACAGCGCGGATGACTTCAACGAGAAGCTTCATATCCGCCGCTGCTTCGGTGTCCGTATATTCTTTAACAGCTTCAGGCCACTTGGCGACTGTAATGGATTCCCCTTCGTGAGGAAGATGCTGCCAGATCTCCTCCGTCAGGAAAGGCATAAACGGATGCAACAGGCGCATCGTTTGATCCAGCACATACGCTAAAATAGAGCGGGTCGTCTTTTTCGCCGCTTCATCTTCACCGTAAAGCGGAAGTTTAGCCATTTCGATGTACCAGTCGCAGAAATCATCCCAGATAAAATTGTAGAGATGGCGGCCAACCTCGCCGAATTCGTACTTGTCAGCCAGCTGTGTCACAGTTTCAATCGTTTCGTTCAACCTTGTTAAAATCCACTTATCGGCAACTGATTTTTCTCCTGACAGATCAAGCTCTTCGTATGTCATGCCGTCCATGTTCATCAGGGCGAACCTTGATGCGTTCCAAATCTTGTTCGCAAAATTCCATGTTGACTCCACTTTTTCAAAGCTGAAGCGTAAATCCTGCCCTGGAGAGCTTCCCGTCGCAAGGAAGTAGCGCAGCGAATCCGCTCCGTACTTATCGATCACATCCATCGGATCGACGCCGTTTCCGAGCGATTTGCTCATTTTGCGGCCCTGGTCATCGCGGATAAGCCCGTGGATCAAAACATCTTTAAACGGACGTTCTCCGGTAAATTCGATACCTTGGAAGATCATTCTGGATACCCAGAAGAAAATGATATCGTATCCTGTGACAAGTACGTTCGTCGGATAGTAACGCTTGAAATCTTCCTCATCGATATCCGGCCAGCCCATCGTTGAAAACGGCCAAAGAGCGGAACTGAACCATGTGTCAAGAACGTCTTTGTCCTGCTCCCAGTTTTCGGCATCTTCAGGAGCTTCAGCGCCCACATAGATTTCCCTCGTTTCTTTATGGTACCACGCAGGAATACGGTGGCCCCACCAAAGCTGGCGGGAAATGCACCAGTCGCGGATATTTTCCATCCAGTGCAGATATGTTTTTTCAAAACGGTCAGGGACGAAGTTGACTTTTCCTTCGCTTTTTTGCAATTCGATGGCGGCATCGGCAAGCGGCTGCATTTGCACGAACCACTGCGTTGACAAATACGGCTCAACGACTGCTCCGCTGCGTTCGCTGTGGCCGACCGAATGCGTATGTTCCTCAATCTTGAACAGCACGCCCTCTTCCTGTAGATCTTTCACGATCTGCTTGCGGCATTCAAAACGGTCCATGCCTTTATATTGAAGCGCCTTGTCATTCATTGTGCCGTCTTCATTCATAACGAGAATGCGTTCAAGGTTGTGGCGGTTTCCGATTTCAAAGTCGTTCGGATCATGGGCAGGTGTAATTTTGACGGCACCTGAGCCGAATTCCATATCGACGTAGTCGTCTCCGACAATCGGAATTTCTCTTCCTGTGATCGGCAGAATAACCGTTTTTCCGATTAGATGTTTGTACCGCTCGTCTTCCGGATGTACCGCAACCGCTGTATCGCCGAGCATCGTTTCCGGACGGGTTGTCGCAATTTCAATCGAGCCTGAACCGTCTTTCAGCGGGTAGCGCATATGATAGAACGCGCCTTGTACGTCTTTATAGATGACTTCGATGTCAGACAGAGCCGTTTTAGTGGCCGGGTCCCAGTTAATGATATATTCTCCGCGGTAAATCAGCCCTTTTTCATATAGCTTCACAAATACTTCGCGAACCGCTTTAGAAAGCCCTTCATCAAGGGTGAAACGCTCCCTTGAATAGTCAAGGCCAAGGCCGATTTTCGCCCATTGGCTGCGAATAAAATCGGCATATTCCTCTTTCCATTTCCATGTTTCTTCAAGGAATTTTTCGCGGCCGAGATCATAGCGCGTTTTTCCTTCTTCGCGAAGCTTCGCTTCTACTTTTGCCTGAGTTGCAATACCGGCGTGATCCATACCCGGCAGCCAGAGCACGTCATAGCCCTGCATCCGTTTCATTCTTGTCACGATATCCTGCAAGGTGGAATCCCAAGCATGCCCCAAGTGCAGCTTACCCGTCACATTCGGCGGGGGAATGACAACGGTGTACGGTTCTTTTTCAGGGTCGTTTTTCGCTTCAAAAAATTTGCCGTTCACCCAATAGTCGTATCTGTTTTTTTCAACTGCAGACGGATCGTATTTTGTCGGCATCGTCAGTTCTTGATTATCCATTTTCAAACCTCCAACAGTATTAAACGGCTGAACAATAAAAAAGAGCCCTCTCGATCCTGTTAAAAGGACGAAGAGAACTCTCTCGCGGTACCACCTTTTTTCATGAATGCGAAAAAAACGCATTCACGCACTTAAATGGGATAACGGGACTTTCCCGAATTTCTCTACTTTTTGTTCGAGAAATTGCGCTCCTGGGCGACCTTCCAAAAAAGACTGACTGGGAGCCTTTCAGCGAACCGGCTTCCCTCTCTGCAAGCGTCTGTTTTTGTACTCTTCCCATTCAAAGCGGGTGATCATTGACTTTTCAGCACGTACTTTTTCTTTTTCTTATATTACTAAATCTTTTTCATTTTCGTCAATCATCTTTTCCGTTTTTCTCTTGTTTTATACGATACTGGGCCATGCACACAAGCTCCTTTTCCTCATATGATGCTGTAACGATAAGAGAGGAGGCATAAGATGCGAAAAAAATTCAACACACATTCATTCCAGCCGTGGCTGAAGCAAGTCAGGCTTGTTGCTGTTCAAGTCGTCCTCCCGATCACGATCTTCCAGGGCATACGCACGATCATCTTTCCGACCACATTTGATGTCCTCCTTTTGGGCATTCTCATATTCCTTGCGTGCGCCTTTCACCTTGACTGGATATAAGCACGAAAAAAGTCCGCATCATGATGATGGGGACTCTGTTTCTTCCTGCAGTTTTCTGTTTTCTTCCGTCTCGTGAATGCTCATCACAAGCGGTTCGGCGTTTTTCATTTGCCAGTACGCCTTCAAAAGCGTTGTACAGGCTTCTTTTTCTCCGGGCCCCTTCTCAAGGTCGTAGCGGTTCAGCACACCGTATACAGGCCCGGGGTAAGCCATATAGCTGAGGAATAAGCTGATTTCTTCCTCCCGCAAAGGATAGACATTGTGATACGTATAAAACCAGTTTACACATTCCGTGCACATCACGGGATTCGTCTTAAACATTCTTGTAAAAAATACGATGAGATCGTTCGCTGGGGGCCCGTGTCCCGCTTTCTCAAAGTTCGTAAAGTAACCCGTTCCGGTATCGTTATAGAGAAAATGCCGGACGGACAGCTGCCCGTGGTTTAAAACCATTCTCGAAGACTCTTTGTCTTTCATGGTCTCATACCACTCTTCAAGGCGGGCAAGCGCAAAGTCTGCAGCTGATATCGTCTCTTTGAAATACATGGCTGCCTGAAGCTGGAACGGGGACATATACCATTCGTTTTCCGCTCTTGAGATGAATTCTTCATATTTCTGTTTTTGCTGTTCCCATTTCCGTTTTGTCCGTTCATAGTGCCCGAGTATTTCTTCCCGCCTCACACCGAGCTCTTTTTCCGTTCGCTGGTGAAGAAGAGCGATTTCTTTAAACATATATTCGTGTTTTTGGTCAAGCTCTTCCTCTCTTTCAAGGGTAAGCCAAGGCATGAGATAACAGACATCTTCTCCGTCTTGCGTTAAAAATTCGCCCGTGCGGTTTCGATAGACGGGGACAAACTGCCTGTAGCCTTTTTCCTCCAGCATGATCATCTGTTCTGTGAAGCTGGCGTTTCTTGAAGCCGCCAATTTTTTCAGGGCGAATACACCGTGATCCGTATACACTTTCCATACCTTTGGACTGACCGATTCCATATATTCAGGCGTAAGACCGTACTCATTTAAAACAGACTGGATGCCTTCCATCGGCTTCACCACATTTTTATCAATGCATTAGGCATGGCTGTTTTGATAATCCGGTATATAAAGGATCTGTCCCTCTTTTAATTCCTCGTCAAGGGAAAGGGAATTCATCCGGATGAGCTGCTGGACATTAATATCATAGCGCTCGCACAAAAGATCAATGGTATCGTTTTGCTGAACGATGCACATCCTCATTCGAGTAAACTCCTCCTCTCCCTGTTTTGTAAACAGCTTTGTCAAATAGAGAGCATTGTCATTCTCCTTCGCTGACACTTCCTGGTCGTCTGCTGCCGGCATCTCATCTCTTTCTTCTTCAGGCTCCGTCTGCTCATGAAACGAATATTCCGGGATTTCAATGGTATGCCCGGCTTCCTCTTCTTCATCAATCGCTTCTGCTTCCTGTGTCACTTCAACTTCAAACGTCTCAGGCTCCCTGTCATTCTGGTCTTCCTCCAAAAGAGGCGGAACACCGTAGAACGGGGTTTCTTTCGGTTCATCATGAGGTTGATAAGCCCTTTGGAGCGGCTCCGGCTCTTCTTCCGCTTCTTCCCTTTTTAACTCGTATTCTTCCGGCTTCTCTTCCGCTTTCTCCCTTTTTTGCTCATATTCTTCCGGCTTTGCTTCTTTCTCCTCTTTCAGCTCATATTCTTCCGGTTTTGCTTCTACTTTCTCCCTTTTCAGATCATATTCTTCCGGTTTTGCTTCTACTTTCTCCCTTTTCAGCTCATATTCTTCCGGTTTTGCTTCTACTTTCTCCCTTTTCAGCTCATATTCTTCCGGTTTTGCTTCTACTTTCTCCCTTTTCAGCTCATATTCCTCCGGCTTTGCTTCTACTTTCTCCCTATTTAGCTCATATTCTTCTTCCGGATGTTCAAGAGCGGCGTCTTTTGGATTTTCCATTTCGCGCTTCGTCCGCTCTGCCGCAGACAAAGACGCTGTAAAAAACGGCTTTGTTTCCTCTGTATCGTCTCCGAGAAACGACTGGTAAATCGGAACCGCTTCCGCATCGGTATCAGTTTCTTCTGCTTCTTCATACGGCTGTTCTTCGTCCTGCTCTTCATAAGATCTGTCAAGCTGAATCAAAAATTCTTCCTCTTTACCCTGTTCTTCGTCGTCTGAAGGTGATCTGAAGGCAGGCTCAAGCTCCTCTTCCGGCTGGACTGCCGCAGGCATAGTACGCGGTTCTTCTTCTCCGGCTTCACCGCTTACATTCAAGAGGCCTTCAATCGCCAAATCAGCTTGAATCGTCAACATCCTCGCATCTGTCAGCTGATAATCGAAAGCATCAATAAAAACAAATACGTCGTTTAAATGATTGACCTTGTCTTTCGGGATGGTGATATCCACTGGGAAACAATGCGTCAGCTCTGCGCTGCCGTCCCCTTTCAGCTTTACATCTTCCACAAATCGGCTTGTCGCAGGCAGCTCTGCATATTCCCGGGTTTGATCTATGTTGTATTCGCCTGTCAGCTCTAATGACCCTCGTATGGATACATAATCATTTACTTCCTGAACGGTAATGTCAGGATCCAATGAAATCGATAATAATTCGGATACTTCCTGTCCTTTTTGAAAACAGATTGACTCTTCTACAGAAAATTGCAAACGATTGTTTTGCGGCAAACTGATATCCTCCCTTCACCTAATTTTTAAAATTAGATGTCAGTAAAGATGTATGAGAAAAGCTGGCAGAATATGAACAGAAAAATCATAAGCCGTTACCGGCACCATGCAAAAAAGAGCCGCCGGCAATGTCCGGCAGCCCTTTTCTTTATCTGGAGCGGCTGATTCTTTCGAATACGCGTTCAGCAGCTTGAATCGTATGCTCAATGTCGTCATCCGTATGAGCGGTTGACAAGAACAGCCCTTCAAACTGTGAAGGCGGGAGAAACACGCCTTCATCGGCCATCCCTTTATAATATTCGGCAAACAGTCCGAGATCAGACTGTTTCGCTGTATCATAATTGATGACCGGTTCATTTGTGAAGAAAAAGCCGATCATAGACCCCGCTCGATTAAATGTACACGGAATGCCATTTTTCTCGGCAGCTTCAGAAATTCCTTTTTCCAAACGGTCTGCTTTGCGGGAGAATTCCTGGTAGGATTCAGGAGTCAGCTGTTTCAATGTTTCGAGTCCGGCTGTCATGGCAAGCGGGTTGCCGGACAGCGTGCCGGCCTGATAGATCGGACCGCTCGGCGCAATTTTCTCCATGATTTCCGCCTTTCCTCCATAAGCGCCGACAGGAAGACCGCCGCCGATCACTTTTCCGAGGCAAGTCAAATCAGGCGTCACTCCGAAATAGCCTTGCGCACAGTTGTAGCCCACCCTGAAGCCTGTCATTACTTCATCAAAAATCAGCAGAGCGCCATGCGTCTCAGTCAGCTCGCGAAGCCCTTCGAGGAACCCTTTAACCGGAGGTACGACACCCATATTGCCCGCGACAGGTTCAACGATAACGCCGGCAATGTCCTCTCCGAATTCCTGAAAGACAAGCTTCATGCTTTCCAGATCATTGTAAGGAACGGTAATCGTGTTTTTTGCAATGCTTTCCGGAACTCCGGGGCTGTCAGGGAGGCCGAGCGTTGCTACTCCAGAGCCCGCTTTAATCAGCAGGGAATCACCGTGTCCATGGTAGCAGCCTTCAAATTTCACGATTTTGTTACGGCCTGTGTAACCGCGCGCCAGCCGCAAGGCGCTCATCGTCGCCTCCGTACCGGAGCTCACCATCCGAACGATTTCTATGGAAGGAACGCGGTCGATAACAAGCTCGGCAAGCTCGGTTTCCAGTTCTGTCGGTGCACCGAAGCTTGTCCCGTGTTCTGCCGTCTTTTGAATTTCTTTCACCACTTTTTCATTGCTGTGTCCTAAAATAAGCGGTCCCCATGACAAGACATAATCGATGTATTCGTTTCCGTCAATATCATAGATTTTTGATCCTTTTCCCCGCTCCATAAAAATCGGGTCCATGTTCACTGATTTAAAGGCTCTGACCGGGCTGTTCACCCCGCCAGGCATGACTCGTTGCGCCTCTTCGAATGCCGCTTTAGACTTCTCATAGCTCCGCATCCTCTAAAACCCCCAGTTCAAATTCTTATTCCGAAATCCATTTTGCCGCATCTTTTGCAAAGTACGTAATGATCAAATCAGCGCCCGCCCGCTTCATGCTTGTCAGCATTTCGAGAACAAGAGCTTTTTCTTCAATCCAGCCGTTTTGGGCCGCGGCTTTGACCATCGCATACTCCCCGCTTACATTGTATCCGACAACAGGCAGGTTAAATTCGTTTTTCACTTCTCTGACGATATCAAGATATGAAAGCGTCGGCTTGACGATCAGGAAATCGGCGCCTTCTTCCACATCGGATTTTGCCTCCCGGAGAGCCTCCCTGCGGTTGGCATAATCCATTTGGTACGTCTTGCGGTCGCCGAACTGCGGACTGCTTCCCGCGGCATCGCGGAACGGGCCGTAAAACGCGCTCGCATATTTTACAGCGTACGACATGATCGGCACATTTGTAAATCCTTCCTGATCAAGCGCATCCCTGATGGCGGCAACGAAACCGTCCATCATGTTTGAAGGCGCAATAATGTCAGCGCCTGCACGGGCTTGGCTGACAGCGGTTTTTGCCAAAAGAACGAGCGATTCGTCATTTAGTATTTCACCGTTTTCCACAAGGCCGCAGTGACCGTGGTCCGTGTACTCGCATAGGCATGTATCTGCGATAACGACAAGCTCAGGAAAGTCTTGTTTAATTTGTGCAATCGCTTTTTGAACGATGCCGTGGTTGTGATAGGCTCCGCTTCCCACATCATCTTTGTGTTCAGGCACGCCGAAGACGATCACAGATTGAATGCCGAGGCCTGCGACTTCCTCCATTTCCTCTTTCAGCCGGTCCAAAGACAGCTGGTATACGCCCGGCATGGACGGAACTTCGCTTTTAACGTTCTCTTCCTCGGTTACAAATATCGGATAAATAAAGTCAGATGCTCTTAACTCGGTTTCTCTTACCAATTTTCGCATACCTGCTGTCGTCCGCAGGCGGCGGTGTCTTTGAAATGATGCTTCCATTTGTCATTCTCCCTTTCTTGAAATGCGGCATATTTCACGCAGCATTCCGTCGATTGTATAGACGTCCGGCATATATGAAGGAATTCCGTAGTCCGACAGCGCCTTCTTTGTCATAGGCCCGATCGTAATAAAAGCCGTACCGTTCTTTTCGGCCCACGTTCTGCTCTCCTCTTTCAAAATGGACATGAATGTATGTACCGTCGAGGAGCTGGTAAATGTCACAAAATCAAAAGACGCGTGTTTTGCTGCTTCCTTAAGCTCCAGAATTCCCTTTTCATCACGAACGGTTTCATACAAAATCCATTCCGAAACTTGAATTCCGAGCGGAGTGAGGGTTTTCTTGATGACGTCCCGGGATAAATTCCCTTTTAAAACGGCCACTTTATCATGACGGCCGACATTTCGCTTCAGTGCCTCCGCCAAATGTTCAGCCACGTATAACTCAGGCATCAGATCGACAGAAAGACCCCTGTCGCGCAAATACCTGGCCGTTTTTTCACCGACAGCGGCAACCTTGGCCTTTGATGCGAAAGGAACGCTGAACCCGGCGTTCTTCAAATAAGAAAAAAAGAATTTTGCCCCGTTCACGCTTGTAAAAACAAGCCAGTCCGCGCTTTCAAGATCTGCTCGAAAGCGCTGGGCCTGTTCTCGCGGGAGGGCGGGCCGAAACGAAATCAATGACGTTAAAACAGCTTCTCCGCCCAAAGCCTCCACCTTTTCCCTGAAGGATTGGGCTTGGGCTTTATTGCGGGTGACGAGCACTTTCTTTCCCTGTAAAGGAAGATCATGCTTCATTGTCTTCCAGCTCCTGTTTCACACGGTCAATCAGTGCCTTTGCTCCTTTTTCCGACATGACCGCCGCGCATTCTCTGCCGACAGCCTCCGGATCTTTTCCTTTTACTGTTTCTCTGTATGCGGTTTTTCCGTCAGGCGATGCCACAAGACCGGTCAGTTCGATGACGCCGTCTTCGTCCATCGTCGCAAATCCGGCGATTGGCACTTGGCAGCCGCCTTCCATCGCATGAAGAAAAGCGCGCTCGGCCGTGACGGTCAGCTGTGTGTAGCGGTCGTTCAGGCGCGAAAAGAGGGACAGCAGCTCCTCATCCGAGCCTCTGCACTCGATCGCCAACGCGCCTTGCCCAACGGCGGGAAGGCAGCTCTCTGGATCAAGAAATTCGGTGACGACATCGTCCTTCCAGCCCATTCTTGACAGGCCTGCCGCTGCTAAAATAATCGCGTCGTAATCTTCAGTTTCAAGTTTTTTCAGCCTTGTATCGATATTTCCCCTGATCCACTTGATCTCAAGGTCGGGGCGCATTTGCAAAAGCTGCGCGCTTCTTCTGAGGCTGCTCGTGCCGATAACCGCACCTTGTTTCAGGTCGGCCAGCTTTTGACGGCTTTTTGAAATGAGAACGTCCCTGGCATCTTCCCGTTTTGGAATGCAGCCGACCACCAGCCCTTCGGGAAGCGCCGACGGCATGTCCTTCATGCTGTGAACGGCCATATCAATTTCCCCGGAAAGCATCGCCTGTTCGATTTCTTTGACGAACAGGCCTTTCCCGCCGACCTTTGACAGGGTAACATCCAAGATCCGGTCGCCTTTTGTAACGATTTCCTTTATTTCAAACGTGAAATCCGGATTTAATTCCTCCAGCTTTTTGATCACCCATTTTGTCTGGGTCATCGCCAATTTGCTTCTTCTTGAGCCTACAATGATGTTTCTCATGTTTTCTTCCTCCCAATCCGTCACGGGCAACCGTTTTAACTAACTAAACCAATGAAATTGCGAAAAGCTGCCGAGCAAAAAGAAATTGATTAAAAGAACAAGAAAAGACGCGGTATTCCACATGGCCGCGATCCTTCCCTGCAGCTCTTTGACAATCCTGATAAATAAATAGTATCCGTATAAAAAAAGCAGCACGATCGATCCGAGCACTTTCGGATCCGCCCAGTACAGGGTTTCAAGCGATACATACGACCAGATAATCCCCAGAATCAGACTCAGCAAAAGCATGGGAACGCCGATGAGATTAAGGACATAAGCCATATGATCAAGTTTTGGCAAATCTTCGATTCGTAAGAGCCATTTCCCCCACTTTTTCTTTTTCAATAAACGGTACTGAAAAAGATACAGCACGGAAAAGACAAACGACAATGAAAACGCTCCATACGAAAGAATCGCCATTGTAATGTGGATGATCAAGAGCTCGGACACGAGCCTTCCCGAAAGCTCCGCCGACTGCTGGGCCGTCGGTGTAAACGTGTGGATCGCCGCCATTGAAAAGCCGATGAGATTGGTGAAAAAAACGAGAAATTCCACTTTCAAAAGCTTCGTCAAAACGAGAGACAGCGTGACAAGCACCCACGCGTAAAAATAAAGCCCCTGCGCATTATTCAAAACAGGAAACTGATCTGTGTACTGCATGAAATAAAAAAGGTATACCGTCTGCAGAATCCAGACAATAGAAAGCAACCAGAAGGCCGCTTTTCCCGCCTTCCGGTTGTGCTGTAAAAAGTCTATAAAATAAAAGAGGACGGTGAGCGCGTACAACACGATTGTAACTTCGTTAAGCCTTGCTAACAATGTGTCTGTCATGTCTGTCACTCGCTCGCGATAGAAGTCAAACCCTGCTGGTTTTGCCGCTTAAACGCATGAACCGGCTGGCGTTCGTCTTGATTCTCTCCGTCAGGAAAAGCCGCTTCTTCAATATCAAAAATCTGCGTAAACAGCGCAAGCTTTTCTTCGGCATCAGCTTCTGACGCAAACTCCTTCACTTTTAAAATCGGGTCGCGCAAGAGCTGGTTGATAATGCTTTTCGTATGCTTGTTTAAAAGTTTTTTCTCTCTTGTGCTCAAGTGAGGGAGCTTCCGTTCGATGCTCTGCATCGTTTCCGCCTGGATTGTCAAAGCTTTTTCCCTGAGAGCAGAGATGACCGGCACGACGCCGAGCGTATTCAGCCATTGTTTAAAAGCGACGATCTCAGCTTCAATAATCAGCTCCACTTCTTCAGCAACGGCCTGACGCTCCTTCAGATTTTCTTCCACGATCCCTTCAAGATCGTCAATATCGTACAGAAAGACGCCTTCCACATCGCTGAGAGTCGGGTCAAGATCCCGCGGCACGGCAATATCCACCATAAAAAGCGGACATCCTTTGCGAAGCTTATTGACATGTTCGATCATCTCTTTTGTGACGACATAGCCGCTTGCGCCCGTTGAACTGATGAGAATGTCGGCTTCCATTAAAGCGCATTGCAGCTCATTTAAGCTTTTCGCCGCGCCTGAAAAACGGCCGGCAAGCTCCTTCGCTTTTGAAAATGTTCTGTTGATCACGGTAACCTGTCCGATTCCGTGGCCGTGCAGGTTTTGAACCGCAAGCTCTCCCATTTTGCCCGCGCCGAGAATCAGCACGTGTTTATCGGAAAGGTCGCCGAAGATTTTCCTGGCAAGCTCGACGGCTGCATAGCTGACGGATACAGCATTTGAAGCAATGTCCGTTTCGGCATGGCAGCGCTTCGCGACGGTGACAGCCTGCTTAAACAAATAGTTGAAAACGGTACCAATTGTCTTCTCTTCCTGAGCCAGCTTGAAACTTGTACGCACTTGGCCTAAAATCTGCGTTTCTCCAATAACCATCGAATCCAATCCGCACGATACGCGGAACAAATGTTCAACGGCTCCGTCGTTTTCATAAAACTTCAAGTAAGGCGAAATGTCCTCTTTGCTTAGTCCGAACCAGTTCGCCAAAAACATTTTCATATAATAACGTCCGGTGTGCAGCTGATCAACGACTGCATACAGCTCTGTCCGGTTGCATGTCGACACGATGATATTCTCAAGTATGCTTTTTTCTTCTTTCAATTGCGACATCGCCTGCCCCAGCTCATCCGGCTGAAAGGTTAACTTTTCACGTATATCAACAGGGGCTGATTTGTAATCCAATCCCACGACAAGTATATGCATAACTCTTGCTTGCACCCCCAGCATCTATCTAAATTAGAATGATTATAATATAGAATTTATTATTCAAAACGATTATAACATATATTCACTATTTTCTCTTCCCAAAATGTGAACAGATTTTAAAAAATTGATGTGATATAGTAGAAAATGTGTTTCTATTTCTTTCACTACATCAAGAAGGTGATACTTTGAAAAAGAAATCTGTTTTGCTTCCATTGCTGTTGATAGCCGTGGCTGTCTACGCCTTTCTGCGGTCGGGCCGGATCAGCCTGTTTGACGGACAGGAAGAATGGTCTGTACTTGCAGGGCTCATCGGGCTGGCTCTTTTTTATCAGGGGCAGAAGGAAGCCGATTCCGCCCATTCCTTTGCAGGGCTCTTCATGACAGCGATCGGCGTTTATTTCACATTTAAAGAGGACTATTTCAGCCGCGCGGATGATTTTGCGGTCATCGTGCTGATCCTCGGTGCGGCGCTTCTTGTCAAATCGTTTAAGACGAAAGAATATCAATATGAGAGTCTGCTGATGATCGCAGTCGCCCTCTATCTTTATTTTTTCCGGCAGATTGCCGCCTGGCTGAAGACGGCGAATATCGAGACGGCATATGTAGAAGCTTATTGGCCGGCCGCTTTTATCGCGGTTAGTCTGCTTTTATTATTCTTAAAAAGAAAATAGTTTATTCAAGAAAAAGCACTTGCATCAATCCCGCAAGTGCTTTTTCTTTTATCTCGCGATCATTTGCTCGATCGCCGACCACGCTTCTTGTTTACCCTTTTTCGTCTCGGAGGAAAACAAGATGAGTTTGTCTTCTTTTTCTATATTGAGCGTCTCTTTGACGACTTTGGCATGCTTTTCCCATTTACCTTTAGGGATTTTATCCGCTTTTGTCGCAATCACGATCACAGGAATTTCATAATGCTTTAAAAAGTCGTACATGATGACATCATCCTGTGAAGGAGCATGCCTGAGGTCGACGATTTGGACGACCGCTTTCAGTTCTTCGCGGGATGTCAAATACGTCTCTATCATACGGCCCCAAGCCTCGCGCTCCGTTTTGGAGACTTTCGCAAATCCGTAACCGGGCACATCGACAAAGTGAAGGACATCGTTAATGATATAAAAGTTTAATGTCTGTGTTTTGCCCGGCTTTGATGATGTCCTCGCTAAGTTTTTACGGTTGATCATTGTATTGATAAATGACGATTTTCCGACATTAGATCTCCCGGCAAGGGCGATTTCCGGCAGCCCCCCTTCAGGGTACTGCTCGGGTTTCACCGCACTGATGACAATCTCTGATTTCGTTACTTTCATTTCTCTTCTCCTACTAGCGCATGCTTTAGAACTTCGTCCAGGTGAGCGACAGGAATGAAGGTTAAGCCTTCCCGCACGCTGTTTGGAATGTCCTCAATGTCTTTTTCATTATCTTTCGGCATAATGACAGTCTTTAAGCCGGCACGGTGTGCGCCGAGCGCCTTTTCCTTCAAGCCGCCGATCGGAAGGACGCGGCCTCTTAACGTGATTTCGCCGGTCATGCCGACATTTCGTGAAACAGGTCGGCCCGTCAGCGCCGAAACAAGAGCTGTCGCCATTGTGATCCCCGCGGATGGCCCGTCCTTCGGAACGGCCCCTTCCGGCACGTGAATGTGAATATCGTGTTTTTCATGAAAATCAGGGCTGATGTTTAACTCTTCCGCTTTTGAACGGACATAGCTGAATGCGGCTTGTGCCGACTCTCTCATGACATCGCCGAGCTTTCCGGTTAAAATGAGCTTGCCTTTCCCGGGGGAAAGAGACACTTCGATGGACAGCGTATCTCCGCCGACCGTCGTGTAAGCGAGACCTGTGACAACGCCGATCTGATCGTCGAGCTCAGCCTGTCCGTACCTGAACATTCTTTTTCCTAAATAGTCTTCAAGGTTTTTGTCCGTGACCGTAATTCTTTTTCTTTCCCCTGATACGATCAGCTTCGCCGCTTTTCTGCATATCGCTGCGATTTGGCGTTCAAGACTTCTGACGCCGGCTTCCCTCGTATAATAGCGAATAACATCAAGGACAGCCTGCTCCCGTATTTGCAGATTGGATTTTTTCAGACCGTGTTCTTTCAGCTGTTTTGGAAGCAGATGGTCTTTGACGATTTCGACCTTTTCCACTTCCGTATAGCCCGCGATCGTGATGATCTCCATACGGTCTCTGAGCGGACCCGGGATTGTGGCCAGGTTGTTCGCGGTCGCAATAAACAAAACCTTTGATAAATCAAACGTCTCTTCAATATAATGGTCGCTGAACGTATGGTTTTGTTCAGGATCGAGCACTTCCAGCATCGCTGAAGCAGGATCTCCCCTGAAATCCGAAGCCATTTTATCAATCTCGTCCAAAAGGAACACGGGATTGTTCTTGCCTGCTTTTTTCATCCCCTGAATAATGCGGCCCGGCATGGCGCCTACATATGTGCGGCGGTGGCCACGGATTTCGGATTCATCCCTCACGCCGCCAAGGGAAATGCGGACAAATTTGCGTCCGAGCGATTTGGCGATCGATTTGGCCAGCGAGGTTTTTCCGACACCCGGAGGTCCGGCCAAGCATAAGATCGGTCCTTTTAACGAGCGGGTCAGCTTTTGGACTGCCAAATATTCGAGAACCCGTTCCTTCACTTTTTCAAGTCCGTGATGTTCTTCATCAAGAATTTGACTGGCGAGATTTAAATCAAGCCTGTCTTCTGTTGCATCATTCCATGGGAGGGAAATAAGCCATTCAATATAATTGCGGATGACAGAACTTTCAGCTGAGCTTGACGGAATTTTTTCGTACCGGTTTAGCTCTTTAAACGCGGTTTCTTTCACATTGTCAGGCATGCCGGCCTGTTCGATTTTCTCAGTCAGCTTTTGGACCTCGCCCGTTTTTCCTTCTTTATCGCCAAGCTCTTTTTGGATGGCTTTCATCTGCTCGCGCAGGTAATACTCCTTTTGCGTTCTTTCCATTGAACGCTTGACGCGCTGCCCGATCTTCTTTTCAATCTCAAGGACTTCTTTTTCGTTGTGAATCAGGTCGATCACTTTGTTTAATCTGGCTTTGACATCGATCGTTTCCAGCACTTCCTGCTTGTCTTTCAACTTAAGCGGCAGGTGGGAGGCGACGATATCGGCCATTCTTCCCGGCTCTTCAATATCTGTCACAGCGGCAAATGTTTCAGCCGATATTTTTTTCGAAATCTTTATGTATTGATCGAAGTGGTCAAGCAATGTGCGCATAAGTGCTTCATCTTCAACATCTTTTTCAGTCTCTTCATCGATTCGTTCGATTTTTACAGACGTATATTCATCTAAATCATGGTACTCAAGAATGCGGGCGCGCTGCAGCCCCTCCACCAAAACGCGGATCGTTCCGTTCGGCAGCTTGAGCATCTGCTTGATTTTTGTATAGGTTCCGAATGTAAAAATCTCGTCTTCATCCGGTTCGTCTATGGATATGTCCTTTTGTGTTGCCAAAAAAATCATATGGTCATTCATCATCGCCTGTTCAAGCGCCTGAACCGACTTTTCACGCCCGACGTCAAGGTGCAAAACCATCGTCGGATAGACGAGTAAACCTCTTAAAGGGAGGAGCGGGATGTTTCGTTTCGTTTCATCTGCCATTTTGACTGACACCTCCGTAACTTTAGTATGAACCATTATAATATACTTTTTTTATCCCTGTACAATTGTAAGCCCGGCGAAATAAAAAGGGTCTCCTGTAGTATACCCTTTCTTTCAGTTCTGAAAAAGGAAAAGATGTCCTCCGCTAAGAAAACATGCCGGCGCCTGTCGGAGAAAACCGGCCCGAAAAAAATCCCCATCTGAAATGATGGGGATTTATACGGATTCTCTTTTCATCTGAGCGCCGTCAGGCATTTCTGAAGGAGGGTTGACCAATGCAAGGTCCAGCACTTCCTGCAAGGTTTTGACGGGAATGATATGTACGCCTTCTATCCGCTTTAAAATCGACTGGACATTTTCGTGCGGAATAATAACAGTTTTTGCCCCCGCATGCTTGGCCGCTTTGATTTTCGGAATCACGCCGCCGATCGGCTTTACCCGGCCGTTCAGGCTGATTTCCCCCGTCATGGCGACAGTATGGTCTATCGGAACCTTATGAATGGCGGAGAAAATGCCCGCCGCCATGGCAATTCCTGCAGATGGTCCGTCAACCGGGATACCGCCGGGGAAATTCACGTGAATATCATAATCCGAAGCTTTTACTCCCATTGTCCGCAATACAGTCATGACATTTTCGACCGACCCTTTCGCCATGCTTTTCCGTCGGATCGATTTTGACTGGTTGCCGATATTCTCTTCTTCTGCGATGCCTGTGATATTAATCGATCCCTTATCAGCAGCCTTGTTGACTGTGACTTCAATTTCGAGCAGCGAACCGCTGTTAGGGCCGTGGACGGCAAGTCCGTTGACGATGCCGACCTGCGGTTTGGAGGCGATTTTTTGTTCGTATTTCGGTGTCAGCTGGCTCGAATGGATCACCCATTCGATATCTTCAACCGTCACCTCGTCACGCTCTTCAGTCAAAGCCATTCCGGCGGCGATTTGCATCATATTGACGACTTCGCGGCCGTTTCTCGCATACCGCGTCAACAGGTCAAGTCCTTCCTCTGCGACTTTCTTCTCAATCTTATCAGCCGCTTTTTTGGCGACCGTTTTTAATTCTTGCTTTTCAAGGTCGCGGAAGAACACTTCCAGACATCTCGACCGAATCGCTGGCGGGATTTCGTCAGGCATCCTCGTCGTCGCGCCGATCAGTCTGAAATCCGCCGGCAGCCCGTTTTGAAAAATGTCGTGGATGTGTTTAGGGATTTGCGTGTTTTCTTCACTGTAATAGGCGCTTTCCAAAAACACTTTCCGATCTTCAAGCACCTTCAGCATTTTATTCATTTGAATCGGATGAAGCTCTCCGATTTCGTCGATGAATAATACCCCGCCGTGCGCATGCGTAACGGCTCCCTGCTTTGGCTGAGGAATTCCGGCCTGCCCCATCGCTCCGGCACCCTGATAAATCGGATCGTGGACCGATCCGATCAACGGGTCGGCGATTCCCCGCTCGTCGAAGCGGGCCGTTGTCGCGTCAAGCTCGACAAAGACGGAATGTTCCTGGAACGGTGAGCGCTTGTTCTTTTTCGCTTCTTCGAGGACAAGCCTTGCAGCTGCGGTTTTCCCCACACCTGGAGGGCCGTAAATAATGACATGCTGCGGATTTGGTCCGCAAAGGGCGGCTTTCAGCGCTTTAATGCCGTCCTCTTGGCCGACGATGTCTTTAAAAGCTGTCGGCCTTACCTTTTCTGATAACGGTTCTGATAAATGGATTGATCTCATTTTCCGGAGCTGTTCCATCTCTTTTTTGGACTCTCTGTCTATCGTAACCTTTTGGGTTCTTTGATTCTTGAGCAGATTCCAAAAATATAATCCGATGATGATCCCGAAAAATAGTTGTACAAAAAGTGCAATGCTCGTCCAGCTCAACTGATGGTCCCTCCTGAAATGGTTTCGTATCTTTAAGTATGTCAGATAGTATTTCCTGATCACGGAGGGAATAAACGTACAGAAAGGGATAATTTTGCTTTTCGAATCGTCACTTTTTTCTGTATGGCGACGGTTTCCAAATGCAAAAAAAGAACCTCCTTTGGCTAGGAGGTTCTCTGCATTATGCTGAAGTTTTTTTGTCTTTATTGACGACCGTGCCGTCTTTCATAATGAGACGCGGCGGTTCGCCGTCAGTGACGGTTTTGCCTGTAATCACGCATTTTTCAATATCCTCGCGTGACGGCAGATCGAACATCACGTCGAGCATGATTCCTTCGATAATGGAACGAAGTCCGCGTGCTCCTGTTTTACGTTCAATTGCTTTTTTAGCGATTTCTGTGAGCGCTTCGTCTTCAAATACAAGCTCCACATCATCCAGCTCAAGCATTTTTCTATATTGTTTAACAAGTGCGTTTTTCGGTTTTGTTAAAATTTCAACCAGCGCTTTTTCATCGAGTGGTTCAAGGCTTGCGATGATCGGGAGACGGCCGATGAATTCAGGGATCAGACCGAAGCGAAGCAAGTCTTCCGGAAGCACTTTGGAAAGAAGCGCTTCTTTTTCAAGATCTTCATGCTTGTTGTCAGAGCCGAAGCCAATGACCTTTTGACCGAGACGGCGCTTGATGATTTGCTCGATTCCATCAAAAGCTCCGCCGCAAATGAACAGGATGTTCGTTGTGTCAATCTGGATGAACTCTTGATGAGGATGCTTTCTTCCGCCTTGTGGAGGAACGCTTGCAACCGTACCTTCAAGAATTTTAAGCAGAGCCTGCTGAACGCCTTCACCTGATACATCGCGTGTAATTGAAGGGTTCTCGGACTTTCTGGCTACTTTATCGATTTCATCGATGTAGATAATGCCTTTTTCCGCTTTTTCAACATCGTAGTCAGCAGCCTGAATCAGCTTAAGCAAAATGTTCTCCACATCTTCACCGACATAGCCTGCTTCAGTAAGCGAAGTGGCATCTGCAATGGCAAACGGCACATTCAGGATGCGGGCTAGTGTTTGAGCAAGAAGCGTTTTTCCGCTTCCAGTCGGTCCGATCATGGAAATATTACTTTTTGACAGCTCGACATCATCGACTTTGCTGTTCGAATTGATCCGCTTGTAATGATTGTAGACGGCCACGGCAAGGGATTTTTTTGCCTGGTCCTGGCCGATGACGTATTCATCAAGAATCTCGCGGATTTCCTTTGGTTTTGGGACATCTTTGAACTCCACTTCTTCTTCAGAGCCGAGTTCCTCTTCTACAATTTCAGTGCAAAGTTCGATGCACTCGTCACATATATATACGCCTGGTCCGGCGACAAGCTTGCGTACCTGATCTTGTGTTTTTCCGCAAAACGAGCATTTTAATTGTCCTTTTTCCTCGTTGAATTTAAACATTCTTTCACCCCTTATATCCTTGTCATTCCTGTTTCTTCGTTAAAAGAAACATCGCTTGAAAACATTCGTTCCATTATGTATTGCATTTTACCACACTTTCCAAAAAGGCGATAACGTTGTGTTTGCCGTTCGGCATATTCAATATGTATGTTGATCAAAACGACATTATCTATCCTTTCCCAAAGAAAAGATGATAAGTCAAAATTGTATAAAACAAGGCACGAAACATTCGCGCCCTGTTTTATATAAAGTATGATTATGAAACATATTAACGGTTTTCTACAAGAAAATCAATTGCTTTGCGAACTTTTAAGTCCTCTTTCATTCCTTCTGTAGAACCGATTGCTTGTTTGATGTTTTCAACAGGCATGTTGTACGCTTCAGCCATTTTAGAAAGCTCTTCTTCGACTTCTTCGTCAGTGACTTGAAGGTTTTCAGCTTTGGCGATCGCTTCCAGTGTCAGGTTGGATTTCACGCGTTTTTCAGCATCCTCTTTCATTTGCTCTTTCAGCGCGTTTTCATCCTGTCCTGAGAATTGGAAGTAAAGCTCAAGGTTCATGCCTTGCATTTGCAGACGCTGTTCGAATTCTTTCATCATGCGGTCAAGCTCTGTGTCGATCATCGCTTGAGGAATGTCAGCTTCAGCGTTTTCAGCTGCTTTTACGACAAGCTCTTCGCGAAGTTTAGCGTCCGCTTCGTTTTCTTTTGCTTCCTCGAGACGTTTTTTCGTTTTTTCAGTCAGCTCGGCAAGCGTTTCAACTTCCTCATCGACATCTTTCGCAAACTCGTCATTAAGCTCAGGAAGCTCCTTCGCTTTGATTTCGTGGATTTTCACTTTGAATATGGCAGGTTTGCCCGCAAGCTCTTCCGCATGGTATTCCTCAGGGAATGTTACTTCTACGTCTTTTTCAGCACCGGCTTCAAGTCCGACAAGCTGATCTTCAAAACCTGGAATGAAAGAGCCTGAACCGACTTCAAGGGAATAGTTTTCCGCTTTTCCGCCTTCGAACGCTTCGCCGTCTACGAATCCTTCGAAGTCAAGAACAACAGTGTCCCCTTCTTCCACTTTGCCGTCTTCTTTTACAACGAGTTCAGCCTGGCGCTCTTGAAGAGACTTCAGTTCATTTTGAACGTCTTCATCCGTTACGGCAGTATCGTCTTTTTCAATGCCAAGGCCTTTGTATTCGCCAAGTTTCACTTCAGGCTTAACCGTTACCTTCGCAGTGAAGATCAGGTTTTCGCCTTTTTCGATTTTTTCCACATCGATTTCCGGGCGATCAACAGGCTCAATGCCCGCTTCCTCTACCGCTTTCGGATACTCGACAGGAAGCAGGATGTCCAGCGCATCCTGATAAAGCGCCTCAACACCAAAACGCTGTTCAAACAAACCGCGCGGTACTTTCCCTTTGCGGAATCCAGGAATGGATACTTGCTTTACGACTTTTTTAAATGCATCATCAAGGGCTTTATTAAAGGTATCGGCATCTACCTCAACCGTTAAAACGCCTTCGTTTCCTTCTTGCTTTTCCCATTTTACTGACATGTGTTTCCCTCCAAAATCTATTCAGGTTGTGTCGGTTTTCCATTTTAAAACAAACAAACGGCTACGTCCATCGCAAGCTGCCGACTGTGTGCAGCTCATGTGTTTCTGACAGCCATCATTATGTATACAAAGATAAATAATGAACTTTAAGCGGCAAACGGATCAACTTCCGTTTTTCACAAATGCAACCACTATATTATAACACAATGCCCGCTGCTTTCAACATTTACAAATAAGAAATTTCTTCTATGTCTTTGATGAGCGCGCAGGCCTCGTCAAGCTGTCTGTCATTGAATTCATAGAGAATATGAAGCTCCTCTTTATCGATGTCGATCCCGTGCATTTCGTATCCGACTTTATGCAGCGCAGCAGCCCAGAGCTCGCGGTTTGAGTATTTCGGCTGAAACGGATAGAGGACGTAAATATGCCTTCTCCACAGCTCTTCGACCGCTTGGTACAGCGTGGGATTTTCATTCCCCAGCGTGTCATCCAGCACGCTCAGAACATGCTTTAATATCGGCATATCATCCGGCTTGACTGTCTCTGTCGGATTAATTGTCATCGAATCGCCAAATTTTGCGACAAGTGTCGGCTTTTCATGGTCTGACTCGGCCAAAAGCTGGAGAATCATCGTTTTTACGACAGGATGCGCGCTCGGATTTTGCAAAATTGTTTTCAACAAGCCGATATAGCTTGTCAGATTGCGGTCCTTCAGTCCGTGAAGAAGTTTAACCTGCTCTTCCGTGTCATTCAAAAGCCTTTCCTGATCAACCTCCTCCGTCTCGGGAAGGTCTTCGGTGATATCCTCAGGTCCGGGGTCTTCCGTCATCTTGCGGCTGAAATCAAGCAGTTTATAAAACTGTTCCGCGCTTTCAGGAGGCAGCTTATTTTCTTCGAGTACAGCTTCAATCGTTTCTTTTACTTTTTCGTATTGTCTGAGCTGGATTAAAATCGTCATATAGACTTGTAAAACGGTAAAATAATGGCCGTGGCCTTCTTTCAGCATTTTTTCACAGATGCCTTTCGCTTCTTCAAGCTCGCCGATTTCCAGCAGGCAGATGGCCATTCCCAGATAAATATCCGATTCCTCGTCATCATAGCGCTTCGCTTCAGAAAACAGCCTGAGCGCTTCATGATAATTCTTTTCTTTAAGCGCGGCCATCCCTTTGTGCACTAAACGCTCCTTAACGTTCGGGAACGGGATGATCTTCGAGTTTTTCTTGTCATGCTTCATTTCTAAGTTCCTTTCAGGCACTTATTTTTTAACAAGTGTAACAACCCGGCCCGCTAAACACAAGAAAGAACCGGCGGCAGTATGCTGCCTTCAGCAAAAAAAGCCTCCGATCTACATCGGACAGCTTTTTTATGCTTGCAACCAAGAACTTCTCTGTTTCTCAAATTGTTCGATTTCTTCTTCAAGGAGCAATGTTAAAGAAATTTCATCGTAACCGTTCAGCAGCATCTCTTTCCAATGCGGATCGACCTCAAAGGCAATCTGCTGCCCGGCGTGGTCTGTTATCGTCTGTTTTTCAAGATCGACAGTCATCGGCAAAGACTGATGTTCATACTGTTCAGCAAGCTCTTTCCACGTCTCATAAGGAAGGCGGATCGGCAGCATGCCGTTTTTGAAACAGTTTTGGTGAAAGATATCGGCAAAAGACGGCGCGATAATGATTTTAAATCCGTAGTCGTCTAGCGCCCATGGGGCGTGTTCCCTTGAAGAGCCGCAGCCGAAGTTTTCGCCGGCGATTAAAATCGAAGCGCCTTTGTATTCCGGCCGGTTCAGCTCAAAATCAGGGTTTGGATCGCCGTTATCCAAATACCTCCAGTCAAAGAAAGCAAAGCGGCCGTATCCCGTTCTTTCAATCCTCTTTAAAAATTGCTTCGGAATGATCTGGTCCGTGTCTACGTTGATTCTGTTTAGCACCGCTGCTATTCCGGTATGGGTCTTTAATGGCTCCATCTTGTCACTCCTCTATACAGCTGTTGTCTCTTGGTAATATTTTCTGACATCGACAAAGCGTCCGTGAATCGCGGCCATCGCGGCCATCGCCGGGCTGACGAGATGCGTCCTGGCCCCTTTGCCCTGTCTGCCTTCAAAATTGCGGTTGGAAGTGGAAGCACAGCGCTCTCCTTCAGGGACAACATCGTTGTTCATGCTCAAACACATGCTGCATCCCGATTCTCTCCATTCAAAACCCGCTTCGATGAAAATCTGGTGAAGCCCTTCATTTTCAGCTTGAATTTTGACGCTTTGCGAGCCGGGAACGACGATCGCTCTGACGCCGTCGGCGACTTTTTGGCCTTTTATCATTTCAGCAGCCTGGCGAAGATCTGTCATGCGCGAGTTGGTGCATGAACCGATAAAGACGTGCTCGATTGTAATGTCCTCGATTTTTTTATATGGTTCAAGACCCATATATTCATATGCGCGCTGCGCTTCTTTTTTATCGTCTTCCTGAGAGAAGGCCTCAGGGCCCGGAATCGCTTCATCAACCGGCAGCACCATGCCAGGGTTGATGCCCCACGTCACCATCGGTGAAATCGCGCTTCCGTCCATCACGATCGTCCGGTCGTAGACCGCCCCCGGATCGGTTCTCAGATTCTTCCACTCTTCTACAGCTTTCTCAAACTCTTCGCCTTTTGGCGCATATTTTTTCGTTTTGACATATTCAAATGTTGTTTCATCCGGTGCAATCAATCCTGCTCTTGCCCCAGCTTCGATTGACATGTTGCACACCGTCATTCGTTCGTCCATCGACATGTTTCGGAATACTTCGCCGGTATATTCAATGACATAACCCGCACCGAATTTAACCCCGTATTTTCCGATGACCGCCAGAATGACGTCTTTAGCCGTCACTCCTTTTTGCAGTTTGCCGTCAACGCGGATTTCCAGCGTCTTCGGTTTTTGCTGCCAAAGCGTCTGCGTTGACAAGACGTGCTCCACCTCGCTCGTTCCGATTCCGAAAGCGAGCGCACCAAACGCTCCGTGTGTAGATGTATGACTGTCTCCGCAAACGATCGTTTTGCCCGGCAGCGTCAGCCCCAGTTCAGGTCCGATGACATGGACGATCCCCTGGTCGACGCTTGACAAGTCTGCGAGGCGGATGCCGAATTCTTCGCAATTCCGTTCGAGCGCACTGACCTGCCGTTTGGCGACATCATCTTTAATCTCAAACCGATTGACAGTCGGAATGTTGTGGTCCATTGTGGCAAACGTATTTTGAGGCCGTCTGACTTTTCTATTCTTTTGCCTTAGGCCTTCAAAGGCCTGGGGTGACGTTACCTCGTGTATCAGATGCAGATCGATATAGAGAAGGTCAGGCTTCCCTTCACCTTTTTTAATCACGTGTTGATCCCAAATTTTTTCGATGATCGTTCGAGGCATCATCTTTCTTCCTCCCTCTACCAATATCCATTTTCCTTAAACGTAAGCGGTCATGATGTTTGAAATGGCATTGTCGTCTGCCAGCGCAGCTTTTACTTCCCCTGTAATCGATTGAGTCGTGGAATGTTCCGATCCTTTTGCCAGGTCCTTCGTCCGCTTACCTGCCCGGAGAACTTGATCAACTGCGTGTTCAACAGCTTTCGCTTCAGCTTCAAGACCGAATGACGTCCTGAGCATCATAGCCGCGGACAAGATCGCCGCAAGCGGATTGGCAATGTTCTGTCCCGCGATATCAGGGGCCGAGCCGTGGACAGGTTCATATAGATGAAGTCCGGAGCTTGATAAGCTTGCCGACGGCAGCATGCCGAGCGACCCGGTCAGCATCGATGCTTCATCGCTTAAAATATCGCCGAACATGTTTTCAGTCACGATAATGTCAAACTGTCCAGGCGCATAAATGAGCTGCATCGCTGCATTGTCGACGAGCATGTGCTCAAGCTTGACGTCAGGAAACTCTTTCGCTACTTCTTCCGCCGTCTTGCGCCATAGTTTGCTTGACTCAAGGACGTTCGCTTTATCAACAGAGGTCACTTTGCCTTTTCGTCTCTGCGCCATTTGGAAGGCCTCCCTGATGACCCTTTCCATTTCCGACTTTTTATAAAACAGCGTGTCAACGGCTTCTTCCTCGCCGTTCTGATTGACGTACTGCTCGCTAGGCTTTCCGAAATACAGGCCGCCCGTCAGCTCGCGAACGATGACAAAGTCAACACCTTCGATATATTCAGCTTTTAACGGAGAAGCCCCCGCAAGGCTTTCAAATACTTTAACAGGCCGCAGATTGGCAAAAAGATCGAGCTGCTTGCGGATGGCGAGCAGCCCTTTTTCAGGCCTCAGCTCAGAAGGATTTTGATCCCATTTCGGCCCGCCTACTGCTCCGAGCAAAATGGCGTCCGCAGCTTTGCAAGCGGCGACAGTTTCCTCGGGAAGCGGCGCTCCCGCCTCATCAATTGCCGCTCCGCCGATCAGGCCGTATTCAAATTCGAATTCATGCTGATAATGTTCAGCAACGCTTTTCAGCACATCAACAGCCGCGTCCAATACTTCGGGACCAATTCCGTCACCGGGCAAAAGTGCGATTCGTTTTTTCAAATTCAACAAACTCCTTCCTTATTACTGTTATGATCCTACAGCCGCCTGTTTTGACAATCCTTCCGTATTCGTCTTCAATACGAGATAGCGGTTCACTGCGTTCAAGTAAGCTTTGGCAGATGCTTCGAGAACATCCTGGGCGACTCCGCGTCCTCCGGATTCTTTTCCGTCGATCATCACCCTGACGTATACTTGCGCGAATGCATCCTGTCCCTTGCGATTGGATTGAATCCGGTAATCAAGGAGCTGGACTTCTTTATCCATACAGCGCTTCAGCGTGTTGTACACCGCTTCAACACTTCCCGCTCCGGTCGCCGCTTCCTGGATGATCTGATCCGTTTCCTGATCTTTAAGGGAAACCGTTGCTGTCGGAACCTGCGAGGTGCCGTAATGAACCTGCAGTGAAATAAATTCATAGCCGATTTTGCGGTCTGCCGTTTTCTCCTCGAGAATCAGCGAGATGAGATCTTCATCCGTAAATTCCTTTTTCTTGTCGGTAAGTTCTTTAAAGATGTTAAAAAATTTATTGATTTCTTCTTCTCCAAACTGGAATCCGAGGTTTTGCAGCTTATCTTTAAATGCGTGGCGCCCTGAATGCTTTCCGAGGACAAGCGCATCCGTTTTTACGCCGACAAGCTCCGGAGAAATAATTTCATATGTTGTTTTTTCTTTTAAGAAGCCGTCCTGGTGAATGCCTGATTCGTGGGCAAAGGCATTATCGCCGACGACCGCTTTGTTCCGCGGCACGGCCATGCCGGTCAGTTTGCTCACTAAATCACTTGTCCGCTTAATCTCATTCAGCTGAATCGTTGATTCCGCCTGGTAGAAATCTTTTCGGAGATAGAGGGCGACGGCGATTTCTTCAAGAGAGGCGTTCCCCGCTCTTTCGCCTATGCCGTTGATGACCGATTCGACTTGATCCGCTCCGTTTTCAATCGCAGCCAAAGAGTTGGCGACAGCCATGCCTAAATCATCGTGGCAATGGGCTGAAAGCGTGACTTTGTCAGCATTGCGGGCATTTTCTTTAATATAGCGGAAGATATTTCCGTATTCGGCGGGCGCTAAATAACCGACCGTATCCGGAAGATTGACGACGTCCGCTCCCGCGGCGATCACTTCGCTGACGATCTCGGCTAAAAACGGAAGGTCGGTCCGGCACGCATCTTCGGCAGACCACTGGACGATCGGGAAGCGTTCTTTGGCGTATTTCACCATTGCGACCGCCTGTTCCAGAACCTGTTCGCGCGTTTTTTTCAGCTTATATTTTAAATGGATGTCAGAAGTGGCGATAAAAATGTGAAGCCTTGGTTCAGCCCCGTCTTTGAGCGCTTCCCACGCCGAATCGATATCTCCTTTGACAGAGCGGGCAAGCCCCGTTACCGAACAGTTTTTAATCGTCCTTGCGATTTCTTTTACTGCGTTGAAATCCCCGGGGGATGAAGCGGGGAAACCCGCTTCCATAATGTTGACCCCGAGTTTTTCAAGCTGCTGGGCGATCGCCAGCTTCTCCTGCGTGTTTAAATTAACGCCCGGCGACTGCTCACCGTCACGGAGTGTCGTATCAAAAAAGTTAATTTTTCGCACCGGCTACCACCGCTTCCTTCTTCTTGCCCTGCTTGACAAACGGCATCATTTCGCGAAGCTTTCTGCCGACCACTTCGATTTCGTGTTCGTTTTCGCTTGTATTGATGGCGTTGAAACGCGGACGGTTGACTTGGTTTTCGACGATCCATTCTTTCGCGAATGTACCGTTTTGGATGTCTTTCAATACTTCTTTCATTGATGCTTTTACCTTCTCATCGACGACGCGCGGGCCTGATACGAAATCTCCCCACTGCGCTGTGTCTGAAATCGAATATCTCATGCCTGCCAAACCTTCTTCATACATCAAGTCGACGATGAGCTTCAGCTCGTGCAGACACTCGAAGTATGCGAGTTCAGGCTGATAGCCCGCTTCTGTCAGCGTTTCGAATCCTGCTTTGACAAGGGAAGTCAATCCTCCGCACAGCACCGCCTGTTCACCGAAAAGATCGGTTTCAGTTTCTTCTTTAAATGTTGTTTCAAGAACACCGGCTCTTGCTCCGCCGATCGCTTTAGCATAAGCAAGGGCTTTGTCTTTCGCTTCCCCTGTGACATCCTGATAGATCGCAAACAGCGCCGGAACCCCTGCACCTTGTTCAAACGTTCTTCTGACAAGATGTCCCGGTCCTTTAGGAGCGACAAGGAATACGTCAACATCTGCCGGAGGCACGATCTGATGGAAATGAACGTTGAATCCGTGGGCGAATACGAGTGAATTGCCCGCTTGAAGTCCGTCTTTAATTTCCGCTTCATACACTTTTTGCTGCTGTTCATCCGGAAGAAGCACCATAACGATGTCGGCCTGTTCTGCCGCTTCTCTTACCGTGAAAACTTGATGGCCGTCTTCCTCTGCTTTTGCAAAGGATTTCCCTTTTCTGACGCCGACAATGACGTCCACTCCGCTTTCTTTCAGGTTCAGTGCGTGCGCATGGCCTTGAGAGCCGTATCCGATTACCGCTACTTTTTTGCCTGCCAATACGTTTTCTTTGATATCACCGTTATAATATACTTTTACCATTTCAATCTCTCCCTTTTTATGTTTTATACAATAGATATTGTTTTAATAGAGGACGGCTTTTGCTGGGTTCCCCTCGCAAAGGCCGTGGTGCCTGTTCTGGCAACCTCTTTAATCCCGTATGGTTTCAACAGTTCGATCAGGGCTTCGATCTTGCTTGATTCCCCCGTCACTTGAATCACGACGCTGTCTTTTGCGACATCGACGACAGTCGCCCGAAACGGTTCAATGACGCCGTTTATTTCCGCCCTGCTCGACGGAGGGGAAACCACCCTGATTAATGCCAGCTCTCTTTGGACGATCGATTGATTTGTAATATCCGTGACTTTCAGTACATCAATCTGTTTGTTTAATTGTTTTGTCAGCTGTTCCGTTTCTTTTTCATCTGCCACATGCACGACAAACGTGATCCTGGAAATCCCCGCTGTTTCGGTGTGGCCGACGGTAATGCTTTCAATGTTGTAATGCCGTTTTGTAAACAACCCTGTAATTCTGTTTAAGACGCCGCTTTGATTCAAAACCGTCAGCGTGATGATTCTTTTCAAGGTTTCACCCCCACCATTTCGTGCAGCCCTTTTCCAGGCGCAACCATTGGAAATACTTTTTCAGCTTGTGCAACCTGAACATCGATGACCACCGGTTCATTCGACGTTAGCGCCGCTTCCAGCTTTTCTTCCGCTTCTTTTTCAGATGTGATTCGGACACCTTTGATGCCGTATGCTTCAGACAGCTTGATAAAATCAGGCTGTGATGCGAACTTGGAGTGTGAATAGCGCTCATCGTAAAAGATCTCCTGCCATTGCCGGACCATTCCGAGGCAGCGGTTGTTTAAGACCACGACTTTGATCGGAAGGTTCAGATCGCGAATGACGGACAGCTCCTGCAGTGTCATCTGGAATCCTCCGTCGCCGAGTATCGATACAACCGTCGCATCCTTATCCGCAAGCTGTGCCCCGATTGCCGCCGGAAACCCGAAGCCCATCGTGCCGAGCCCGCCGGAAGTGACCCACCTGTCGGCTTTTTGGAACTGATAAAATTGCGCGGCCCACATTTGATGCTGTCCGACGTCCGTCGTTAAAATAGCTTCGCCTTTTGTATAGCGGTGGATATATTCGATCAGCTTCTGCGGTTTGAATCCCTCTGCTTCATTCTCTTCATACCAGAGCGGATATTCGTTTTTCCAGTCAGCAAGCTGCTTTTTCCATTCATCGGAAGCGCTCGGTTTGCCGTTTTGCTTGATCAGCTCTGTCAGTACAAGCTTGCTGTCGCCGACAACCGGAATGTGCGTATGAACGATTTTGCCGATTTCAGCCGGATCGATGTCAATGTGAGCGACTTTCGCATATTTTGCAAAATGCTTCAAGTTTCCTGTGACCCGATCATCGAATCTCGCACCGATGCTGATTAACAGATCGCTTTCATACAGAGCCATGTTGGCCGCATACGTTCCGTGCATTCCGGCCATCCCGAGGAAAAGCGGATGGTCGGCTGGAAATCCTCCCAAGCCTAACAGCGTATGCGCCACCGGAATTTGCTGCTGTTCGACATAATTTTTTAATTCTTCTGACGCTTTCCCGTGCAAGACGCCCGCGCCCGCTAAAATTACCGGCTTTTTCGCTGCACTGACCGCTTCCACAAGCTTTCTGATCTGCAGATAATTCGGTTCCTTCGTCGGCTGATAGCCAGGAAGGTGAATCTCATGGTCGTAGCGGAATTCTCCTTCTACAACGGCGATGTCTTTAGGAATATCGATTAAAACGGGGCCCGGTCTTCCTGTTGTTGCGATATGAAATGCTTCTTTAATAATTCTCGGCAGATCTTCTGCATGGCGAACCTGGTAGCTGTGCTTTGTAATCGGCATCGTAATTCCGATGACATCAGCTTCTTGAAATGCGTCAGATCCGATAACCGAGGTCGCAACCTGACCGGTGAATACGACGAGAGGCAATGAATCGATCATCGCGTCGGCCAGACCCGTTACAAGGTTGGTCGCTCCCGGACCGGATGTGGCGATGACGACACCCGGTTTCCCCGAAATCCTCGCATATCCTTCAGCTGCGTGGATAGCGCCTTGTTCATGGCGCGTCAGTACATGAAACATCCCCGATCCGTAGAGTTTGTCATAAATCGACAGGACCGCACCGCCGGGATACCCGTAGATCACTTCGACATTTTCCTTTTTTAAAGCCTCAATCAGCATTGACGCCCCTGCCATTGTTTGTGTACATTGGGCATTTTCAGCATCCAACTGTACATTCGTCCCCATTTTTCTTCCTCCTTATCAAGTGATCATCATCACTGTTCATTCTCGTGGTTTTTTAAAAAAATAATTCATGTATATATGCCGCAAAGCATGTTTCCAATCTGCTTTTGCAGCTAAAAAAAGCCTTCCCGCCCACTGTTGACGCTGCACACCTTGCAGGCCAAAGGGGCGAAAAGGCTTTTCTTTCCGCGGTACCACCCTTGTTCGCGGCTTTCGAAAGCCGCCTTATGGATAATCGCTTATCCGGTTTAATAACGAGTAAACCTTCGTGACGTTCACCCGGCCAGCCTTACTAAACTTGGAAGTCGTTCAGGCTGACACTCAGAGGGGAGTTCACAAGCGGAGGCCGTCACCGGTTTCCAGCAATCCCGGCTCTCTGCAGGCGGCGTTTCCGCTGTTACTTATCCTCTTCAACGTTTGTCTTTATTCAACTGACACTTAAGCTTTGATCTTCGAGGCTGACTTTTATCCCTTCACGGACGACGCGCTCGCGGAACTTTTCAAGCATCCGGTTTGTGTGGACTCCCGGTTTGCCGTCCCCGATCTTGCGGCCGTCAACTTTAACGACCGCGATGACTTCTGCAGCCGTTCCGGTTAAAAACACTTCGTCGGCTGTGTATACGTCATGGCGGGTAAACGGCTCTTCCTTCACTTCATAGCCGAGCTCCTGCGCTATTTCGATGATGGCATTCCGGGTGATTCCTTCAAGCGCTCCGATATAGCCCGGAGGCGTCAAAAGCTTTCCGCTTTTATAAATAAATACGTTATCCGCAGAACCTTCGGCGACATAGCCTTGATCATTGAGCATGAGCGCTTCTGTCACGCCCGCCATGTGCGCCTCGATCCGGACAAGAATATTGTTTAAATAGTTCAGCGATTTCACTTTAGGGCTCAGCACATCAGGTCTGTTTCTTCTTGTTGGAACCGTAACGATGTCAATTCCCGTTTCATATAAGTGTTTCGGGAATATTGCCAATGGTTCGACAATTATAATGACACTCGGGTGTGAACAATTGTTTGGATCGAGTCCGAGGTCACCTGCTCCTCTTGAAACGACCAAGCGGATGTAAGCGTCTTTAAGCCCGTTTTTTTCGACTGTTTTGAGAACGTGCTGTGTCAGTTCTTCCTGCTGATATGGAATCTCCAGCATGATCGATCTCGCAGAATCGTAGAGGCGGTCCATGTGCTCTTTCATTCTGAAGATGTTGCCGTCGTATACCCTGATCCCTTCAAACACGCCGTCCCCGTATAAAAATCCGTGATCATAGACTGATATTTTAGCGTCTTCTTTTTTAACGAGTTTGTCGTTTAGGAAGATCCACTGGTCTTTCTGGTCCCCCATCCCTCTAGCACACCTTTCTGTTGTAAATGAACGCTTTAAACGGTTAAAAATCGATGATGCGGGAACCCGTTTTCCCGCTGTCATTCCCGGGAAAGATGAAAAGTTTTCAAGTGATTTGTTCTTTTGTTTGAACTCATATTACGCCCCTTTACATGCAGTGTCAACCGTATTTTTTAAAATTATTAGACAATTTCGATTAATCAATCTACTTGTATACGCTTACATGATTGATATAAAAGGAAATGCAAAATTGAAAAACAATTTGAAATTTTTTATGCAATCTATAAAGATTACATAAAAAAACTGGTGTTTTATACAGTTTTGTTAGATTTTATGACTGACAACTTTTTAAAATTTCATCCCGGAAGGTTAGATTTTTTACCACATTTGTGTACAGACTCCATTTTACGATTTTTTACATAAACTGCTGTTAATCCAAATAGAAACGGGTGAATATGATGTACCGCACCTTTCCTCCATACTCTGATCCCCGCGTGCGCCAATACCCGGGATACTTCGGTTATCCGACTACTTATGTCTATAATCCTTCAGCACACGGGCCCTATACCTATTATCCGTACGGCGGAGTGTTCACAACTCCGACTCTCGGATTCGGCATCAGCTATCCGGGAATTTCCGTTCCCGCTGTGCACGGCTTTACCGGTGGATTCAGAGAAGATTAACAAAGCACAAAAAAGAGAGAGCATTTTGCTCTCTCTTTTTACGGTTAAACGACTCCCTGAGCGATCATCGCATCCGCCACTTTAATAAATCCGGCTATATTGCAGCCGTCAAGCAGATTGCCGGGACGTCCGTATTCTGAAGCCGCTTCAACGCTTCTCTTGTAAATATCGGTCATGATCGTTCTAAGCTTCTCATCCGTTTCTTCCGCCGTCCAGTGGAGCCGTGCGCTGTTCTGCGCCATTTCGAGCGCTGAAACGGCCACACCGCCGGCATTTGCAGCCTTAGCCGGCCCGAAAAGAACCCCCGCATCCAAAAAGCGTTTGACGGCGCCCTCTTCAGACGGCATATTCGCCCCTTCTCCGACGGCTTTGACCCCATTTGAAATGAGCACTCCGGCCGCTTCTTCGTCAATTTCGTTCTGAGTCGCGCACGGAAGCGCGATATCGCACGGAATAGACCAAATGCCGGAGCATCCTTCGAAATAGTGTGCTTCCGGATGCTCGCTGACATACTCGCGAATCCTTCCGTTCCCGCTTTCTTTAAGCCGCTTCACCGTCTCAAGGCTGATGCCTTTTTCATCATAGACATAGCCATCAGAATCACTGCAGGCCACTACTTTTGCGCCGAATTGAGCGGCTTTTTCCATCGCATACAGCGCCACATTGCCTGAACCGGAGACGACAACGGTGCTGTTTTCAAAACGCAGCCCCTGATCCTTCAGCATTTCTTCTACGAAATAAACCAGACCGTACCCTGTCGCTTCTTTCCTCGTCAAACTGCCCCCGTATTCAAGGCCTTTGCCTGTTAACACACCTGCATCATAGCGGCCCCGAATTTTTTTATACTGTCCGAACATAAACCCGACTTCCCTAGCTCCGACACCAATATCACCGGCAGGGATATCTGTGTCCGGTCCAATATGTCTGTACAGTTCATTCATGAAGCTTTGCGTAAAACTCATGATCTCCCTGTCAGACTTGCCCTTCGGATCAAAATCAGCCCCGCCTTTTCCGCCGCCGATCGGTTGGCCGGTCAAAGAATTTTTAAAAATTTGTTCGAAGCCTAAAAATTTAATAATGCTCGCATTTACAGAAGGATGAAAACGGATGCCGCCTTTATACGGACCAATTGCGCTGCTAAATTGAACCCGGTACCCCCTGTTAACCTGGATATTGCCTTCATCATCGACCCACGGCACCCTGAAGGTGATCATCCGTTCAGGCTCTGCAATCCTTTCAAGAATGCGGTGTTCGATATACTTTGGATGTCTTGCCAATACAGGGACGAGGGAATCGAAAATTTCTTTTACAGCTTGAAGAAATTCGCTTTCGTGAAGATTTCGCTGCCGCACTGTCTCGTATGCTTTTGTCACATAATCTCTCGCCGTCTGAAAATTTGTTTGCTCCATTTTTTCTAGCGTATGCATCTTTCTTCAGCTCCCTTTCTAAAATAAAAGCAGAACGAACGTTGTAAGATTTTCCACATGGTAAATTTTACAACCAATGCCCCATTTACATCAATCTGAAAAACAGATTAAACCATTGCTGAATTGAGATGTATAACAAAAAGCGAGAATAGACGGGTATTAAGATAGAAGAACCATTCTTAAATGCTGAGGAGAAAAGAACCAATAAACCATAAAATACCATAACATCCGAAAGGTTTTTTCTGTGCTTTTCGTTGCGATCGGCGCATTTGCCCGTTGTACTCTCGGCAGAAAATGAGCATCTTCTCCCGTTCTTAAAATGAATCCTACTGCACAAAACGAAAACACATAGCTCTTCTTTTTCATGGCAACAATAAAACTAAAACAGGGGTGATCTGATGGACGACAAAAAAGAACTGTCAAACGTTGAAACACAAAGAAACTTTTTAACGGCAGAAGAATTTCCTGAAGGAGCGTATGGAGCTGCCCAGGGCAAAGACAAGCCTGTTGAAAACAAAAACACGCCATGGAAGGAAGGTCAGCAGTACTACAGCAATTTCACATATGAATTCCGAAACCTCCACCAAGGAATGCCGCGACAGTACCCCGGGGCGCATCCAACCCATGACGAAAAGGATCAAAACGAGGAATGACCGATATAAAAAAGAGCCGTGCTAAACGGCTCTTTTAAGCTTTTTTATTGGAGGGGCTGCTGGAAATTTTGATTGTGCTGCTGGTTTTGTTGGTTTTGCTGACCCTGTTGACCTTGCTGTCCTTGCTGGTTAAATGATTGCTGCGCCTGCTGAAGTGCCTGGCTCATTTGGTTCATGGCCTGGTTTGTCTGGATTCCTTGAAGAGCCTGATTCAGCTGCTGAACAGCCTGCTGAATGCTTTGCTGAATTTGCTGATCCGTCTGCTGCATTTGCTGCTGAGATTGGGAGCTGAATTGCTGAATTTGCTGCTTCAGCTGATTGATTCCCTGGCTCAATTGAGAGCTCTGCTGGCCGCTTTGGCCCTGCTGCTGTGACCCCATTTGATTAACAGTTTGCTCCAGCTGGGCAAGCTGCTGCTGGATATTTCCGAATTCCTGAGCAAGTTCGGTATCCGTGATGTTCACTCCGAGCAGCTGCTCATGCTTTTGTTTTTGTTGCTTTTGTTTTTGCTGCTGGTTTTGCTGTTGTTTTGTCATGACAACATCCTCCTTAAAATTGATCACACCCTTTATCTTTTTCATTTTGTTCGAAATGATGAAAGGGAATTTTTAGGGTGTTGTTATTTGAAGAAAAAGGCCATTCAGAGAACTACTCTCACCTCAAGATACAAATGGAGATGTTCTTGGAAGAAGTATAGAAAGAGGATTAGGTACCTCAGAAGTTGTTATAAATAAAAAAATGGAGTGTATATTTTAATAGGATATCCAATAAATAATGGAGTTTTAAATCCGCTCCCAAAACATATTTTCAAACCAAAAATAGAGCAGAAGTTCCCATCAAATAAAAAAGCCTCAAACCCTTGTATACCAAGAAGTTTGAGGCTTTTTCCAGAGACGTCCCAGGAGAGATTCGAACTCCCGACCGACGTTAATCTATCGATTAATTTTACGTAAATATAATTCGCTTCTACTCCGTTAATTGAAACGGACATTGAGTCGGTCATTCACCGATCATTTGACCGTTTTTATTTTAACGTACACTTTTCGACTATTCAAGTTAATTATTTCTTCTATATTAAAATGTAACTTTGCATAAAATAAAAACGCCACATCCGACGAAGGACAGGGCGTACGGCAGTTAGATTGCGTCTTTCTGCTTTTCAGTTTTTTCGCTTCTAATCCAGTCTATTGCGATATTTTGCTTACATTTGCTGCATGTGGCATTATGCTTACCGTACAAGGCAATGTTCTTTTCGAACCCGCAACGAGGGCATTTAAATCTTTCGCCTCCCGAAAACGCAGCTACAATTAAAAATAAAGAAAAGCTTCCGAGACCAAGTCCTGGTAAAATACCGATTATAGTAATCATAAGAATCGCGCTGATTAATAAAAGTATTATGCCACTGATTGCCGAAAAAATACGAGGGACTAGTCGGCCGACTGTCATTCGCCTTCTCAAAACCTCAACTCGAACAAAATCCATCCACCTAACCTCCACTCATGATATAGTAAAATTATACTCTGCCGGAAACCCTTTCCGCAATCCGGTTTTATGTATACGAACACCTACGAATTTATACGCAGGCGCCCGCTAAAAGTACCGTTATCTCTCAACTTGCTCGGTTTCATTGCGAGGCGAAGGAGATGACGGATTAAATTCACGCGTTGTAATCCTGAGCTTTTCTAAATCGTAAACGGTGCCGTTTAATTTCGTGATTTCTACGTCCATTAATCGAAATACCTCCTTACTAGTGCGTCAACGGCGTTGCCTTCGTTCACGTGCGGACGTACTAGCTGACCAACACGCTCGCCGGACATTTCGATTGTCATGCCATCAAGCGACTGTTCTAAGCGATTAATGGCCGCGGCAATCATATCGTCACGTGAATTAACGTCGATCGTGCCGCTTACTGCTGACGATAGCGTGCTACGCAATCCGCTAGGCGTTGAATGTGCGATAGCAACGTCAGGGCTGTACGAATACCCACTCATATCGACCATAGCTGCGTTTGCCATTTCGTCGGCTGCCGCTCTTACTGCGCCGATATTTCGTTCGATACCGACCGCAAGACCCATCGGCAGGAATTTACCGATTTCATCGCGGAATACACGTGACGGCGAGTGGATTCCGAGTAGCGACTTAAAGTTGCCCGTAAGGCTGTCTACGAATCCACCAACTTTTTGGCCGATCCAATCTTTCATGGAATTTATTCCGTCCCAAAGCCCCCGGATCAAGTCGGCCCCCGCCTTGAATAGCTCCTCTTTATTATCCAAAATGGTCTGACCAAGCTTTACGACGAGTTCAAGACCCATCTGTAACAGTTGAGGTAAGATTTGAATTATGCCATCAATTAAAGCCAAGAGGATCCTTACCCCTGCCTCGATAATCCTTGGCAAATTTTGAATCAGAGCCCCTGCAAGAGCAACGATTAATTTTAGAGCTGCCTCAATGAGGGTAGGCAACATCTTGATAATGCCGTCAATTAAGGCTAGTAAAAGTTTTATCCCTGCATCAATAATTTTCGGTAGATTCTCTATCAATGCGGTAGCAACTGCGACGATCAGATAAATAGCCATTTCTATGAGTTGCGGAAGAATGCTTATAATCCCGTCAATCAAACTAGTCAGGATTTTAATTCCCGCTTCGATAATTGTTGGTAGATTTTGTATTATGGTTTGGATTAGCATGGTGATTAATTGAATTGTTGCCTCCACCAACATCGGGAGCGCTTGGATCAGCCCGCTTATCAAGGAAGTTAAAATCTGGATCCCGGCCTCGATAATCGTAGGTAACAATGTGACAACAGTATTGATCAATGTTGACAAAACTGTCGTAGCTGTTTCGATGATTGTTGGTAAGGCGCTTACTATTCCTTCAATCAAAGACGTAATGATCAGTACTCCGGCCGCGAGGATCGCTGGGATCATTGTTGTTAGAGTCTGAATAATCGTATCAACGACCTGGGTCACTTTCTCAACAATATTCGGTAATGCTTGCGTAAATCCCTCAAGTAATCCGGTTATCATCTCAAGTCCAGCCTGTAAAATACGAGGCAGATTTGTCGTGACTCCGTTAACTAACGAATTGACAATCTCGGTTGCTTTTTCGAGGATCGTCGGCATGTTCTGCTCTATGCCTTGCGCAATTGCCGGTAAGAATTTCGAACCCGCAACGATCAGACCGGGTATGCCCCCGACCAATATTCCGATAATATTCGGGATGAATTGCGCCAGTCCCGAAAAGTCTCCGTTAAAAGCACCTGTGATCGCCTTCTTTACGTCCTCAAAGCCGCTGCGTATTGACGCGAGTCCCTTTACGATTACATTCGCGACCGATTGCGGCAGCAAATTGTGAAGTGCGATTGATCCTTGCGTGAAGTCCCCGGTCAATGTTTCCGCTATGCCTTTAAATAGTGAAGATATCGTTTTAAGGACCGGAGTAACCTTCTGGCCGGCTATGGTAGCGAATTCCGACGCTTTCTTTTTAATAGTATCGAAGTGTTTGTACGTTAAATAAATCGCAGCTCCTAGCGCAGTCAGTCCGGCTATTACTGCGGCCGTTACCCCAGCTATCGGTAAAAGCGCAGGGGCTAACTTTAGCGCAAACAGTTTCATCAATGCGAAACCTTCAATAATCCCCGGAATCATACCGACGAAAAATAGAAACGGACCTATTAACGTTGCTACAACCGCTAATAACGCACTAAGAACTGCTATTACGGTTTTTGCTGGCTTAGGCAGCTTATTGAACTCATCGACTAAGAACTGAAGCCCTGATGCTATTACCTTCAGCGCAGGTAGTAACTCATTACCAATTGCGAGAGATGCTCCTTGAAGAGCTGATTTCAAAATAATTAGTTGCCCTTTAAGGTTATCTAATTGCTCCTTTGCGATTTCCTCCGCAGTCCCGCCGCTATTTTCGAGTTCTTTCGTAAATTTTTCGATTTCCCCTTGTCCGGCCTTCATCAGCGCCAACATAGCCGAGGATGCTTCGACTCCGGAAATCCTTGAAACAGCTGCGAGACGATCGGCCTCGCTCATATCCTTCGTCGCTTCCGTCAATTCTCCGATAATTTGTGCCAATGGCTTCATGTTGCCTTTCGCATCTTCTATCGTAATGCCTAGATCGTGCAGTTCTTCTCGAGCAGCTTTCGGAGGAGCTGCTAGACGTGTCAACATCCGTCTCAAAGACGTCCCAGCTTGCGTACCTTGGATACCGGCATCACCAAGTATCCCTGCCGCTGCTGCAACGGATTCTAAAGACTGCCCTGCTGCACTCGCGATTGGAGCAACGTATTTCATAGTGTAACCGATCATTTCCATCGAGGTATTCGAACTCGTAAATGTTTTCGCCAATACATCCGCAACTCTAGCCGTCTCTTTCGCCTTTAACCCGAATCCAGTCAAGATATTTGATGTAATGTCCGCAGTGGTGGCGAGATCTAACTGACCCGCCGCCGCGGTCGCCAGTACTCCCGGCATGGCTGCGATAATATCGTTCGTCTTGTAGCCGGCCATAGCGAGAAACTGCATACCTTCGGCAGCCTGAGTCGCTGTAAATGCGGTAGTCGCTCCGAGATGCTCCGCTGTCTTCGTCATCGATTCGAGTTGCTTTCCAGTCGCGCCACTTAACGCCCCAACCCGGCTCATTGCCGATTCGAAGTCCGCGGTTGTCTTGACGACTGATCCTATCCCAAGTGTCATTATGCCGCCAAAAACTGAAGCTGCTGTACCAGTCGCTTTTAACGCCCCACTCGCTTTGTTCATCGAGTCCATAATCGACTGTCCGGAACGGCTGGCCGTCTGTGCCGACCGACTTGTTCTCGTCAGTCCTTCCGAAGCGACTGCTGCCGCCCCCGCAACTCCGGTCATTGACGAAGACATTCTCGTCGAGGACGTCGTCATCGCGTTAGACATAAGCGAAGTAGATGCACGGATCGACGCCATCGAAGTCCCGAGCCGCGACATCGTAGACGAAAACCGGTCAACCGCCGTAATAGTAAATCGTATATTGCGATCGCTCACTCGTTAACCTCCTTTCTGGCTATTTCACTGAAGAGGCGAACGACTTTTGCCTCTAAGCGCTTAGCCTCAGAGGTTTCTCTGCGGCACAGGTGGTCGAATCCTTTGCCCAGCGTTTCAAGATACTCGATATACAGATCGACATGCTCCTGATCGATTCCAGAAAATACCATACGTTTTAGCTTGCGCGCGTTACGATTTGCTAGATTCCTAGCGCGTTTCACTTCTCTTAAAAACGCTGGCCCATAACTCATCTTTTCAATTTTTGGGTTAATTTCTTTTTCGAATTTTTCGTTTGCTTTCGTCATTATCGAGTTTGCTTCGTGCAGACTGTTCATTTTTCCGATCCCCTTTTCTATAAATAAAAAAGGCGCCTCAACCAGAGGTGCCTTTTGCCTTATTCGATTCTCCCGTGTTCCCATGCCCGCTTTACTTCATCCCGAAAAATTCCGTATTTATTTGAACCATTATCGCGATAAGTATAAATTGGATGATGGACTGATAGGCCCGGTTCATTTTGCTGCGCAATGTGGTCGGGTACGTCTATCTCTTGTACAAGCTCAAAGTATTTATTCTGACCGTCGGTAATTAAAAGGTCATAGTACGACTTGGCCGCCTCAAGATATTCTTGCTTCGCCTTTGCAATACGTTTCAGCACCTTTTCCTCATTAGCGGCACTGTTTGCCCGAATTTCATCTCGGGCCAACTCTAGGATTTCAAGTTTAAGACTGCTTGTTTTACCACTATTCAAGCCGAAAACGACGTTCTCGCGCTCTTTAGCCCCGTTTAACTCTAGCTGTAACTCGACAACCCTCCGACGTGCTTCTCTTTCTTTCGTCCTGTTCGCATCAGAAGGATTGTCCGCCAGTTCCGCAATAGCTGCCTTTAGGTCGGCCTCAGCTTCCGTCAATTCATCCGCCACTTTTGCATTATGCCCGCGAATTTTCTCCGAGCTGCTTGTCGCCTTTTCTTCTAGCTCCTTCAATTCCGTTATTTTTTCCTGTAGCTGCTTAGAAAATTTCATCTAACCGTCTCCTTATCGAATGATTTTTTGAGAATTAAAAAAGAGATCGCGAACTATCTGCCATTTCCCTTTGACCGTCTTATTTTGTTCGAGTGAATCTAACGCATTGTCCAATGTTGATACTTCCTGCCATGTCGCGTCATCACCGCTGAAATCCGCAGAGGCCAGCTCGTGAGATGCGAACCGTTTCAGCATCCTGTTTGTCGTCTGACATAATACCAGGTGCAACGGCTCATCGATCCCCATTGTTTCAAAGACGACCGGTTGTAACAAAGGATGGTCGACGATTACCTTTAGCGATATTACACCCTCGATCTTAGCCACCGATCTCAGTGCCCTTTGGAGCGCGATATGCCCACAGTAAGACATGTCGTTACGTCGTTTCCCTAAGACGACAAATGTGCCGGCAGCCTTCTGGCCTTCGAAGTTGTGAAGCGTATAGGAAAAGACCGTCTCACGGCCGTCGCTGACCTGTGTTAAATAAAGCGTGTAGTTCATTCGGCTTCCCTACTTTCTAACGCCTGGATACGTGTATCGATACGCATCAATTCCGCCGCCTCACGGCCTGATCCGGCGTATCCCCTGTAGTTCGCTTTCTTTTCCTCATACAGACTCCGGAGTTCCTGCGCGGACATTCCTTCGTATGGATCTGAAGGTCGACCGGCCTCATAGTCGCCGTTTGAAATCTGTGAAGCTAGGTCCGTGACTGCTCTCTTGGCTTCCCGGTACTCGGATTCGCTAACTGTACGAGAAGGTTTTAGCGTCCCTTCGTATTTGATCACCGTTTGTTTCGCATTAATTAGCTGCCTTTCCAGCTCTGCCCTCTCTTCTTTCCATCCACTCATTCGAAATCCCCCTCATTTCTGATCGTTCTTTCTTCTTTCAATAGTTCGGCCTCATACTCGTCAACCGGCGTTTTTACCAGACCCTCTATTACAAACGCGTCCTTTGCCCCGTAATGATAGGCCGAATCTGTCGCCGAATTGAACAACTCCCGGCGAAATTCAAGGTCGGTCAACTCGTCACCCCGGCTTACGGTAGAAAACACGATCAAACAGCCGTCACGATCCTTCACCTTATATGTGCCTTTTTCTAGGTTCAGTTCGATAAAAGTAACACCACTGGGGAACAGGTCCGTGAAGCCGTCGCCTTTTGACTCGCGAATATATGTCGTTTCTGCGGTACCGTAGTCACCGTAATGATCGAACATTTTTAAGACGCAGAACATGCCGGTTCCTCCTTTTCATAAACGATTTTCGCTTCTTCTTCGTAAGCCCGACATTCTAGCACCGCCCGCGAGACGTTTAGATCACGGATGCGGCCGGACGATCGACGCAGGATCTCCCCGGTTTCGGCGTCTACCGTAAGAACTTCGGTAGGCTTAACGTATATCAGAACGTCATACAAAACTAACTCCCCTTCCGATACAAAAATCGAATTCTAATAGTAATATAGCTGAGTGCCGTTTTTTGCATTTATAAAGCCTGTCATATCAACGTTTACGGACGTCTAAATCGTCATTCTTTTTCTCTGTCTATCACGATAATCACGATTCCTTCGCCGGCTATTTTCCTTTTCATTTTCAACCGCACATCCAGCGCAGTATTGTTGCCGGTTACTTCTGCGTTCGAACCGCTGGCCGCAACGTTTGCAATTTCCCGCCCAGTTCGACTTGTTCCGTAACGGATGATCGGCCGGTAAGTATTCGAGATACTCCCGCATTAAAGCCGGCTCTGCGGGCAGAACGTTTCGCATAAAGTACGGACAGATATTCCCCTGTATTGAATCCGTTTTGATTTCAACGGTACACAAACCGCAACGCTGAAGGTCGCAGGCGCCGCCACTTTTATAGTTGGCGCAATTATTTCGGGCTAGACGGCCGAGTTTGCTTCGTGTCGAGTTAATCTTTCGCTGATTCATTTCACAACCTCCGTTTGCGCGTAGAATTCAAGCAGACTAATCACTTTTGCCGGATTAAGGCTCAATTTGTCAATTAATCTCCTGGAGACTTTTGGAGTGATTTTTCGCTTTCCGTTTTCAATCATGCAAATAAAAGCCCCAGAAACACCTGTCAAATCTGCTACATCCTTTTGTGATAGCCTATAAATTCGGCGAATTTTTAAAACCTGATCACCGGTCAATTCCATGCTTTCGGTCCCCCTTTGTTAACTTTTCTTTACTAAGTGCCGAAAAAAAAGACATAAAAAAAGCATTAGCCAGAATGACTAATGCAAGATTGAAAGAGATACAACGCGCCCGTACCCCTCTCACTATATTCGTGTTTTTTCCCGTTTGAATGATAAATTTTAAGGCCCGATGCAATATTCACTGAAAAGATACCTGGGCTCTCACCGTCTATGAATTTTTCATACTCTGACTTCTCTTCCCCGTCGCTCTCAACCTGACCAAATTTTATATCACCCGACTGCTTGGCTTTTGTATCTCTGCGGGGAGAATATGGACGGTTTCCGTCTGACTCTCGCTTCCCGTATAATTCTATTTGATCGGTGAAAACAAGGCGGACTTTGTCCTTTTGACCGGCATTTTCTTCGCGGTTAGGGAGATATCCGTCGCGCTTGGGAGCCAAGTATGTGCAGGTCCTTTTCAACCGTTTATCCGCGTCTCTTTGTTCCTGTCCACAAGCGTCGCTGCAATATTTCTTTTTTCCAAGGCGCCGAAAAACATTGTTACAATTCCAGCAAGCACACACTCGATAGCCTTCCGGAACCTCTGAGGGCATGGGCGGCATATACTTTCGCTCTTCCTGCTCCCACTCTTCCCGGGTCCGTTCTTTTATTTGAAGCCGCTCGATATTTTCGTGGACTTTGACGAACAGATCGGTAATAAGTTTCATTAACTTCGGCGCCGATTGCAACGGACTTTTTCCGGAAGCCTGGACGTATGCCAAAAGCGCTTCATCCACCTCGCGATTCAGGCGTGCGGCATCCATAAATTCGGAGTTGACTTCGATTTTCCATCTATTTATTTTTTGTTCAAGCTCTTTCTTTGGATTAACTTCTTTCACCTTGTTTCCTCCTTCCTTATTTAAAACATTGCAATCGTTCGCTTACGCTCACGCTTGCGGATGCTCATTTACTCGCGATATATTTTTTATTAAAAATATCCGCGCGAATGTATATGAGCGCTATTATTTGTTGGTATGTTTAACGTTGGTATGTTTCCCTTGGTATGTTTACTCGGATATCTAATGACCCTTTGCAAACGTACCTCTAATGGCTGTATCCAAACAGGCATCTAATGCATGTATCATTCATAAACGGACGGCTCGGGGACTATTTCCTCTCCTTCCTCGGAGACAATATAACCGTCATCGCTGATCCGCGGGCAGAAAGAAACGAAATACCACTTATATCGATTTGTCCCAATCCATACGTCTCTTACGTCGAGAAGCAGTCCATTCGCTAATAGAATATCCACCAGTTTCTTTATCCGGCTTTCAGCGATCCCTAGGTCAGACGCTATCTTTTGCCGGGCCGGAAAACTCGCACCAAAACGTGCACTTTTTTCTCCATTTTCCCAGGTATGATTGCCGTCCACATAGGAAAGTAAGTAAAAATAAAGAGCAATGATGTCTCGAATTTGAGGTTTTCGTTGCGTTCGTTTGAAAACCGAATCATGTTCAGCTATGATTCTAGGAAAAACTTTACGCAAAAGATCTAGGTTGTACATTTCATAATTTTTTTGCGATAGTAACTCATTTTTGTCATTCGGAAGAAGTCTTTCCTTTGACTCTGCACTTTTGTTCAACGTTTTCACTCCTTTTTCGGCAGAAGAAGACGGCCAACCCTGAAAAGTTAAAGTTGACCATCATATTTTCACCGAATCTCTTCAACTCCCAAATAGCGCACGTTCCTCCATCCAATTATTTATCGGAGGCTCTTTTTGATGTCCATCATTAGATCACCTAGCGAGCATTCTCTTTCATAATATTCAATGATTTGTCCGTCTAAAAGATCGTGTACATCCTCGCTAACTCTGATAACATGGAACGCTAGAGATTCAATTCCATGCACATCAAACAATAAATTCATGTGATTTCCTTCACCTTTAATGACCATTGTTTTAAGGGAATCGAGTACAGATGTCAAAAATTTATCGAAATCAATGGATTTATTCCAATCACATAGATCACTCGCAGTATTTACGATCTCATCTACCGTTTGGAAACCTGCTACATATTCGGTCAAAGCAACCCTAAAGTCTTCATTTGAGATTCCGATGCTGGGGAGAACAACTTCTTCAATTAGTTTAATTTCTTTCCGAATAACCGCTCCATTTGATTCAGCTTTTATATACAGGTTATAGATAGACTCGAAGAAGCTTCGAAGAACTTCCTTTCTCTCATCTTCTATAAGGCTGTAATCTAATTCAGTATATTTCCTCATAATAAACTCCCCCTATTTTTGATTTTGTTAAGTGCAGCCGTTTTGTCTTCACGAAATAATACCCGCGACTTTTCAAAACCGCACAATAAATTTGAAAATTTTTCCGCCTTCACTTATAACTGCGCATCAACTTTCCGAAATGGACACCGTTTTTATAATTTCGCTGTCATAAATAACTGCGAAGTCACTTTCGGATTGGCACACGTTTTTCTGCGTTCATTATTAGTTGCGTATAAACTTTCCGGATCGGACAGCATCTCGATTCAAAAGTTGCTCTCAAGAATAACTGCGAGGTAACTTCCGGAGCTAGACACCCTATTGAAGAAAAAATGCTCTCGATAGTAACTGCGAATCGATTTTCGGAGTGGCAACGTTTTTGAACAAAAAATGTTTACGAACCTACGTTCTATTAGTTATAATAAAAAAGACGGACCTGTCAGCCCGTCAATTGTTCAAATAATATCCGATAATCTTAAAGACGAATTGAGTTGTTCCCGCAACCGTTCGTCTTGTTTTATTTTCGCCTGTAATCGCTCACCTACTCGATCAAGCTCTAGCGAATCTTTAAGTGAATTAAGCCGGCAAAGCTCGCCCTTTATCGTTCTGCGACGCTGTAGTATGTTCTGAAGCCCCTTTGCCAGATAATAACCGCGAACCACATCGAAGTTACCCTTTTCGATCTCGTGGTACTTGTCGGACAGTTCTCGATCAATTTCCGACTGTGCCCCTCGCAATCTATCAAAATCGCGCTCTATGTCGGCGGCGACTGCGGTTAGACGCTCGAAATGAATCTCGGCCAAAGACCGGTTATCCTCTTCTTTTCGGAACAAGTGTTCAATACGACTCATATGAAGACCTCCCTAATTTAAATCCAATTCGAACGAAATCCGTAAATGACATGCCTGCAAGTTCAGAAACATCGATTTTGCGGAGGTCTGCGTCGACCTTTGAAGTGTCTACCATAAAAAACCGAGGATGGTTGTTTTCATAAAGATGGAATCCATCGCTCCTTTTTTCTAATCGGTCAGTATCGTAAAACACCAGTCCGTCATCCGAATACATTCCAATAACATCGGCCGCAATTAACCAGGCGTCAGAGATTTCGTGTATTTCCTGTTTTGTATCGAACGTTTCCCCGTGATAATGCAGCTTTACTGCTTGCGGTTGAAATATATCCATCACGCCGACCGAACCTCGTCACCGAATAGTTCTCGCGCTGCTGTGACGCCGATTTCGGCACAGCCTGCGAATGCTCTCCGGGACACTTGCGGCAAGAGTGCAGCGAATTCCTCCGGGTTTAAATTTATAAATTCATCTGAGCCTGCGGGATAGATGTTCCACCAACCTACAATTGTTTTTCTATAGTAAACGTTCATTCTCCAACTACCTCCTTTAGTTGTCCGCCAAGATGAGCCAACAGCTCGATCGTGTTCATATTCGCAATAGTTTCGAGATCCATCTCCGAGTCAGAGACGTACGGCAAATCGTAAATCAATTCCGCACGCTGACCGATTTCTAAACCGTGAGGACCGTGATATAGTCGATAAAGATTAAGCCACTCCTCGTCTATATAAAGTACATAGTCGCGACCTACGTTTAAGACCTCAACCTGTTCGCGGCTTTCTTCGCCAGTATCCGAATAAATAAAAACGAAATCTACGGCCATTTTCTTCGGTTGCTCCCCTGCGTCAATCCATGTTAATTCGCTCATAGCGTCTCCTCCTTTTTTTGCGCCAAAAATAGCATGAAATCGAGTACAGACATTTTCGCGATCTCTTCGGTTGTTAGGCCGAAATTAAATCCGACAGGAAATTCGAGCGGCAGATCGTACAGGACTTTGCACTTTTCACCGATTTCCCATTCGCCCTCTTTGCCACGCATCCTATAAAGCGTGAGATACGCTTCGTTCACTTCGAGCGCGATATCGGATCCTAGATGCAACACTTCGGTAGGCTCTCGATAATCGACGGCCCCCGTTTTCGGATCGTACAGGACGAAATCCACGGTTAGGACTTCCCAATGAAGGTTTTTGATAATTTGATCTTTTAAAGCTTTCATATAAACACTCCTTACATATACGTAATCTGTAATATCTTGATGATAATATTACACTTGTGTAATTCGCAAGTCAATACATATTGCGAAAAAAATTACAAATGTGTAAGATGAAATTAATTAGACTTGTCTAAAGGGTGTGTTAATAATTGAAAAAGCTAATAGTTCGATCTAGGTTAAATGAGGTTATGAAAGAAAAAGGAATTCAAAGTCAAAAGGAATTGGCTGAGTTGGTGGGTACTACAGAGGCCACGATAAGCAGATTTAAAACAAATACCAGATATGACATCACAACATTATTTATTATTAGTAGAGGATTAAACGTGCCTATAGAGGACTTATTTTATGTTGAGGAAATAGATGAAGGAAAATAAAAGTGGAGAGGGGCTGTCGGAGAGTTTGTTCCCTTAAAGGTGAACGCGCAAATATGCGAATACTTGAATTGCCAGATCGAAGAGGCCGTCCAATTTGAACGCATTGATTGCACTTCCGAATAAGCAACGAAATAAATAGTGAAAGTAAAAATTGAAGCTCCTCTTAATTTTAATAGGTCTATATTTAGATTTTTAGGCCTATTCTTTTAGATTCATTTTCATGGATGTTCAGGATTTATCCGCCAATTCTTTTCAATAAAGTGGTAAACTCTTTACTGATATGTCACTTTAGTAGTATGAGGAGAATGTTATGAAAACTCTGGATGTTCAGGCGTTACACAATGCAATTGATCAAACGCTCGAACAATTAAAACATCAATCAGACGAACTCGCCAAAGTCAAAAAAGCCGTTGAGGGGATCACATCACTTGATGATGCTTTAAAGGGAAAAGGCGGCGACGCGATCCGTGCCTTTTACGAGGAATGTCACTCCCCTTTTCTTCAGTTTTATGATACTTTCATAGAGGAATACAGTTCCACGCTGAAGAAAATGAAAAGCGCGCTGAATTCCCTGGAACCAAACCATAACGGATTTATTTCACAGTCCTTTCTTGAACACGAACTAGAGAATGGCTTAAATGCTGCTGATCGCACAACAAAACATTTAGTTTCTAAGACCAACGCCACGATCGCAAAAGTCAGCCATATCGTTGATTTACCGGATTTGAATGACAGCGGTTTTCATGAACAGCATCAGAAAGCATTAAAGGAAATCAGCACGACACTTGAAAAACTGCATGCGTTTGACCGCGAGCAAACCAACGCCCTCAAAACGGCTGAAAACGATCTTGAGACGATGCAAAAATACATCGCGCGGCTCGAAAAGATGTATACCGGGCCGAAAATTGAAATCACTGGCTATCAAAAAGGCGCGATTTTGAAATCTGACGAAGAATTAATGTTCCCAAACAACCAGGTGATGAACAGAAAGCTGGAGAATAATTTCAATGAAGCTCAACCATCACCGATGAAAAAGATGCTAAAGAAATTAGGGAATCTGAAAGAAACCGATGTCGATACACTCGCTACACCTAACCGATTAAAGAAATTAATAGAAAAGTACGGAATAAGCAAAATATCAATAAACAACCCGGACGAATTAAAAAAACTTATACCAAAAGAATATCAAATAAAAAAACAAGATGTTCAAGTTAAAAAATTTGAAATGCCTTGGGGTTCAGGTAGAATAGGTAAATTCGGAAGAGCCAGTGAAATCAGGAAGGCTTTAACAGAGAATCCTTTGAAAGTCGGCGAAGCTTCGAAAGTTGAGAAAGCTACGAAAACAGATGAAGCAGTTTCAAAAGTCGAGCAAGGTACTAAAAATTCTAAGCTAATTAAATTTAAGGGTGACGAAGATATACGGCACTTCGAAAAACACGCCCAAGAAGTCAAGGATGCTATGGGTAAAAAACAATATAACTTAAAAAATTATCTCGAAGATGCTAACTACGTTATTAAAAACGGGAAATATGTTCCTGAGTTAAATGGCTATGTAAAACTAATTGGCGGAAAAGGGAGCGCAAAGTACGGCTTTGTGGGACTTAATAGAAATACAGGACATATTACTACATTTCATGTCAAAACTGTTAAAGAACTAGCAAAAAAAGCGCCTAGTTTAGGTCTCAAAACAAAGAAAAAGTAAGGGTGAAAGCAATGAAAATTAAAAAAATTGATTGGCTATCGAAAGAAGCTTTAGAGGCGGAAGTAGTAGTAACTGATGGTGAGTCTGAAATAATTTGTTTCGCCCACCCATTAAATTATAAGGTAGATAGCAATTTAGAAGAGCCGATTAACTGCTTTGAAGTTACCGAACTTGTTAAGGCGGATAAAAAAGTCTATATGATCGAGAAGTTAGATGGACATTTTGAATATAGATTCACTGGACAATTAGTAGACAGACAACTCGAAACAGTGAAAGTGGGGCAATTTTTGATAGAATTAGATACTGATTGGCCGGGAGATATAGAAAATGGCGATTTTGTATCCTTTATATCTAAAAGATTAGACATAATTTAAGTGAACTCTATTATTAAGATGCCTAACCGGCGTCTTTTTTTTAATGCGGCGAAAACAGAACCACAACCGTTCTCCATGACGATTTAAATGCCCAAAAACGCTGATAGAACGGGCTTTTCAAATGCAGAATCGAAGGGGTCGCTATATTCATATTCAAACGTTGATTTTGACGTCCTAAACCGTCATCACCCTCCGGATTTAAAATTTTGCGAGAAAACTGCTGGCGTCCGGCACGGCTTTTTCCGCTCGGACCTCCCCCGCCCCCTTCCGTTTTTCCGGTCGGTGACGCCATTGTTTATGCATATCGATGTATTTCGTATTCATTTTTAGTTTACATAATTTCTCCTATCGGAAGTTAAACGATTGTATAAACGTTGATATAACAGCGTTTGTGAATCGATTGTTATTCTCCGTTATACACGTTTTTATACACCGTAGTATCGGCGCGGGTTTATGACGTTTCACAATCGCTTTATTGCAACAAAGTTTTGCATATTGTTAACTCAGTTAAGCATTAAGGGTAAGGGTCGAGGTTTTGGAGGACCTCCTGTCATGAAGCGCGAGGCTGTCGAATTTTATACGCGTAACATTTCGAAACGCAAAAATCGTAATTATTCCGTTTTTCTTCTATAATACTGTCCGCAGCCCCTTCGATGTTACAAAGCGGTCAAACGAAGTTATGGTTTAGAAAGTAGTGAAAATGTTTTTAGTAAAAAAATACCCTCGCCTAAAAAGACGAGGTTCATTTCTATAAAAACTTACGTAGATTATCCGCTACTTCATTTTTATCTATGTGAAGGTACTGGGATGTCACTGCGAGGTTACTATGCCCGAGCGCTAAGGAGATGTCCGTAATTCTTGCACCTTTATCTAAGAGTGATTTCGCAAATCCTCTTCGAAGAGCATGCGGACTGATATTTTTTAACCCATATTCCTTCGCATACTTGTTTAATCGCTTTTGTATATTGTTGTTGGATTGTGTTGCAGATACCTTTTTTCCGTTTCTTGTTATAAATACAAAATCATTTTTCTGTCCATATTCTCGTTTTATCGCACGACTGTATTTGATGAGAACGGACAACATTCGATGCAGCATTTCATCAAACGGAAGAATGATCGGCTGCCTGTTTTTTATGATGTCGCCACTCAAATTAAGAGTATCTGATTCGAAATCTATATGCGTTTCCTCCAGATTGGCAAGTGTGTTTATCCTGATTCCCGTTTTAAACATGAGCTGCGCGGCGGTTGCATCTCTAAGATGAACGAAGTTACTCAGGTCCAACACGGACATAAGAATCGAAAGTTCCCGCTCTGTGGCGCCTTCCTTTACGTACTTATCGACCTTAACATTTACCGTCTTCCAGAACTTCGTATCAATCCACCCGTTGTCAAAACATCTGGAAAGAAACGCTTTTAAACATTTCAACCGTGTTAGCTGCGTTTGCTTACTAACGTCCATTTTTTCGAGCCAATTATACAGATCATCCGTACTTATCTCGTCTATATACGTTAGGCTTTCCGACTCCCTAAAATGCGTCACATGATGAATGTAATCGCTAATTGTACGCGGCCGATTCTTGCTGATGGTCATTTGTCGCGTAACAGTTACGAGAGCCTTCTCGATGGTAATTCGATCCCCCACTCGCTTTTTCGGCGTAATTACCAAAGGCTTCTGCGCCGCAGTCAAATCGGAAAAATCTTCGTCGATTGTGAAAATCGGTTTCTTTTTCGTCAACAAAAAACGCCTCCTACTTCGTTTAATTGAACGGTTCAAAATTGCGTCGGTTTTTAAATTGACCGATACATTGACCGTTACATTTAACGAGTAGAAAGCGTATGATGACGGGCTTTATCGCCCCATTACGTGACGTCCCAGGAGAGATTCGAACTCCCGACCGACGGCTTAGAAGGCCGTTGCTCTATCCTGCTGAGCTACTGGGACATGATGTTGTTTTGTTTCGCTTTAACTATCAGCGACAAGATTTATTATATGCGGATCGGGACATAAAGTCAACAACTTTTTAGAATTTTTTTCTTCACGAGGAAGAAAAAAATTCTTCCTCATGAATGTGCTGGCAGTTGGACATGGTTCGTCAGGCTTTCGACTTCCCGGCCGTCCAAGTCGTAAAAGCGGACCGTTGCATTGTCTTTGTCAATGTTCAGTATAGCATAAGTTTTTTCTTTCCGCACCCGCGGAAGGCGGATGCTGCCGGGGTTGATCAGCAGTTTTCCGTCCATCAGTTCGCTTCCCGCGATGTGGGAATGGCCGAAACAGATGATATCGGCGCCGAGTTCTTCAGCGCGGTAGTATACATTTAAAAGCGACTGTTTAATGCCGTATAAATGCCCGTGTGTGAAAAAAAGCTTTTTTGATCCGACGGGAACGACAACTTCGTCTTTAAACTCCCCGTAAAAATCGCAGTTTCCTTTTACCGTTAAGTAAGAGGAAAGCGCGGGATGGGAAGGATCCAATTCGGAATCCCCGCAATGGATCATGAGATCGGTTTCCTTCCCGTGCCGCTCAGCGATCATTTCCAGTTCGTCTTCAAGGCCGTGGCTGTCACTGACAATCAGAACCTTCATGATCGGCCCTCCTCCTTTACGCTTGGTCCAATAGAGCGGACAGTTTTTTCAGTGCTTCCGCTCTGTGGCTGATTTTGTTCTTTTCGCCGCTTGAGAGCTCGGCCATCGTTTGATCTTTGTCTTTGACGAGAAAAACCGGGTCGTAGCCGAAGCCGTTTGTGCCGCGCGGTTCTTCGGTAATGTATCCTTCCACAGAACCTTCGACCGTTTTCGTTTCCTGTCCTGGAATGCATAATGCGAGCGCGCATCTGAACCTCGCGGAGCGGTCTTCTTTTTCCACCCCTTCAAGCTCTTTCAATAGCTTTTTCAGGTTGGCGAGATCGTTTTTCTCTTCTCCTGCATAGCGGGCCGAGTATACGCCGGGACTGCCGCCGAGGTAGTCGACAGACAGGCCTGAGTCATCGGCAATTACGATTTTGCCGGTTTCTTTCGAAATCGTTTCCGCTTTAATCACCGCGTTTTCTTCAAACGTCTGCCCGGTTTCTTCGATTTCGGGCGTATAGCCGATGTCCAGTAGAGATTTGACATCGTAGCCTCTTGGTTCGAGCATCGCTTTGAATTCCCTGACTTTTCCTTCGTTTTTCGTGGCAATGATGACTTCTTTCATCGTGTATCAAGCCTTTCTCATGTTATTGTTGAATGGCTGATGCAACGTCGCCGAGCACTTCTTTCTGCTTTTCGATGAGTTCGGCGATCCCTTTTTCAGCCAGTTCTAAAAGCCCGTCCAATTCACTTCTTGAGAATGTCGCTTCCTCTCCTGTTCCCTGAAGTTCGACAAAGCGGCCTTCGCCTGTCATGACGACGTTCATATCCACCTCTGCCGCAGAATCTTCCTGGTAGTTCAAATCAAGGATTAATCCTTTTTCCTTATCGATTCCCACTGAAGTGGCAGCCAAAAAGTCAGTGATCGGCATCGCCTTCAGCGTGCCTTTTTCGACAAGTCTTCCGACGGCAAGCGCCATGGCTGTAAATGCTCCGGTGATCGACGCGGTTCTTGTGCCTCCGTCAGCCTGAATGACGTCGCAGTCGATCCAGATCGTCCGCTCACCGAGCTTTTCCAAATCAACGACCGCCCGCAAAGCTCGTCCGATCAGCCGTTGAATTTCCATCGTCCGCCCGGAGATTTTCCCTTTTGACGATTCCCTGATCGTCCTTTGGTTCGTGGCCCGCGGCAGCATGCTGTATTCCGCGGTGATCCAGCCCTTCCCTTCTCCTCTCAAAAAAGGCGGTACGCGGTCTTCCACAGACGCGTTGCATATCACCTTTGTCCCGCCGACTGTGATCAGGACCGATCCCTCGGGATGCGTAATGAAGTCGAGGTCCATTGTGACAGGGCGCAGTTCATTGTTTTCTCTTCCATCGTATCTCATTTTTTACCTCCGATTGTATGTACATAAACCTTTCACAATCATTCTGCTCTTCCAAAAAGCTGAATAAAGAAAGAGGCAGCTTTAATCGCTTACCTCTTTTTTTATAGTATATCAAAAATCTCTGCTTAAAAACTACCTGTGTTCACCTTGCTCGGTCTTGAAACCGGCTTGGAAAGCTTTTCTCCTTTTTCATTGACGAGCTCGGATTTTCCGTTCACAGTAACCGACACACTTTTCACATCAGGCAGTTCGGTTAATGTCAGCACAATACTATTTAACACTTCATCCGATATCACTTTCTTCTCGCCGTCGGCACTCCCGTAGATCGCTTCGTTAAAATCGAGAGTCACATGGCCGTCTTCAATCTTCGGCTCGTTTTCAAGCTTGACATCGCCCTGGAAATCGGAAAGCAGGCCGCTTTTATTGCCCGGTCCTTCCGTCAGCTCTTTAATCGCCGCCGTCACCTGGTCTTTTTCTTTTGCAGACGTCCGTTTCGTTACAGGAACATAGTATGTGCCTTTGTCCGATTCAGCCAAATAATAGACGGTGACCGGCTGTGTCGCTGTTATATCGGTCACACCCGCCGTATCGAGGTTGATGCCGTCCTCGCGGCTGAGATCTTCTGAAATCGGCGTGCCGTTAACAGGCATTTCTTTCAAATCATGGCCGTTCATACGGATCTTCACTTTATCAATCGAGTTAAACTGTGTTAACGTCCATGTAATCGCCTGTACGATTTTTTGCTCGTCTTCTGCTTTATAGTTTTTAAATTCATTTGAAAAGTCAGCGATCGCTGTTCCGTCTTCTTTAATATCAACATTGACCGCTGTATCCGCCGGCAGCACAGCTCTGAATCCGTTTGGCATGATATTTGAAACAGGGCCGCCTTCAACGAGGTATTCAAGCGCTTGTTTAGCCGTACCTTCCTGCTTTGGCAGCGGCAGCGTCTGCGCTGTCACATAGCCGTTCTTATCAATGAGATAAAGCTCTCTCATGACCGTATCGCTCGTTTGAGCCGCTTTATCGTCGCTTGTCGTTTTGCTGCCTTTGTCTTCTGTTTTATCTTTGGTTTTGTCTGTTTTGTCTTGCTCCTTCTCCTCTTTTACATATGTGATGTCCTGCGGCGGATCTATCTCCTCTGAGGCTTGATCTGACTGAAATATTCCGCACCCGGAAAGAAGCAGCGCGGAGGCCGTAACCGAAACCGCGATTCCTTTCATTCCTTTTTTCAGCATACTTTTCCCTCCTAAGGCAGTTTGTACTATTATGTATACGAGCCCGTTTTTGAATTAGACCGCTTTTTAAAAAAATCCCTCTGAATACAAAAAACCTTTTCTTTTAAAGAAAAGGCTCATGAAAAAAGCTGCCGTTTGCTTGTGCGGCAGCTTTATTTTATAGCGGTTTCCTGAAGAGAAATGCTTTCCACATTTTTCACTTCGTATCCAAACCAATCATTTGCAATTTTTGTGAAGCGGGCGCGCTCCCCGGTTGTTAAAAACAAGTGTTCCGGCGGTTCACCCGTTTTGCTTAATAAACCGTTGTATGACAAGATCGTGCTGACTTCCCTGGCCGTTTCATCTCCGGAGGAAATGATGTTGACGCGCTCTCCCATATAGCGCTGAATCGGCTCTTTTAAAATCGGATAATGCGTGCATCCGAGAATCAGTGTATCGATTGATGAATCCCTGAGCGGGTGCAGTGACGACCTGACGATTTCATCAGCCGTCTCATCCAAAAATTTACCGCTTTCCACAAACGGGACAAACATCGGGCAAGCCAGATTTTCTACCGTTAAATCTCCGTTCAGCGAAAGAAGCGCTTCTTCATATGCGCCGCTTTTGATCGTGTTTTCTGTTCCGATCACGCCGATCCGCTGGTTCTCCGTCACTTTAATCGCGGTTCTGGCTCCGGGCTGCACAACGCCGATGACCGGGATCGCTACTTCTCTGCTGATTTCTTCAAGTGCGATGGCCGTCGCTGTATTGCAGGCGATCACGAGCATTTTAATATGGTGGCGGGATAACAAATAATTTGTCATTTCCCATGTATATGACAGGACTTCTTTTCTGTCCCGGGGTCCGTACGGACACCTTTTCGTATCTCCAAGATATATAATTTTTTCTTTCGGCAGCTGCCTCATGATTTCTTTTGCAACGGTTAAACCGCCGACTCCCGAATCGATGACTCCTATCGGTTGATCCAACAAAATCGCCTCATTTTCTGTTCATTTCCTGCTGAAGTTTAATTAATAATTTTTCAAATGCGGCTGTTTCTTCCTCGGAAAACGCCTCTAACATGTCTTCCAAATAGTCCTGCCTTTTTTGAATGACCTCCTGGATGATCCGCTCTCCTTCCGAGAGAAGATGAATGCGGACTACGCGCCTGTCGGACGGATCTTTCACCCGTTCAACGAGGTTGTTTTTCTCCATTCGGTCAATTAAATCCGTCGTGGTGCTGCACGCCAGGTACATCTTTTGTGATAACTCGCCGATCGTCATATCCCCGTATTCATACAGCCATTGAAGACCGACAAACTGGGGAGGGGTAATCGTATATTGGGTGAGAATTTCTCTTCCTTTTTGTTTGATGATGCCCGCAATATGGCGGAGTGATTTTTCAATATCCGCTATGTGATTCAAAGAAGCATTCGAATTCATTTTCTCTACCTCGCTCGACTCGTTGTTTTGTTTTCAAAACACTTGAGTCTATTTTCCTTCTTTTCTACACAAATTGCAAGACTTCAACATGAATATACAAATTGCACCTCAAAACAAATAACCGGTTCCCTTCTTGTTACAAGAAGGAACACCGGCTCAATTTAGAGCTCTAGCTCACCCATTCGAAGAAGTTCAACAACAGCTTGCGAACGGCCTTTCACTCCCAATTTTTGCATCGCATTGGAAATGTGATTACGTACAGTCTTTTCACTTATAAAGAGCTCGCTTGCGATTTCCTTTGTTGTCTTGTCTTGAACGAGCAATTCGAACACTTCTCTTTCTCTTTTTGTTAGCAGCGGCTTTGATTGAAACTCTTTCTCCTTCAAGTATTGTAACCCTCCTTGCTAAGGTGAGAGCTGATCTGAAACGAATGGGTTTCGATATAGTCGTGATATCATATGAAACATACGCAAGGTCGGTGACGTTTCTGACGGAGAAAAGGGTTCCCTCAAACACCTATTTTTCAGATCATGACACAGGCATCGTTTCAGGGCTGAACTTCTAAGGAAGACATTTTAAAATCCAGGCGATCAGCCGCCATCTTTTCGTAATATATGCGTGCGTTTTCTTTTTCTGCACAGCACTGATGATTTGTGCAGCCGCTTTTTCGGGCGAAGCCGTCCAAAACAGGTGATCACCTTTTGCAAGAGCCGTGTCCACAAAGCCCGGCTGAATTTCGGTGACCACGATTCCATCATAGCCAAGTTTTTTCACTTTTTGACGGAGCCCTTTTAAGTAATTAGAAACGAATGCTTTTGAAGCGGCGTAGGTGACGGCCCCTCCGTTTCCTCTCAGCGCGGCAATGGATGAAATGCCGACTAAATGCCCTTTCCCATTTTTGATAAAATGCTCCATCAACACGTTCGAGCAGGACACAAATCCTGTCATATTGACATCGATCGTTTCCTTTTCTTTGCTCCAATCCATTTCGCTTTCCAAATATCCAACACCTGAACAGATGAAGACTGCATCTGCCCAATTCATCTCATCAAGCAGTTCTTTCAACAGTATAGGCGAGCGTTCGCTGTCGGCTGTATCGATCTTTTTAATGTATGAAGGTCCAGGGAGGTCGTCGCGCAATTCGGCTAGCAGTTCATACCTTCTTGCAGCAAGACCGACCTCAACTCCTGCGGCTGACAGCTGCTTGGCAAGCGCCTTGCCAATTCCGGAACTCGCGCCGATGATCATCGCTTTTTTCATTTTCCTCTCCCTGTCAATTATTTCTCAGGAAATGAGTGATTGCCAAGCAGTTTTGCTTTTTGTTCATCTGTCCATTTCACCGGTTTACCCGTATCTTTCGCAATTTGCACCATAACCGCCACCCCTGTAAAGCAAAGGCCGCCTTCCCCATTTTTCGCCGCATAGTGGAGGGTGAGGGAAGCGTTGCCGACAGATGCTGTTTTGACGCCGATTTTCAAATGTTCATGAAGCATGACCTGCTGAAAATAATCGCATTGCTGGCTCGCCACGACGGGAATGGCCGCGCTCTTCCCGTCTGAAAGGCGGTCCATGACGCCCAGGTGCTTGAAATAGGAAATCCTCGATTCCTCGAAATAGACAAACGGTGTGACATTGTTCATATGACCGAACATGTCCGTTTCTGAAAAACGGACGGATACTTCATCAAAAAAAGAAAATGACTGACACCATGTGTCAAACGGTTCTTCAATATATCCCGGCAGCTTCATTGTTTTTCATCCCCTTTGGTCATAAAAACACCTCTTCGGCTTGAAGAGGTGCGTTTTTTCGTGTTATTCCGTGTTGTCGCTTCCGAAGAAGTTTTTAAACGCCTGAACGGTCGTATCCCTGTTTAATGCAGCGATTGAGGTTGTGAGCGGGATGCCTTTCGGACATGACTGCACGCAGTTTTGCGAATTTCCGCATTCGGCCAGTCCGCCGTCCCCCATAATCGCTTCAAGCCGTTCCGATTTGTTCATCGCGCCTGTCGGATGGGTGTTGAATAAGCGGACTTGCGAGAGCGGTGCAGGTCCCATAAAGTTTGTTTTATCGTTCACGTTTGGACAAGCTTCAAGACATACGCCGCAAGTCATGCATTTTGACAGCTCATACGCCCACTGGCGTCTTCTTTCCGGCATTCTCGGTCCCGGTCCGAGGTCATATGTGCCGTCGATCGGTACCCATGCTTTGACTTTCTTCAATGAATCAAACATGCGGCTCCGGTCCACTTGAAGGTCGCGGACAACCGGGAATGTTTTCATCGGTTCAAGGCGGATCGGCTGCTCAAGCTGGTCGATCAGGGCTGTACAGGACTGTCTCGGCTTGCCGTTGATCACCATCGAGCAAGCGCCGCACACTTCCTCGAGACAGTTCATATCCCAAGCAATCGGCGACGTTTTTTCCCCTTTCGTATTTACCGGGTTCCTTCTGATTTCCATCAAAGCGGAAATGACGTTCATATTCGGACGGTATGGAATTTCAAACTCTTCCTGGTAAGGACTAGAATCCGATGTATCCTGACGAGTGATGATAAACTTGATTGTCTTATTTTCACTCATGATTTCGCCACCTTTTTCTTCGAGTAATCCCGTTTACGCGGTGCGATTAATGAAACATCGACATCCTCATAATGGAATTTCGGGGCTTCAAAATCGCCTGCATGTTTCGCCATTGTTGTTTTCAGCCATTCCTCGTCATTACGTTCAGGGAAATCCGGTTTATAATGGGCGCCGCGGCTCTCATTCCGGTTGTATGCACCGAGCGTGATCACCCGTGCCAATTGCAGCATGTTGTGCAGCTGGCGTGTGAATACGGCGCCCTGGTTGCTCCATTTTGCCGTATCGTTGATATTGATGTTTTGGTAGCGCTCGGCAAGCTCTTGGATTTTTTCATCCGTTTTCAGCAGCTTGTCATTGTGGCGCACAACCGTCACGTTATCTGTCATCCATTCGCCGAGCTCTTTATGAAGGACATATGCATTTTCATTGCCGTCCATTTTCATAATGTCAGCCCACTTTTCTTCTTCCTTTTTGACGCAGCTGTCGAAAACGGAAGAAGACAGATCTTCTGCGGATGTTTCAAGACCTTGAATATATTCAACGGCTTTCGGACCTGCCACCATGCCGCCGTAAATGGCTGACAAGAGCGAGTTCGCGCCCAGGCGGTTTCCGCCGTGCATTGAATAATCGCATTCCCCTGCGGCAAACAGTCCTGGAATGTTGGTCATCTGATTGTAGTCGACCCAGAGTCCGCCCATTGAGTAGTGGACTGCAGGGAAAATCTTCATCGGCAGCTTGCGCGGATCGTCACCCATGAATTTTTCATAGATTTCAATGATTCCGCCCAACTTGATGTCCAATTCCTTCGGATCTTTGTGGGAAAGATCGAGATATACCATGTTTTCGCCGTTGATGCCGAGCTTTTGTCTGACGCATACATCAAATATTTCACGCGTCGCAATATCCCGCGGCACAAGGTTTCCGTATGCCGGATATTTCTCTTCGAGGAAATACCAAGGCTTGCCGTCTTTATACGTCCAGACTCGTCCGCCTTCACCGCGCGCCGATTCGCTCATCAGACGGAGCTTGTCGTCTCCCGGAATGGCGGTCGGGTGGATCTGGATGAATTCTCCGTTCGCATAGTAAGCGCCCTGCTGGTAAACGATCGAAGCGGCTGATCCGGTATTGATCATCGAGTTCGTCGATTTTCCAAAGATGATGCCCGGTCCCCCGGTCGCCATGATGACTGCGTCTGAACGGAACGACTCGATTTCCATCGTCGTCAGATTTTGGGCGACGATGCCCCGGCACGCATTGTCATCATCAAGAACGGCTCCGAGAAACTCCCAGCCTTCATATTTCGAAACAAGCCCTTCTACTTCAAAGCGGCGAACCTGCTCATCCAGCGCGTACAAGAGCTGCTGTCCGGTCGTCGCCCCCGCATATGCCGTTCTGTGATGCTGAGTTCCCCCGAAGCGCCGGAAGTCAAGCAGCCCTTCAGGTGTTCTGTTAAACATGACGCCCATGCGGTCAAGCAAATGAATAATCGACGGCGCCGCATCACACATCGCTTTGACCGGCGGCTGGTTGGCCAGAAAGTCGCCTCCGTAAACGGTATCGTCAAAATGCTCCCAAGGGGAGTCGCCTTCACCTTTTGTATTGACCGCTCCGTTGATTCCGCCCTGCGCACATACGGAATGTGAGCGCTTAACGGGAACGATCGAAAATAGTTTTACATTTGTTCCTGCTTCCGCAGCTTTAATGGTCGCCATCAGACCCGCAAGTCCTCCGCCGACAACGATGATGCTTGAATTGCTCATGCCTGCCCCACTCCCTCTAGTAATCTAGTTCTTTTACACAAATGCCAAAATCGCTCTCAGCCCTACATAGGACAACACAACAAAGACTCCCATTGTCACAAACGTGGCGATTCGCTGTGAGCGAGGAGAAACGGTGATTCCCCAAGTGACAGCAAACGACCATAAACCGTTTGAAAAGTGGAAGATTGTTGAGAGGACACCTACAATGTAAAAGCCGAGCATGATCGGGGAGCTCAAAATATCAGCCATCATGTCAAAGTTTACTTCTGCCCCCATTTGGGCGGCAATCCGTGTTTGCCACACGTGCCAGCTGACAAAAATCAAGGTAACGATTCCTGTAATCCGCTGCAGAACGAACATCCAGTTTCTAAAAAAGCCGAATCTGTTCGCATTGTTTTTCGCTGTAAAAGCTATGTATACTCCATAAACAGCATGATAAATCAGCGGAAGGAAAATCACGAAGATTTCCAAGACGTACCTGAACGGCAGGTTTTCCATAAAGTGAGCGGCGTTATTAAACGCCTCCTCTCCGCTTGCCGCAAAATGGTTGACAACCAAATGCTGGATTAAAAATATGCCTACCGGTATGACGCCAAGTAAAGAATGCAGTCTTCGATAAACAAACTCTCTGTTCCCGGCCATTGCTTTACCCCCTAGTTGAAAAGTGCAGTAAAAATGAAAGGTCTCCTATCCCCCGTCCTGTTTCAAATATCGCACTTTGTTAAGTTTTTATGACAATTTCATTTTACTCCTATGAGAAATAGGCGTCAAGAAAACGCGTACATAAATTGAAATTTTCTAAAATTTAATCATATTTTAGAAAATTTTATTTTATCAAAATATAAATATATCAGATTTTTTTCTTCCTAATTGCATGTCCCCGCTGTAATCTTTCACCCCATTTAAGCTATAATAAACGGAGAAAAGAGGGGAGACATTGGATATGAACAAATATGAAGCAAACTTAGCGCAATTAAAAGAGCTGGAAGTCTCCGCATATGGCTATGAGTTGATCAGGGAAGTGCTGCTTCCCGATATGCTGGGACAAGACTACGCAGATATGATGTACTGGGCGGGAAAAAAGCTCGCCCGCAAGTTCCCGCTTGAATCCAGGGAGGATCTTCCCGCTTTCTTTCTGGATGCAGGCTGGGGAACGCTTACGATCGCCCATTCAAAAAAACAGGAGCTTGAGTTTGAGCTCGAAGGCCCGCTGGTCTCAAACCGCCTCAAATATCAAAAGGAACCCTGCTTTCAGCTAGAAGCCGGATTTATCGCCGAGCAAATCCAGCTGATGAACGAACAAATTGCCGAATCGTATGAACAAGTGAAAAAAAGAGCCGGAAAAGTTGTTTTAACTGTAAAATGGGATTTGAAAGACCCGGCATAACCATGCAAAAAAGGCGGAGACTGCAAAAGTCCCGCCTTTTTCTTTTTAAATGACTGCTGTCTGCTTTGACAGTTCAAAAGCATCATGCAGCGCTTCAACGGCTTTCACCATATCGCCTTCGTTGACGACAGTCGAAACTTTGATTTCGGATGTGCTGACCATTTTGACCTGGATGTTTTTTTCCGCCAGCACAGCGAACATTTCTGCTGCTACTCCCGGGTTGGAGATCATGCCTGAACCGACGATCGAGACTTTGGCCAGCCTGTTTTCCGTTTCAATCTGTTCATAGTCGAGCGCGTCTTTGTATTCTTCGAGAACTTCGACCGTCCGTTTTAAGTCTTCCGTTTTCACGGAGAAAGAAATCGACGTTTGGCTTGTGCTTGTCACTGATTGAATGATGATGTCAACGTTGATGTTCTGTTTAGCGAGCGTTGTAAAAATCGTTGACAGCGTCGTCAAGCCGCTCGCCAGGCCGCATACGGTCACGCGTGTGATCTGATCTTCAAATGCAATGCCTCTTACGATTAAATTCTGTTCCATTGATGATTCCTCCTCGATTAATGTGCCGGCTTCTTTTTCGGTGCTTGAACGGACTTCCAAAGGCACCTGATAGTTTTTCGCAAATTCAACAGCTCTCGGATGCAGGACGCCTGCTCCAAGATTGGCAAGCTCAAGCATTTCATCGTAGGAGATTCCGGCCAGCTTCCGCGCTGTTTTCACATAGCGGGGATCGGTTGTGAAAACCCCCGGTACATCGGTGTAAATGTCGCATTTATCGGCTTTCAGGGCAGCTGCGAGGGCAACGGCTGTCGTATCTGATCCGCCTCTGCCGAGCGTTGTGATTTCACCTTCCGCTGTCGTCCCCTGGAATCCGGCGACAACGGCGATTTTCCCTTCATTCAGACGCTCTTTCAGCTTGCCTGTATCAATGTTCGTAATTCTTGCGTTGCCGTGAATATTTTCGGTTTCGATGCCGGCCTGCCAGCCTGTATAGGAAACCGCATCATACCCCTTGTTCTGCAAAGCCATTGTCAACAGCGAAATTGTTACCTGTTCTCCTGTTGTCAGCAGCATATCCATTTCCCTGCTGCCCGGCTGTTCGGTAATTTCCTTAGCAAGCGCGACAAGGGAATCCGTCGATTTGCCCATCGCTGAAACGACGACGACAACATCATGACCGCGCTGTTTTTCTTCGATGACGCGGTTTGCGACATTCAATATTTTTTCCACTGATCCTACTGAAGTTCCGCCAAATTTTTGGACGATGAGACCCATCAAATACCACCCTTTTTGTTTTCGTTCGTGCTTGTTTATGTATGAAGAGGAAAACTTGACCGGCGGGCTGTACGTTTTTTCGTACAAAAAAAGCAATGAGAGAAATTCCCTCATTGCTTTAACCAACAAAAATGCCGATGATTTTAACAACGAGATAGCCCTCCAAGAAATGATTTCTTGACAGCCTTACATTTATTCAATGTAAAGCCAGCAGGAAAAACGAATGGATTTTTTCCCCGCTTCGGCGACGCTCCCCTTTCAGCTTTTTTCATCGGAATCCATCTTCCTCATCAAGCCTACTCTTGAAGTTCGCACCTCTATCTTCACCATATCACACGATCTTATTATGAAATTAGTACAAATTCTATCAGATTCTTTTTAAAAGTTCAACATTATTTTTTCAAAGCCTCTTCAATCAGCTGCGCCGTCTTCAGGGGGATGCCGAGCTTGCGGATATCTTCGGCGCTCGCTTCCTTCATTTTCTTAACGGAACCGAAATGTTTTAACAGCAGTTTTTTCCGCTGTTCGCCGACGCCCGGTATGCCGTCGAGCACCGATTGAAATGCGCTTTTTCCTCTGAGCTGCCTGTGGAAGCTGATCGCAAACCTGTGAACTTCATCCTGAATGCGCTGAAGCAGGTAAAATTCCTGGCTGTTCCGCTCAAGCTGGACGATCTCAAGGGGGTCGCCGATCAAAAGGTTGGAAGTTCTGTGTTTATCATCTTTCACCAGACCGGCAACAGGGACATCGAGCCCCAATTCATTTTCCAAAACGTCAAGGGCGGCAGACACCTGGCCTTTTCCGCCGTCGATCAATACTAAATCAGGCAGCGGCAGATTCTCTTTCAGCACCCTTGTATATCTTCTTCTGATGACTTCGCGCATTGACCCGTAGTCGTCAGGGCCTTCAACCGTCTTAATCTTATATTTGCGGTACTCTTTTTTATGCGGTTTTCCGTCGAGAAAGACGACCATCGCCGAAACGGGGTCCGTTCCTTGAATATTTGAATTATCAAACGCTTCAATTCGGTACGGCGTGTAGATGCCCAGTGCTTTGCCGAGCTTTTCAATCGCGCCGATCGTCCGCTCTTCGTCCCGTTCAATGAGCGAAAACTTCTCTTTCAAAGCGAGCTTTGCATTTTTATGGGCAAGGAGCAGCAGGTCTTTCTTCGCTCCCCTTTTCGGCTGGCGCACGTTCACGTCCAAAAGCTCCTCAATCATGTCCTTATCGACGCTGTCCGGAACCAAAATTTCCCTTGGGAGAAAATGGTTGTTTTTTGAGTAAAATTGCCCGATGAACGTCAAAAACTCCTCGTCTGCTTCCCTGTATAAAGGAAACATGCTGACATCTCTTTCAATCAATTTGCCCTGCCTGATAAAGAAGACCTGGACGCACATCCAGCCCTTGTCATACGAATAGGCAAATACATCGCGGTCAACCATGTCATTCAGCATCATTTTCTGTTTTTCCATCGTTGACTCGATATGGGCCATTTGATCGCGGAATTCTTTCGCCCGTTCGAACTGCAGGTTTTCCGAGGCTTCGAGCATTTTTGCTTCAAGTTCTTTCTTGACTTCATTGTATCCGCCCTTTAAAAAGCGGGTGATTTCTTCTGTGAGCTGTCGGTTTGTCTCCTCAGACACATCATATACGCATGGCGCCAGACATTGTCCGAGATGATAGTACAAACAGACGCGGTCCGGCAGTTTGGCGCACTTTCTGAGCGGATAGAGGCGGTCCAGCAGCTTTTTTGTTTCCCTCGCAGCCTGGACATTGGGATACGGCCCGAAATAGCGGCCTTTGTCTTTTTTGACCTTCCTCGTGACAATCAGCTTCGGATGCCGCTCGTTCGTGATTTTAATAAACGGGTAGCTTTTATCATCTTTCAGCATCACGTTATATTTCGGGTCGTACTTTTTGATTAAATTCATTTCAAGAATGAGCGCTTCGATGTTCGAGGAGGTGACAATGTATTCAAAATCTTCAATTTCACTGACAAGACGCTGTGTTTTGGCATCATGGGACCCGCTGAAATAGGAGCGGACCCTGTTTTTTAAGATTTTCGCTTTCCCGACGTAGATGACGGTATCCTGCCTGTCTTTCATCAAGTAGCAGCCAGGCTGATCCGGGAGAAGGGCCAGCTTTTCTTTGATTTTTTTGTTCATCAAAAATCCTTCCTTGTTTCGGCGTTTTTTCTTCATTTCAGTTTACCATGACCGACCGTACGTTCGCTACAATTGGAGAAGGAAGACGGGGCGTTGTAAGAAAAAAGCGATCCCTTTGGAATCGCCTTTTTCACAGGTTTCTATTTTACAAATGTTTGTTGACCAGTTCTTCAAGGGCTTCTTTCGGTTTAAAGCCGACAGATGTTTCAACCACTTCGCCGTCTTTTAGTATGAGGAGAGTCGGGATGCTCATCACGCCGTATTTGCCGGCAGTTTCTTGGTTTTCGTCAACATCGATTTTTACGATTTTCAGTTTGTCTCCCATTTCTTGATCAAGCTCTTCAAGTACCGGCGCGATCATTTTGCAAGGTCCGCACCAAGGAGCCCAGAAGTCGGCAAGAACTACGCCTTCACTTGTTTCAGATGAGAATGTTTGATCAGTTGCTTTTACGATAGCCATTCTTTCATTCCTCCAATTGTGAAATTATGCTTTTTAGTATAGCATCTCCCTTTGGTTCACGCTAACATAATGCTTGATTATACATTTCCCTATCTGCGCAGTTTTACACATCGGGATTTTAGCCTTTCTAAAAATGTCCTTATTCCATGTTATTTTGCAAAAGGCGGAAATGTGCCTATGTAAAAAGCCGGCCATTTCAGGCCGGCTTTTGATCAAGTACTGACGCTCAGCTTTTTAAATTCTTCCGTGAGCAGCGGAACGATTTCAAATAAGTCGCCGACGATCCCGTAGTCGGCAATTTTAAAGATGTCGGCTTCCGGATCTTTGTTGATGGCAACGATGATTTTGCTGTTTGACATCCCTGCGAGGTGCTGAATCGCTCCTGAAATGCCGCAGGCGATATATAAGTCTGGAGTTACGACTTTGCCGGTCTGGCCGATTTGAAGCGAATAGTCGCAGTAGTCTGCGTCACAGGCTCCCCTTGAAGCGCCGACCGCGCCGCCCAGTACGTCGGCAAGCTCCTGCAGCGGTTTAAAGCCTTCCTCGCTTTTGACGCCGCGGCCGCCGGCTACGATGATTTTCGCTTCAGACAAATCGACGCCTTCGGACGTTTTTTTGACAATGTCCTTGATAACCGTTCTGATGTCCCGAATATCCGCTTCGATGCTTTCGACCGCTCCCGTTCGCGTCTCATCTTTGTCGAGCGGGGCAATATTATTCGGTCTGATCGTTGCAAAAATCGTTTCATCTTCGGAAATGATCCGCTCAAACGCTTTGCCTGAGTAGATCGGTCTTGTAAACACGATGTTGCCGCCGGCTACTTCGACGTTGACGGCATCTGATATCAGCCCTGTTCCCATACGGGCTGCAAGCTTCGGCGACAAGTCTTTGCCCATTGACGTATGGCCGAAAATGATCACGTCCGGACTTTCGCGCTCAATGATCGGCATAAAGGCTTGAACATAGCCGTCAGACGTATAGTTTTTCAAGAGCGGGTTTTCGGCTGTAAGCACTCTGTCAGCGCCGTAATGGATCAGTTGTGCCGCATTGCTTGAAACGCTTTCACCGAAGAGAACACCGATCACCTCTCCCCCTTCGGCAACCGTTTTTCCTGCGGCTATCGCTTCGAATGTCACATTTCTCAACGAACCGTCCCTGAACTCTCCCAATACGATAACTTTTTTGCTCATGTCCATTTCCCCCTGTATTTTAATGACCGTGTTTTTGCTCCCTTCGGCTTCAAACGACCTTTGCTTCGCTTCTCAGCAGTGATACAAGGTCTGCCGCCTGCTGTTCCGGCTCCCCTTCAAGGATTTTCCCGGCTTCTTTTTTCGGAGGCAGGAACCGTTCGATCGTTTTTGTTTTGGCGGCCACGTCTTCCTCGTCGATGTCCAGATCATCAAGTTCAAGCTCCTCAAGAGGCTTTTTCTTCGCCTTCATGATTCCCGGAAGTGACGGATAACGCGGTTCGTTCAACCCCTGCTGTGCAGTCGCTACGATTGGAAGCGACGTTTGGATCACTTCAAGGTCACCCTCGGCGTCGCGTTCCGCTTCAACATCTCCGCCGTTTACCGTCAGCTTTGTAATCGTCGTGATACAAGGGATGCCGAGCAGCTCGGCCAAACGAGGCGCCACCTGTCCCGATCCCCCGTCGATCGCCACATTCCCGCCGAGTATCATGTCATACTCGCGGTCTTTCAAATAGTTGTATAGGATGGCTGACGCCGTATATTGGTCCGCTTCTTCCAGATCGTCTTCAATGTTGATCAAAACGGCTTTGTCGCACCCCATCGCCAGAGCCGTCCTGAGTTCTTTTTCAGCTTCTTCCTCGCCGACTGTGACAACCGTAATCTCACCGCCGTGCTTCTCCTTCAGCTGAAGCGCTTCTTCAATGGCGTACTCATCGTACGGGTTAATGATGAATTCCGCTCCATCCGTGCTGATTTCCCCTTGTTCAATCTGAATTTTCTCCTCTGTATCAAACGTGCGCTTCATTAAGACATAAATGTTCATGTTCTATTCATCCCCTTTGTTTTCACGTTTGTTATTTCCCTTTAAAATGCGGCTTCCGCTTTTCAAGAAATGCCTGAATCCCTTCCTTCGCATCCTCCGATTGGAACACTTCGCCGAAGTATTTTCCTTCCAGCTTGAGGCCGCCTTCATACGAATACACTTTGCTCGAATTCAGGAGTTCAATGACATAAGCCATCGTCTGCGGACTTTTTTCAGCGAATTTTCGCGCGAGCTCTTGTGCCTTTTGCAGCACTTCTTCTTCATTCGCCGCCAAAATCGTGACAAGGCCGTATTCAAAAGCTTCCTTGCCGGATATCGGCTCTGATGTCCCGATCATTTCAAGCGCTTTGGCGGTGCCCACATACTTCGGAAGGCGCTGCGTTCCCGCAAAGCCGGGAATGATTCCGAGATTCAGTTCGGGAAGGCTGAGCTTAGCGCTCTCCTCGGCAATCCGGATGTGGCATGCCATCGCAAGCTCCAGACCTCCTCCAAGAGCAGCTCCGTGAATCGCGGCGATCACGGGCTTTGGAAAAGATTCTACTTTTTCGAAAATCTGCTGGCCTTTATCAGCCAAATTTGCATAATCAGACCCGTCCATCAATGATGTAAACTCTTTAATGTCAGCGCCTGCCGAGAAAAATCTTCCTTCCCCGTGAATCACGACGCTTCTGACATCCTGACGTTCTGAAAGCTCCTCAAGACATGCGGAAAGGTCTTCAAGCACTTGCGTCGATAGCGCATTTGCCGGCGGGTGCTGAATCGTAATGGTTGCGATATAGTCGTCTACGGCGTATGTTAATGCTGCCATTTTATTTCTCCTCCTTCGTCTTTTGGCTGCCGAACCCATGGATCAGCAATTCATGAATGCTGTCTGCCAGCTTTGGCAGATCGTATTTTTGATCATTCATCACCCAGGTTGTAACCGTCTCATCCACCGTACCGAAAATCATCTGCTTCGCCAGGCGGACATCAAGCGTGTTCTTAAATTCTCCCGCTTCTTTTCCTTCGGTGATGATGTCTTCCAGGATCGTCAAGTACCCTTTGAGAATCTCATTGATTTTCAGCCTCAGCTCAAGATTCGACTGCCTCAGCTCAAGCTGGGTGACAATCGCGAGGTGGCGATCGCTGCTGAGCAGTTCAAAGTGCTTTTTGATGAACAGCGAGAGCTTTTCTGTCGCCGAATTAGTCGCTGCCATTTCTTCGTTCATCTGCTCGATAAACTGTCCCATTTTCTCTTTGAATAGCGAGATGAGAATATCTTCTTTGTTTTTAAAATAAAGATAAATGGTGCCGTCCGCCACTCCGGCCTGCTTGGCGATTTTCGAAACCTGCGCCTGATGGTATCCGTTTTCTGCAATCACAATGACAGCTGCGTCGATAATCTGCATATACTTTGGTCTCTTTTGTTTCAATTGGCTTCGTTCCTTTCAAATTAATGAATGAATACTCATTCATGAGTTTATCGTAAATAAAAATGGACGCTTTGTCAAGAAGCTAAACTCAAATCGCACCACAAAAGCATGCCGTCAAAATCGACGGCAGACTTCGCTTTTTCAGACGCCGGTTTTTTCTTCTTGAACGAGCGCTCTTCTTAAAATCTTCCCGACTGCCGTTTTCGGCAGTTCGTCCCTGAACTCGTATACTTTCGGCACTTTATAAGGAGCCAGACGCGATCTGGCATATTCGTCCAATTCCTTCTCTGTTATTGTAACATGATCTTTCAGCACTATAAAAGCCTTAACCGTTTCTCCTCTGTATTCATCAGGGATGCCGGCAACAACCGCCTCCTGAACGGCTTCGTGCTCATAGAGCACCTCTTCGATTTCACGCGGGTAAATGTTGTATCCCCCGGCAATGATCACGTCTTTTTTGCGGTCGACAATATAAAAGAAGCCGTCTTTATCCATGTAGCCGATGTCTCCTGTAAAAAACCAGCCGTCCCTTAGACTTTGAGCGGTTTCTTCATCATTGTTCCAGTAGCCCTTCATCACCTGCGGTCCTTTGACGGCGATTTCTCCATGCTCATAAGGTCCGAGAAAACCGCCGGTTTCTTCCGAATAGATAGCCGCGTCTGTACCAGGCCAAGGACAGCCGATACTGCCCGCTTTATTCAAATCCCAAATAAAATTGGCGTGAGTGACGGGCGAGGTTTCAGACATTCCGTAACCTTCGACAAGCCTTCCGCCCGTTACCTTTTCAAACTGCTGTTTGACTTCAACAGGAAGCGCTGCAGATCCGCTCAAACAGCTCTTAATTGACGACAGATCAAATTGGTGAAGATCAGGATGGTTCAACAGGGCGATATATATCGTCGGTGCCCCCGGAAATATCGTCGGCTTTTCTTTATCGATCGTTTTCAGCGCTGCGCGCGCGTCAAATCTCGGCAGCAGAATCATTTCATATCCCTGCCTGATCGTGAAATTCAAGACGGCCGTCATTCCGTAGACGTGAAAAAACGGGACGATCCCCAGCACCTTCTCCTCCCCTTTATTCAATTGATAAAACCAGGCATCGCACATCTCCATATTGGCTAGTATGTTGCGGTGGCTGAGCATGACGCCTTTTGGCGTGCCTGTCGTGCCTCCGGTATACTGCAGGACGGCAATGTCGTGGGCCGGATCGATTTCAATCCCCGGCGGACCGCTTGGAACGGGGCGTTTCATGATGGTTCGGAAGAGGTGTGTCGTCTCATTTTCATTGATCTCAACCGACATTTGATTCTCTTTTTTTTGCACGATTGGGTACAGCAGATTTTTAGGGAAAGGCAGGTAATCTTTTATGCTTGTCGCAATGATGTGCCGGATATTTGACAGCGCTTTCATTTTATATGCTGCCGGGTACAGCATGTCAAGCGTAATGATGATGGTTGCCCCGCTGTCATGAAGCAGATGTTCAAGCTCCCTTTCCGTATACAGCGGATTTGTCTGGACGACGATGCCGCCGGAGAAAAGAACGCCGTAATACGCGATAACCGCCTGCGGGCAGTTCGGCAGCATGATCGAGACTCTGTCTCCTTTTTGAATGCCGAGTGACAGCAGGTAATCTGCCATTTTTAAAGCGTCCTCATAAACTTGCCGGTACGAACATTTTTTTCCGAGAAAATGAATCGCTGTTTTTTCAGAAAACTGTTGGGCGGATTGTTGCAGGATGGAATGGAGTGTTTGATCTTCAAATTGCAGCTCGTGAGGAATTTGTTCGGGATAATGACGCAGCCACGGTTTTTCAGTCGGCATAAGCTCCCCCCTTTTAAACAATATATTCTTGATTTCAGTATATCAAAACAATATTCAGAAAGTAATGATATTTTTTCTTTTTAAAAAGGCGCCCTTTTAAAGGACACCTTTTTCAAGCATAAAAGATCATATAAATCAGGCCGATAACCACAAATACCCCAGCTGTGAAAAACAGGACTTTCGCTAATTTCTCCATGTTGATCCCCTTTAGATACCCGAAGCCACGACAAATGACAGGCCGACTGAAATGACGAATGAAATGAAGCCGACTGCGCGGTTGTCGTTTTCAATCTCCTTGTCAATTTTAAAGCGCGGCGTCAGAAATTCAAAAATGAAGTAGCCGATCAAAAGCAGGATAAAACCGAACAGCCCCCACCCCATCATTTGCAGCAGGGAATTATGCTGGCTGATCGATTTTTGCAGCACGTTGGCGATGCCTAAAATTTTTCCGCCTGTTGCCATCGCGACCGCCATGTTTCCTTTTTGAATCTCCTCCCAATTTTTATAGGTGGTGACGAGTTCAAACACAGATAAAAATATCACAAGACACAAAACGGAAACGCTGTAGTACGCGGCAATTTCCACAAGGTTGTTCTCCCAAAACTCTTTCATCCTTCTAGACTCCCTTTTTTATTTTAATTCGACAATGGTGACGCCTGATCCTCCCTCTCCCGCTTCGCCGAACCGGGAGTTTTTCACATTGCGGTGGGATTTCAAGAGGTCCTGAACGCCTTTTCGGAGGGCGCCGGTTCCTTTTCCGTGGATGATCGAGACTCTTGGATAGCCCGCAAGCACCGCATCATCCAAGTATTTTTCAACCCGGTGAAGCGCATTTTCATACCGCTCCCCTCTAAGGTCGAGTTCGAGCGAGACGTGATAATCTTTTCCTTTGACGGCGGCGATCGTTTTTTGTTTTTCGGGTTCAGGTGCCGATTTCAGGAATTCCAGATCCTTTTCCTTAACCTTCATTTTCAGAATGCCGATTTGAACATTCCATTCGGCCGCACCCGTTTTTTCGAGCAGCGTCCCTTTTTGACCAAAGGTTAAAACCTTGACTTCATCGCCCGGTTTTAATTCGCGCTTGTCCGTTTTTTTCTGAGCCGGCTTTTTCGCTTTTTCAAACGAAGGCACCGCTTCTTCAAGGCGTTTTTTCGCCTCGATCAGCTCATGGTCTTTAAATGCTTTATGGTCTTCCTTGATCATGCGGAGCGACTGGATGATCTCGTCTGCTTCTTTCATCGCTTCTTTGACTTTTTCAGCCGCTTTTTGCTCCGCTTCTTCATAGAGCCTTTCTTTTTTCTCCTGCCATTCGCTGATCTGCTGCTGGAGGTCGCGGTGAAGGGCTTCAGCCTCGGCGCGGATGGCTTCTGTCTCGTTCAGCTCCGCCTCGGCGCGCTTTTTGCTGTCTTCCAGCGATGCGATCATCGTATCAACTTCATTATGCTCGGCCGTCATCTCCGCTTTTGCGCGGCCGATCAGGTAATCAGGCAGCCCGAGTCGCTTCGAAATTTCGAACGCATTGCTTCGGCCGGGCACTCCGATTAACAGCTTGTAGGTCGGCGACAGTGTATCGATATCAAATTCGACGCTTGCATTAATGACATTTTCGCGATTGTAGCCGTATGCCTTCAGCTCAGGGTAATGAGTCGTGGCAATGACGCGCGCGCCAGTCTGGCACACCTCATCAAGGATGCTGATCGCAAGGGCCGCGCCTTCCTGCGGGTCTGTCCCGGCGCCGAGCTCGTCAAAAAGCACAAGGCTGTTTTCCGTCATGTCTTTCAAAATATCGACGATGTTGACCATATGTGACGAGAACGTACTTAAGCTTTGTTCGATTGACTGTTCATCGCCGATATCGGCAAATACTTGATCAAATATGGCGGTTTCTGATCCTTCTTCCGCTGGTACGTGCAATCCCGACTGCGCCATAATGGTCAAAAGCCCGAGCGTTTTAAGCGTCACCGTTTTACCGCCCGTGTTCGGGCCCGTGATGACAATTGTCGTATACTCTCCGCCGAGCTCAATATCATTCGGAACGACTTCATCCAGGGGCAAAAGCGGGTGGCGGGCTTGAATCAGGCGGACATAGCCGTCAGCATTGACAGCCGGTTTAACCGCTTTTGTCGCTTTGGCGTATTTTGCTTTTGCAAAAATAAAGTCCAGCGTCTGAAGCACTTTGACATCGTGAAAGAGTTCATTTGTGTGCTCTGCCGTCTTTTCTGTCAGGACGCGCAAAATCCGTTCAATCTCCTGTTTTTCGTTTACTTTCGCCTGGCGAAGCGCATTGTTCATATCGACAATCGCCTGAGGCTCGATAAACAATGTCGCGCCGGAAGACGACTGATCGTGCACGATTCCTCCGTAGCTTGATCTGTACTCCTGTTTGACAGGGATAACGAAGCGGTCGTTGCGAATTGTGATGATCGTATCCGACAGCATTTTTTGCGCAGATGAAGAACGCAACATTGATTCCAGCCGGTCCCTGATTCTTGATTCAAGCGTCCGCAGTTGCGTCCTGATTCCCCTTAACGTCTCAGATGCATGGTCTAGCACTTCTCCATGATCATCGATGCACGAATTGATGTCTCTTTCCAATTCGGAAAGCGGAATGAGCTTTTCTGCATATTGGTGAAGACAAGGAATCTCAACCCCGTCTTCGAACAGGCCTTCGAGAAAATGCTTCATCTGTTTTGCTGCGTATAGCAGACCCGATATTTCGGTCAATTCCGCCGGGCTTAAAATGCTGCCGATTTCCGCCCTTCTTAACGCTTTTCTAATGTCGGTAAGGCCTCCGAAAGGGGCGTTTCCTTTTAAACGCAGGACGGTTCCTGCTTCATCGACTTCTTCCTGCAGCTTTTTGACTTCTTCGAGCGAACGGGAAGGTTTGAGTTCCAAAAGCATTTCCTTCCCTAAAGAAGATGCCGCATGCTCTGTGAGCTGTTCTTTTACTTTATGAAATTCAAGTGCTGATAGCGCTTTTTGCTGCAACGTCCATTAAACCTCCTTAAGATCGATGGCGCGACAAAAATGCCTGGACTTCTTCAAAGGAGCGGGTATTTAATACATTGGCCTTTGGCGTCCATCCTTTTCTCGCTGCCGTAACGCCCGTTTTCATATCGTCAAGCATCGCTGTGTTGTGGGCATCCGTATTAATAACGAGTGTCACTCCGGCAGCATTCGCTTTCATCAAGTGTTCCATCCTGAGATCGAGCCGCGCTGGATTTGCGTTCAGTTCCAAGGCGGTATTCGTTTTCTTCGCAAGCTCGATCAGCTGGTCAATATCGACTTCATAACCCGCCCTTCTTCCGATCAGACGGCCGGTCGGATGAGCGATAATGTCAACGTGCTGATTCATCAGTGCGGTTTCAAGCCGCTTCATGATGACATGCTGCGGCTGTGAAAAGCTTGAATGGATCGAAGCAATGACAAGGTCCATTTCCGCCAGCAGCTCATCGTCATAATCTAGCGTTCCGTCAGGCAGGATGTCCATTTCCACGCCTTTAAAAATATGAAAATCGGTCAATTCCTTATTCAGTTCATCAATTTCCTTCGCCTGCATGCGCAGGCGCTCAGGCGTCAAACCGCCTGCCACTTTTAAATACTGGGAATGGTCTGTGATCGCCATATAGCGGTACCCTTTTGCCATGCAGGCTTCCGCCATTTCCCTGATCGAAAAAGCACCGTCGCTCCAAGCCGAGTGCATATGAAGGTCTCCTTGAATATCCTCGGCGGAAACGAGTCCGATGTCATCGCGGTAGTCCTCAACTTCTCTTCCTGTCTCCCGCAGTTCGGGCGGAATAAACGGAAGCCCGAAATGGGCGAAAAACTCTTGTTCGCTTGAGAAGGTTTTAATTTCTCCAGTTTCAACGGTTTCGACGCCGTATTCACTGATTCTTTCGCCTTTTTCTTTGGCAAGCTGGCGCATTTTGATATTGTGGTCTTTTGATCCGGTAAAATGATGGAGCGTCGTTGGGAACTGTTCCTCCGTCACCAGCCGGAAATCCGCACTGATTTCGTATTCAAACGCAAATGTGAGAGACACTTTCGTATCTCCTGCGGCAATGACCTCCTTGATGTTCGAAAGCTTTAAGAGTCCTTCCCGGACCAGTTCCGGATCAGTGACAGCCATAATGTAATCGAGGTCTTTCACCGTTTCTTTGGCACGGCGCAGGCTTCCAGCCCGCGAAAACTTGATGAGGCCCTGGAGCCCTTCAAGTTGTTCTTCGATGATGTCAGCGACAGCCAAAGCGACCGCGATCGGGTACCGTTCAGGGCGTTTCCCCGCTTCACCTAAAGCCTGCAGGATTTTTTCTTCCGTTTTTTTGCCGAATCCGGCAAGCCCCTGAACCTTTTGCTGTTCGCATGCCTCTTTTAAAGACGCCGCATCACAGACACCGAGCTCCTGATACAGCTTGGCGATTTTTTTGCCGCCGAGGCCCGGCAGCTTCAAAAGCGGGACAAGTCCTTCCGGAACCTCTTCCTTTAATCGTTCCAGCGTACCGGACGCTCCCGTGTCCATATATTCCTTGATGACGGCATACGTGCCTTTGCCGATCCCGGACAGGGACATCATATCATCGATTTCCGAGAGGCTCCGGTCGTCTTGTTCAAGAGCTGCCGCAGCCTTTCTGAAAGCGGAGATCTTAAATGGGTTATCCCCTTTTAGTTCCATATATATCGCAATCGTTTCAAGCAATTTGATGATATCTTTTTTATGCATGCTGTTCACCTCTTGTTTCCCCTCGTTCATCCTGCTTCAATCATACAAATTTTTGGCTGATCCTACAACAAACAGGCCTATTCGACAGTTTTCGGGGTTCTCAAGAGCCCCGAAAAAAAACTTCCCTACAAACAGAGAAGTTTTTACAAAGATCCGTACTGATGCAGCAGATTGTTTAACATGTTTGATAAAAACGGTGTTTTATGAATGATCAAGTCAGCCATCACCGAACCGGCCATCATGTTTTGCAGAACATCGATCGGCAGAAGCGTTCCGATGAACAGAACGACAAACACGAACAGATAGATTTCCGCAAAACCGAGCACGGCTCCAAGTACTTGGTTGATCTGTTTGAGAACCGGTATGCTTGCAACGGCATCCAGAAACGATGCGGCAATTCTCAAAAGGATAATCGTCAGGAAAAAGAGAATCAAAAACGCAATCATATTGTAATAAGCGCCTTCAAGGCTTCCGTTTACAAACGCCAGCGCAGACTGGCCGCCCGTAAAGTCGGGAGACGGAATCCAGCCGAGCTTAGGTGCAAGGTCGCCGTAATAGGTTGCGGCCACAGCGATCGCTGCGATAAACGTAACCAAACGGATAAACTGGCGGATAAACCCTCTTTTGAGTCCAATAAACAAACCGGACAAAAGCAAAATGATAATGATGATATCTAGCATCGTGATGTTCAATCCTTTTCTTTAATTTGTCCTTTTAATCTCTCAAGCTCTTCCTTCAGCTTCAAATAATCGTGAACCACATTTACAGCCGTCAAAACGGCCAGTTTATTTATATCAAGATACGGATTTTTTTCGTTGATTTCTCTCATTTTATCATCCACAATCGAGGCAACGTGCCTCATATGGCTCTTGCTCTCATCGCCGATAATTGTGAATTGCTGACCGTAGATGTCAACTGTTGTTTTCGTTTTTTGACCATCAGACAACGTTTCTCCTCCATTCCAATTATGCGAGAATCCTAGTCTATATCATAACATGTTTAGAGATTGAATGGAAAGACGAGCCCTCCGCTGTTATGATACACTTATAAAAACAATGATTTAGCCTGTTTAAGCAGCTAATAAAGGAGATTAGAACGTGTCACATTCTGTTTTAAAAGTTCCCCCGTCTGTTATTGAACGGATGCAAAGCCACTACGGGCCTCACATGACTTCCCTTTCCGTACAGGGCGCGGTTTTCCAGGCCAAACCACAGGGCTGCACCATTACAGCATACCGGTCGGGGAAGGTGCTGTTCCAAGGAAAAAACGCGGAAAAGGAAGCGGAGCGCTGGACGGCGGATGCTGAAACACCGGCTGCCAAAAAGCCCGCATCCAAAAAAAGCATCCCGTCCGTCTATCAGCCGCCTGAAGGCATCGGTTCCATGTCTGTGATCGGCTCCGATGAAGTCGGGACAGGCGATTATTTCGGTCCGATCACCGTCGCGTGCGTATACGCTGACAAGGTAAAGCTGCCGCTGTTAAAGGAACTCGGTGTTAAAGATTCAAAAAACTTAAAAGATCCGCAAATCGTTCAGATCGCGCGCGACTTAATCAAGACAGTTCCTTACAGCCTGCTCGTCTTGAGAAATGAAAAGTATAATGAAATGCAGGAAAAAGGGATGAGCCAGGGAAAAATGAAGGCCCTTCTCCACAACCAGGCGATCGGCAACCTTCTCAAAAAATTGGACGGAACCCGGCCTGAAGCGATTTTAATTGACCAGTTCGCAGAACCTGCCGTCTATTTTAAACACCTGGCCGGCAAAAACGCCATCAAAGAACGTACATATTTCAGCACAAAAGCGGAAGGCATCCATCTTTCAGTTGCAGCGGCTTCGATCATCGCACGCTATTCATTTTTAATGGAGATGGATAAGCTTTCGAAAGAAGCCGGGATGACGCTCCCGAAAGGAGCGGGTCCGCTCGTCGATGAAGCGGCGGCAAAGCTGATCAAGAAACACGGCGAAGCAGCGCTCGGTCATTTCACGAAACGCCATTTTGCGAACACACAGAAAGCGGTGCGCCTGGCGTCGAAAAACTGAATACACCAAAAAGCGGGAACTCCTGACTATCAGGGTTCCCAGCTGTTTTAGCAGGAAGCTCGAGAGACCAATTCACGGAGTTCCAAGGAGTATTTCCGCTTGTGGCTATATCCCGCATTCATCCCGGCTCTTCGCAATGAAACTTACGAATTCTTTCTTCGATCCATTCACAGTAAATATTTGAAACGGAATCGTGTATTGTCTTGACAGGACGTAATGAACTTCATGCTCTTACCATCATTCATTTTATCTCCTGATTAATATAATGAGATGAGGCTTTTCTTAATCATGATATGTTCTTAGTTATATTAGAATCACGGAAATCTTCCACATATATATGGATGCGCTTATCCTACGGGAAAGGGCCTATGAGCCCGACAAGATTAGGGAGGAAGATGAAGAGGCTGCAAACATTGCGTGCTGAGATTATGGCCTATTGGCATCCCGGCATTATAATCAAGTAAAAAGCAGACCCGTCGGCCTGCTTTTTTATGTATACTGTTCTGCCTCGGATTCTCATTATCGATTGGAATGAATTTAATATCCGGCAGAAGCCATTCCTAATACAACACCAAATAAACCACAAGCGATAGCTGCGATCATCATGATTGTCCCGTGTTGGACTTTCCCATTACTTCTTACTAGATATCCAAAAACAACTCCTCCTGCACCAAATAAAATTGGAAAAAGCAGTAGTGATATACCGGTACATATCCAGCCTAAAATGATAAATGTTTGAGTACTGTTGCTTGGGTTTTTTGTCATAGTACCAATCCTTTCTGAATGGTTATTTTGAACTATTAATGATTTTATACTAAAAAAAAGAAATATGAAATAGTTTTTTCCAGCGGGCCAGAGGAATGTGACTTGGTTAACATTTATTGAGAGAAGAAATTAGGTACAAAATAAGGTTATAGAGGCGGACGGCTTGTCTATTTATGCGAAACAGCCAAGCAGTGCCTTTCTCTTACTTCTATTCCCGCAGGCAATTCAAAGCTCAGCAATCTTTGCTGAATTTCGATCATTTTCGCTAGAGAATATTACGATTTATCAGAATATTAGCAAACAAAAGGCCTATAGTTCTGTTTAAAAATCACTGTCAAATGGCAGATTTCTTGTCTGATTTTAACGAACTTTGTAGTTACATTGAAAGGTTTGTCATAAGAACCTATGTATATTTTCCTCTTTTTGGATAGAAAGAAGGGATTTCTAGTTAACTAGACGAATCTTTAGTCTGTTAAAAACTAAGGAGGAAATTTTTCAAATGAAAAAACGGTCTTTATTCTTTACTTTATTGCTTTCTGCAAGTTTAATACCCGGGGCGGACGGAGTCGCGGAAACGGGTGGTCATGAGCATACTCATGAAGCAAAAGGGATTCATAAGGAAGCATTGCCTAAACCTAAGGAAGGTTATAAAGATTTAACAGGCAAAGTTCACATTGAAAAAACAACGAAAACAAAAGTGCTGGATGAGAAAGGAAATGAAACGAGTACGATCACATTTAAAAAGAATGTAAACAACGGTAAATTTTCGACTCAGGCAAGCACGGGCAAGCAAAAGATAAGTGTCCTCGCGGTGGCTGATAAGCAGTACCGGCAGAAACACAAAGACTGGAAAACGAGAATCGTCAACATCGTTGAAGAGGCGGACGAAATGTTTAACCGCGACCACGATATTGATTTTGTCGTGGAAGCTGTTGCCCCATGGAGTTCTTCCGGAAGCAATGCCTCTGACATTCTTGACAACCTGGCGGACAAATTCGAAGGACGGCCTTATAAATTCGTAGCCGGCTTTACAGCCAACGACAATTTTGAAGCGGGCGGCATTGCTTTTCAATACCCTGTTAAACCGGACGGTCCTGCTTTCAGCGTCACGTTCGACCTGGGAACGGAAAATACGGCAAAAGCACAAAGACACGAATTTTCCCATAATTTCGGGGTGGAGCATGATCCGCAAGGAAGCGGCATCCGTTGCATTATGAACTACGATTACGCATACACCGTCGATGTCTGGGATGCGGAACACAACAGCCTGATCGAGAAAAATAAAATTTGGTATCAATAATTATAAAAAGGCGTCTCCGCATAAAGCGGAGACGCCTCAGATTGTTGACAAAATCCCAAAACGGCTTTTTGTTTTGGGGTTTTGTCATCTTTTCAGCGTGATTGAAAACCTTTGCAGTCTAGGAAGGCCGAGCATCGGAGCGGAGCGAATGTTGGAATTCGTGAGCACCGACGCGCAGACCTGACAACGAATGCGAGGGTTTGTCGACACGCTGAAGCGTCTCCGCATAAAGCGGAGACGCTTTTTTTGTACTGCAGCCGGGCAGCCTCAATTGGGCTGGGAACCGGTTATCCTCTCAATACAGCCTGATACGCATCCTCCAGTGCTTTCAGCACTTGGTCGTGGACTTTTGTCACTTCTTCTTCAGTCAATGTTTGTTCAGGATTCAAATATTGCAGGCTGAAGGCGACAGATTTCTTGCCTTCTTCCATGTGCTCGCCTTCGTAGACGTCAAAGACTTGGACTTCTTTCAGCCATTTGCCGCCTGCTGTTTTGATGACGTCCTCAAGCTGACCGGCCGCTGTTTCTTTGTTTACAACAAGCGCGATATCTCGGGTAACAGAAGGATACTTCGGAATTGGTGTATACGTGATCTCCGGTACATCCAATCGAAGGAGCTCGTGCAGGTCCAGTTCAAACACATACGTGTCGCCCAGATCCAGCTCTTTTTCAACTGACGGATGCAGCTGGCCGATGAAGCCGACTAATGAGCCGTTATGCAAAATATTGGCCGTCCGCCCAGGATGAAGCTCTTTTCTTTCAGATTGAGCGAATTCGATGCCTTTGGTGATACCGAGCTTTTCCAACAGACCTTCGACGATGCCTTTGACGACGAAGAAATCAACCGGCTTTTTCTCGCCCTGCCAGAGGTTTTTGTGCCACAGGCCTGTCACGGCTCCGGCGACGTGTTCTTTTTCGACCGGTTTCGTATGTTCTTCGGCTTTTAAGAAAACTGAACCGACCTCATAAAATGCCGCAGAATCAGACTGCCGGGCCAGGTTGTATGCGACCGAATCAAGCAGATTAGGAAGCAGACTGTGCCTCAGCACGCTTCTTTCCTCACTCATCGGCAGCGAAAGGATTGTTTTAAACGATTTTTCCAATGCGTAAGCCGTTGCTTTTTTATCGTTTGTTAATGAGTATGTGATCGCCTGGGAAAGCCCTGCTCCTTCCAGGAAGCGTCTTACTTTTCTGCGCTTGTCCTGATAAGGCGTCAGTCCGCCCGCAAAGCCTGTTACTTCCGGCAGTGTCGACGGAATGTTGTCATATCCGTACAGTCTTGCGACCTCTTCGATCAAATCTTCTTCAATCGCAATATCGCCTCTTCTTGATGGAACCGTCACGACCAGTTCACGTTCAGCGTCTTCAACGGCAAAGCCGAGCCTTTCAAAAATGTTGACCATTTCTTCTTTGCTGATGGACATGCCGAGAACCTTCGTCACTTTATCAACGGAAAGGCGGATGACATTCTCTTTGATGTCAAGATGGTTTTCTTCGACCGTACCTTCCAAGACGGTTCCTCCGGCATACCGGCTGATCAAATCTGCCGCGCGTTCTGCAGCGAGGCGCACCCGTGCAGGATCGATGCCTTTTTCAAAGCGGACACTTGATTCGCTGCGAAGACCGAGATCCTTTGATGCTTTGCGAACGGTCTGGCCGTTAAAATACGCGGCCTCAAGCAGCACTGTCGCCGTATCTTCACAGACTTCGGAGTCCGCTCCGCCCATTACGCCTGCGACTGCCTGCGGAAGAGAACCGTTTGTGATGACAAGATGCTCAAGCGTCAATGTTCTTTCTTGTTCGTCAAGCGTCGTTATCGTTTCATTTTCGTACGCTTTGCGGATGACGACCTCTTTTGAGCCGAAACGGTCATAGTCAAACGCGTGCAGCGGCTGACCGTATTCGAGCAGAACAAAGTTCGTAATATCGACGACATTGTTGTGCGGTCTGATGCCGGCATTGATCAGCTTCGTCTGCATCCAAAGCGGCGACGGGCCGATTTTGACGTTTTTAATGATTTTTGCCGCGTACAAAGGATTGGCTTCTGTATCTTCAATTTTGACGGAAATATAGTCCGCCGCTTTTTCGGCGCCTGCCTGATAAGCCGTCTCAGGAAGCTTGACTTCGCGGCCGAGAATCGCAGCCACTTCATAGGCAACGCCGAGCATGTTCATGGCGTCGGCGCGGTTTGGCGTCAGTCCCAGTTCAAGAACCGCATCGTCGAGCGCCAGGCTTTGAAGGGCGTCCGCACCGGTTTCTGCATCGCCCGGGAAGACGAAGATGCCTTCCGCATATTCTTTCGGCACAAGCTTGCCTTGAATGCCAAGCTCCTGCAAAGAGCAGATCATGCCGTTAGACACTTCCCCGCGAAGCTTCGCTTTTTTGATTTTAAAATTGCCGGGCAATACCGCACCAACCGTGGCGACGGCTACTTTTTGCCCTCTGTCCACGTTCGGAGCCCCGCAGATGATCTGGACAGGCTCTTCTTCGCCGATATCGACGAGGCATTTATTCAACTTGTCGGCGTTCGGATGCTGTTCGCGCTCCAGCACATGTCCGATGACAACGCCTTTCATTCCTTCTCCCTTATATTCGATGCCTTCCACTTCAATTCCGCTTCTCGTAATCTTTTCAGCGAGAATCTCGGGAGTCATCCCATCTAAATCCACGTATTCCTGCAGCCATTTATATGAAACAAACATCACGCGTCCTCCTCTTTAAGCCTGTTTAAATTGAGATAAAAATCTGACATCGTTCGTATAGAAATGACGAATGTCGTCAATGCCGTATTTCAGCATCGCGATCCGTTCAACACCCATTCCAAATGCAAATCCCTGATATTGTTTGGAATCGAATCCGGCCATTTCGAGCACGTTCGGATGCACCATTCCAGCGCCGAGAATTTCGATCCAGCCCGTTTGTTTACAAACGGAGCAGCCTTTGCCTCCGCATTTAAAGCAGGAAACATCGACTTCGACAGACGGCTCTGTAAACGGGAAGAAGCTTGGACGCAGTCTGATTTCGCGCTCTTCGCCGAACATCTTTTTCGCGACCGTTTCAAGCGTTCCTTTTAAGTCGCTCATGCTGATATCGCGGTCAACGCAGAGACCTTCAATCTGCATAAACTGATGGGAGTGTGTCGCATCATCGTTGTCGCGGCGGTATACTTTGCCGGGGCAGATGATTTTGACAGGGCCTTTGCCTTTATGCTTTTCCATCGTGCGCGTCTGGACGGGAGACGTCTGCGTTCTCATCAGCGTATCTTCCGTAATATAAAAGCTGTCTTGCATATCGCGGGCCGGATGCTCTTTCGGAAGGTTGAGCGCTTCGAAGTTATAGTAGTCGGTTTCTACTTCAGGACCCTCTTCCACCGAATATCCCATGCTGATAAACAAGTCTTCGATTTCTTCAATAACGATCGTCAGCGGATGCCTCGCTCCTGTTTTTACAGGGCTTCCCGGAAGCGTCACGTCAATCGTCTGTTCTTTCAGCTTCCTTTTCACCTCTTCTTCCTCTAGGCGGGCATTTTTTTCGGCAATCGCCGCGGCGATTTTTTCTCTTACTTCGTTCGCCAAGGCGCCCATTTTCGGCCTTTCTTCAGCGGACAGCTTTCCCATTCCCCGAAGCACTTCCGTGATCGGTCCCTTTTTTCCCAGGTACGCAACGCGGACATCGTTGACTTCTTTTAATGAACCAGCGGCTTCCACTTTTTCAACCGCTTCTTTCTCAAGCCGTTTCAGCTCTTCCTGCATCTTAAAAACTCCTCCTTTTATGTAGCAACCTGTTATTTTAGGCAATAAAAAAAGCCCCTTTCATAATGAAAGGGACGAATCGTGGCCGTGGTACCACCCTTTTTTAAAACAAAGCAAAAAAGCTTTGCTGCTTACTTCATTGGCATAACGGAATGAATCCGGTTCACCTTTACACATCCCTCGAGAGACGCGGTCCCGGTGACAACTCAAGAGGTGAAGCGTTTTTCCGGCCTGCCATAAAAATGCTTGCAGTCTAAGGCATTTTCTCCCTAAATGGCGACATGTGAAAAAACGGAGCCTCTATCACTGTTTTTAAACATATTACATTCATTATAGTGAATTACATGATCCTGTGCAACCGGTTATCCGTGGAGATGATAAAGAAGGACCGCGGCTGCGGCCGCCACATTCAGCGACTCCGCTTTTCCGTAGATCGGAACGTACAGATTTTGGTCGGTCTGTGCGAGGAGATCCGGATCGACCCCCGATCCTTCGTTTCCGATCAATAGCGCAAATGACTGCGACGGCTCCGCTTCTCTAAATGGCACGGCATCCTGCAGCGCTGTGCCGTATACCGGGACGCTTTTTCCCTTTAGCTCTTCAATCAGCTCCGAAAGCTCGCGTTTTAAAATCGGAATGTGAAAATGCGAACCTTGAGCCGATCTGAGCGTTTTGGCATTGTAGGGGTCGACAGTGCCTTGTCCGATCACAACGGCATCGATCCCCGCCGCGTCTGCCGTCCGGATGATCGTCCCTAAATTGCCCGGATCTTGCACAGCATCCGCAAGCAGCAGCTTTTCGTATTGAAAAGGTCCGCTTTCAGGCATTCGGCATACAGCGGCGACAGCCTGGGGTGTCTCTGTTTCGGCAATCGCCGAGAAAGCATCGTCGCTCAAAATATAGCGGGCAACAGACTCATCAAGCGCGGCCGGGAAATCCGCTTCGTCTCGGACCATGATTTCTTTCACAACACCCGGTGTCTTCAGCGCTTCCTCAACGAGATGCTCGCCTTCTATTAAGAAAGTATTGGTTTTTGTCCGCTCTTTTTTCGTATGAAGTTTTTTCCAATCCTTCACTTTTTGATTTTTGGCTGATTCAATTCGTTTCAAATCGTTTTGACTCCTTTGTCTCGCAATAGTCACATTATATCTCATCAATGATACATAATAAACCCGAAAGCGAGGCAGAATATAGAAAATCAGATTTGATGAAATGGAGTGAAAAAAGATGGATTTGAATTTGCGCCATGCCGTTATTGCCAATGTATCAGGAAACTCGCAAGAAGAGCTTGAGCACACGATCGTCGATGCGATCCAAAGCGGTGAAGAAAAAATGCTTCCGGGATTAGGTGTGTTGTTCGAGGTCATCTGGCAGCACGCAACTGAATCGGATAAAACTGAAATGCTTGAGACATTGGAACAAGGATTAAAAACGAAATAAACCGGCGGCCTGAAACGGCCCCGGTTTATTTTCATCCTGGAATAGAAGGCTCCATCCGCAATGCCGGATCGCGCCAAATCTCCGTCCACTTTTTAATGGCAGCCGCCATGATCACCAGCCCCAGCAGCAGCATAATAATTGATAAAATGCCGTTTAAAACGCTGAAACCGGCAGCTTCCGCATTAAAATAAACGTTTTTGATCATCCAGTATCCCGCATAGTTGACCGTTACGTACAAATAAGCGAGCGGAATGAGACATGTCAGCATATAACGCCGTTTGTCCGCTATTTTTAAAATGACCGTCGCGCCGATAATTAAACCGACGGATGCCATCAGCTGGTTGGATACGCCAAACAGCGCCCAAATCGAGCTGATGTCGCCTGAATACAGCAAATACCCCCACATGAAACAGGCAACGGCGCTCGCTGCGACCGAACCCGGAAGCCAGTCCGTTTTTTTCAGCGGTTTGTACACTTCTCCGAAAAAGTCTTGAATCAAATAACGCGCCACCCTTGTACCGGCATCAATCGCCGTTAAAATAAAGACGGCTTCAAACATGATGACAAATTGAAAAAAGTAAGAGGCCAAATGGCTGAAAAACGGAATATCCGTAAAAATATAAGCCATGCCGACGGCAAGGGTAACAGCTCCGCCTGTTCTTCCTTCAAGATCGAGACCGATTTCGCGGCTGAGTTCAGGCAGGTGGACGACATTCATGCCAAGCGTCCGAAAGACTTCAGGCGAACTGTTGATGGCAAAATAATCGCCCGGCTGCAATGCCGTTGCCGCGATCAGCGCCATGATGCCGACAAGACACTCAACGAGCATCGCCCCAAAGCCGACGAATTTCATATCGCTCCACTTATCAAGCATTTTCGGCGTCGTGCCTGAACCGACAAACGCATGGAAGCCGGAAATCGCACCGCAGGCGATCGTAATTGAAATAAACGGCCAAACCGGACCAGGCGATACAGGTCCCCCTCCGCCCGTAAACTCGGTAAACGCCGGAAACGGAATCGCCGGATTGACGACGAACACCCCGGCAATCAAAGCGATAAACACCCCGATCTTCATGAAGCTGCTCAAATAATCGCGCGGCGCAAGCAGCAGCCATACAGGGAGCGCAGCTGCAAAAAAAGCATAGACAGGAAGTGCGACAGCAAGCGTTTTCGTATCAAGCGTCAAGGCGTCTCCAAGCGGCGTTTCCGCGATGGACGGTCCGATGAAGACACCGGCCATCAGTAAAATAAATCCGCCGGTTGACGCTAATTTTAAGTTGCCTGTCTTTTTATAAAATAAACCGACCCCCATCGCGATCGGAATTGTAATCGCAACGGCGAACGTCCCCCACGGATTGCGTTCAAGCGCATGAAGCACAACCATCGACAGCCCCGCCATCGTGATCGTAATAATAAACAGCATCGCAAGCCCCGTGCAAAATCCCGCAACAGGCCCGAGCTCTTCTTTCGCCACTTCTGAAAGCGACTTTCCCTTCCTCCGCATGGACGCAAATAAAACGACAATATCATGCACGGCTCCCCCGATCACCGCTCCGATCAAGAGCCACAACAGTCCCGGCAAGTAGCCGAACTGCGCCGCCAAGATCGGCCCGACAAGCGGCCCCGCGGCTGCGATGGCCGCAAAGTGGTGGCCGAAAGACACCCATTTGTTCGTCGGCACATAATCTTTGCCGTCGTTCTGGAGATGGGCAGGAGTCGGCTTGTCATCATCAACCTTCAACACTTTCACCATCATAAATGTTCCGTACAAACGATAGGCGATCGCCAAAATACAGATGGAAGCGATCACAATTGTTATTGCATTCATCCAATTCCCCCCCCTTTGTTTCTTTTTTAACATATCTCATATTTTTTGTAAGCGCAATCATCTTTTTTCGAAAAAAGACACGGCCTCCATCTTCGCTTTTTATGACAGCTTCCTTTTGTTATAGACGAGCACCCGGACCTCTCAGTTTGATTTCATATTCTTATTGACACTTTAGCACGATCGTACTAAAATTGAGCCATGAATACGAAATCACAAAAAAGACGACTGCAAATTATTGAAGACGCTATTCAAGTGCTTGTGGAAGAAGGCTATGCGAATGCCTCGATCGGCAATATCGCAAAAAAGGGGGGAATCAGCAAAGGAGTCGTTACGTATCATTTTCGAAATAAAATGCAGCTTATGAAGGCTGTTGTTGAGTATTGCTACGGACTTGCAGCACCTTATATGGAAAAATTCATGGATGGTTCAGACAGTGCGCCGGCGACACTGCGCGCATACATTGAATCAAATCTCAGATTCATGTATGAACACCGAGCTTACGTGACCGCAATCATTGAGGTGGTATCCAACCTACGAACAGAAACCGGCGAGCTGTTTTACCAGAATGAAGATGAATCAATATATGAGCCATTAGTTGAAATTTTTAAGTGGGGACAGGAAACAGAAGGGAGTTTCAGGCAGTTTTCCCCGCACATTATGGCCAGAACCGTCCGAAGCGTCATCGATTCTCTTGGGACCAAAATCGCAAATCAAGATATATCAGATAAGGAAGACATGATATCAGAAATTGTCGATACGTTCGATTATGCAACAAGAAAAATAACTAAATAGGGGGGCTATCGTGAACACTGGTGAATTTAAAAAATTGGACGGGAAAATTGTTGCCGTACGGAAGCTTGAAGGTGTGATCACTTTATGTGTGTATGCAGCCATGATTCTGGCATTGCTATACTTTACTATCACATTCGGCTGGCCAAAATGGATATTGGCTGTCACATTATGTTTAGCTATTGCCTCGGTACCGTTTGAACTTTATCTTTTGCCGAAGTGGAAATGTCACTTGTGGCGATACCGCCTAAGTGAAGTAAGTATTCAAATCCATAAAGGGATCATTTTCAGACGAAAAGTATTAATTCCTATGGGGAAAGTCCAGCATGTCGAAGCAAAACAAGGTCCTATTTTAAAAAAGTACAATTTATATACAGTGACTTTATCAACGGCAGCCGGCAGCCACGACATTCTGGGATTGGCCGAAGGAACAGCCGATTCGATCCGCAAAGAAATTGAAGCCTATGCGAGGTTATGCGATGAACAAGTCTGACACATTGATCAAACATCGTCTCCATCCGGTTTCCGTCCTTTACTTTATCGCTACAGCGATCAAAGAATCATTTTCCTTTATTTGGTCATTTCCACTGCTCGTATTATGTATTCATAAACTGGGCGGTGACATTCCCGCTTTCCTCATCAATATCACTTTAGGCTCATGCCTTATCATGTCGTTTTTCGTGATTGGTGTATTAAAATGGCGGTCATTTACCTACCAAATACATGAGAAAGCGATATATGTTGAATCCGGTTTGCTTGTCGTCAAGAAAAGATGGGTGCAGCCGGATCGTATACAATCAATTGATTCTGCGATTCGTGTATATGATCATTTATTTTCCACCCGGACTTTGACAATTGAACTTGCCGGAGGAGAAGAATCCGGCATCACACTCAGCTGCATTTCAAAAGAAGAAGAACAGCGCATTCGGACGGCTTTAAAAACAGAAGCAAAAGACAGGCCGAGCGAACATGCTGAAGACTCAATGTTTCAATTATCTAAAAGTAACCTCATTTTACACAGCCTGCTATCGCCTAAAGTCGGGATTGTGTTTACGCTGTTATTACTGGGATTGCTAAAATATATCGATATATCGAAAGAAGGAGACAGGGACACTTTGTTCACCTCCTTATCTGGCTGGTTCGGCCCCAACTGGATCATGATCACGGTGGTCTTGATGGCTATTCTATCATTCGCGCTTTCGCTATTACTCACATTTGCAAGTGATTTTCAATTCACATTAAGGAAAAATAGCAAAGGAGAAATTGAGATTGAGCAGGGCCTGTTTGAAAAGAAAAAACGAACGATCGGACAAGACCAGATACAGGCCATTCTCATCATTGAGCGTCCGATTCACCGATTCTTGGGGTATGCAGAAATCAAAGCTGTTTTGATTCGCAATCGTTCAAATGAGCAAAGCAGTAAAACCGTCACCCTACTTCCTTTTGTTAAAAAAGAAAAGGCCGAATCCATGCTTGAACCGTTTACCGGTTACCGCAAAGGAGGCCATCTGCACACGCTCACAAAGGAAGCGAAAATTCACTATATGGTTATGCCATTTATAGCCGGCTGTCTTTTTGCCATACCGATATGGCTGTTTGTACCTTCCGACTATCACAATCTGGCTGCAGTTCTGCCGCTCGGATTATTCAGCCTGGGGTGGATAGGGTATCGGATGATTGGCTGGAATCAAAGCAGCCGGTTTTTAACTTTGCAATACGGAATTTTATCCCGGAAAACGGCAATTATGAAACGCGGACGCATTCAATGGGCATCATTGAGCCAAACATTTATGCAAGAGAGAAAAAACTTAGCGTCAATTAAGTTGGCCGTTGCCTCAGGAAAAGAAAATATGAAGTTTTCGATCAGCCACATTCCAATAGAGAGTGCAGCAGATCTTTATCAACATGCCCTTAAAACAAAGGAATAATTTTCAAAACCACCCAAAACCCAGTTGACTAATAGGAATAATAAGAATAAAATAGACACATGCTTCATCTGCTGCCTTTTTTAAGGCGTAATTGGCGGGTATCATCGGATATCCGCCTTTTTTCTGTCAGCATAACGGAACGATAAAAAAATGAACGGCCATGACTAGACAGAAAGCGGCGATCCCTCCGATTCGATTGATGTTTGTTTTGACAAGTGAAGCTGAGAGATGGTGAGACAGCGAAAAAAACAATATGGTGCCGATCAAGATGACGCCCGCCTCTAAAAATGAGTGATTGAGAAACCGGGTCCGATCAAGGACCGCCGTGATAAACAGAAGCCAAAGGTATGCTATAAATGCGTACATCAAAAAGCAATATGCAGCCGAAAAAAACGACTTCATCATATCCCCCCTCCTGTTTTATAGTATTCTCCGACATAAATGCGCACACCTTTTCACACCTAAAAAAACCGGCACAGCGGCCGGATTTTTTAGATCATCTTTTTTTCATTCTGATCACATTCCAGGAAAGCTTCGGAAGGTGAGCCGTCAGCCTGCCGTCACATACTTTGGCGTCTCCGCCGCTGTGCGGAACGACGTTGTTGCGGTCTTTTTCATTCGTCGCTTTATGATCTTCGTGTTCCAGAACGATGTGCTCAGAGACACTGTACCCTTCAAAGCTTCTCATATCGGCTTCCATTTCAAGGCCGGCGTCTGTTGCGCGGTTGACGGCAAAAACGGTTAATTCCTCGGCTTCTTCATTGAAAACAGACACGGACTCCAAGTACGGCACATCCGTAAAGTCTTTCGCATCATACTTTGGAGACGATACCGCCGTCTGCAGTACCGTTCCTCTGCCGTAGACGGAAGCGTGCATAAACGGATAGAAAATGGTCTGACGCCATGCTTCTCCCCCTTTGTCTGTCATAATCGGCGCGATGACATTGACAAGCTGAGCCAGACAGGCGATTTTCACGCGGTCGGCATGCTTGAGCATCGTAATCAGCATACAGCCGACGAGAAGCGCATCCTCAAAGTTGTAGATGTCTTCAAGAAGGTGCGGCGCTTTCGCCCAGCGTTCAGCTTCTTTGTCTTTTTCATTCGAGTGATACCAGACATTCCACTCATCATATGAAAGGTGAATCGTTTTCTTGCTTTTCTTTTTCGCTTTCATATAGTCGCAGACTGAGATGACCGTTTTGATAAAGTGATCCATGTCTAGCGATCTCGCCAAATAGTTTGGAAGATCATTGTCGCGGTTGCCGTAATACGAGTGAAGCGAGATGTACTCGACGTGTTCGTACGTATGGTCAAGCACGGTCGTTTCCCAGTCGATGAATGTCGGCATTCCGCTTCCCGAACTTCCGCAGGCGACAAGCTCGATCGACGGGTCCGTCCATTTCATCACCTTCGCGGCTTCAGCAGCAAGTCTTCCGTATTCGGCCGCTGTTTTATGGCCGATTTGCCATGGACCGTCCATTTCATTGCCGAGGCACCATGTTTTAATTTTATGCGGTTCCTTATATCCGTGGGATTTTCTCAAGTCGCTGTAGTACGATCCTGACGGATGGTTGCAATATTCTACTAGGTTGCGTGCGGCATCAATTCCTCTCGTTCCGAGGTTGACGGCCATATTCACCTCTGCCCCGACAAGCTTTGCCCAATCCATAAATTCGTTCGTACCGATTAAGTTCGGCTCGGTTGTCGCCCACGCCAAATCAAGTCTTGTCGGCCGCTGTTCGACAGGTCCGACTCCATCCTCCCAGTTATATCCAGATACAAAGTTTCCGCCGGGATACCTGATAAACGGCACCTTTAGTTCTCTGACTAGTTTAATGACATCTTTCCGAAAGCCTGATTCGTCAGCTTCAGGATGATCAGGCTCATAAATGCCTTCATAAACGGCTCTGCCGAGATGCTCGATAAAGGAGCCGTAAATTCGCTTATCAATCTCTGCCACCTTATATTCCTTGTCAATCGTCATCTTCGCTTTGTGTACAGTCATGTTAAATCATTCCTTTCAAGATGATATATAGTGGATCAGCCTTTGATTCCGCCCGCCGTCAAACCTGATATAAAGTACTTCTGGAAGAACAGGAAGATGAGAATCACGGGCAGAATCGCCAGCACAGAACCCGAAATCAACATGTCATAATTGTTCCCGTACGGACTGAGCAAAGCGGACAGTCCGATTGGGAGCGTAAACATTTCTTTCGATCGCAAAACGATCAGCGGCCATAAGAAGTTGTTCCAGCTGTTTAAGGATTGAAGAATGATCATCGCTCCAAATGCCGGCTTCATCAAGGGCGCCATGATCCTGAAGTAAATGCCGAACTCTGTGCAGCCGTCCATTCTCGCGGAATCAAGCAAATCTCTCGGCAGGCCGAGCGCATACTGTCTGAAGAAAAACACGGCTACAGGCGAGACGATAAACGGCAGGATCACACCGGCGTATGTGTCGACAATATGAAGAGAAACCGTCATTTTAAATAAAGGCAGCATGAGAATTTCGATCGGCACCATCATGATCAGGAGCACGGCTACGAACAAGAGATTTTTTCCTTTAAAGTCGTAGACGGCAAGCCCGTATCCGACCATTGAAGAAAACAAGAGCGTCAGCACGGTGGATATCACCACGAGAATCAAGCTGTTCGAAAACCATTGAAAATAAATGCTGCCTCCGTTAAACAAGTAAGTGTAATTGTCAAGGCTCAGGATTTCAGGGCTCAGCTTTAAATTCAGGCCGAAGCGCAGCAATTCCGAAGATGGCTTGAGCGAGCCGAGTACAAGGCAGAAGAGCGGAAACACAAACAAAAAGCTTAATATCGCAAACAGCAGAAACAGAGCTACTTTCGCAATGTTGAGGCCTCCGGCAGGACGCATTAATAGCCCTCCTTTTTAAAAGATCCAGACAGCTTTAATGAAATGAGGCTGCAGATGAAAATGATGATCAAGAGCACGATGCCGAGCGCCGATCCGTAGCCCATGTTGTTGTAGGCAAGCCCCTGCTGATAAATGTATCCGACCATCGTCAGGCCGATGTTGCCCGGAGAGTTGTTCTGCCACAGCACGTAGCTTTCTTCAAACATCCGGAAGCCGCCGATGATGCTGATCGTCAGCACGTAGACGCTGACGGGCTTTAAAAACGGAAGCGTAATATGGTAAAACTTCTTGAACGTGCCTGCCCCGTCGATTTCGGCAGCTTCATACAATTCTTTCGGAACGTTCTGCAAGCCCGCCAAAAAGTACAGGACATTGATCCCCATCCATCTCCAAGATGCGAGCATCACCATTAAAAACATGCCGGTATGTTCATTGTTCAGCCAGTTGTACGGCGAACCTCCGAGCTTAGCCAATATCGAATTCGCCAGGGATGTATCCATTTCTCCAAAAATCAGCCTGAAAATAATCCCCGCCACAATGGTTGAAGTCAGAGCCGGGATGAATAAAGCCGATTTGAACACGTTTTTAAACTTTACGAGTTTAGAATCTAAAAAGACTGCCAGAATAAGAGGAACAGGTATTAAAATCAGCAATGTCCAAAAGGTGTATTTTACGGTGTTGAATAGTGCGGTATAAAATGTAGGATTGTTTAATGCTTTATAGTTCTCCGTCCCGATGAAGCGGACTTCCCCGGGGAGAATGCTTTGAAAACTCATGATGACGACGCTGATAAGCGGATAAAGAAAAAATATGCAAAAGGAGAGTACAAAAGGTGCTGTAAAAATGTAGGGTGCGGCTTTTGCTGAATATAATAAACGTCTGATCTTTCTTTTTCTGCTCACCGGCGGAAACGAATGCACTGTATCTGTTTTAACAGTCTTCAAGTTATCGCCTCGCTTTACAGTAATGAAAGACTATTGCCCTTTCACTTCAGCTGCTGCTTTGTCCAATGCTTCTTTCGGTGTTTTGCTCTTCGTTTTGAGCGCTTCGTACAGTATGTTTCTGTTGACGAGATCGGAAGTCTTCGCATAATCCTCAGTAAGGTAAAGCGGATTGATCTCATCCTTTATGTCAAGAAGCACGGAAAAGATGTGTTGTCCGTTTTGAAAGTATTCTGTATATTGATTTGGTTTTTTCAATTCGTCCGAGTCCCACACATCCCATCTGAGCGGATCGAACCCGAGCACGGTCCACAGCTTGATGTTGCCTTCTTTTGACGCTTTGGCAAATTTCAAGAAATCCTTGGCCAGATCGACCTGTTTCGCCTGTTTTGGAATCACGGTGGCCGTTCCGCCCATTCCCGCTGAGCGGTCTCCCCCTTCTTCCCATGCCGGCAGCGGTCTGATCGCGATTTTCCCTTTCAAGTCAGGCATATAATCCAAAAAACGGCCCATATACCAGATCGGCATTAAGACAGACGCCGCGCCGCCTTGGTTCATAAATCCGTAATACTCTTCACTGTGATGATTGCCTCCGGGCGTTGTGACGGCAATTTTGTCTTTCTCAATTAAAGTCTTTAAAAATTCGAGCGTTTTCACGTTTGTCTCATTGTTTAATGTCAACCGCCCCTGCTCATCAAAGTAACCGGATCCCTGCTGGGAAACCAGCGGCAGAAATGAATTCGGGTCGGTCGTTTCAATCGTCGTCATCGGCTTTCCGAGAGCTTTGACGACCTTTTTGCCCGCTTCCCTGTAATCTTCCCATGTTTTGATGTCGTCCGGATCAACGCCTGCTTTATTCATCATTTCCATGTTGTAATACATCACGGTAGTTCCGACATGTGTGTCAAGTCCGTAAAGCTTGCCGTTCTTGCTGTAGAGCGTCAGCCTCGCTTCAACAAACTTGTCGCGTTCGTCCTCCACAAGCGGCGTTAAATCGGTAAGAGGAATGTCAGAGCCCTTCAAAAAGTTCGAATAGCGCCCCAGCTCAACATCGGCAATATCTGGAACCCCTTTCCCGGCTAAAAGCGAGATAGATAAATTGTCATGCATCTGTCCATACGGATACACCACTGTATTTAATTTGATTTTTCGCTCGGGATACTTTTTGTTCCATTCTTTCACCATCTCAGCATAAAACTGTTCATGAAGGCCGTTGAATGTCCAAAATGTCAGTTCGGTGCCGTCCGCTTGATCGGAGGCAGGACTCGCCTTGCACCCCGATAAAAGCAAACATACAGCGACCGTGACCATAAAGATAGATGAAAGGAACCTTTTCACATTTTAACCCCTTTCACGCCTGGTCCTTTGCCTAAAAGCCCCGGCAAAAGGCCGTATTGATTGATGATTTTCAGTCCCGTATACCGGTCTCTGAGCTGATGGGCGTATGCGAGCGCTTCTCTCACCAGCTCTTCTTCAACATCGAGTTCTTTGAATGATACAGGCCCGCCGATACGCCTCATCCACTCTGCCATTTTCTTACCGTCAGGGAGCTTTTCATAAACGGAGCGAATCGCTTGCTCAGCGTGTTGATCACCCAGGCTTGCACCGATAAGAGATCGGTAAATGTCAGTCAGCATAATCGCGCTGCAGCCGACTTTAGCACCGTGGAGCACTTGCCGCTTATTGTTCTCCAGCGCTTTCATTTCAAGGTAGTGGGAAAGATGGTGCTCGCCGCCGGAAGCCGGCCTTGAATGGTCGAGAACCAGCATGACTAGGCCAGAAAGGATCAGCGATTCCATCAATTTCTCAATCCCATCCCGCATCTTGGCGGCGATGTCATCTTTTCGGTCAAGACATTGATCAAGCGCTTCCCTCGTGAGCCGGCTGGCGGCCGGACAATACGGCTCGCCGGCAAGCAAGCGGGAAATCTCCCAATCCGCAAGCGACGTCACCTTGCCGAGCATATCGCCAAAACCTGCGGCTACCATGTTCTGCGGCGCTTGACACAAGAGCTCCAAATCGGCAAAAAGCGCGATCGGCGCTGTCGTTTGAACCGTCTGTTTCTTTCCTTTTAAAATCAGCGGTGCGCCGGCTGAAGTAAAACCGTCAACCGACGGAGCCGTAGGAACTGAAATAAACGGAATGCCGCGCTGATAGGCGCAAAACCTGACGATGTCGTGAATCGTGCCCGCTCCGGCCGCAATTAGTACATCCGCATCAATCGGTACACCGATCAATGCACTCACCAATGTTTGCTCATCCGCCGTCACATCGCCCGCTTCATTAGCTTCCAGCAGCACCGGAACCGTTTCAGCCGTTTCCTCAAGAAGAGAGGCAATCCGCTTGCCGGCTAACCGTCCGGTCGTTTCATCATAAATGACAGCGGCTTTTTTATAGGAAGCCGATTTCACGAAAGCGGGCAGCTCTTGCTCAACAGCATTGTCGCCGATCGCGATTTTTTCGACTGTAAGCGGGTGGTGGACGGTTCCGCATTCGCATGCGCCCAAAGTTTTTTTCACATAAGAGATCAAGTCATTCATTGGCAGCTTCCCTCCTCTATTGGCCGTAATAGGCGTCTGCCCCGTGCTTTCGAAAATAATGCTTATCCTGCAAAGCGCTCTTAATCCGCTTAAGAGACGGATTCAGCATCAGGGAGCGGTACGCCATCTTGGCGACTTCTTCCAGGACGACGGCATTGTGTACGGCAGTTAAGGCGTCTTTTCCCCAGCAAAACGGCCCGTGATTGTTCACGAGAACGGCGGGCACCGCCAGGGGGTCAAGATGCCGGAACGTCTCTACAATCACTTTTCCTGTATTCAGCTCGTATTGACTCCTGATTTCATCGGGATCCATTTCCCGTGTACACGGAATGTCGCCGTGGTAGTAGTCGGCATGAGTCGTTCCGAGCGACGGAATGTCCTTCCCTGACTGAGCCCAGCTTGTCGCCCACGGGGAATGCGTATGGACGATCCCGCCGATCGATTGAAACTGCCGGTAAAGATAGAGGTGTGTCGGCGTATCGGAAGATGGCTTCAGATCCCCTTCCACAATCTCGCCGTCCATATTCAGAACCACTAAATCTTCGGCTTTCAAATCGCTGTATTTGACACCGCTCGGCTTGATGACGACCAGCTTATTCTCCCGGTCAATACCGCTGACATTTCCCCATGTAAAGGTGACAAGCCGGTATTCTTCAAGCTGCAAATTCGCTTTTAATACTTGTTCTTTCAAAGATTCCAGCACAGTTTTCTCCTCCCTCTAAGCCATCGCTTTACCGGTGTCAGAACTAAGGGACTGGATGTTTTTCAATTTTTTAAGGCGTTTCATCACATTGTTTTGCTTTCCGAAGTACGTGTAAAGCTCCTTATATTCCGCATAAAGCTGATCGTATAAGGAAACGTTTTCAGGAATTGGTTTGTACGTTTTATCCTTGATCTTGCCCATATGTGCGACTGCTTCTTCGATATGGTCGTAACCGCCGTTCATGCTTCCGGCCGCGAGCGCTCCGAATATCGCTGAACCTAAAGCCGGCGCCTGCGGAGATCCAGAAATTTTGATTTCCATGTTGGTGACATCCGCGTAAACCTGCATGATAAACGGATTTTTTTCGGCGATTCCTCCTGCGGCATACAGCTCCTCGATCGGCACGCCGCTTTGTCTGAACGTTTCAATAATGATCCTCGTCCCGTAGGCAGTCGCTTCAACCAATGCACGGTATATCTCTTCAGGCTTAGTGGCAAGGGTCATACCGAGCAGCATTCCCGTCAGATCGGCATCAACGAGTGTTGAACGGTTTCCGTTCCACCAATCCAATGCAAGCAAACCGCTTTCACCGATTTGGAGACTGCCGGCCTTTTGAGACAGCAGTTCGTAAATGGAAATCCCTTCGGCTTCAGCTTCTTTCAAATACGCTTCTGGAACAAAGTGTTGAATCAGCCAATGAAAATGGTCGCCAACGCACGATTGGCCCGCTTCATAGCCGACATAGCCCGGCAGAATCCCGTCTTCAACGACGCCGCACATTCCCGGCACCATCCTGACATCCTCGCCGAGCAGCATATGACAGGTAGACGTTCCCATGATCATCAGCATCTTGCCCGGCTCTGTGATGCCGACCGCCGGAACCGACACATGAGCATCAACATTTGCGACAGCGACCGCCGTACCTGCCAGAAGCCCTGTCTTCCCGGCCATTTCTTCAGTCAGTCCGCCCGCTTTTTCGCCTACAGAATAAATATCCTCCGTTAGTTTTTCCCGAACGATATTTTTCAGCTTCGGATGCAGGCTTGCGAAGAAATCGTCGGAAGGATAGCCGCTCTTATTGTTCCAAATCGCTTTATAACCCGCTGTGCAATTGTTGCGCTTTCTGGTTCCGCACAGCATATAGACGATCCAGTCGGCCGCTTCCATGATCTCGGCTGCGGCATCATAAATGTCAGGCGCTTCTTCCGCGATTTGCATCACTTTTGGAACGAGCCACTCGGAAGAAATTTTCCCGCCGTATGTTTGAAGAAAAGGTTCATTTCTTTCTTCCGCGATTTGATTTAAGCGATTCGCCTGCTCCTGTGCAGCATGGTGCTTCCAAAGCTTCACATAGCTGTGCGGTTCCGACGCATACTCTTCCCTCATACAAAGAGGAGTCCCGTTCTCGTCAACGGGCAAAATCGTGCAAGCCGTGAAATCGATTCCGATTCCGATGATTTCTTTCGGATCCGCTTTTGACTGTTTCAAAAGGCTCGGAATCGTTTCCTCCAGCACTTCAATGTAATCGGCCGGATGCTGGAGCGCCCAGTCTCTCGGAAGCTTTCGCTTTGAGACCGGAAGCTCCCGGTCTATCACCCCGTGCGTGTACTCTTTGACAGCTGTCGCGATTTCCTCACCTGTCCGGACATCGACGAGAACTGCACGCCCTGACAATGTTCCAAAGTCAACTCCGATTGTGTAAGGGATAAGTCCTCACCCCCTTAAAACTTGCGAAGCCGATATGCAGCTTCACTCCATTTGAGTTCATTGCGAAGATTTAAAATCGTTGTATCACGATTGATCAACACCGCTTCAATGCCCGACATTTCGGCCCAATCGAGCATCTGCTCGGCTGTCAGCTGGTACGAAAGGCATGTATGGTGAGCACCGCCAGCCAAAATCCACGCTTCAGCCGATGTTCTCAAAGACGGCTGAGGCTTCCAAAGTACGCGCGCCACCGGAAGATTCGGAATATCATGCGGAACCTTCACAGCTTCCACTTTATTGATGACAAGCCTGAAACGTCCGCCCAAATCAATAAGGGAGACATTGACCGCAGGACCTGCAATTCCGTCAAACACGAGCCGCGCCGGATCATCCTTTGCACCCATTGACAGCGGATGGACTTCAATTCTCGGTTTGTGTTCGGCAATCGAAGGGCACACTTCAAGCATGTGGGAGCCGAGGATCATTTCATTGCCCGGTTCAAAATGGTACGTGTAATCCTCCATAAATGACGTTTCTTTTCCGCCGGCCATCATTTTCATCATCCTGACAAGCGCAGCCGTTTTCCAATCTCCTTCTCCTCCGAAGCCATAGCCTTCAGCCATCAGCCGCTGAACAGCCAAACCCGGAAGCTGCTTCATGCCGTGGAGGTCTTCAAAGGTTGTCGTAAAGGCCGTATAGCCTCCGCTCGAAAGAAAGCGCTTTAATCCAAGCTCAATCCGCGCCTGCTCCTTGACGGATTCCCTTGCCGCTTCGCCTTCCGGCCACTCATAAAGCTCCTCATATTCGGAGATGAGCTCGCTTAGACTCTGTTCTGATACAGCATTGATCTCCGTGACGAGATCGCCGATTCCATATCCGTCGACAGACCAGCCAAGCTGAATCTGCGCTTCAATCTTATCTCCTTCTGTTACCGCCACATTCCGCATGTTGTCCCCAAATCAGGCGACTTTGATATGGCGGCTTTCAATATATGCGACCGCTGCGCTCATCCATTTGTCGATCGAGCGCTTTACTTCTCTGTCTTCCCAATATCCGGCGATTACTTTTCGAGGAATGCCCAATCTCGCTCCGATAAAACCGTATTCGCGGTCGCCGTGGGCAGACTGATTAATATTCATGAAATCCATGTCGATTTTATCCCACGGAATGTCCCGGTTAAACTGGGTATGAAAATGGAGCAGCGGCTTATTCAGCTCGGAAAGGCCGGGAATCCACATTTTGGCCGGTGAAAACGTATGCATCCAGGTGATGATGCCTGCGCACTCTTCGTCCCGGTTCGCCTCTTCAAACAGTTTTCTGACGCCGTCCAGCGAAGTGGCCACCGCTTTGTACTTGACTTGAAACCTTAAATGTCCGTCATTTAATCCGTTGCAGATTATTTTGGAATGCTCTTCCACCTCTTGTACGGCCTTTTCTCCATATAAATGCTGGCTGCCTGTCACAAACCAAAATACATGCGTCTTTTTTTGAATCAAATAGCTTCCTCCTCTTCTTTAAGGTTTCTGTGTAAAGATTAGCAAACTATTAAAACGCTTACAAAAAAATATGGATATACCTTATTCTCAAACTTATCGCGACTATATGTACGTACAACTAAACTCAAAAACATATTTGTACGAACAACTTCATTATATCATTTTGAAAAAAACTGTCAATTTAATTTCCAGTGTGTTTTTTATTTTTTTTGACAGATTTCAGAACAAAAAAACGGGCGGAAAAATCGCCCGTCATCTGTTAATAAGTCGGCCACCCTTGGGAATCCCAGTACAAGTCGTTGATGAGCAGCTTCGATACACCATTGTCCAACGCGTCATAAGCGTGTCTGACAAGGATCGAGTTGTTCAGAACATCCTGATGTCCCGGCCCTTTCCAGCGGTCATTGCCGGAATCCAGGATCGTCCCTCCGCCGTTCATCATATTTTTGCCGCTTTTATCATAATAGGGTCCCGTAATGCTCGTTGAACGGCCGTACGCTATTTTATATGTGCTGTTCACCCCTTTACAGCAGCTGTCAAACGAGACAAATAAGTAATAGTAGCCGTCTTTGTAGGTAATGTTCGGCGCTTCAACCGCTCCGCCGTTATTCGGCCTTGAGGCGATCGAATACAGACTTCCCGTCGGCTTCATCGTGTTTTTATCAAGCCTTGTCAGCTTGATGCCGGTCCAAAAGGAACCGAATGAGAGCCATGGATTCCCGTCTTTGTCAATAACCAGATCAGGGTCAATGGCATTAAACTGATCACCGGATGTCGATCTGATGACCAGCCCGTCATCCCGCCATTTGCCGGATGAAATCCGGTCTGTCGATGCGAGTCCTATCGCTGATGTGTTTGAACCGAAAGACGATACAGAGTAATACAGCCAATACCGGCCGTTATAGTAGCTGATATCCGGCGCCCACTGATGCGGTTCATGATTTGGTACGTACATCTTCCACCAGGACAATGGAGCTGGAAAAATACTCGGGGCAGCACTCCAGTTTCTGCCGTCGGTTGACTTAATGACACGCAGCCCTGTACCGAGCCCGGTTCCAAATGTATACCACGTATTTCCCTCTTTAATGATGGAAGGGTCATGGATGAAATTGTCCCCCTTTGTGTCCCAAAACGCAGCCTTGCCTGATTCAGGCATCAAAAAAGCCAGCAGCAGTCCGAACATCAATCCTGTCAAAGACATTCTCCGCAACACTTTTTTCATTCAGTTCACACTCCTGTTCTTGTAAATGAAAAAACAATGCCTCCCTTTCTTTGTCAATTTTTCGAACAATGTTTATATATGTAAACGCTGTCTTTGACATTACAAAAAAAGCTGACAGCTTATAAAATAAGCCTGTCAGCCCCATCTTTCATCAGTCAAACGTAATATTTTGAACCGTCTCTTTATCCAATCGTTTAATCACTTCGGTAATTAATTTTACCGCATGTTCATAGTCATCCCGGTGAAGCATGGCCGCGTGCGTATGGATATACCTTGTCGCGATCGTGATCGACAGAGCAGGCACTCCGTTCGCGGTAAGGTGGATCGAGCCCGAATCTGTTCCTCCGCCTGAGAGGGCGTCAAATTGATACGGAATGCCGGCTTCATCTGCTACATTCGTGACAAAGTCGCGAAGCCCTTTATGAGACACCATTGAAGCGTCATAAAGGATGATCTGCGGGCCTTTTCCCATTTTGCTTGTCGACTCTTTTTCCGTAATACCCGGTGTATCACCCGCGATTCCCACGTCAACACCGAAAGCAATATCAGGCTTGATCGTATGCGCGGCGGTTTTCGCGCCTCTCAGTCCGACTTCTTCCTGTACGGTTCCGACGCCGTAGACGACATTCGGGTGATCCGCTCCTTTCAGGTTTTTCAGCACATCGATCGCGATCGCGCAGCCGATACGGTTGTCCCATGCTTTGGCAAGCAGCATTTTTTCATTATTCATCACCGTAAATTCAAAGTAAGGAACGACCTGGTCTCCCGGAAGAACGCCCCACTCCATCGCTTCCTCTCTGTTCGACGCTCCGATATCGATAAACATATCTTTAATATCCACCGATTTTTTTCTTGCCTCCTGAGACAGGACATGAGGAGGTTTTGAACCGATGATACCGGTGATGTCGCCTTTCTTCGTCACGACCGTCACACGCTGCGCCAGCATGACCTGGCTCCACCAGCCTCCAACCGTCTGAAAGCGGAGATAACCCCTGTCATCGATCCGCGTAACCATAAAACCGACCTCATCAAGATGGCCGGCAATCATAATCTTCGGTCCGTCAGCCTGTCCGGTCTTTTTAGCGATTAAGCTTCCCAGTCTGTCTGTCGTAACCTCGTCGGCAAACGGTTCTATGTACGATTTCATGACTTGTCTGGGCTCTTTTTCATTTGCAGGAATTCCTTTTGCATCTGTTAATTCCTTTAGCATCGTCAATGTTTCATCAAGCTTTGCCATCTCTATACAGCCTCCTTAATTAACCCTCATTTACTATTATACAGAAACATCCCTTTTCAATACGACCAATATTCTGTACAGCTTTTTTGGTTAAAAAATGAAACCTTGCGGGAACTGGTTCGTATATATTGGGATATACTCAAAATTACGTTCAAGGGAGGTTCTGTTTTAACATGATTGTCATCATATTGAGACTGGCTTTGCTGGCGCTTTTGGTTTACGTCGTGTACAGGGCCGTTCAATTTTTGGGGAGTCCGGACAGAAGGCTGAAATCAGCACAGGCCAAAAAACACTTTTATTTTTTGGACGAACAGAAAAATGCACGCAAAAATCTCAAGTTGACATTTAAAGGCGTGCTTTTCGAAGGAGAAAAACACATTCCTTCAAAAGACCATCCGCTGTTCATCCATACGATTTTTGTATGGACGGAAGCGCCTGAAGAAAAGCTCAGCTCTTTCACGGAAGAAGACTTCACAGAATTGGAAGAAAACATTAAAGCCCACTATCCCGATTGCAAAATCGACTGGGATTCGAACATTCAAAAGTGGAGAAACAAAAAAGCAGAAGAGCAATAAGCCTCATCTGCTTTTTTAATTCATCATATAAAAATAGGTCAAAACGGCTTGCACGGCCAGCAAAAAAGGAATGCCAAGCCTGAAGGAAAGGTGTTTTGTCTTATGTCTGAACCGCATCATCCCGAACCAGACGCCTGCGGATCCGAAAGCGGCCGCAACGAGCCAGATGCGGCGCTCAGATACCCTCCATTTCCCAGTGACCGCTTTTTGCTTGTCTGCTTTCATTAAGAAAAAGCCGTATCCGTTTATGAGGATCGCGTAAATCCATATGAGAGTCATATTGTTCATTTCTCCTTGTTTCGCGGTTGGGGGCTTGCGGCGGCCGGTCTCACGAACCGTTTCACATCCCGCGCGAGTAGCTTCTAACAACAAAAGAAAAAGGCCGGGTTCCGGCCTTTTTCAATTATTTATTCAATTGCGCTTTAGCAGCGTCTGCAAGCTGATTGAATGCGTTCAAATCATTTACAGCAAGGTCAGCAAGCATTTTGCGGTTTACTTCGATACCGGAAAGCTTAAGACCGTGCATCAAACGGCTGTAAGAAAGACCGTTCATGCGTGCTGCAGCATTGATACGAGTGATCCACAGTTTGCGGAAATCGCGTTTTTTCTGACGACGGTCACGGAAAGCGTAGTTTCCTGATTTCATAACCTGCTGGTTAGCTACTTTATATAATGTATGTTTTGAACCAAAATAACCTTTTGCTAATTTGAGAACCTTTTTACGACGTTTGCGTGTAACAGTTCCGCCTTTTACTCTTGGCATTAGATTTCCCTCCTAATTATACCTTTTCCGAATTACTTAATGTTGGCAAGCTGCTGCTTGATGCGTTTGAAATCGCCGGCGCTTACGACTGCGCTTTTGCGAAGCTTGCGCTTTTGTTTTTGAGATTTATTTGCGAACAAGTGACTTGTATATGCATGAGAACGTTTCAGTTTCCCGGAACCTGTCTTTTTAAAACGTTTCGCAGATCCGCGGTGAGTTTTCATTTTTGGCATGGATGTTTCCTCCTTAATTACTTTTCAGTTTTAGGCGCGAGCACCAAGAACATGCTGCGGCCGTCCATTTTCGGCTTCGTTTCAACAGTCGCCACTTCCGCGCAGGCTTCTGAGAAACGGTCCAGCACGCGCTGTCCGATTTCTTTGTGCGTGATCGCACGGCCTTTAAAGCGGATGGACGCTTTCACTTTGTCCCCTTTTTCCAGGAACTTGATGGCGTTGCGAAGCTTTGTATTGAAATCATGTTCTTCAATACCAGGGCTCAGCCGAACTTCTTTTAAGTTAATGATTTTTTGATTTTTGCGTGCTTCCTTTTCCTTCTTCTGCTGCTCGAATCTGTACTTTCCGTAGTCCATGATCCGGCATACAGGCGGTTTTGCATTCGCTGCAACCAACACAAGGTCAAGATTTGCGCGACCCGCAATTTCCAGTGCTTCCTGGCGGGATTTGATCCCAAGCTGATCGCCATTTTGTCCGATCAAACGAACTTCACGCGCACGGATACCCTCATTAACCAATTGATCTTTGCTAATAATGAGCCACCTCCATAGAATCTTTGAATTGATTTCACAACTCATTTTGACCGTTTCTTTGCATTCCACAGGCAAACAAAAAGTGCGGGCATCGAAACACCCACACTGCGAACATTGCATAGAAAAATAAGAAATGTACGTTTAACCTGCCAACTACAAGAATGTGTCAATCAGGTGAGAAGCGGGTGCTTCTGCTTGTTGATATATATTCAATTCATTATCCATCTTACATAAACAAATCCTGCAAGTCAAGATATAAAATTTATCACAACATTTGCTATTATATCAGGACACATTTGAAATAGCAATGCTATTTTTTTATTTTTCTTTCACCGGCTCTATCCGCCGATCATTTGGACACATAACGGAACGACAAACACGGTCACGACGCCGACGACGACAACTGCAATACTCGCCATTGCCGCTTCGACTTCCCCCATTTCAATTCCGACGGCGACGCCGAGGGCATGTCCTGATGTTCCGAGCGCCAACCCTTTGGCGATCGGATGCTGCACTTTAAAGATCTTCAAAAAAAGCGCGCCGAGCGCATAGACGATCACTGCGTTAAAGATGACGGCGAAGGCCGTGATATCTTGAATGCCGCCGATCCCTTTTGATAAAGGAAGCGCAATCGCGGTCGTGGCGGCCTGAGGCAGCATGCTTTTCATGACGGCTCCGTCAAGATGGAGCGCGTTTGCGATTAGATAGACGACAGCAACCGAGCAGACAGAGCCCGCAATAATGGCGCCAAGGATTTGCAGCCAATATTTTTTCAAGCTTTCCACCTGTTTGTATAAAGGAATGGCGAACGCAATCGTGGCGGGCTCCAAAAAGAACTTAATGATGTCTCCGCCGCTCTTGTAGTCCTCATATGAAAAACCGCCGATTTTTAAAAATACGATCCCAAGAATCATCGCGACAAACAGAGGCGTGAACAAGAAAAAACCATTTGATTTTTTAAATAAAAAAGTGCCGATGCCAAATGCGGCCAGTGAAACGACGATACCGAAATAAGGTGTCATAGCGTTAATAACCTCCTATTGATTCAAGAAGCTGTTTTTTTGGCAGGTTCACCCCGGTTGTCCTGACGGTCCTTTTTGCTTGCAGACAGGATGAACTGTGAAAACAAGCCTGTCGCTGCAAGCAGAATGACGGTGGCCAGGAAAATCACGAGGACGATCGGCAGCCCGTATTTCTCCATGACACCGAGCGAGTTCATCACTGATATACCCGACGGAACGAATAAAAAACCGATCAGCGAAGTGAGCGCCGTGCCAAGCGATTCGACTTGTTCCAGCTTCAGTACGTTCGCACACAGCAATGCAAACAACATCACCAAGCCGATGACAGACGGAGGAATCGGGATGGGCAGAATCGCGGCGATTCCGTTTGAAACAAACATCATAACAGCAAAAATAAATGCCTGAGTTAAAAAGCCATATTCTTTTTTCCCCTTCATTTCGTTCACCTCTTTGGCTGTGTTGGGTTCATTATATAAAAAGGCCCCGGCCAAAAAAGCGTTTTCAAAATAACTTGCCGGATACCGCCCTTCAATTGCAGAAACGGGACGCTGAAATGCAAATTATTCTTCCGGCTTTGCACATTCTTCACAATTATTTAAATTCCAGAATGTGCTAATGGAGCAAAACAGATCGTATAGTGGTTAATGAGAAAACGATTGATGAGGAGGCTCTGACTCATGAACCATTCAAGAGGAGGGCGCTTTGTTCCGGCTGGCGAATTCGCATCTTTAGCAAGACGCGGCCTGATGCCTGAAGACGCTTCGATCGCCGCCGGCGCGCCCCGATTTGCAGATTATCCATTCAAGCTTGGAGTGGCTTCAGGTGACCCGCATCCCGACGGGGTTGTCATTTGGACGAGGCTTGCCCCCGATCCGCTTGCCGAAGACGGTTTAGGGGGAATGCCCAGCAGAGCCGTCCCTGTTCAGTGGGAAGTAGCCGAAGATGAACATTTCCGCAAAGTGGTGAAGCGCGGGACCGTCTCAGCGCTCGCTGAGCTCGCCCACTCCGTTCATGTTGAAGTGAACGGCTTAAAGCCGGGAAGCTATTATTGGTACCGGTTTAAAGCGGGACGGGAAATCAGCCGGACAGGCCGTACAAAAACAGCGCCTTCCCCGCACGCCGACATCAAGGGAATGTCGTTCGCTCTCGCCTCGTGCCAAGCTTGGTACCACGGATATTTTACAGCTTACCGGCATATGGCCGAAGACCATCCGGACGTTGTTTTTTTCCTCGGAGACTATATTTACGAATATGCCATTAATGCTAAAAATCTTTTCCGCGATGTGACTTTATCTGCTGCCCATAACGCAAAAACCGTCACGCTCAGCCAATACAGACTCAGATATTCTCTTTTTAAGACAGACCCGGACCTCCAGGCCATTCATGCGCTGGCTCCCTGGGTTGTGACGATGGATGACCATGAGGTCGAAAACAATTATGCCGGCATCCATTCCCAATACAACACATCTCCGGACGATTTTCTCCGGCAGCGCGCAGCGGCGTACCAAGCTTTCTACGAAAATATCCCGATCCGCAGCACATCGATTCCAAATGGGCCTGACATGCTGATGTACAGGCGGTTCCGCTATGGAAACCTGGCTGAATTCAATGTTCTGGACACCCGGCAGTACCGCAATAATTTTCCGGCAAATGAGGCCGAACGGCTTGAGCCGTCACGCTCCATACTCGGATTTGACCAGGAGCGCTGGCTTTTTAACGGCTTGAGCCGGTCTGACACGGTGTGGAACTTTTTAGTCCAGCAAGTCGTCCTGGCTCAAATCGACCGCGATACAGGCCCCGGAGTTGAGTACAGCACAGACCAGTGGGACGGTTTTCCCGCTTGCCGCGACAGGCTTTTTTCCGCATACAAGGCATACGGCATCCAAAACCCCGTTGTGCTGACAGGAGATATTCACAGACATGCCGCTGCCGACTTAAAGGAGAACTTCGACGATGCGGGTTCAGCGACAATCGGAACCGAGCTGATCACAACTTCGATATCTTCAGACGCTGACGGCAGCGAGACCGATTCATTGGCGCCGATCTGGCTCGGAAACCCGCATGTCAAACTGTACAATGCGCAGCGCGGTTATGTTCGCTGCCGCTTGACGCCCCGGCAGCTTGAAGCCGACTTTCAGGTTCTTCCTTATATCACACGGCCCGGCGCCCCAGTCTCAACTTATGCCACATTCTCCATAGAAGCGGGACGGCCCGGGCTTCAGCGCTAAAAAACGGCGGTGAATGACGAATTCAGTCTTTCACCGCCGCTGATCATTTTTTACACCATATGCAGCCGTTTTTTCAGCTCTTTCGCGTATGTACGGCTGACAGGAATCGTGGAGCCGTCTTTCATCAGGAGGTTGTATGTCGAATTGAACCAGGGTTTGACTTCTTTAATATGATCCATATTTGCGAGAAAGCTTCTATGCACCCTGATCAACGCCGTCTGTGAAAGCTTTTGTTCGAGAACGACTAATGTATCGTGAACCGTGTATGCCTGATCAAAGGTTTTCACTGTGACGTGTCCGTCTTCTAACCCGGCGTATACGATTTCGTCCGGATCGAGAATGACGATCGCTTCGTCAATGCTGAGAGCCAGCCTGTGACGGCCCGCAAGCTGCTGCCCCTCCTGATGGCCGGGACGCATCCTTTTATATTTTTGAATCGTCTGTCTGATTCGCTCCTCATCAAACGGCTTTGTCAAATAATCGACCGCATCCACTTCAAATGCTTTCAGCGCATATTCATCATAAGCGGTCGCAAAAACGACAGCCGGAGGCGCCGACATTTTTTTCAGCCGCTTCGCAATGTCAAAACCGTTCTCCCCAGACAAATCGATGTCCAAGAAAAGAATATCGGGTTTGTGATCCGCCATTTTGTCAAACGCTTCTTCGATATGTTCAGCTTCATCGACCGCAACCACTTCTTCGGTCTGCTCTAATAAATATCTAAGCTCGTCTCGCGCAAACATTTCATCATCCACGATTAATACCTTGAGCATCTCTGTTCCCCTCTCTTTCGGTTTGAAAAGGAATCTTAAAGGATATCTCTGTTCCTCTATCAGGTTCGCTGGCAAGCTCGAGGGCAGCCTGGTGCCCGAACAAACCGGTAAGCCGCTGATTCACATTGTAAAGCGCCGTCCCGTTCCCTTCTTTTGAAGGTGCGGGCGCCTGTCCCAGCTGTCCAAGCAGCTCGGGATCAATTCCCCTGCCGTTGTCTGACACCTTCATCAAAACGCCGTCCTGCTCTCTCACAGCGCATACTTTTACCGTGCATACCTTTTGTTTTCTCGGGAATGCATGGCGAAGCGCGTTTTCAACAAGCAGCTGCAATATAAATGGAGGAATTTCCATGCTTTCAAGACCGTCCTCGATATGAAAATCAATATGATACTTGCCAGGGAACCGGGCCTGCTCCAATGATAAATAGGCTTCCAGGTGGTTCAGCTCTTTTGAGAGCGGAATCATCAGCTGCCTGGCTCCCTGCAGATTGGAACGAAAATAAACGCTCAACTGCAGGAGGAGTTTCCGCGTTTTTTCGGGATCTGTCCTGCACAGAGCAGAAATCGTATGGATGGCATTAAATAAAAAGTGCGGATTGACCTGCGCTTGAAGCGCCTTGATTTCGGCATCTTTCAAAAGCTTGCTTTGCAGCTCAGCCTCACCGAGTTCTAGCTGAGTGGAAAAAAGCATGGCAAGCCCTTCGGCGAGCTCTTCCGTCACACGGTTAAGACCGGATGGATGCTTAAAGTACAGCTTCAGCGTGCCGATTGTTTCGCGGTTGGAGAAGAGCGGCAGTACGATCGCCGCCTGCAGCGGACAGGAACGGTGCGCACACTCGATTTCATCGCGCGACTTCACTTTCATGACCTTTCCGGTTTGAATGACTTTTTTCGATAAACCGGTGATCAGATTTTTCGAAGGAATATGATGATCTGCTCCATCTCCGACATGAGCGAGAATGTTCTCTCTGTCCGTAATCGATACGGCATCCGTCCCCGTCATCCGGTGAATAATGAGAGCGGCGCTTTTGCAGGAATCCTCATTCAGTCCCCGGCGGAAAAAAGGAAGCGTCTGATCCGCTATCGAAAACACCTTATGGGTCTGAACGGCCCGCGCCTGTTCCTCTTTGCGGATAATAGACTGAATGATCGATAGAAAAATAAAGCTGCCCGTCCCGTTGACAATCATCATCGGAATGCCGATCATCTGAACGAGCGCGATAGCCTCAGCCTGCGGTTTTGCAAGTACGAGAATCATCAGCATCTGCAGACCCTCCATACAAATACCCGCCAGAGCGGCTACCCTTGGTGTCACCATCTGATGCCGTTTCCTGAAAAAGCTGCCGATATAACCGGCGATGACGCCAGCCAACAGTGAAGAAACCGCACAGCTCAAAGCTGTCGTCCCTCCCAGTGAAAAACGGTGAATGCCTGACAATAGCCCGACACCCGCTCCGACAAACGGCCCTCCGATCAGACCGCCGATTTCGACACCGAGAATTCTCGTATTGGCAATCGAGCTTGACGGATCGATCGCAAAAATCCAATCATTGTTCAAAATCTTATGTTCCCGGATTTCAATGCCTGTATAGTTGCTGATGATGCTGAACAGGGAAAAAATGAAGATGAGAACCCCTTTTCCCTTATACCCTTCCGGATGCTGGAGGTGCTGACGGAACACCTTCATATGGGCCAACATAAAGCCCAGGATAACGATGATCCCCACTCTCTCCAGCATCATGATCATGAGTTGAATCATGTACTTCCCCTTGCTTTCTTTCTGTATCGGAATTTGCTCTTATTCTATCATACCTCTTTTTATTCACACTTTGACGCGGCATGCTTTAAAAATAAAAAAGGCAGCAAACAATTGCTGCCTTTACCTTATTTGCTGCTACCCGTTTTCAAATTAACAATCAGCCACACAACTTGAATAATGAATGGAAATATAAATGCAATCAATAAAACGATAAACGCTATTAATTTAAGCTCAGGCGTTTGAGTAACACCGGCGCCATCAACATCTCTCAGCCACACGAGAGCCGTCCCCATTACAAAAACGGCCATCCAAAATATGTTGCAAATCCACCAAAATATCCATCGTTTTTTCACAAAACCATTCCTTCCATTTCTACACTGTATCTGCTTCTTCTGTCCGCATGTGAGCCCGTTATCACGAACATAAGATGCATCTTAAAAATCCCCTGCATTTCCAAACAATAGAAACCCGTTTCATTCTATCATATTCGAGAAGCTTTCACACTTTGACACTGCATTACATCACATTCTTAAATTCATTTCTTTCACATCCATTTAATCTATTGTAAAATAAATAAGAGAATTCTATAAATTAATGGCAGAGGAGAAGATCATGAAAGCCGTATTTTTTGATTTAGACGATACATTGCTCTGGGATGAAAAAAGCGTCAGCACAGCATTTTCCAAAACGTGTCTTAAAGCTGAAGAAAAATACGGAATCCATGCGGAAGAATTTGAAGCAGCGGTCCGCGAAGCAGCGCGAAAGCTTTACACGTCTTATGAAACATATCCATACACCGTCATGATCGGCATCAACCCATTTGAAGGCCTGTGGTCAAACTTCAGCGAGCCGATCAGCGAAGGCTTTCAAAAACTGAACAAAATTGTTCCTGAATACAGAAAAAACGCATGGACAAACGGATTGAAGGCGTTTGGCATCGACGATCCCGCCTTCGGGGAAGAACTCGGCGAATATTTCGCCGCAGTGCGCCGAAAGAGCCCTTTCGTGTATGAAGAAACATTTGCCGTTTTAGATGAACTGAAAGGAAAAGTAGAGCTTCTTTTGCTGACAAACGGCGATCCGAGCCTGCAGAAAGAAAAGTTGGCAGGCGTACCGGAACTTGCTCCTTATTTTAATGAAATCGTCATTTCCGGTGAATTCGGAAAAGGAAAGCCTGATCCAAGCATATTTGAACACTGCCTCAGCCTCCTCGGCATGACAAAGGATGACGCCGTGATGGTCGGAGACAACTTGAACACCGACATTCTCGGGGCTTCCAGAGCGGGCATTCAAACCGTCTGGGTCAACCGCAAAGGCAAAAAGAATGAAACTGACCTTACACCCGATCACGAAATCAGCCATTTGAGCGAACTGTTCGATATCCTCCGCGGAAAAACAGCCGACAAACTAAGCAAAAAAGCATGACTCCCGAGCGGGGATCATGCTTTTTTCTCGTTTATTTCTTTGCTTCTGCAACGGCTTTTTTAATGAAGTCTGCAAAGGCAACTGTTTCTGATTTTTGCTCTCCGTATTTGCGGACGTTGACGGCTTCGTTTTCAACTTCCTGGTCGCCGACGACAAGCATGTACGGGATTTTTTGCATCTGTGCTTCACGGATTTTATAGCCGATTTTCTCGTCACGGATATCGACTTCAACGCGAAGTCCTTCACGCTGCAGGCGCTCTTGAACTTTTTTGGCGTAGTCAAGATGCACGGACGGCGATACAGGGATGACCTGGAACTGAACAGGGGCAAGCCATGTCGGCAATGCGCCTTTATGCTCCTCAATTAAGAAAGCGACAAACCGTTCCATTGTGGAAACGACACCTCTGTGAATGACGACCGGACGATGAGGTTTTCCGTCTTCTCCGACATATGTCAGATCAAATTTTTCAGGAAGAAGGAAGTCCAGCTGTACAGTTGACAGTGTTTCCTCTTTTCCGATTGCTGTTTTGACCTGAACGTCAAGCTTCGGTCCGTAGAACGCCGCTTCCCCTTCGGCTTCGTAATAATCGTGTCCGATCTCGTCCATCGCTTCCTTCAGCATCGATTGCGCTCTGTTCCACATTTCATCGTCATCGTAATATTTCTCTGTATCTTCAGGGTCGCGGTAAGACAAGCGGAATGAGTACTGCTCAAGGCCGAAGTCTTCATACACTTCCTGAATCAGGCGGACAGTGCGGATGAACTCTTCCTTAATTTGATCGGGACGGACGAAAATGTGCGCGTCATTCAAAGTCATCCCGCGAACACGCTGCAGACCTGAGAGAGCGCCTGACATTTCGTAGCGGTGCATCGTTCCGAGCTCCGCGATCCGGATCGGCAGTTCACGGTAGCTGTGAATGTCGTTTTTATAAATCATCATATGATGCGGACAGTTCATCGGTCGAAGCGTCAATGTTTCATTGTCCATTTCAATCGGAGGGAACATTGTGTCTTGATAATGATCCCAATGCCCTGACGTTTCGTAAAGTTCTTTGCTGCCAAGGACAGGTGTATACACGTGCTCATAGCCGAGCGCAAGCTCTTTGTCAACGATATAGCGCTCGATGACGCGTCTGATGGTTGCACCCTTTGGCAGCCAAAGCGGCAGCCCTTGCCCTACCTTTTGCGAAATCGCAAACAGCTTCAGTTCTTTTCCGAGCTTTCTGTGGTCGCGTTCTTTTGCTTCCTCAAGGAGGCGAAGATGCTCATCAAGCTCCGCTTTTTTGAAGAAAGCCGTACCATAAATGCGCTGGAGCATCTTGTTGTTGCTGTCTCCGCGCCAGTATGCTCCCGCAAGGCTCAGCAGTTTGAACTCCTTGATTTTTCCTGTCGAAGGAACGTGAACACCGCGGCACAAATCGAAGAATTCGCCTTGTTCATAGATCGATACCGTTTCACCTTCCGGAATCGCATCAAGCAGTTCCAATTTCAAATCATCGCCGATTTCGGCAAACCGGGCTCTGGCTTCCTCACGGCTGACTTCTTTTCTTACGATCGGCAGATTTTCGCCAACGATTTTTTTCATTTCCTTCTCAATCTTCGGAAGGTCTTCCGGAGTCAGCGCTTCTTCCATATCCACATCGTAGTAGAAGCCGTTTTCAATGACCGGACCCACGCCAAGCTTCACGTTTTTATACAGGCGCTTGATCGCCTGGGCCATTAAGTGTGCAGTACTGTGGCGCATGATTTCAAGCGCTTCTTCGCTGCCTTCTGTAATGATTTCGATGGCGCCGTCCTCAAGGATCGGTGCGCGCAGATCGATTTCTTTGCCGTTTAATTTCCCCGCTATTGATTTTTTCTTTAAGCCGGGACTGATTGATGCCGCGATATCTTCTGTTGTCGTCGTTTTTGCAAACTCCTTAACCGCTCCGTCAGGAAATTTGATTTTTACCATATCTGACATCCTAGTCACTCCTTTTTTTTACAAAATAAAAAATCCCCGTCCCCCTATGAAAGGGACGAGGATTAATAAACGGAATTCGTGGTTCCACCCTTTTTCCCGAAAACGCAAAAAACCCGTCGCGCTCTCGGCTTTCGGTTCTGTAACGGGAAGTCCCGTCAGTCATTACTAGACACATTGCCGTTCACAACTGATGTTCAAAGGCGGTAAAAAAATGCTCCTTGGCTTAAGAGACTTTCAGCCGTGGTCTCCCTCTCTGTCAAACCGGTGTTCATCTTTTCATGTCCTTATCGATACATAATATCTTTAAGTTTACATCGTATTATAAATCGTTTTTCACACAAAATCAAGAATGCTCTTCCAAAATGTTTTCTCGCGGATGAAAGGCGTCAAGCGAAAGAATCCGTACGCGCTCCTGAAAAATATTTTGAATGGTCTGAACCATGGCGTGTTCCCGGTCTTCTGTATAGAGGTCTATTTTTTCCGGCGCAATCGATACGAGCGGAGCCAGGAGATGGGAATCAATATACATCGGGTGTTCTCTTACGAACCGCCTGTCTATGTATTTTTTTTGTTCCCGTTCAGAAATATACTTTAATTCCCACAATACAAAATAACCGTCGTGCACAATGCGGACATGGTCAAGCATCGGCTCTTTCGACATGACGTAGTCTCTCAGCGATTGAATGAATGTCTGATATTCCTGTTCCATTTTATACTCGTCAATTGCCGCCTCCACATAAGACCTGAGGCGTTCATAATACCTCCCGAGGCGAAATGTCATAAAAGACCGAATGGAAAAGACGTTTTCCTCAAGACAAATCGTTTGGAGCTCCTGAATGATGTAATGTTCGCGAGGGGTGTCGTCCTTGTTGAGAGGAAGCCCTTCAAGTTCGCCCTCCATAATGCTGTGGGCCAGTTGAAGAATCTGCTGCTGTTCATCCCGGTCCAAAAAGTAATAATCGCCTTCAATAACCGAAAGCATGTATTCGTCTTCTTTGCATTCTGTAAAAAATCTCGTCAGAACCGGCTCAATATAGGCCTGAATACTAACAGAGGAATGGGTCTTTTCAATTCCGATCTTCCCTGGTGCTTCGTGAATCTTGATATGCCGGTTCGCATCCGCATTGCGAAGGAGATGCAAAAACGCGGCTGTATCATAATCATCTTCAAATGTAATTTCAAGCATGTTTGTCCCCCCTAACAACATCTGATACATGTATATGGGGGTGACAAATAAAATAGACGTAAAAAAAGGATGAGCCCTTAATCGAGGAGCGCCTGCACTTTTTTTCTGAACAAAAGAGGCACGGTAATGAATATCAAGTAAATTGCCGCTGCAGCTGCAATTGCTATGATGTCGCCGGTCAAGAGGCTTGACCCGAGCACATTTAAAATAACGGTGCCCGGAATGATGCCCGTAGCCGTCGCCAGGGCAAACGACAGGGGCTTCACTTTTGACACGCCTGCCGCATAGCTAACCGCGTCAAAATGAATCGGCGCGAGCCTCAAGAGCAGAATGCAGAAAAAGCCGTTTTTCCGCAAAAGCGTCCGCAGGCTGTCAAGCTTCAGCGGCATGTGCTGAAGGTTTCCGCCGAGCCTGTATGCAACAGCGAATGACAAAAATGCACCGCCCGCCGCACCGATAAAAGAATACAAAGAGCCAAACAGCGGACCGAATGCGAGGCCCCCGCTGACGGCGAAAACGGAAGCAGGTAGCAGCAAAAACGGCCGGATCATCAATAATCCGATATAGATGAGCGGGGCGAAAATCCCGAAGGATAAGACGCCTTCTCTTATATGAGCGGGGCTCAGATTCAGATATTTCGCATTCAACCATAGTCCGGCCGCCGCGATTACGGCGATAACCGTCCATTTGGCCAATGTTCTTTTTTGCATCTTCTTCATCTCCGTAATTGAAGCTCGGGATCATGTAATTACTGCCGCCGGTTTTTCCCGTCCAGCCGGACAGGCGTCGCTAAATACAGCACCCTCTCCATCAGCCTTGCCGCTTTCACCTCTTCTTTTTCGCCCCTTTGCGAATAGGTGAAATGGTGTTTCAGTTCATCAGGGTCAAAGTTGGAAGAGAAAAACGTCGGCAGCTGATGAGACATTCTGTGCTGAAGGATGGCGCCAAGCACCTCATCCCTCACCCAGCTTGACATGGACTCCGCACCGATATCATCGAGCATTAGAATCGGCGTAGACTTGACCATCTCAAGCTTTTCTTCAAGCGACTGATCGTGTATCGCATTTTTCAGTTCCCTGACAAATTCGGGGACATAGACGAGAATGGATGGATGGTCCTTTGCCGCAAGCTCGTTGGCGATGGCGGCCAGCATAAAGGTTTTTCCGACCCCGAACTTCCCGTAGACGTAGATGCCTTTTCCCTTTCCCGTTTCGTTATAGTCATGCAAAAAGCCTGTCACAAGCTGAAGGACCTTTAATCTGCTCGGATCATCTCCGTCAATATCGGCAAACGTAGCATTCAAGAGATCCTGTTGAATATAGATGCTTTTAATCAGCGACCGCTGTCTTTCCCTCTCGTCCGCTGCCTTTTTTTCCGGACACCTGTCATATTGAACATCGATCGTTTTTCCGTTCATCACAAGCTTTGGATGATAACCTTGAATCAGGTTTTTGCACTCTTTCAGACTCGGGCAGTCTTGGCATGCTTTGCTTTGCTGTGTAAATTCATAAAGCTTGTTTAGGCTCCTGTCGATCATTCCTTGATCCACTTCTGACTGGCGGCTGTTTAAAAACTCCTGAACATCCTTGTCAGAGAGCACTTTTTCTTTCATATCTTCAAGGCGTTTTTGAAAATCGGGTCTCGTCGTCACGCCTTGCAAAGCGCGTTTAATCGGCTCCATCATCTTCACCTCACATTAAAGAGCGGAATGGTTTTTCAGTTTTTTTATTTCTTCGAGCAGCTTCTGCTTCTGTTGGTCAAAGCCTTCTCTCGTTACGGAACCGGCCGGCTCTGTTTCGAGCGGTTTACTGTCGGCTTCGTCACTTTCCCGAAGCCAGTCAGGCAGCTTTTCTTCCCTGATGACTTTCTTGTTCCGGGAAGGCTTTTTCTTCCCTTCCGCCCATTCAAGATATTGGCGGTTTTCTTCTTTCGCAAGCTTCATAGCCTCTCTAACCGTGCGAACGTTTTTTCTGGCCCAGTGAGAAGCTATTTTTTGGGTGTAATTTTTCGAAAGCTTCATATCGGTTTTCAGCATGACATAATAAATCAGAACATTGATGACGCCGGGCTCTAATTTTTGGTCAAGCATTATTTCTTCTATAATTTTCAGATCGGCTTTGGATGGTTCCGCTCCGCCGCCGATATCCTGCAGCAGCTTTTTCGGCGATACCTGCTCAAGCAAAGCGATCAAATTGTCTTCCTTGGCGTTCGTTGACGACTGTTGATTCGGCTGTTCGCGGAGATTCATCGGCTGCACTTTGTCGACGAGCTCCGGAAGCGGGCCGCTGCGCTCGATCTGATACCAGTCGCTCGCCGCTTTTCTGAGCGCTTCTGTCGTGATCGTATCGTGCTCATCAACGGCTGACATGACGACGTTTTGCATCTGAAGCGGTTCGATCCCGTAGAGAAAGGCGAGCTTTTTAATCGTTTCCTTCACTTGGTCTGACAGCGCTTTTCTCGGAATAAGCGTGTCGGATAAACCGGCGAGAAACAGTTGAAAGTCAAAGGCGTCGTCTGTGACCGCCGCCGGTTTGCCATTCCCTTCTTTCATCCATTCACGATCTTCGCGAAGCTCCATCGCTTCGATCATATCGTCAGACATCTTCCATTCGCTCGGCTGGACAGATGCAAAAACTTCGTTGAAAGAACGGGTGATATCCCGTGCTTCTTCGGGAACAGACGGGTGGGAAAAGTATTCTTTCAGCTGCTGAAACCTCGCTTTTCCGACGCGGTTGTACAAGAAGACATTCAGCATGCCGTCCTGAAAGAACTCATCCGGTCTGAGCGGCGGAATCAATTCATATATAAACAAACGCTCGTCTTCCGTTTCTTTCATATAAGTTTTCAACAGTCCGATTCCCTCAAGCTTTTCCTTCTCTGAGTGAATCGTCTTCAGGTTGGTCTGCATCGCCGCCATCAGCTGTCTGTGAGTCGAGCTTTTCCCCCAGACTCTGTTTTGCTCCAGTTCCCCCCACAGCGTGAGAAACAAGCTGAATGAAAAAGAGCCGATTAGAGGCTGATACAATAGCGTGACAATTTGCCGGTCCAAGTCCTGAAGCAATCCGCAGCTTTTGACAACGTACGGATCGACAGGAAGCAAGTCTTTCCAATAATTACTCATATCTTTTGTCAACCTTCCACTTTGTTTCTTGTCCTCATTTTACACCTTTTTCAGGCCTTCATGTCACACGACCGTGGTTTTATCATGAGAAAAGAGCTGGATTAATTTACAGCTCTTTACCGTTCTTTCTTTATTAAGTCTTTCAGCTCGTCGATAAATACGTTAATATCTTTAAATTGGCGGTATACTGAAGCAAACCGGACGTATGCGACTTCGTCGATTTTCGCAAGCCGGTCCATCACCATTTCTCCGATCATATCGCTTTTCACTTCAGCAACGCCTTGATTTCTAAGCTCTTTTTCAATTTCAAAGCAAATATCCTCAAGTTGCTTTAAGGCGACAGGGCGTTTTTCGCACGCTTTGATCAAACCGCGGAGCATCTTCTCGCGGCTGAATTCTTCCCGGATTCCTTCTTTTTTTACGACGATGAGCGGAATTTCTTCCACTTTTTCAAATGTAGTAAATCGATAGTTGCATGATTCGCATTCGCGTCTTCTGCGAATCGATCTGCCTTCGTCAACGGGACGGGAGTCCAAAACCCTCGTCCCGTTATGCTGACATGCTGGACATTTCATTTTTTCAGCTCCCTATTCAATTGTTTGAATGTACAGATTTCTGCAGCTTTCCGTCCAGTTCGCTGTATAGCGTCGAGACAAGCCCGCGGCTGTAGCCAAAATCGGTCGGCAAAAACGTTTCCGTTGACACATTAAAATCCACCGCTGTATCAAAAGGGCGAATCGACACGACTGTCGCCACCACAAAAGCTTTTCTCGTTTTTTTCACCTCGGCGCTGATTTCTCCTCTTTCTTCCGACACCGATGTCACCTTACAGCCGTCAAGGCCTTCGAGCACTTCCTTTACAGCATTGAGCGCTTCTTTTGACGCCGCTTTATAATAGCGGCTCTTCAGCTCGTCCGAAGGATGGCGGTCAGACGTTTCGGCGTGTGTAGAAAAAAACCGGTGAATGTTTTGAAAAAGACTCATATCCCCTGTCCCCTTTGTCTTTCTTCTCTATATTTTATTAAAAAAATGGTTGATTTCCAAGGGAAAACAAATTAGGGCAAGAGAATGCCGGGGAGAATATGTTTCGGGGATTGTCGCGAGAGGAAAGAAAAAGGAGCGGATTTTAAAAGCGGTGTCCGCTTTTTCATCCAGCTCCTCTATCGGCATTAAAGTGCCTGTGCTTTGGCGTTGGCCTGTTTCACCTGAACAGGTCCCATGCCTCTCGGTATTTCAATGTTCTCTCTTGTTTCTGCTCTTAATTCTTCTGCGATATAATCGGCAGCTACGTTCGGATCTAAATCTCCGCAAGTATAAACATCAATGCTGGCATATCCGTGTTCAGGAAAACTGTGAATGGTCAAGTGAGATTCAGAAATGATCACAACCCCGCTTACACCTTGAGGTGCAAACTTATGAAAGGCTACCTCACGTACCTCAGCACCTGACTTCAGTGCCGCATTTACAAACGTTTTTTCAATAAAATCCATGTCATTCAGCTTATCAAAATCGCATCCCCACAGTTCGGAGATAACGTGACGCCCCATTGTTTCCATAGCATGGACCCCCCTTAACAAGAATTAGAAAAGTGAATTTCCAAGCAACTGAACCGGTCATTTACCACGGGGGAAAGTTAGTCCGGAGAGGTCCTAACCCTTTAAGTAATGCCGAAGCGCTCACGAACTAGAAGTTCACGAAAAATAGTATACTTTGTTTGAATATTTTTTGCAAGGCGGTTTTATCATTTGATGGTTAAGGGGTATTTATTTTTTATCCGTCCATGCTCTTATTTTATACAGCCGAAGGGTGTTTCATTCTTGAAGCCACGTATCTGATTAAATCGACAACCCTGCACGAATATCCCCATTCGTTGTCATACCATGCGAGCACTTTCACCTTTCTGTTCTCAAGCACCATTGTTGAAAGGCTGTCGATCACCGCCGAGTATGGATTCGTATTAAAATCGGATGAGACAAGCGGTTCATCGCATACATCGAGGATCCCGGACATCGAGCCTGCCGCCGCCATTCGGAACGCTTCATTAATATCTTCTGCCGTCGCATCGCTTTTTAAATCAGCCACAAGGTCAACGAGTGACACATTTGAGACGGGAACGCGCAGGGCCAGGCCGTGCATTCTTCCTTTTAAATGCGGCATGACAAGTGACAGCGCTTTCGCGGCGCCTGTCGTTGTCGGAATGATCGAAGAACCGCAGGCGCGCGCCCTTCTCAAGTCTTTGTGCGGATTATCAATATTTTTTTGATCATTTGTAAATGCGTGAACAGTGGTCACCAGGCCGTTTTCAATGCCAAATGCATCATCAAGCACTTTTGCGACAGGAGCGAGACAATTCGTCGTACAGGAAGCGTTTGAAATAATCGTATGACGCTCCGCATCAAATTCGCGTTCATTGACGCCCATCACGATTGTGATGTCTTCATTTTTCCCCGGCGCTGTCAAAATAACTTTTTTCGCGCCGGCTTCAATATGAGCTTCCGCTTTTTCCTTCGCGTTAAATTTCCCCGTCGCTTCTACGACGATGTCGATCCCGTATTGCGCCCACGGAAGAAGTTTAGGGTCCCTCTGATTGGTCAGCATGACCTTTTTACCGTTAACGAACAGGCAATCGTCTCCAGCGTTTACATCAAGCTCATATCGGCCGTGATTTGTGTCATACTTTATTAAATGAGCGAGCGTTTCCGGAGGGTAGCTCGCATTGATCACTGCAATGTCAATCTGTTCATCAAGCATCGCTTTTCTAAACACCATTCTGCCGATCCGGCCGAATCCGTTTATCGCAACTTTCACTTTCATCAAATATGCACCCCTTATTTTATGTCATTCCACATCATGATTTATTCAAAATAAGTATAACACATTATTTTTAATTAGCCATACCATTTGTATCTTTTACAGCAAATTTACGCGGTTTTTGTGAAACAGTGAACAAAGAACTAGAAAAAATCGGCATTAAAGCATATATTTCAAATACATCTTTAGTGCTACAATTTCCAACGGCGCCAAATTTCCACACGACAGAAGGCAGTGTCTTCAAGAAAGGACAACCATGAAACTGACCAAAAACATATATTTTATCATTTCTTTTTTGGCTGCGGCCGGCATTTATTTTTTTATAGGAACAGCAGCCGCTTCCGCGGCGAACGAAGATTATCCGAAACAGATGATCAGGCTGGAAAGCTTATCAGGCATAAACATCACGCCCGCCGGGAATCAAGATAATGCACCGCTAACAGCAAAACAGATGAGCGGGGAAAAAGCAGAAAGATGGAGGCTGGATACGTCTGACGGCAAACAGTTCAAAATCAGAAATATGGATAACGGCAAAATTATCATCCCTTCCCATTACGCGTTGTCAAACAATAATCCCGCTGTAGTCTACTATGACAATTCACGAAAAGAAGAGTTGTGGAATATTATCGGGGCTGACAAAGACGGAAACGGAGACTTTATCACGTATAAAATCGTCAGTGCGCAAAACAACAGCCTTGCCCTGACACTGGACGGCAACGGAGTGAAGCTTGCCAAATATACAGGCGGCTCCGTCCAAAAGTGGAAGCTTCCAAGCGACGGTCTCGAAGGTTTCGCGGGCTATGCAAAGGAAACGAATGGCAAGCAGAAAACAGGCACAACCGGCGGCCTGCTTGGAAAAGTCGTCTATGTCAACAATCTGGGCGAACTGAAAGCCAATATTGGAGGTTCAACGCCCCGCACCATTGTCGTCTCCAGCAATATCGGCGCTAAAGCCAAAACGGTATTGACGGTGGGTGCCAATAAAACAATCATCGGCTCGTATGAAAAACATAAGCTGAACAACATTTACTTTAAAACAAAAACGGACTCAGGCAACGTGATTTTCAAAAATCTGATCATTGCACATGATGCATTCATAAATGAAAACAACGACATCCCTGTTTACATTACCGATTCGAGGAATTACTGGATTGACCATGTCACATTCCAGGGCCACAGCTATTCAGCAAACGGTCACGATCTCGACAAGCTCTTATACATCGGCGCTAAAGCCGATTACGTCACACTGTCTCACAGCACATTCACAGACCACAGGTACGGCTTGATTCTCGGCTGGCCTCAAGATGACAAGCAATACCACAGTATATATAATGGATATCCGCGGATGACAATCAGCCACAACCGCTTTGAGAATCTCTATGTCAGGGCGCCCGGGTTGATGCGTTACGGCCATTTTCATGTGAAAAACAATTATATCAACAATTACCATCTAGGCTTCACGATAACGACATTGGCCAAAATTTATTCTGAAGCCAATTACTTCGGTACGGGCAGCGAGAAAGGCATACTTGATGATTACGGAGACGGCTCATTTAAAGATGTCGGATCATATCCGGCGATAAAAGGACAGAAATCGCCTGAAACAAGCTGGAAACCTTCATCCAACTACAGCTATCGGACGATGAAGGCAGGCAATGCCAAAGCTTTTGCCGAACGGTATGCAGGTGCACAACGCACCGCGCTGTATTATGCGAATTACAGCCAGTTTAACAACGACTAATAAAAAAGTGAGCGCAATTTCGCGCTCACTTTTCAATATTTGACCATGTATCAAGCAGCTGATGAAGCTGCCCTTCTGTATCTTTCAGACTGCCGCTGTTATCGATCACCGCGTCTGCCTTTTTCTTTTTTTCGTCAAGAGAATGCTGGGCGTGAATTCTGTTCAGCGCCTCGTCTTCAGTGAGCCGGTTTCTTTTCATCAGCCGCTCAAGCTGAAGCTCCATCGGCACCCAGACGACGATCACTTTATCTGTCAAATGTTCAAGCCCGCTTTCATATAAAAGCGGAATATCGAGAACAACAAACCGTTCACCGGCCCGGATGGCTTCGTCGCGCTGTTTGATCATCATTTTTCTCACTTCCGGATGGACGATCGCATTTAACTGCATCCTCTTTTCTTCGTTAGTAAAAACAATTTCTCCAAGTTTTCTCCGGTCGATACCGCCTGTTTCAAGCAGCACGCCTTGACCAAATGTCTCAGCGATTTTCTGATAAGCGGGCATCCCTTGTTCAACGGCCTCTTTCGCGATTACGTCCGCATCGACGACTGTGATGCCGCACTGCTGGAACATTTGCGCGACAGTACTTTTGCCGCTGGCAATCCCTCCGGTCAACCCGATGACCAATGTCAAAGGCCTGCACCTCCTTCTTACAGTTTCCAGATGCCGATCATAATCAGCAATATACCGGGAAGAAAGGTCAGTTTATCCATCCAGTTCCATTTCGATAAAAATCGCCCCGCCTGTATTCCGCAAAATACGAACAATGAGCTCATGATGCCTACCGTAATGCTCATCGGTACAGGGGAAAAGCCGAGCGCAGCCGCGCCGATCCCTGCTCCGAACGCGTCAATAGAGAGGGCGAAACCGAGAAGGAAAGCTTCTATACCGGTAATGATTCCTGATTTATCAATGTCGGCGCTTGTCGGTTTTCTTAAAATGTGTATCACGATTCCGAGCGATTTCAATTCAAGGTTGATGAGCGTTTTTTCAGAGAAGACGAGATCCTGTTCTTTCTCCGGCCTGAAAAACTGATACAGCACCCATGCGCCGATCCCCATTAATATGACGGCTCCGAGCCTTTCTGTTACGACAACGGGCAGGAATTTCGCCAAAAGGGTTCCGATCATCATGGCAATATACATCACGGCTCCAGAGCAAAAAGCAATAATCAAAATCGCTTTAAATGGGATTTTCAACTTTCGCAATCCGTAAGTAAATCCGACTGAAAAACTGTCCAAGCTGACGGCAAATGCCAGCAGCAAGAAAGATGCAAACATCATATCAGGCTCTTCCTTTCTGTTGATGCGAGCAGTTAAGTCATGCAGCCTAAAGGCAGCTTTCTAGGCTTCTTATATATATGAAAGAAGAAAACCATCCGTGTGTTGTTTACCCGAAAAAGAAACATCACACCTTAAAGCTTGCTTTTAACAGCTATATGGAGCGTATGCATCGACAGCTTGAACCATGATACGGCTTGCTGTTGTCCCTTTTATGCGATTGTCATTTTTTCTGGCACTTTATGCAAAAATGCGTGCCCCTTCCGCCAACGACTGTTTTTTCAATTGGAGATCCGCACTTTTTACAAGGTTCATCTTTCCGGCCGTAAACGAAAAGTTTGAGCTGGAACATGCCGATTTCACCTTGTGAATTGATGTAAGATCTGACTGTGCTTCCCCCTGCTTCAACAGCTTCCTTTAACGTTTGAACGATCTCTTCATGAAGAAGAACCGTCTGTTTTTTTGTGAGCTTGTTCGCTGTTGTCTCGGGATGGATACCGGCTCTGAATAAAGCCTCGTCGACATAAATATTGCCCAGCCCGACCACTGTCCGCTGATCGAGCAGTGCGGTTTTCACTGAGCGGTTTGTTTTCTTCAGGCGCTCTCTTAAGTAACCGGCTGTAAATTCCTCGCTGAAAGGTTCGGGACCGAGCTGCCTGAGAGGCAGCTCCGTCAGTTCCTCCCCCGGCTTAAACAAATGCATCGTGCCGAACTTTCTGACATCCCGGTAGCGCAACTCGCTTCCGTCCGTGAACCTGAAAATAACGTGCACATGTTTATCAAGAGGTTCATCGTTTTGATGAAGCCCGTACTTTCCTTCCATTCTCAAATGGGAAACCATGACACAATCATCAAGATGAAACAACAGGAATTTTCCCCTTCTTCCGATCGACTGAATCGTCTGACCGGCCAGGAGCCTTGCGAATTCCTCAGGCTCCTCCGGACGTTTTATGATTTTTGTCCATCTGACATCAACCGCATCGATCGTTTTCCCTCTTACAAGCCCGGCAAGAGTGCGCCGGACCGTTTCGACTTCTGGTAATTCCGGCACATCATCACTTCCTTTTCTCTATTTTGCATCGTACCATGAAGGCCCTGAAGCGCAGTCCACTTTCAGCGGAACATCGAGCTCCAATGCATGTTCCATTACTTCCGGAACCAGTTGTTCAAGCACTTTGATTTCATCTTCAGGCGCTTCAAAAATCAATTCGTCATGAACCTGCAGCAGCAGTTTGGCCTGGAGATTTTTTTCTTTCAGCTTGTCCGCCATGTCGATCATCGCTTTTTTAATGATATCTGCGGCGCTTCCCTGGATCGGCGTGTTCATTGCCGTCCGTTCGGCAAAGCTGCGCAGATTGAAATTCCGACTCGTCAATTCCGGTATATACCGCCTCCGGCTTAAAAGAGTCGTCACATAGCCCCTCTGTTTCGCTTCTTGAACGGTTTCTTCCATGTATTCTTTAACTCCCTGGAAGCTGTGGAAATAGCGCTCAATAAACGCGGCCGCTTCCTTTCTTGTAATTCCCAGGTTTTGCGACAAGCCGTAGTCGCTGATTCCGTAGACGATTCCGAAATTGACGGCTTTCGCCTGCCTCCTCATCGCAGGGGTGACTTCTTCTTCTGATACATGAAAAACATCCATCGCCGTTTTCGTGTGAACGTCCATATCGTTCGTGAACGCTTCAATCAAATTTTTATCCTTTGAAATGTGGGCGAGAACCCTCAATTCGATTTGGGAGTAATCCGCAGCAAATATGAGCCAGCCTTTTTGCGAAGGGACAAACGCCTGCCGGATTTTGCGGCCTTCCTCAAGACGGATCGGTATATTTTGCAGATTGGGATCGGTTGAGCTGAGCCTTCCCGTTTGTGTTAAAGCTTGATTAAAGCGGGTATGCACTTTATGGCTGTCTTTTTTGATTACTTTTAAAAGCCCTTCGACGTATGTGGACTGGAGCTTGCCGATCTGTCTGTAGTGCAGAATATCTTCGATAATGATGTGTTTGTCGCGCAGTTTTTCCAGCACATCGGCTGAAGTCGAATAGCCCGTTTTTGTTTTTTTGACGGCAGGCAGCCCGAGTTTTTCAAACAAAATCACACCGAGCTGCTTTGGTGAATTGATATTGAACGTTTCACCTGCTGACTCGTGGATTTTCTTCTCGTATTCCGCTAATTTGGCGGACAGTTCTTCTCCCATTTTTTTCAATCTGTCGACATCGACTTGGACACCGATCGATTCCATCTCACCGAGAATGTGGGCGAGGGGCATTTCGAGCGCTTCAAACAGATCGAGCTGCTCGTTTTTCTCCAATTCATCAAGGAGCTTTTCGCGGAGCAGCGATATCGCCTTCGCTTTTCTGGCTAAATGGTCGGCAAGCTCCTTCTCATCCGGCACCGCCTGTTTCGCGCCTTTTCCGTAGACCGCTTCATCTGCCGCGACAATGTGTAATTGGTGTTCTTTCGCAACGCTTGCAACATCGTCGTAAGAGTGTCCCGGATTGATGATATAGGCCGCAAGGAGAACGTCAAATTCTGCGCCTTTCAGTTCGATGCCCCGCCAGCGCAAAGCGACCGCCGCGCGTTTTGCATCAAACACCCATTTCTTTTTCGACTCGTCTTCGGCCCACTCTTTAAAACGGTCCGACTGAACGGCCGTCTCTTCCGGGATGAAGAAAGCGCCATGTTCGTTGACGATCGAAAAACCGAGAATCGGCGCCTCATGATAATTGTCGCCGAGCTGTTCGACAACGAGTGAAGCCGGTGACGCAAACAAATCATCCGTGATGTCTGTTTTGATCGTGACGTTGATCTCTTCAAACTGTTCTTCTTCTTTTTCTCCCGGCTCTTCGCCAATCCTTTCGAGCAAAGAGTTAAAACCGAGATCTTTAAAAATCTTGACGACCGCTTCCCTGTCAAAACCTTCGTATCCGAGGGAATCGAGGGTGACTTCAAGCGGCGCTTCTGTCGTAATTGTCGCAAGCTCTTTGCTCATCAATGCCTGTTCTTTAAATTCTTCAAGCTTTTCTTTCAGTTTTTTTCCGCTGACTTCGTCTATTGACGACAGCAGCTCCTCTACTGTATGGAACTGTTTCAAAAGCTTGATCGCCGTCTTTTCGCCGACGCCCGGCACACCTGGAATGTTGTCTGATGAGTCTCCCATCAGCCCTTTCATGTCAATGATTTGTTCAGGTGTAAGTCCGTACTTTTCCCGGACATGTTCCGGCGTATAGTATTCAACATCTGTAATGCCCTTTTTCGTGATGGCGACCGTCGTTCCTTCTGTAGCCAGCTGTGTCAGGTCTTTGTCGCCTGAAAAAATCTTCACTTCAAATCCGTCTTTTTCCGCTGACTTGGCAAGGGTGCCGATAATATCATCGGCCTCGTAGTTTTCAAGCTCATACCTTGAGATTTGATAGGCGTCGAGGAGCTCGCGGATAAACGGCAGCTGTTCGGACAGCTCGGGCGGCGTTTTTTGTCTGCCGCCTTTATATTCTTTAAACGTTTTATGTCTGAATGTCGTTTTCCCCGCATCAAAAGCAACGAGCATGTGGGTCGGTTTTTCTTCTTCAAGCATCTTCATTAAGATCGTGGTAAAACCGTACACAGCGTTTGTATGTATCCCTTTTTCATTGCTGAGAAGAGGCAGAGCGAAAAACGCGCGGTAAGCCAGGCTGTTTCCGTCAACCAATACTAGTTTTTTTCTTTCAGTCATCTTTATCCTCCTAAGGAGCCGATTCGTCAGCTTCCATTCAACTTCGTGATCATATTTGCTTATTTTATTTTAGCAAAGTTCATTTTGAAAGGAAAATGAGAGTGATTTCGCAGAAAAATAAAAAAAGGGACGCGCTGTTGATCGCGTCCGTCCATATGGCTCCTTGGATGAAGGGGTTCACTAATGATCCTATCAGCCAAGTTTTAACCATATATATAAAAGTTGTTAAGCCTTTGTAAAGTTTGCTAAATGAAGCTACTCGGATGCGCGTTTTAAGCGGACCGTGAATTCGGTGCCTTTCCCCCGCTCGCTTTCGACGTCGATTTCACCGTCGTGGGCTTCGACTAAATGCTTGACGATCGCAAGGCCGAGACCGGTTCCTCCTGAATTTCTGCTCCTGTCTTTATCGATCCGGTAGAAGCGTTCGAATATTCTCGGGATTTCGGACCGCTTGATCCCGATGCCCGTATCCTTCACTTTGACTTGCACTGCATTTTCCAGTACATCAGCCGAAATCGTTACGTTTCCATCTTCAGGCGTATATGTGAGGGCATTGTTCACCAAATTTAAAAAGATCTGCTTTAGTCTGTGAGGATCCCCGGAAGCAACGGCTGGCTTCTCCGGCTTTTCCAGTGTCAAGGTGATTCCTTTTTCCTCCGCTTTATTCTTCAAAAGCATCCCAATTTCAGCGAGGATTTCACCTATATTGCAATTTTGAATATTCAAGGTGAAGTTCTGCTGTTCGATTTTCGACAGATCCAACAGGTCCTGGATCAACGTTTGCAGACGGCTGCTCTCTTTTAAGATGATCGATAGAAATTGCAGCAGCGTCTCCCTTTCGTTCATCGCTCCGTCTAAAAGCGTCTCGGTGAACCCTTTGATCGATGTAATCGGCGTTTTCAGCTCGTGGGAGACATTGGCGACAAAGTCCTTCCTCATTTCTTCAAGCTGCTTTCTTTCCGTCATATCATGGAACACGAGAACGATGCCTTTCCACTCATCATTGATGCCGATAATTGGAACTCCGTCGACTTCAAAATACCTTCTTTCAATTTTGATCGGCAGTTTAAACATTTTGCGGACCTTTGTTTCCGTCATAAAAATTTCTTCGATGAGATTAATGATTTCTTCGTGTTCGAGCACTTCGTGATAGAAATGGTAAAGAAGCTGATCGGCTTCTACGTGAAATTGCTTTTGATAAGCGCGGTTCACAAGGTGAATATAACCCTTTCCATCGATTAAGATCAGACCGGAGTCGATATTTTCGATGACGGTTTGCAGACGGTCGCGCTGCATTTCCTGTGCTCTTGTCATGTCCTGCAGGTTCTGCGCCAGCATATTGATGGACTGGCTCAGCATCGTTTCATCTTCGTTGAAAGTTCTTGCTTTATAGTTTCCTTTGGCAAGCTCAATCGCTACTTGTGTCGCAGACTCAATCGGATTCGTATATTGAGAGGTTATTCTCGCCCCAAGCCCGGCGATGATTAAAAAGGCCGTTCCAAGGCTCACGCCGAGGAGAATCCAGATCTTTTGATTGATATCTTGCAATGAATCGACAGGAGTGCTGATCAGAATATATCCATTCACATTCCCGTCTTCTTTCAGTGGCTGCACGTAACGGTAAACCGACTCGTCATCCGGATTGATTCTGAAGCCTCCTCCTTCACCGTTTAAATCCGACTCAAGCGCTTCTTTGATAACGGATTGATCTTCTGCACGGCCCCCAAAATGAAAAAGAACCTGACCTTTTGTATCAACCAGCGATACATGACTGTCCAGTTCACGGCTTGCCTTCTCTAAAATGGCTCCTTGCTCCGAAGACTTCATGTTTTCACGATTTGCCAATGAAGCGACCAAAGCGGCTTCTTTTTCAATATGGCTGCTCAGTTTGGCATCATATGAGGAGTGAAACAAGTGAACGAGCAGAAAACCGAGTGAAGCAAATACGAGAATCAAAAGCGTCAGCAGGGCAGCTAAAAGCCGGGTCCGGAATTTAATCATTCAGCTTCGGCTCCTCCATTTTGTAGCCAAGACCTCTGATTGTTTTAATGTATTCCGGTTTTTTCGTATTTTTTTCGATCTTATCGCGAAGATGGCTGATATGGACATCGACGATGCGCGTATCGCCCGCGAAGTCGTAGTTCCAGACAGCGTTGAGGAGAAGGTCTCTCGTCAGCACCCTCCCTTTATGCCTTCCCAAATATAAAAGGAGTTCGAATTCCTTAGGCGTTAGCTCGAGGCGTTCGTTTTGAAAGTAAACCTCATAATGTTCTGGAAGTATTTTCAATTCGCCTATGATCAGCTCGCCTGCATCCGGTTCTTCCGTCTCCTCCGGATGAACGGACAGCGTCTGTGTTCTTCTTAAAATCGCTTTGACCCTTGCCGTCACCTCTCTCGGGCTGAACGGCTTCGTCATATAGTCATCGGCACCCAGCTCGAGACCGAGCACCTTATCAAATTCATCATCCTTAGCGGTCAGCATCAAAATCGGATACATCAGCTTCTTCTGTCTGAGTTCCTTGCATACTTCAATGCCGTCCATTTTAGGAAGCATCAGATCGAGCACGATCAGATCCGGCTTCTCTTCAATCGCCTTTAATAAGCCGGCCTCTCCGTCCATGGCCGTCACCACATGATAGCCCGACCGTTCAAGGTTATATTTTAGAAGGGTAACAATCGATTCCTCATCATCTACAACTAATATCTTTTTGCTCATGACATGCCTCCAGGCTTCAGATTTCCCCGACATCTCTTTCTCTATCTTTTGTTAAATAAACGTTTTCACTCCTATTTTAACGAAAGCCTATCCGTTCGACAATTTGATTTTTCAGTGTTTTGCATAAAATCTCTCTTTTTCGGCAATAAACCGCTGTTTTAAGCGATGGAATGCTTCCAGAAAAAAGAATGAAAATGTCCGGGCAGATGATTATGATTAGGTATATGCTGACAGCCCGTGTTTATGTCTTGATTTTCATATGGTTTTATGTAAAAAAAGATCGCATTCAAAAACAGGAAGGCTTGTATAAAGCCTTCCTGCTGTTTTCATTATGATAATACTTTCATGACGTTTTTGACTGATTCAACGGATCGATCAAGCTGACTTCTTTCTGTTTCAGTCAGTTCAAGTTCAATGATCTGTTCAAGACCGTTTCCGCCGATAATCGTCGGAACGCCGAGGTAAATGCCTTCATAGCCGTATTCGCCTTCAAGGTAGGCAATAGTCGGCAGCACGCGGCGCTGGTCTTTTAAGATTGCTTCAACCATTTCTGTCAAGGAAGCGGCTGGCGCATAATACGCACTTCCGTTTCCTAACAGGTTGACAATTTCTCCCCCGCCTTTTCTCGTTCTTTCAACAATCGCATCGATCCGGTCTTTCGGAAGAAGCGTTTCAAGCGGAATGCCGCCTGCATAAGAGTAGCGAACGAGCGGAACCATATCGTCCCCGTGTCCGCCCAGTACAAAACCTGTAATGTCTTTGACGGAAAGGTTGAGCTCCTGAGCGACAAACGTTCTGAATCTTGCCGTATCCAAAACTCCCGACTGGCCGATGACCCGCTCTTTCGGGAAGCCCGATTCTTTATAGACGGCGTATGTCATCGCATCCACAGGGTTTGTCAGAACGACGATGATACAATCAGGTGAGTATTTAACAACTTCCTTCGTTACGCTCCTCATGATCTTTTCATTTGTAGCCACGAGGTCGTCCCGGCTCATTCCCGGCTTTCTTGCGATTCCCGCCGTGATGACGACGATATCTGAGCCGGCCGTATCTTCGTAGTTTGCCGTTCCTGTAATATTCGCATCAAATCCTTGGACAGGGCTCGCTTCCAGCATATCGAGCGCTTTCCCTTTTGTAGGGTTTTCAAGCTGCGGAATGTCGACTAGCACGACGTCAGCCAATTCTTTTTGAGCCGTTAAAAACGCAGTTGTTGCACCTGTAAAGCCCGCTCCGATGACAGATACTTTATTTCGCTTCTTTCCCATGTTTTCTACCCCTTTTAATTGTTGTTGTTTTACCCCAAAACAGCCGTTTAAGACATATTTTTGATAAGCTCATCACCGAATTCAGAGCATTTAACTTCAGTCGCGCCGTCCATCAAACGAGCGAAATCGTATGTGACGACTTTGGATGCGATTGTTTTCTCCATAGATTTAATCACAAGATCGGCAGCTTCATTCCAGCCCAAATGCTCAAGAAGCAGCACGCCGGATAGGATGACTGAAGACGGGTTTACTTTGTCTAGGCCAGCATATTTTGGAGCTGTACCATGTGTCGCTTCAAAGATGGCGTGTCCTGTCTCATAGTTGATGTTTGCTCCAGGAGCGATGCCGATTCCGCCGACTTGGGCAGCAAGCGCATCTGAAATGTAGTCCCCGTTCAGGTTCATTGTCGCCACAACATCAAACTCGGCAGGGCGGGTCAGGATCTGCTGAAGGAAGATGTCAGCGATGCTGTCTTTGATGATGATTTTGCCGGCCGCTTCAGCTTCGCTTTGCGCTTTGTTTGCAGCGTCTTTGCCGTCTTTTTCAGCGATGCGGTCGTATTCGGCCCATGTGAATACTTTATCGCCGAATTCTTTTTCAGCCACTTCATAGCCCCAGTTTTTAAAGGCGCCTTCCGTGAATTTCATGATGTTTCCTTTATGGACGAGCGTTACAGATTTGCGGCCGTGCTCGATTGCATACTCGATCGCAGCTCTGACAAGCCTTGACGTTCCTTCTTCAGAAACCGGCTTGATACCGATGCCTGATGTTTCAGGGAAACGGATTTTGTTAACGCCAAGCTCGTTTTTCAGGAATGAAATCAGCTTTTGAACTTCTTCAGAGCCTTTCGCGTATTCGATGCCGGCATAGATATCTTCAGTATTTTCGCGGAAGATGACCATATCCGTATCTTCAGGGCGCTTAACCGGTGAAGGAACGCCTGTGAAATAGCGGACAGGACGCAGGCATGTAAACAGGTCAAGCTCTTGTCTTAGCGCTACGTTTAATGAGCGGATTCCGCCGCCTACAGGAGTTGTTAAAGGACCTTTAATCGCGATCAGGTATTCGCGGATCGTATCAAGCGTTTCTTCAGGAAGCCATTCGCCTGTTTTGTTGTACGCTTTTTCCCCGGCGTAGACTTCTTTCCAAGTGATTTCCTTTTCGCCGTTATACGCTTTCTCCACAGCCGCTTCGAGAACCCTGGAAGCCGCTCTCCAAATATCAGGACCTGTTCCGTCCCCTTCAATAAACGGGATGACCGGGTTGTTTGGAACGTTTAATACTCCGCCGGAGACTGTAATTTTTTCGCCTTGTGCCACAATAAAACCTCCCATAATATGTAATTCTTCAATATAGAAAAACATTTGTTTCCCCCGTTTGGCGGGGGACAAACATGTTTTTTCATAGATTCATGAAATCGTTGTTTCCTAAGAAAGCCGTTAAGAGGCCGGCCGAACAAAGCTCGAACAGCCTCCTTTCAAACGGTCAGCTTCTGTCTTCAATCGGAATGAACGTCTGCATGTCAGGGCCGGTGTAATCAGCCCGCGGACGAATCAGTCGGTTATTTTCATACTGTTCGAGAATGTGAGCGAGCCAGCCTGATACCCTGCTGATCGCAAAAATCGGCGTGAACAGATCATGGTCGATTCCTAAGCTATGATAAACCGACGCAGAATAAAAGTCTACGTTTGGCGGCAGTTTTTTCTGAGACGTGACGATTTCCTCAGTCCGCTCTGAAATCTCATACCATTTGCTTTCACCCGTTAAATTCGTCAAACGTCTGCTCATTTCCTTCAAATGTTTTGCGCGGGGATCTCCCTGGCGGTATACGCGGTGGCCGAACCCCATGATCTTTTCTTTCTTTTCAAGCTTGGCGTGAATATATGAATCTACGTTTTCAACCTCGCCAATCTCTGAAAGCATTTTCATAACTGCTTCGTTTGCTCCGCCGTGAAGCGGACCTTTCAAGGCCCCGATTGCGGCCGTGATCCCTGAGTAGACGTCTGAAAGCGTCGCGACGCATACTCTGGCTGTGAACGTAGATGCGTTCAGCTCATGATCCGCATGCAGAATCAAGGCTTTGTCAAACGCTTCCACTTCAACAGGTGAAGGTTCTTTTCCATTCAGCATGTAGAGAAAGTTGGCGGCAAAACCGAGTTCCGGATTCGGCTCAATCGGCTCGAGCCCTTTGCGGATTCTTGAAAAAGCAGCGACAAGCGCAGGCATCTTCGCTTGGAGACGCACCGCTTTTCTGTAGTTTGCTTCCGCATCCATTTGATCTGCTTCTTCGTCAAACAGTCCGAGTAAAGAAACGGCTGTCCGAAGAGCTGCCATCGGGTGGACTTTTCCATTCGAGTAGGATTTGAAATGGTCAATCACTTCTTTGGGGATACCGGCATTTTCAGAAAGCTGTTTTTTAAGCTCTGCGAGTTCCTCTTTGTTCGGCAGCTTTAAATGCCAAAGCAGATAAACAACTTCTTCAAAGCTAGCTTTTTCTGTCAAATCATCGATGTTATACCCTACATATGTAAGAGTATCATCAATAATTGAACTTACTGATGATGTAGTGGCGACTACCCCTTCAAGGCCGCGTGTTGCTGTCATACTCATCTCTCCCTTTTTTTAAAAATTTCCCCTTTTAAAATTAAACCAAAACCTAGGAGCAAAAACAACGCATGTTGTATACATCTTCTTCAACCCAAAAAGAAAATGCTTACATTAAATCGTTTTTCAAATAAAACAATCGTGCGTTTCTATATACCGTTCGATACTCCGATATGCTTAATAAAGATTAAGCATATTTATATTATAAACAATAATCTGATAAATTTGTAGGTTTTTGATCAAAAATGCTTTCAAAGCCTTATAAATCAAGGGTTCGTAGTTATTTATTATCAATCGACAGCTTTGTAGAATCATGTATTCTTCTGTATCTATTTGAGGGAGGTTTTGGGAAGGGATTTTTATTAAAAGTGGACAGACGTATTCCTCCAGTTCTTTCATACTAATCGGTTTATGATTTTCACCTATAATAAATTTATAAACAAAAGAAAAAGAGATAAAATCTTTTACTTGTTACTTTACAGCAAATCCCCTTCATCCGTTTTAAAACAAACGGGGGGAGTTTTTATGAATGAAAAGTTATTATCATTATTTTGACTGATGTTCCCTTTTAAAAGAATCAGGTATGATCGATAAAGAAAACGTTTTCAAAGAAAGGGGAATGCCACATGCCTTATCGTATGAAACGAGTGTTGCTGCTTCTTGTCACCGGATTGTTTTTGAGTTTGTCTGCAGTCACTTCTACTGCCTCGGCTCAAGCAGGCGGATCGTTTTTTGACCCTTTTAACAGCTATAACTCCGGTGTATGGCAGAAAGCAAATGGTTATTCGAATGGAGGTGTGTTCAACTGCACTTGGCGTGCAAATAACGTATCAATGACATCATTAGGTGAAATGCGTTTGGGGCTAACAAGTCCATCTTATAACAAGTTTGACTGCGGGGAAAATCGCTCTGTTCAAACATATGGATATGGACTTTATGAAGTCAGAATGAAACCAGCTAAAAACGTAGGGATCGTTTCATCGTTCTTCACTTACACAGGTCCAACAGATGGAACTCCTTGGGATGAGATTGATATCGAATTTTTAGGAAAAGACACAACAAAGGTTCAGTTTAACTACTATACGAATGGTGTAGGAAACCATGAGAAGCTTGTGGATCTCGGATTTGATGCATCCAATTCCTATCATACGTATGCGTTCGATTGGCAGCCAAACTCGATTAAATGGTATGTCGATGGGCAATTAAAACATACCGCGACGAGCCAAATTCCGACTACGCCAGGAAAGATCATGATGAACTTGTGGAATGGTATTGGTGTCGATGACTGGCTCGGTTCTTACAACGGTGTAACACCTCTATACGCTCATTACGACTGGGTGCGTTATACAAAAAAATAATCTCAAAAATGATAAGAGCCTGCTGCCTCAACCTAGCAGGCTCTTATCATTGTAATGAGAAGTTGTTGGCATGATTAGTCTTTTATACAATCTTATCGAGATGATGACAGCCCTCTTTCTGGGTTTGCTTTTTTTGCTTCTTTAGTTCTCTTTCTTTTGTGAAAATGACATCTTCATATCCTTCAATTTTTTGATGGTTTCTTCAATTTCTTTCTGTTTTCTAGCAATTTTTCTCTTTCGTTCACTAAAATCACTTGCTGCCGTCCGCGCCGCAATCATATCCGGCGTCTCAGTTAGCAGAAAAAATAAACTCTCCGGCACTGAACAGAACTCCCAATTCGACAGCCATCATAATAAAGGATGCGATAACTGATGCAAGCGTTTCAGCCCGAAAGAGACGATAGATCATTTTTTCTTTTTATCCAAGCTTACCTGCTGAAGACTCCACAAATAAAAACCCACAAATTCGAAATAAACGGTCATATTTCCCCACACAGGTTTTTGACAAACTGAGCCCTCTTTTATAGAGGGCCTTATTTTTTTGCACCAGCTGACTTCTATTTACAAATTTTCAGGAGTTTTAACTGCGTTATGTATGTTTATTTTTAGTTACGAACGTTTTTTTCAAACTAAAAAACCCCCTGAAACAGGGGGAGCTGGCCCGCATTTCTAAGATGTAAAATGCTGGACGGCCTGCATGACAAGATAGGCGATCCCGGCACCGATGAGCGGGCCGACGGCAACACCTTTGAATAAAGCGACCGCTAAAATCGTTCCAAATACAAGAGCGGTGGTGATATGCGGGTCTTCCGCGAGCAATGTGATCCCGTTTTTGGCGATCAATGCTACGAGAATACCCGCCCCGAGTGCGATCCATGCGTAATATGATTTCATCGCTTCGCCAAGCTGTTTAAAGCCGATCTCTCCAGTGGCAATCGGCACAAGGACCGCTATTGTAATAACGGTAACTCCCCAGTTAATCCCTTTGGATTGGATGGCCGGAAACAGCTTTTGATCGAGGCCGGTCAGCTTGATCAAAAGCAGGACGGATACCGCGATGATCAACGACTGATTTTTCGCGATTAATGCGATGGCCAAAAGCAGGATCAAAAATAAATTAGCTTGAGTAAACATGCTGTATTCAACTCCATTTTTTTATGACCTTTCTCATAATAACAGGACTCAAGAATAAAATGAAATAAGGACATGCTTTCTAATATCAGGAGGATGCAGAATTGAATCAATCCTATCTCACAGCTGCGCTTCGGGCAGTGTATGTGCTGTTTTTGACCGCTGCTTGCGGAGCGGTCGGCTACTACTCTTTTCCGTTAACCTATCCTTTTGTGATTGCGCTTATTCTCGCCATCATGATCAACCCTTTTGTGGAATGGCTCGATAAGCGGACCGGGCTCCCGAGAGGCGTTAATGTCGGCATCGTGCTATGCGGCTTTTTGATCGCCGGAGCCGGCTTTTTGACCCTGGTCGTTGCCGAGATTGTCTCTGGAACGGCTCATTTGGCTAAAATACTCCCCGTCCAGTTTAATAAAGCCGCTCTTTATATCGAATCTTTTTTTACGAATCAAATCATGCCGCTGTATAATCAGCTTGCCGCTTTTTTTGACGGGCTCGAAGCCGCCCAGCAGGAATCGATCATTACACAGGTCCAAAATTTGGGCAGTGAACTCGCATCAGGCACCGCTTTGTTTCTTTCAAAAATTCTTGAGATGGTGCCCCTCTTTTTCGCCTTTCTGCCGAATATGGCGGCCGTGCTGATCTTTTCGCTCCTAGCCACTTTTTTTATCAGCAAAGATTTGCATAAAATACAAAACAAGGCGCGGTCTGTTCTTCCTGATCGGCTGATCTCGGGTGCAGCGGCTGTCTATGCGGAATTGAAAAGAGCGCTGGCAGGCTTTGTGAAGGCCCAGCTTACCCTTGTGGCGATGACGATGGTGCTGGTGTTGATCGGGCTTTCTGTGTTGAAGGTTAATCATGCTGTCGCCATCGCTTTTCTCATCGGGCTGGTCGACCTGCTGCCGTATTTGGGAGCGGGGTCTGTATTTGTGCCGTGGATCGTCTATTTAGCAGCATCCAAGCAGCTGCCGCTCGCGATCGGCCTCGGAGTCCTGTACATCGTCGTGCTCGTCTTCAGGCAGCTGGCCGAACCGAAGATTTTGAGCCGGTCAATCGGACTTCACCCTTTGGGAACATTGATCGCGCTGTTTGCCGGTTTCAAATTGTTTGGCTTTCTCGGATTGATCATGGGTCCCGCCCTTCTCGTTCTCATTCAGGCTCTCTTTACAACAGGTATTTTTAAAGACGTATGGCAGTTTATTAAAGGAAATGAAAAATAAGCGGCAGCCTGCTTTTTCCAATGCGGGCCGCCGCTTATCGGGTTATTTGATGATGTTAATCCGCCTGCCTTCAGACATCCTCTTCAGCTTGCGGGATATGAACGGTTTGAAACGGCTGCGCGTTGCCGGCAGCAGCAGCAGTAAACCGATGATATCCGATAAAAAGCCGGGCAGCAAAAGCAGCATGCCGCCTATGAAAATACAAAGCCCGTCCAAAATCGCATCCCCAGGCATTTTTCCGTACTGAAGATCGCGCTGAACTTTGTAGTAAACTTCGATTCCTTGTTTTTTGGCGAGAGCGGCCCCGAGAAATCCCGTCAAGATGATCAGCAAAACGGTCGGCAAGACACCGATCCAATTAGCGGACAAGAGGAACAGACCGATTTCACTCGCTGGAAAAATGACGAGAAATAATAAGAAAAACTTCATTGTCTTCACCTCATAATTCTAATATGGAAGCGAACGGCCGCCCTGTTTTGCTTGTGCCGCCTGCAAAAAAAGAAGGGAAAAGCTTCCCTTCTTCTTCAATAAGCGATTAAAGTACGCTTGCACGTCCTTTGTAAACAGCTCCGCGGGCGGAGTCGACCGTAATGTCTTCTCCCTCTTTGAGAATGGAAGTCGCATTTTCCATTCCGACGATGACAGGGATGCCGAGGCTCAAGCCTACGACTGCCGCGTGGCTGGTTAAACCGCCTTCTTCAGTAATCAGCGCAGCCGCTTTTTCAAGGGACGCCATCATGTCACGATCCGTGCTTTTTGTAACCAAAACGGCGCCATCTTTCATTTTTTTATCCGCTTCTTGTGCATTTTGAGCGATGACCACTTCACCAAACGCGGATTTGCGTCCGATTCCCTGGCCTTTTGCGACCACGTCTCCGACAACATACACTTTCATCAAGTTTGTTGTGCCGGCTTCACCGACAGCTCCGGCCGTGATAACGATCAAGTCGCCGTGGCGTACGATGCCTGTGTCGAGAGATTTTTGCACTGCTTTTTCAAGCATTTCGTCAGTGGAGCTGTGGTTTTGTCCGCTTGTTGCGAAAACACCGAAGACTAGAGACAGTTTTCTTGAAACCGCATCATTTACCGTAACTGCGACAATCGGCGCCTGCGGGCGATATTTGGAAATCATTCTCGCCGTATGACCGCTTTCTGTCGGTGTGACGATGGCATTCACGTCAAGGTTGATTGCCGTATGCGCCACAGACTGGCCGATGGCATCTGTAATTGACATGCTGACTTGCTTGCTTCGTGCAGAAAGGATCTTTTTATGGTTGAGCGCTTCTTCTGAACGGGAAGCGATATTGTGCATCGTCTGAACGGCTTCAACAGGGTAATTTCCCGCAGCAGTTTCACCTGAAAGCATAATCGCGTCAGTTCCGTCAAAGATCGCATTGGCAACGTCGCTCGCTTCCGCGCGTGTCGGACGCGGATTGCGCTGCATGCTGTCGAGCATTTGGGTAGCCGTGATAACAGGCTTGCCAAGCGCATTGCATTTTTTGATCAGTTCTTTTTGAACGAGCGGCACTTCTTCGGCAGGGATTTCAACACCGAGGTCTCCGCGTGCAACCATCAGACCGTCTGATACTTCAAGAATGGCATCGATGTTGTCAACGCCTTCCTGGTTTTCGATTTTTGGAATGATTTGAATATCTGCCGCATTGTGCTCTTCAAGAAGTTCGCGGATTTCAAGGACATCCGACGGACGGCGCACAAAAGATGCCGCGATAAAATCAACACCCTGCTCGATACCGAACACAATGTCGTTAGCGTCTTTTTCCGTAATTCCCGGAAGATTGACGCTGACGCCCGGCACATTCACGCCTTTTTTGTTTTTCAGCGTTCCGCTGTTCATTACTTTCGTGACGATTTCACGCTTGTCCTTGTTGACATCTGTTACTTCAAGTCCGATCAGTCCATCGTCAAGCAAAATTGTTGAACCAATTGATACATCGTGAATCAACCCATCATATGTAACTGAGATTTTTTCAGGTGTACCGATGACTTCTTCCATTGAAACGATCAGCTGAGAACCCGCTTCCAGTTCGATTGAACCGCCTTCCATTGTGTTCGTGCGGATTTCCGGACCTTTCGTATCAAGAAGGATACCGATATCTTTTCCCAGCTTGCCGGCTGCTTCGCGAATGTTTTTAATTCTTGCGCCGTGCTCTTCGAAATCTCCATGGGAAAAGTTCAAGCGCGCCACGTTCATTCCGGCTTCCATCAGCTGGGTGAGCTTTTCAACAGTTTCGCTGGCCGGTCCAATTGTACAAACTATTTTAGTCTTTCTCATATTGCTTCCTCCTCGGGTTTTACACTAGATTGACAGTTCTTGAGACAAGCGGTACATGCTTTGATCAATTGTATGTTTATGATCGAGTATTTCAATGATATCATGATGCACAAGCTGGTTATTTTGAATTCCGACACAGCGTCCGCCTTTTCCTTCAAGAAGCAGTTCAACCGCAAATGCCCCTAGACGGCTTGCCAATACACGGTCTGCTGCAGTCGGAGAACCGCCGCGCTGGATATGTCCAAGCACCGATACTCTAGTTTCGAGATTTGTGGCTTCTTCAATTCTTTTGCCGAATTCAACACCGCTTCCGACGCCTTCCGCCACAATGATGATGCTGTGTTTTTTGCCGCGCTCATGCCCTCTTTTCAGCCTTGCAATAATTTCTTCCATATCGTAGTCAGCTTCAGGAATCAAAATGGATTCCGCGCCTCCTGCCAAACCTGACCATAAAGCAATATCCCCGGCATGGCGGCCCATTACTTCAATCACGTATGTACGTTCATGGGAAGTAGCTGTATCCCTGATTTTATCGATGGCATCGATAACGGTATTTAACGCCGTATCAAATCCGATCGTCAAATCTGTTCCAGGGATGTCATTGTCGATTGTTCCCGGCACTCCGACACAAGGAAAGCCGTGTTCTGTCAGCTTTTTCGCTCCCATATAAGAACCGTCTCCGCCAATGACGACTAATCCTTCTATACCATATTTTTTTAAATTCGCTATTCCTTTTTCCCGTCCTTCTACCGTTTTAAACTCAGGACACCTTGCTGTATATAGCTTCGTTCCTCCGCGGTGAATGATATCTCCGACAGAACCGATTTCAAGCTTTTCTATTTTTCCGCTGATTAAACCTGAATACCCGTTGTAAATTCCGTATACTTCTACGTCATGGTAGATCGCTTTCCTGACAACCGCGCGGACCGCCGCGTTCATTCCCGGGGAATCTCCGCCGCTCGTCAATACTCCGATACGTTTCATCTTTTTCACCTCGAAAACATATATAATTTACCTTAACACGTTCATTGCCGCTAAAACAATGAAAAAGGGATGAAAATTTTCCGAAAATCCCTATAAAACCTTACTCATTATACAATTAAACAAAAAGTTTTTAAATAAATTTTAAGCAAACTCTTTGAAAAATCGCGGGTGAAAGACACAATCCTTTCACTTTTCACCTTCATCCATAAAAAATAAACGTGAGCCAAAGGCCTCACGTTTATTTATTTTATCCCAACATATTGGTTTTCAGTCGAAATTTTTCCAATTGATTTATACTTGTTATATCTTTGTTGAATCAGCTCGTTCTTATCCAGTTTCAGCAAGGATTTAAGCTCGTTTTTCAGCGCTTCATCGATGTAGGCGGCCTGCTGCTCTACATCGCGGTGTGCTCCGCCTCTTACTTCTTTTATAACATGATCTATAATATCCAATTCTTTAAGGTCCGGAGCGGTGATTTTCATTGTTTCTGCCGCTTTTTTCGCGAGTCCTGAATCCTTCCAGAGGATAGCAGCCGCTCCCTCGGGAGAGATCACCGAATAAGTTGAGTTTTCCAGCATCAATAAGCGGTTTGCGACGCCGAGCGCAAGCGCTCCCCCGCTGCCGCCTTCCCCGATGACGATCGAGATGACCGGCACAGAGAGTCCCGCCATTTCAAAAAGGTTCTTGGCAATGGCTTCGCTTTGCCCCCGCTCTTCAGCTGCTTTTCCAGGGTATGCTCCTTTTGTATCAATAAAGCAGATGATCGGCCTGTTAAATTTATCGGCCTGCTTCATCAGCCTGAGCGCTTTGCGGTAGCCTTCCGGATGCGGCATTCCGAAATTGCGGCGGATGTTTTCTTTTGTATCCTTGCCGCGCTGTTGGCCGATCACTGTCACAGGAAGGCCCCGGAACTTGGCAATTCCGCCGACAATCGCTTCATCATCACCGAAATAACGATCTCCGTGGCATTCAAAAAAATCGGTAAAGAGATGCTCGATATAATCGAGAGTTGTCGGACGGTTCGGATGCCTTGCAATCTGGACTCTGTCCCAGGCTTTCAGATTTGTATAAATGTCTTCTTCAAGCCTTTCAAGACGAGCTTCAAGCTTCGTAATTTCCGAGCTTAAATCCATATCGGAATCCTGTGTGAACCTTTTCAATTCGGCGATCTTTTCACGCAGTTCGACCACCGGTTTTTCAAATTCTAATTCTCCAGCCACTCGAGATCACCTCCAGTTTGGTGCATTTTCAAAATGCTGCCGAGCGTTTTTTTCATGTCTGCTCTGTGAACGACGGAATCAAGCTGTCCGTGCTTTAACAGAAATTCTGCAGTCTGAAAATCCTCAGGCAGTTCTTCACGGATGGTTTGTTCGATAATTCTTCTTCCGGCAAAGCCGATCAGCGCGCCCGGCTCGGCTAGGTTGTAATCGCCGAGGGATGCGAAGCTTGCGGATACACCGCCTGTTGTCGGATGTGTCATCACCGAAATGATCAAGCCCTGCTCTTCACTGAACAGCTTTAAAGCGGAGCTTGTTTTAGCCATTTGCATCAAGCTGAGAAGGCCTTCCTGCATTCTCGCACCGCCTGATGCGGTAAAAATAATGAACGGCACTTTGTCTTCTCTTGCCTTTTCGATCGCCAGCGTAATTTTTTCGCCTACGACAGACCCCATGCTTCCCATTCTGAAAGATGAATCCATCACGGCAACGACTGCCGGAGATCCGTCAATCGTCCCTTTTCCGGTGACAACCGCTTCATTCAGCGACGTTTTTTCCCGGTCTTTTTGCAGTTTCTCAAGGTATCCTGGGAATTCCAGCGGGTTTTCAGACATCATATCCTGATTGAATTCTTCAAAGGAGCCATCGTCCAGCAGGCTTTTTATACGCTGCTTCGCGTTCATTTGAAGATGGTAACCGCAGTTCATGCAGACCCTTAAGTTTTTATCCAGCTCTTTTGTGAGCATGATTTTTTTGCAATCCGGGCATTTTGTCATGATCCCTTCCGGTACATCTTGCTTTGCTGATTCCGCGGGAACGGAAGCGTATTTTTTTTTCTTTTTGCTGAATATATCTTTTAACAAAAGATTACCTCCCTTTTCTGAAGGGTTTTCTTCATGTATGCCTGTCCTGTTTATAGACTAGAACATCACTATACCGAAACTATTGTACTTTTTTTGTCAAACGGTGTCATCCTCAATTCGACATTTTTGACCGGCAAACAGCCGGATCGCGCTTTATGCAGTTAGAGACTGACAAATTGATATATCAGCCTTGAGAGCGGATACAAAAGTCCGGAAAAGCGATTTGAAAAAATTTTTTACAACCCGCATATTCCCTTACAAGTGTCCCCAATAAGAGGAAAAACTGTACATCATATTCGAGAAACAGCGCGTGACGGCTCTTTAGGCCAGAGCAATCACGCGCTGATCACAAAAATGGAGTTTTATTTCCCTTCAATTACTGCAAGCTTTCTTGTCTTTTCAGCGACTTCTTCAGGATCGACATCGATTCGTGCAACGCCTGTTTCCATCGCGGCTTTCGCTACCGCTTTAGCAACGGCCGGTGCGACCCTTGGATCGAACGGAGCCGGAATGACATATTCGGGACTCAGCTCTTCGTCGGAAACGAGTGATGCGATCGCCTCAACCGCGGCGATTTTCATCTCTTCGTTAATATGTGTCGCGCGGACGTCGAGCGCCCCGCGGAAGATGCCGGGGAATGCGAGAACGTTGTTCACTTGGTTAGGGAAATCAGAGCGTCCCGTTCCAACGACGCTTGCTCCGGCTTCATGCGCTTCAGCAGGCATGATTTCAGGATTTGGATTCGCCATGGCGAAGATGATCGGTTTGTCAGCCATGCTTTCAACCATTTCTTTTGTCAAAGCGCCTTCGACGGAAACTCCGATAAAGACATCGGCGTCTTTGATCACATCTTTGAGCGAGCCGTCTATGCGGTTTTTGTTCGTATATTTTGCGACTTCTTCTTTAACAGCGTTCATGCCGTTCGGACGGCCTTCGTAAATCGCGCCTTTCGTGTCGCACATGATGATATCGCGCACGCCGAAATGATAAAGAAGCTTGATGATGGCAATTCCCGCTGCCCCGGCGCCGTTTGCCACGACTTTGACGGAAGACATCGATTTGCCGGACAGCTTCAGCGCATTGACGAGACCGGCTACCGTTACGATTGCAGTACCGTGCTGGTCATCGTGAAACACCGGGATTTTCGTTTCTTTTTTGAGGCGTTCTTCAATGACAAAACAGTTCGGCGCTGCAATGTCTTCAAGGTTGACGCCGCCGAATGTCGGCTCAAGCAGCTTGACCGTCTCAACAATTTTGTCGACATCAGATGTATTTAAACAGATTGGGAAAGCGTCTACACCGGCAAAGCTTTTGAAAAGAACCGCTTTTCCTTCCATAACCGGAAGGGCGGCTTCAGGGCCGATATTGCCGAGGCCGAGCACAGCCGTTCCGTCCGAGACAACTGCTACCATGTTTCCCTTCATTGTATAATCGTATACTTTGCTGTTATCATCGTAAATCGCTTTGCAGGGTTCAGCCACACCTGGAGAATATGCAAGGCTTAAATCGTCCGCATTGCGAACCTGCACTTTTGATTTTGATTCCAATTTGCCTTGGTTTACTTTGTGCATATGCAGCGCTTTTTCTTTCAATGACATGTTAACAAACACTCCTTCAAGGGAATTTTGCCAAAAACTTTGCTTCGTTTTCTGCTTAAGATTCTTGTAAGACGAACCCTAGAATCTTAAAAATGATAACACAATTGACCGCTTTTTTGATCAAAAATGCTCAAAATACCTGCTATCTGAGCACGACATTTTTCTCACCTACAACGCTTTTCAGCCTGTAGAGGGCAGCGTGGTCAGCCTTGATATTGTAGCTTTCCGGCAGCTGCATCGTTTGCTTTCGTTTTTCATAATAGACGCAGACCGGCGTCTCCCCTTTGTGTTCAAGCAGGATGCTGCTGATCTTCTTGAAGATATCATGGGTGTGCTGGCTTTCCTCCACTTTAATATAGACGGACGGCTGCTTTTTCGCATGAAGCGATTCGACGAGCGATGCCCCGGCGATGATCAGCTGGCGCTTTTCATTCCTTGTCTCAAGACGTCCTTCCACAAAAAGCGATACGCCTTCTTCCAGGATCGGGGAAAGCTGCCTGAACTGTTCAGGAAAAACAACCGCCTCCATTTCCCCGCTTTCATCGCTCAGCTCCAGAAAAGCCATCGTCTGTCCCGTTTTTGTACGGATCGTCTTCATCTTCGTCAAAAGTCCGCCCAAAGCCGCCTTTTTACGGCTGGAGGCGAGCAGCTGAATAATCGGCAGCGCACCTGCACGGTCCAGCTTCTTGCGGTGAACGCTCAGCGGATGGTCAGAAAAGTAAATGCCGAGCGTGTCCTTCTCGTGTGCCAGCAGGTCGACGAGCGGCATTTCTTCCGTCTCGGCGTACTTCGGCTTAATCGTCAAGCCTTCATCGAGAAAGAAGCCGAGCTGATCATTGTCACCTGCAAACAATTCGGCATGCTCCAGCGCGACATCGACAGAAGCGAGCAAAGTAGCCCGGTTTTCACCGAATTCATCCATTGCTCCGGCAAAAATTAAAGCTTCAATCGTTTTCCGGTTCACGCTTTTCACAGAAGTCCTGACACAAAAGTCAAACAAATCTGCGAACGGCTTTTCTTTTCTCGCCCTGTAGATTTCTTTCACAGCCGAAATACCGACGCCTTTAACAGCCCTTAAACTGTAGCGCAGCGCCCCGTTTTCCACGACGAACGGATAGCCGCTCTTATTAATGGAAGGACCTAAAACATGCAGCCCTTTCCCTTTCGCTTCATAGATGTACTGAGCAAGCTTTTCCTCATTTCCGATCGCACTCGTCAAGAGGCCGCACATAAAGTAGAGGGGGTAATGCGCTTTTAAATAAGCGAGCTGGTAGCCGATCATGCTGTATGCAACCGCATGACTCCGGTTAAAACCGTAATTGGCGAATTTTACAATCAGATCGTATACTTCATTAGCCGCTTGTACGGAATACCCTTTTTTCAAGCATCCACTAATAAAATGATTTCTCTCTGTATCGAGAATTTCCTTGTTTTTTTTGCCGACCGCCCTTCGCAAAAGATCGGCTTCTCCAAGCCTGAAACCCGCCATCCGCGATGCGATCATCATGATCTGTTCCTGATAAACGATCACGCCGTATGTATCTTTCAAAATCTCGGCCAAATCCTCGTGCGGATAAGACACGGCAACCCGTCCGTGCTTTCGTTCGATATACAGCGGGATATTTTCCATCGGGCCCGGGCGGTACAAGGCATTAACAGCGACAATGTCTTCAAGGCTTGATGGCTTGAGCCTTTTTAAAACGTTTCTCATGCCGGCTGATTCGAGCTGGAAAATACCTGTCGTATCTCCTTCTGACAGCAGCTTAAACGTCTGTTCATCTTCATAGGGAATCGCCGAAAAATCGATGGTGACCCGCTCGCTTTTTTCGATCAGCGTTTTGATCGATTCAATGAGCGTTAAATTGCGCAAGCCGAGAAAATCCATTTTCAATAGTCCCAAGTCTTCGAGATAGCCCATCGAATATTGCGTTAAATATACACCGTCATGTCCTTCCTGTATCGGTATGATATTCGTCAGTGGCTCCTCGCTCAACACGACGCCCGCCGCATGAATGGACGTATGCCGCGGAAGCCCTTCGATTTTCTGAGCCGTTTTAAATATGTCCTGAAGCTTCTTGGACCCGTTCAGGCGCTTGTCCAGTTCAACAGAAAGAGCTCTCGCCTCTTTCAGCGTCACTCCAGGTTTGGACGGAATCAATTTCGCCAACTGGTCGGCTTCTTTCGGACTGATGCCCATCACCCTGCCGACGTCCCGGAGCGCCGCTTTTGCGGCCAATGTACCAAACGTGATAATTTGCGCTACGTGCAGTGCCCCGTATTTATTTTTCACGTATTGGATGACTTCATCCCTTCTCGTATCGGGAAAATCGATATCGATATCGGGCATGCTGATGCGCTCCGGATTTAAAAACCGTTCAAACAGCAATTTGTGCTTGATCGGATCGACATCTGTGATAAACAGCGTATAAGCGACGAGAGAGCCGGCCGCCGACCCCCGCCCCGGCCCTGTGATAATGCCGTTGTCGTGGGCGAACTTCATGAAATCCCAGACGATCAAAAAATAGTCGCTGAACGCCATGTCGCGAATCACTTTCAGCTCATACTCAAGCCGTTCGACATACTCCCTCGGAGCGGCATCGAACCGTTTTTCCAGTCCGAGAAAGCAAAGCTCAGCCAAATAATCGTCAGCATTCTTGCCGGAAGGCGCCGGATATTTCGGCAGGCGCGTCTGGCCAAGGCTCAGGTCCACCTGGCACAGATCCGCGATTTTGACTGTATTCTCCAACGCGTCCGGACGATCCCTGTAAATGTCAAGCATTTCAGCGGGCGGCTTGAGCTCAAGATGCAGATCTCCTTCGGCCTTCATGTCTTCGTTCAGCTTCTCGCCCGCTTTAATCGCTTTTAAACACGTATAAGCTGCCGCATCCTCTTTTTCGATGTAGCGTACATCGCCGGTTGCGGCAATCGGAATTCCCGTATGTTCGCTGAGCTCCAGAATGCGTTCAGAAAGAAGCGGATCGCCCTTGTACGGCTGATACGACAAATAAAAGCTGCCTTCTCCGAAGATCGAAAGACAGCGGAGGGCGGCGTTCTTCGCTTCTTCGATCAGCCCTTCTTTCAACAGCGCTTCAACATGGCTTGTCCCGCCCGTTGTCAGCGCAATGAGCCCTTCATGATAACTTTTGAGCCATTTTTCTTTGATGCCGGTTTTTGATTTCGACTGCAACACGCTGCTGATTTTCAGCAGGTTTTGGTAGCCTTTGTTTGTTTTCGCCAAAAGAACGAGCGGATATGAAAGCTGTTCTTTTTCATCCGTTAAAACTGAGGCCGTAAGCCCGATAATCGGCTTGATGCCGCGTTTTTTGCATGATTTATAAAATTCCACCGCCCCGTACATGACCTCGTCATCCGTCAGCGCCATCGCGCTGTAGCCCAGCTCTTTGGCTTTGGCCGTGAGGTCCTCCACGGAAGCGGCGCTGTTTAATAAGCTGTAACCGCTATGTACTTGCAGGTGAACAAAAGGCATTTCTGTCACCCCTTCCTTTTTCGAGCCGTCTCTTTTCATTATATGATGGGATCGAATGAGAAACAAATGTTCTTTCTTTGATCAACAATCATACTTGTCTTTCTTTATCCATATAGTGTGATAAGGTGAGGTGATCGGAATGGATCCTGAACAGCCCTTTTTTCCAAACTTTATCAGCTGTTATTTTATTGCGCTTGGCGTGCTTCTCGGCGGTTGCATAATCGGAGGGATCGGCGCCTATCTGTCGGGGCAGCCGCCTTTAACGATTATTACAAGCCTCGCAAACCGGCTGAAAATCTGGGCGCTGGTTGCCGCAATCGGCGGCACGTTTGACGCGGTTTACAGCTTTGAAAGGGGCATTATCGAAGGCAATACGAGAGACATCGTCAAGCAGCTTCTCCTGATTCTTTCAGCGATGGGAGGAGCACAGACCGGTTATCTGATCATCAATTGGCTCACACAGGAGCATATTTCCTCATGAGAATCCCTCCTTATTATAAAAAACCGGGTTGGCAGCGTTTTTTTGCGGGAATGATGTGCGGAGCCATCATCAGCTGGGTCGTGTTCCTGTTTACATACGGCACCTTTCAGGAGAAGCAGGTCGTCTTGATAAGGGAACAGAAAGAGCGCATCAATGATTTAAATGACCAGATCACCATTTACCGGGAGGACCTTCATAAGCTGAATGAAGATAATAAAAGAAAACTGCTGATTCAAAGCGTCGACGTCAAGCTGATCAACGGCAAGCAATACAAGCTGTCACAGCCCGACATGATGAACTTTGAAGAGCATATCCGGGATAACATTTCGGATGTCATCACAAAGGATATCGAAAGCGTCTACCGGACGAAGGAGCTTTTAAAGCGGACGATTGAAAATAAAGAGTATACGATAAACGATAAAACGTACAAAGCGAAAGTCACCGAACTGACGATTTATACGCGGCTTTCCGTTGAAATCAAAATCTCTTTTTCCGAATAAAATTTATGGATTTTTTTTTACGATTTACATGCATTCGTCGCTTTTTTCCATATTTTAATTTAAACTGACAGTAAGCGATATGTAAGTTTTTTTAAAAAGGGAGGAAAGCAGAATGTACATTTACAGTTACCATCAGCTGGCAAGAGATAAAGTCAACCGGATCAAGCTGGGCTACTCGGCTTATGCGGAAACCGAAAGTCTCGCGTCCCTTATCAAAAGAGAGTTAAGAGCCCAAAACATCCATGTTTATGAGGATGTAACAGATATCGGATCATGGTTTATACCTGAATAAGCAGCAGCTGTGATGCGTAAAATGATCTGCTTACACTTTGCTGCTTACTTTTTCGCAACATATAATGCAAACGCTTGCAGTTGAACTGCACAAAAAAAGAGGGACTTCCCCTCTTATTTGTTTTCTTTGCATATGCGCTCCAAGTCAGCGATGACAAGATCGGTGTCTTTCCAGTCATAGATGGAAGCACCGGCTGCGAGCGGATGGCCTCCGCCGTTGTATTTTTTAGCGACTTCATTGACAATCGGCCCCTTTGAACGAAGCCTTACCCTGATCTGGTCGGCTTCCTCCACAAAAAACACCCATGCTTTGATTCCTGAAATATTGCCGAGCGTGCTGACAAGCTGTGAAGCTTCAGACGGCGTAATATTGTATTGATGCAAAATGTCACGGGTGATGAATACCGACGCCACACCGTTTTCGGACAGAGAAACATTCTGGTAAATGTAACCGTTCAGCCTCACAACATTTAATTTCGTCTCATACAATTGATTAAAAAGCGCCTGAGAATTAAAAGGATACTCAATCAGCTCTCCGGCATATTTCAATGTCTTTTTTGTCGTGTTCGGAAATAAGAAGCGCCCTGTATCCCCCACAATGCCGGCATAGATCAGTTCGGCACCCTTTGTCGGAAGCGTCCATCCCGCTTGTTCTTTACCCGCTAAATACAGTTCGTAAATCATCTCGCTCGTCGAGCTCGCATTCGTATCCACCCATAAAAGGTCGCCGTATTGGTCTTCATTCGGATGATGGTCGATTTTGATCAGCTTGTCGCCCATGTTGTAGCGCGAATCGGAAATTCTCGCTTGATTGGCCGTGTCACAGACGATGACAAGTGCATTTTCATACACCGGGTCTTCAATCACATCCGGGGTGTACAAAAAAGCGAGGGAAGGCTCGGGCGTTCCGACCGCGAAAATATTTTTTTCAGGATAGGTTGCCCTCAGGATTTCCGCAAGGCCGCATTGGGATCCGTAGGCATCGGGATCCGGTCTCACATGTCTATGTATAATGATCGTGTCATATAATGATATGGTTCTGATGATTTCTTTTTTCATGACGCGCCCCTTCTTTACTTTGTTTTTAACCATTAAATCATAATCTGTTGTTGGTGGAAAGTGAAAGTTATGACTTTTTATTGTAGAAAGCGAACCCGATTATGTATACAATGGGTTTGTAAAACTTACAATGGAGGATGTCGATTATGCCGTTTTTTGTTTTTTTCATTGTGGTTTCAGCGATAGCTTATGGGTACTTCAAAGTAAGGTATGTGCGCACCAAAAAAGCGATTGAACGGGAATACTATTCGGCCAAGTCAAGCATGAGTCTGGGCCTGTTTATCATGTTCTTCGGCGCCAATCAGCTGCTTTTAAACCGCGGCACGCTGGCTGTCGTCATCGGCGTTATTTTTATGCTGACCGGGCTCGGGAGCATGTGGGCCGGCTACAGAGCCTATAAGCACTATGTCCCTTTGCTTGCGAAAGAAAACGAACGGGAAAACGCATAAGCGAAAAGAGGGACACTGGCCGCGTCCCTTAGCTTCTTTCCATCAGCTGAACCATCATCATCGCTTTGCCGACGAGAGCACCCTGGTGAAAAACTTCTATATCCATTTTTCCGAACTTTCTCCCGGCTTCGAGAATGTTCGGTTTTATTTCAATGACAGACTCCATTTGCACAGGCTTTAAAAAATAAATCGTCATGCTCTCTATCACGAGTTCGCCTTTTTTGTGCGACCGCAAAAAACGGTTTGCAGCTTCGGTCAAAATCGTCGTAAACACGCCGTAGGAAATCGTTCCCAAGTGGTTTGTCATTTGCGGCGTTACTTCGTATTGATAAACCGGATCCGGCTTGTTTTTGTCATTGTCCGATTCTTTGAAACCGCCTGTCACAATGTCATCGAGTTTTTCGCCGACCTGAGGCTGCTTCTGAATCATTTGAAGCGCCTTTAATACGTCCTGCCTGCTGATCATGCCGATCAGCTTTTGCCGCTCGTCAACGACGGGAAGCACTTCGATTCCTTCCCAGACCATCATCTGCGCCGCTGAAGCGACTGACGTTTTGCCGATTACTGTAATCGGGTTTTTCGTCATGACTTTTTCAATCAATACAGAGCGGTCATATCCGGCAACATCTTTTGAAGTTAAAATGCCGTGGATTTTCATCTGCTCGTCAACGATGGGAAAACGTCCATGCCCCGTTTCAAAGTTTTTCTCATACCATCTTTCGAGCTTTTCATGAGGGGATAAGCAGACCGTTTTTTCCAAAGGGGTCAAAATATCCTCGACAAGCACGACCTCTTTTTTGATGAGCTGGTCATAAATCGCCCTGTTGATCATCGCGGCTACAGTAAACGTGTCATAGCTTGTAGAAATGACCGGGAGCTCGAGCCTGTCGGCAAGCTCAATAATCTCCGGCTCCGTATCAAAACCGCCGGTCACCAGCACGGCAGCACCCGCTTCCAAAGCCTGGCGGTGCGCATCGATTCGGTTGCCGACAATCAGCAGGTTGCCCGCCCCGGTATATCTCATCATCGCATCAAGCTTCATCGCTCCGATGACGAATTTGTTGAGCGTTTTATGAAGCCCTGCTTTTCCGCCAAGCACATGGCCGTCAATGACATTGACCACTTCAGCGTATGTCAGTTTTTCAATATTCTCTTTTTTCTTTTGCTCGATCCTGATCGTTCCGACCCTTTCGATCGTGCTGACAAACCCTTTATTCTCGGCTTCTTTTATCGCTCTGTAAGCAGTTCCTTCACTGACTTTCATTTCCTTCGCAATCCGCCTGACGGAGATTTTTTCGCCGACGGACAAAGAATCAATATATTTTAAAATCTGTTCGTGTTTTGTCGCCAATCGTTTCACCTTCATCCTCTGACTGCTAGATATATTTATTATAAATGGTTGTGCAATTGAACCGCAATCCGCCTTCGCAACATCATGTCCGTCTAAGAGCGATCATTCTCCATCAGAAGAAGCGCTTTTTCAAGCCATGAGCAATAGCCGTTTTCCCGCTCCAGCGCCCGGGTCAATACAAGGTAATGGCCGAAATGAGGCGAGCGGAAAGTTATCGATTCACCCGCTTCGCGCTTCAATTCTTCGAGCTTATTTTTTAAAAAAACGGCTTTCTCCTCCCGCTTTTGAAGCTGATCGGCAAAAAGCCTTTTCGCTTCATCACGTTCCATCGAAGAGATAAAATAAGCTTTCAGCATAAATTCATCTTTTACCGTATCGGGGACCGGTTTGAATTCCGTAAGCCATCCGTGAAGTTCACGCTTTCCGGCCTCTGTGATGGAATACATTTTCTTTTCTAATTTTGAGCCTTGGATCACCGTTTCATATTCGATAAATCCTTCATCCGTCAGCTTTTTCAGCTCGGGATAAATCTGACTGTGCTTGGCGCTCCAAAATTGGCCCAATTCGGCTTTAAAGCGGCTTGTCATATCGTAGCCGCTCAAACTCCCGTGATCAAGGAGCCCCAAAATCGCGTATTTCAATACCCTCATAATATCCTCCCAAGAACAATCCGATTCCTATATTATATCATCATTAACATGTTTTGATAGACATATAACCGGTTCAACCGAAAAAAGGACCCGGATTCGGGTCCTCTAAAAACAAGTTTATTTAAATTCGATTGACTCACCGACCTCAAGCACTTTTCCGACGCCGCCGGGAAGGCTGTCCGCAAATGCATGCGGGTCCTGTTCGATGACGGGGAACGTCGAGTAGTGAACCGGTACAACCTGTTTCGCCCTGAGCCATTCTGCGGCCAGTTTGGCATCCTCCGGGCCCATCGTAAAATTATCGCCGATCGGCAGGAAAGCGAGGTCGATATGATTTAATTCACCGATCAGCTTCATATCTGAGAAAAGCCCGGTGTCTCCTGCATGAAAAATCGTCCTTCCTTCCACAGTCAAGAGGATCCCCGCCGGCATGCCGGTATAGACGATCTTTTGGCTGTCTTCTTCCGTATAAGCCGATCCGTGGAAAGCCTGCGTCAGCTTGACTTGGCCAAAATCGAACTGATGGGAGCCGCCGATATGCATCGGATGGACATTCAGGCCTTTCCATCCCAGATAGACCGCGAGTTCATTCGGAGCTACAACGAGCGAATGATTTCGCTTGGCGATTTCGACGGTATCGCCGACATGATCGTTATGACCGTGGGTCAGCAAAATAACATCCGCTTTAACCTCTTCCGGCTTTAAATCGGTTAAAGAATTTCCTGTAATAAACGGATCGAAGATCAATTGATGATTTCCCGTTTCAACTGTTACCACTGAATGACCATGATATGTCACTTTCATCATATCCACCCCTGTTTTTTAATTTCGCACGTCTAAAGAGAATGACGGTTAATCACATTCAAGCCGCCTGTCGCTTCAATGACTGTTCCCGTAATGTAGTCGGAATGTTCATCGCATAGAAAAGTGATGATCCTTGCGATATCTTCACCGGTTCCCGACCTGCCGATCGGCGTTTCCTCATCAAGTGACGCCCTCGCTTCTGAAATCGAAGCCTCTTTCATATCCCCGACGATGTTGCCTGGACAAACCATGTTGGCTGTGATGCCGGAGCCCGCTTCTTCAATGGCGATCGTTTTTGTTAAAGAAGCCAGCCCCACTTTCGCCGCTCCAAAAGCGGAACGATGCAGCCAGCCCGGCGCATGGTCTGCCCCCTGAAATCCGTATGTGATGATGCGGCCGAACCGCTGGCGCCTCATCACCGGAACAACCGCTTTAAACAGATGGAAGACAGAGCTTAAGTTGCCTTCAAGCATGTCATACCATTCATCATCAGTATAATCTGCAAGCTTTTTTCGTTCAAATATGTATGGGCCGGCATTATTGATCAGAAGATCAATTTTTCCAAATCGCTCAAGTGCGGCATTCACCATCCGGAGCAGGTCTTCTTTCTTGGTGACATCTCCCTTTACAAACTGTAAACGGTCAAGGGATGACCGCCATTTTTCTTTGAGGCGGCTGACAGCTTCTTCGTCCTGCCTGTAATTCACCGTCACTGAGTAGCCTTTTTCAAGCAGGGCTTCCGTCACTTTACGCCCCAAACCTTTTGAACCGGCAGTAATTAACGCATGGCGCACATCTTTCCCTCCCAGGCATTGGTTCTCGGTATTCGCAAATGATTGCATGTATCTACCTATACTTTACTACAAAAGCCAGAGTATATCACATGTGGAGCATCGGGAAATTTGCAATCGTCGCTGGACAGAAGAAAGCTGAAGCCCGCTGTTACGGGCTCCAGCTTTCTATTGTTTATCTGCATCAGCTAACGGCTGTGCGTCATCGTGCGCGACAAATCCGCTGAAATAGGCATCAGAGATTTGCTGAACGGTTTCTTTATCGCCGTCGGCATCATACATGTATGCGTGTTTTGACTGATCTTGTTTCATTGCCACACCCCTTTTCGATTCACAAATCTATTTTGCGTATGAAGCCGCACAGTTATGAATCGAATCGGGAAGTGTTAAAAATTGTTCAAACAATGCTTCGCCTTTTGAATGGCTTCTTCCACCTTTTTGAATCCCGTCCCGCCTTCACTCATCCTTTTTTCGACGGCATGGTGCGGGTCGAGCACGATGTAGACGTCTTCTTCAAACAGTTCGCTTGCCTTTTCGAACTCTTCAAACGGCAGGCCGCTGAGATAAATGCCTTTTTCGATACAAGTGTAGACAAGCTTCCCGACGACTTCGTGCGCCTCTCTGAACGGCATGCCCTTTTTCGCCAGATAGTCGGCAAGTTCGGTGGCATTTGAAAAATCCTGCTCCGTTGCTTTTTTCATCATATTTTTGTTCACTGTCATCGTTTTCGTCATGCCGGCAAAAATCTCAAGGCTTCCTTCGACCGTTTTCACAGTATCAAACATACCTTCTTTGTCTTCCTGCAAATCTTTATTGTACGCTAACGGGAGCCCTTTCATAATCGTCAGGAGGCCGATCAGATCACCGTATACGCGTCCGGTTTTCCCGCGGATAAGCTCTGCCATGTCCGGGTTTTTCTTTTGCGGCATCATGCTGCTCCCCGTAGCATAAGTGTCATCAAGCTCAATGAATTTAAATTCCTGCGAACACCAAAGAATGATTTCTTCGGAGAATCTTGACAGATGCATCATCAAAATGCTGCTCGCGCTTAAAAATTCAAGGATGAAATCCCTGTCGCTGACGCCGTCCAAGCTGTTTTCATATATCGAGTCAAACCCGAGCAGACCTGCTGAATATTCACGGTCGATCGGAAATGTCGTTCCTGCGAGCGCCCCGCATCCAAGGGGGGACTTGTTAATCCGCTTGAATGAATCATGATAGCGTTCTTTATCGCGCTCAAGCATCCAGAAGTAAGCGAGCAAATGATGCGCGAACGAGATCGGCTGCGCCCGCTGCAGATGGGTGTATCCCGGCAGTATCGTCTCCACATGTTCTTCCGCTTTTTCGATAAGCACGTGTTGAAAAGCCGTAATCAGCTCAATGATATGCTCTGTGTGCCCTTTTAAATACAGGTGCATATCCGTCGCCACCTGGTCGTTTCGGCTTCTGGCCGTATGAAGCTTTCCGCCGAGCGGCCCGATTTCGTCAATGAGCATTTTTTCAAGGTTGAGGTGAATGTCTTCGTAATCGACTGAAAAATCGAGTTCGTTTTTTTCCGCTTTGTGCAAAAGGGATGTCAGGCCTTCTTTTATTTTGACCGCTTCTGCTTCGGTTAAAATGCCGCATTTTTCAAGCATGGAAGCATGAGCGAGAGACCCTGCGATATCTTCTTTCACGAGCGTTTTGTCAAAGTGGATCGATGCGCCGAACTCATCGACCCATTTTTCCGGTGTTTTTTGGAACCGGCCTCCCCACAGCTTTTTCATGCTTTAATCTGCTCCTTTTTTTGGACGATGCTGTTTACTTTCGTCGGCAGTCCCCACAGCTCGATAAAGCCGACGGCAGCGTGATGATCGAACGCATCGTCTTTTGTATACGTCGCCAGTTTTTCATCATACAGGGAGTATTCGGATTTACGCCCTTCAACGATCGCATGGCCTTTGAACAGCTTGACGCGGACGACGCCCGTGACATGCTTCTGCGTTTCTTTCAAGAAACCGGAAAGCGCGTCTTTAAGCGGAGAAAACCACAGGCCGTTATAGATCACTTCAGCCATTTTTTGTTCGATCAGAGGTTTGAAATGCGCCACTTCTTTTACTAATGTCAAATCTTCAAGCTCTTTGTGCGCCTTAATCAAAGTCATCGCGCCCGGGCATTCGTACACTTCGCGTGATTTGATGCCGACAAGGCGGTTTTCAACATGGTCGATGCGCCCCACTCCATGCGCGCCCGCCAGTTCATTCAGCTTTAAAATCAAGTCTGACAGCGAGTAATGAGCGCCGTCAATGGAAACCGGAATGCCCTCTTCAAAAGCGATTTCGATCACATCGGGGGTATCCGGTGTTTTTTCAAGCGGCTTCGTCAAATCATAAGCCCCTTCAGGAGGCGCCGCCCATGGATCTTCCAGAACTCCGCATTCATTGCTTCTGCCCCACAGGTTCTGGTCAATTGAATACGGGCTGTCAAGATTGATCGGAATCGGAATGCCGTGCTTTTCTGCATACGCGATCTCTTCGTCGCGCGACCATTTCCATTCGCGCACAGGTGCCAGTACCTCTAAATCCGGATTGAGCGATTTAATGGACACCTCGAAGCGCACTTGGTCATTTCCTTTGCCTGTGCAGCCGTGAGCCACGGCTTGGGCGTTCTCTTTTTCAGCCACTTCGACCAGCTTTTTGGCGATCAGCGGTCTGGACAGAGCTGATACAAGCGGGTACTTTCCTTCATAAAGCGTATGGGCCTGGAGGGCGGTCAGTGCAAACTCTTTCGCAAATTCTTCTTTTGCATCGATAACATATGAATTAGAAGCCCCGACTTGAAGCGCTTTTTGCTGAACAAATGCGAGATCCTTTCCCTCCCCGACGTCAAGGCAGCAGGCCACTACATCATATCCCTGTTCCTGCAGCCATTTTATCGCGACAGAAGTATCAAGTCCTCCTGAATATGCTAAAACCACTTTTTTCTTTTGCGTCATTTTGAAAAACTCCTCTCATCTCGGTGCTCTTTTTTGTATAAAAATAAGTTTTATTTAATAAAAATACATTTAATATGTATACACTTTAACAAGGAAGTCTGGTTTTTTCAACCTTTTTATAAAAAAAACTTCATTCATTTTTTATGAATGAAGTTCAGTGCATATTCAGCGTTCAGCCGGAGGGCTTTCCGGCTTTATTTTTTCATATCTTTTCTCAGTTCTCTGATGACATGGGCAAGCTCAGGCACAATCAGCTTTGACATTGCAAGCTTAACCGCCCCGCTTGAACCCGGTGTTGCAAACACGGCTTTGTTTTGAATAACACCCGCTGCAGCTCTTGAAAGGATCGCAGCCGCTCCGATATCCTCTGTATAACTCAGCATGCGGAATATCTCCCCAAATCCCGGAATTTCTTTCGAAAAAAGAGGAACGATCGACTCGATTGTTACATCTCTAGAGGCAATGCCCGTCCCTCCGTTTAATAGGATGGCATCGATACGGTCATCAAGACAGCCTTCCAGCACAGCTTTTTGAATCATTTCCTTTTCATCCTTTACAATCTCATAGGAAACGATCTCATGACCGTCTTCCGCTAAAAACTCTTTCATAAGCCGGCCGCTTTTATCTGTGTCTTCCGTTCTTGTATCGCTGACAGTAATAACTTTGCAGTTGACGCGGTCCGGCGCTTCTTTTTTATGTTCCTCAACACTCATGGCTAAATAGCCTCCTTTATACAGTCTTTTTTCATTATAAAGGGGAAGATGCATAAAAAAACAGCCTTCCTTGTAAAGAGAAGGCTGTTTTTTTATTTTTAGTGAGCCAGTCTAACGACGTCTCTTGCAATCATCACTTCTTCATTCGTCGGGATGACGAGGACTTTTACAGGTGAATGCGGATAGCTGATAAACGCTTCTTTTCCACGGACGTTATTCAACGCAGGATCCCAATAGACACCCATGAATTCCAAACCATGAAGAACGCGCTCTCTGACTTCAACGCTGTTTTCCCCGATGCCGGCAGTGAAAATGATCGCGTCTACTCCGCTCATTCTCGCTGCATAAGAACCGATGTATTTATGAATTCTGCTTGCGAATACTTCAAGGGCTGTTTCCGCACGTTCATTGCCTTCTTTAGTTGCTTCGACAATATCGCGCAAATCGCTTGAGAATCCGGAAATACCTAAAAGACCGCTCTTTTTATTGAGTGTGTTCAGGACTTCGTCGGCTGTTTGACCCGTTTTTTCCATAATGAACGGGATAAGCGCAGGATCGATGTTTCCTGAACGCGTACCCATCGCTACACCTGCAAGCGGTGTGAAGCCCATTGATGTATCGATTGATTTGCCGCCTTCAACAGCTGCGATGCTCGCGCCGTTTCCAAGGTGGCAGGAAATCAGGCGAAGTTCTTCAATCGGACGGCCGAGCAGCTCTGCCGCGCGTTCAGTCACATATTTATGAGATGTGCCATGGAAACCGTATTTACGGATGCCGAATTTCTCATAGTATTCGTATGGCAGACTGTACAGATAAGATTGTTCCGGCATTGTTTGGTGGAATGCCGTATCAAAAACAGCCACGGCAGGAACATTTGGAAGTACTTCTTTAAACGCTTTAATTCCGACAATATTAGCCGGGTTATGAAGCGGTGCGAGTTCTGAAATCTCCTCGATCTCATGGATCATTTCATCCGTCAATAAAACGGAGTCGCTGAACTTTTCGCCGCCGTGTACGACGCGGTGTCCGATTCCGTCGATTTCATTTAAATCTTTGATAATGCCGAATTTTGTAAGTTTATCCAGCAGCATTTTTACAGCTACGGAATGATCCGGAATATCTGTTGTTTCAGTCTTTTTTTCGTCGTTGACGGAAATCGTGAAGATGCCGTTATCCAGCCCGATTCGCTCAACAAGGCCTTTTGTCAATACTTTTTCGCTGGGCATTTCGAACAGTTGAAATTTCAGTGATGAGCTTCCAGCATTGATTGCAATAATTTTGGACATAAAATGACGCTCCTTTTTACCTATAGTCCGGTGACATTATGTTCAACCCGGAACATAAAAAATATGTATAAAATCGTTCTTAGTAAATTCAAAAAATATCTGCCTTTCTCATTTAAACACTCAAAAGAGTGCATTTCAAGTCACGATCCGACATGTTAACGCTTTCACTAAGAAATTATTATTTTCTGAATATAAAAATAGATCAGAGAATATATCTTCTCTGATCTGCTTATCTTTTTTCAGCCTGGAACCAGCTGTCGAGTTTGGCTGTCATGTTCAGCATCGCATCCTGATTGGCGAATGACGGGACTTGCGCGAGCAGAACCTGTTTAGGCGCTTTCGCCTGTTCCCCATGCTTTTGTAAAACCAAAATGCTCTTCGCGTGTGCTTCATCTTTGAAAATCGACAGCGGAAGCTGAAGCACTGCATTAATATGCGCATTGTTCTTTAAAAAGGTACGCAGCTTTTCGCTTTGACCGCTTTCAAACAAATGGTTCGGAATCATAAAAAATAAATAGCCGCCCGGTTTCGTATAGGTCAAGCTTTGTTCAATAAACAAATGGTGTGAAAAAGAGTGGCCTTCATCTGCCTTTAATTCGAAAGCGCGCGCACTTTCGTCATCAGGATAATATCCGACAGGAAGATCGCAGATGACCGCATCGGCATGTTCCATAAAAATCGGCTGCAGGCTGTCCTGGTTAAAAAGCTCGATTTCCTTTTCCTGCAGGTTTGCCTGGACATAGGCCAGCTTGATCAGGACGTCATCAATCTCTGAGCCGAACGCTTTTCCCGCTTCCTCAGCCAGCTGGTTCAAAACGGCAAGCAGCAGGTTTCCAGTGCCGACCGCCGGATCAAACAGCGTCAATCCTTTTTTCCGCTCCATAAATTTGTTCACAAGATATCCGATAAATAATCCGATCGTATCGGGCGTCATCTGCCTGTTCGGATGAGGAATATCTTTCTGGCCTTTCAGTATGGCAAGCTGGAAGGCTTTCCGTATCGACTCATGACTGCACTCTGAAAAGCGCGCACGGCCGATCAGATCCTTCACCTTTTGTTCGGCTTCTTCGGAAAGCCCGCGGTCCGCAGAACCTGTAAAGAATGCCTCTCCGGCTTCCGCCAATCCTTCTATGTAAGGGATCTGCCGATCGCGTGCGATGACTTCCGCTCCTTTGTCAAGCCATTCATAAATCGTTTCGACTGGATAGTTTTGCATGATGATGTCTCTCCTTATCAAAAAATCAAAGCCATGAAAAGAGCTCCGGCAAGATGAACACCTGGAGCCCTTTTATGAGTTGAATTTACTTAACGAGTGATTTGGCAGCTTCGATGGCTTTGTCGTAGTCCGGATGGTTTGTCGCTTCGCTGACGTATTCAGTGTAGACAACTTTTCCGTTTTCATCTAAAACAAATACGGCGCGGGCAAGCAATCTCAATTCTTTAATGTAAACCCCGAATGCTTCCCCAAAAGACATCTCCCTGTGATCTGACAATGTTTCCACATTTTCAATTCCGTTTGCTCCGCACCAGCGCGCCTGTGCAAACGGCAGGTCAGCGCTGATCGTATACACTTTCACCGAACCGAGGCCTGCGGCTTCTTCGTTAAAGCGGCGGGTCTGTGCGTCACAAACACCTGTATCGATAGACGGAATCACCGAAATAACCGCCGGTTTGCCTTTGATGTCCTGAAGTGTGACTTCCTCAAGCGAATTGGACAAAACCGTGAAATCAGGCGCCTGGTCTCCGACTTTCACTTCTGAACCCACCAGTGTCACCGGGTTTCCCTTAAATGTAATTGAAGCCATCATCATTCCTCCTTCATTTATGTATGACTCTACTATAAAAGAGTTTAGGACAAACTGCAAAGCTTAAGTCCGGCAGAGACAAAAAAAGTTAACTGCTGCAGGAACAGTTAACTTCTGGGACTCTGTTGCCGGAAAGCCGGGGCTTTTAAAAAGGAGGCGTCTGGTTTTGACGGTTCATATTTTGCTTCTGCTTATCGTTTTTCTTAAACATATGCTGAATCCGTTCGATCGTTTGCGGAGCTGAGTCTAAAATCTTATCGATGACGTGCGTGTTTTCATCCAAATGCAGTACTTTAACGCCTGATGATCCGACAATCAAAAAAGCAATCGGCGTAATCGATACGCCTCCTCCGCTTCCCCCGCCAAACGGGAGCTTCGATTCTTTTCGTTCGCGGTCTCCATCGCTCGCTTTGGATTCGGCCGGTTTATTGCCGCCGAACTCGCTTCCGCCAGCCGCAAAGCCGAATCCCACTCTGGAGACGGTTAGGATGACGCTGCCGTCAGGTGTTTCCACAGGATCTCCGATAATGGTATTGACATCAATCATTTCTTTTAAGTTTTCCATTGCGGTTTTCATCAAACCTTGAATTGGATGTTCAGCCATATTCTATTCCTCCTATACTGATGAATCATTCTTTGTTGAACCTGACAGATTTTTTGGCAGCTTAAATAAGCCGCGCATTTTCCCTTTCCAGTTCACCACGATTCTGAAAGCTGCGGTTATAGCATGTCCAACCCGAAAATGGAATATACATGTCAGATGCGTTTTGGAGGAACGGCTGTTAAAGGCTGGAATCACCTCGTATTCCGGCTGGCTGTCAAAGCAAAAAAGCTGATGCAAGAGAGCCACCGTGCCGGCTTTCAGGGACCAGGCGCCGCCTGTGACAATCCCGGTTAAAGCCGCGTCAGGAAAGCCGAGGACAGAGGTCCATTCGAGCTTCGTGACGTGAATCCGCTTCATAAACCGGCGGATGATCGGCTGCATATTGATGATCTGTTCCACCAATTTTTTGATTTGCTTCGTACTATCGAACACTTCCCGATAGCCGATTTTTCTCCTCTTTTTATCTTTTTTCAGAGCCGAATTCGTCTGTTCTTTCACATCAACGGTCATATCCTCCTGGTTGATTTTAATCACCGGAATCTCCCTTTTAATGCGCAGAATGCCAAAAGCCGTCCGAACTTTGACGGTCAGCCGGTCGTCATCGTCTGTATGAAGATACTCGATCGCTACGCGGATTTTCATTATCATCAATGCTGCCAAAAGAATGAATACTCCCGCAATCCATATGTAAATCATGATTTCACTTCCTCTTATACTAAGCATTATAGGAAGAAAACTGGAAAAATAAACATAGCCGGAATTCCGCCGATACAAAGGAATAAAAAAACCCGGCAGTCTTCAGCCGGGTTTAAAACTCTCAGTCTTTTTTTCGATACAGTTTTTCATGGATAACCGCAGTGTCCGCAAAGAAATCGTGAATCCCTTGTTTCTTAGGCGAAAACGCTGCTACGAGATACGTAATATATAAACTGTTGATATAGCGGCCGATAAACTCCCTAAACAGGACCACATCCCATGTCAGCCCTTTTTCCGGGACAAGCGACACGACCTTCAGCCCGAATACCATCTTGCCCAACGTCTGTCCGAAATACTTCGTCATCAGGACAAAGTAAGCAAAAAATACTGCCGCCGTCACAAAAGAATAAAGCGAAAAGGTGAAAAACCCTGATTCTTTAGGGAGGTTCAGCAGGCTGAAAACGGGTGAAACCGCTAAGTTGTTGATGCTGCCGATAACAACCCCGTCAAGCAGAAAAGCAAACAGCCTGATCCAAAAACCGGCATAGGCATGCTCTACATGCGGGGCCGATTCTTCCCTGGAAACGCCGACATTCGGCGATAATTCATTATGATCCTTTCCATCATAAGTCACATCCATTTTTTCGGTCCCCTCCTATTTGGCATATAAATACATGAGTCTCGGTGCACCGGATTGAGAAATCGCTTCTTTAATGTTTAAGAAATCAGCTTCGCTTTTAAACATCTTATTTGCAGTCATTGAAAACAGCGAGGCAAGGCCGGCTGATTCTTCATAGCTGACAACAGATGCGCCGGCAAGGTTTTTGTGGTCCTTTTTCATCGCTTTGACCGCATCTTCATAATAGCCGAGCTCATCAATGAGATGGTTCTGTTTCGCCTGGCGGCCGTCATAGACACGTCCGTCGGCAATTTTTTTCACGTCATTTTCGGACATGCCGCGCCCTTCGGCAATAACATCTACAAACCCTTCGTACGCGTCATCGACCATTGACTGCATGATTTCTCTTTCTTTTTTCGTCATATCGCGCGTCGGTGACATGATATCTTTAAACTCACCGCTTTTAATCGTCTCCGTTTTTAATCCAAGCTTCTCTGCAAGCTTGCTGTAGTTAAGGCTTTCCATGATGACCCCGAGTGAACCCGTCAGCGTGTCAGGCGCTGCAAAGATTTTGTCGGCAGGCGTTGAAATGTAATAGCCGCCGGACGCAGCCATCGATCCCATTGATACGTAAATCGGTTTTTTCGTATCTTTTTTGATCTCTTCAAGCTTCTTATGTATCTCAGCGCTCTCGTATACTCCGCCACCCGGAGAATTGACGCGCAGAACAATGCCCTTTACGGCAGAATCGTCTTTTGCTTTTTCAAGCATTTGCAAAAACGATCTGTGGTTGTAGCCTTCAGAGCTGAACAGGCCTGAAGCGCCGCCATTGTCGGAAATCGTTCCGTTCACTTCAAGAACGGCGATTTTTCTTGAGCTGTTTCCTTGTTCAAGCACCGTTTCTTCCTGGGTGTCATTGAGGCCAAACTGCATCTTTCCGTCATTCCCCATCGTGTCAAATACTGCAAGCAAAAGGCTCATCACCGCAGATAACGCAAAAACGCCCAGCGCGATGACAAGTGCGATCCATCTTTTCGCATTCATTTTGTCTGTTCTCCTCCTTTGAATAAAAAAGCTGCATGTCTTAGTACGTATATGAAGAGAAAAAGTTCATTATGATGCCGCTTCATATACAAGAAGTTTTTGGACATGGTAAACTAAGGGTCACAGGTCATTTTAACATATATGTTAGATGGCAGAAAAATCTAAACTTAACAGACAAAGGGGAGAATGATTGTGACAGACCGCCGAAACATTTATTTCTTTTACAAAAAAAGCGAAGAAACCGACGAGCAGTGCAAAAAACTGAAACAGCTTGCCGAAGAACACGGATTTCGCGTCGTTCACCATCACAATGAAGCCAATATTATCGCAAGCATCGGCGGCGACGGGACATTTTTGCAGGCTGTTCGAAAGACGAACTTCAGGGATGACTGCCTGTACGTAGGCGTGGCCAAAAAGGGGAAAGCTCATTTGTATGCGGATTTTAATATATATGATACCGATAAAATGATTGAAGCGACAAACTCGGAGCAAATCGAGGTCAGAAAATATCCTCTGATCGATGTAACCGTTGACGGGACCAGCTTTCAATGTCTAAATGAAGTATCCATCCGTTCAAGCATTATTAAAACATTTGTAATGGACGTCTATATAGATGATCTTCATTTTGAAACATTCCGGGGGGACGGAATGATCGTGTCCACTCCGACCGGAAGCACCGCTTATAACAAATCGGTTGATGGGGCAATCGTTGATCCGCTGATTCCATGCATACAGGTGACAGAGCTCGCTTCATTGAACAACAACACATACAGAACCCTCGGCTCGCCGTTTATTTTAAGCGCGGATCGAAAGCTGACATTAAAAATCGTCCAGGACGGGAACGACTATCCGATCATCGGCCTTGATAACGAAGCCTTCAGTACGATGAATGTGAAAGAAGTCGAAGTCAGCCTCTCCGGCAAGATGATCAAAACCATTAAATTAAAAGATAATTCGTTCTGGGAAAAAGTAAGGCGCACATTTCTATAATTTTGAAAACCTTTTCATTAAAAAAGAGCAAGACGATCGTCTTGCTCTTTTTTGCGAATGCCTATAACGAAATTTTCACTTCCGCATTCATGCCGGGAAGCAATTTGGCGGACGGATTTTGAATCGAAATCTTGACTTGAACTTTCTCGGTGACTTTCGTATAGTCTCCGCTTTGGTTCATTTCCGGAAACATTGAAAATACCGAATCTGTCGCATATCCGATCTCTTCGACCTTCCCTTCAAACGTTGTATCAGGGTCCCCGTCGACTTTGATGTCCACTTTGTCGTCTTTTTCGATATCGCGTAATTCCGTTTCTTTAATATGAGCCGTAATATATATGTTATCCATATCGGCAGTTTGACCGATGACAACCCCCGCATTTACGATTTTATGATTGACGGCTGTATTTTTGACCAGTGTTCCGTCGGAAATGGCTTTGACAGCTACCGACTGCTGCCCGTCCGATATTTTTCCGAGGTTGTCGCCGTCTGATATATGGTCGCCTTCTTTTGCATCCCAGCCGCTTAATTTTCCGGAAGCAGGCGCCGTTATTTTTGTCATATTTGCGGAAACCCTTGCTTCATCCGTCGTGACATAATGTTTATTTTGATAATAGTAATATCCGCATACAGCGACAAGCGCTAAAGTTGCGATAATACCAATCATATTGATGATCATCAAACGTCCTTTACTCATGTTTATCCTATCTCCTTTTGTTGACTTGCTGAAGGGTCTGGCAGGCGAAGGCGCTTCTGAACGAGCGATCTTCCTTTTCCGGTCGCTGCCTTTCCAATTGAAGCCGCAAGCATGATGATGCTTAGCCAGAGCAGTATCGTAAACAAATCGTGATATGCGCCAAGGGCTGAAGCTTTTCTGGCATTTGCAACAATCGTATAGGCCGCCATGTTCTTCGCATCACCAACAGAAAGCCCGCTGCTGACAAAATCACGAATCATTTTTGACAATTCCAGCTGAATTTCAGGATCAGCTTCACTGATATGTCCTCTTATCATCTCGTAGTGCACCGCATTCTTCATTGAAGCAAACCAGCCGATCACCGGTGCAGCCCAGGCACCGGCGAAATTGCGGATAAAGTGAAGCGAAACCGAGCGTTTTGAAGCTTGGTGAATATCTCCGGCAAGCGCCGTGCCCAGCGCTCCCGATACCAATACCATGCTGACGCCGCTGCCCAGCAAAACAGCATGAAGATATAACGACTCCATCGAAACACCGGGTTGAACCGATCTCCATTCCATACCGACGATGATCATTTCCAAAGCGCCGATACAGCCGAGCAATCCGGCGCCAAAATGATCATACAAAAGCGTGCTGAGCACGGCAGTAGCTAAAATCCCTGCGAAAAAACACAAATAAAAGCGTGTCATGCTTTCAAAAGAAGCCTCTGCAATGTTTTCCAAAAATCCGTTTATCCCGGCAAGGGAAACAATGATTGCAATGTGTGAAGCAACGGCCATGACTGTCCCGGAAACAGCTTTTGCGGACCACAGTGAACGAAACGGCACAAGAGGTTCCCGGGCGCGCAAGTCTGTAATGACAAACAACGCCAAAATGATGAATCCGGCCAAAAAGAACGGCCACACATAAAAAGAATGAACACCCGTCTTCTGCAAATTGATAAGCGGCACCGTCAAAACAACCATGAGCAATGAGAGCATAAAAACGCCCGTCTTATCAATCGAATGATGCTCCCGCTCATCCGCTGCTTGTTTCGGCAAAGAAAAGAAGCCGATCACAAGGCAAAGGACAGGCGAACAAATATTTAATATAAACACCCAGCGCCATGCATCCGCGCTGAGTGACAGGGAACCAAAAACCGCTCCGATGGCAGAAGCGCCGAACAATCCGCTAATGACGAAAAACAAAAACAAATTGCGGACCTTGTTCGGAAACGAAATCAATTTGACAGGAAGAATCGTCAAAAATAACATTCCGGAGCATAATCCTTGTATCACCCTTCCGATAAGAAGCGAAAACAAGCCTGCTGAAAATGCGTCGATCAGCGAGCCGCATAAAAATAAGGTGATGAGTGTCAGGTAGCTGTTCCGAATGCCGAACCTCCTTGAAAATATACGTCCAAGCGGAACACCGAGAGCAAAAGCAAGATTTGTCAAAATGGACGGAATCCGCATATCGTCCGGTGACAAATGAAGTCCGTTTTGAATGACGACTTGACTGAGCGTATAGGAAAGATTAAGAAAATATTGCGGCCCAATGGCCAGTATCGTTAAAACCGAAATGATCAAATACTTCGGAATGCCGATTTTTTTAGAGCTCGGGATCGCCACATCAGATTGACTCATAAGCGCTCCTCCTTTAGTTATATATTTCATATTACAAGTTGTATTATGCAAGTTAAATTATACATCCTTCCCGCAATAAATCAACCGAAAGAAAAAGAAAAGGCTGATGATCGTCTGACCAACCAGCCTTTAGCCGCTTATTTGCTCCACTTTTTAAAATCCTGATTCAGTCTGATCAAATGGGTTTCCAACGTGTTCAGTTCTTCTGTTGTCCAGTCTTGAAGAACCTCCGTGTATACATGATAGCGGGCCTTTTGCACTTTTTTCAGAGCATCAATGCCCTCCGAAGTCATCTCCACAAGGCTGATCCGGCCGTTGTTGGGATCAGGAAAACGTCTGATGAGCTTTTTCCGTTCCAAGGCTGAAACTTGTCTGCTTGCTGTCGACAGATTCAGCATTAAGGTTTCAGCCAGCGAGTTGATGGCGAGAGGACTTTGCTTATCAAGCTCGCTTAACAGCAGATATTCCGAGCGGTCCAGACTTCCAAAGCGCGGGCTGTAGGCCGTCGTCAGACGGACCAAAAGCGCGATTTCTTTCTCTATGTTTCGGAGTGAGTCATGACCCAACGGATATTCCCTCCTCTTTGTGTGGTTATTCAGCTTTCGTTTTAAGTGCGATTTCCCGTTGTCTTAGTTCAAAGCGCTTGATTTTCGCCGAAGGCGTTTTCGGCAGTTCTTCGATGAATTCTATCTCCCGGGGGTATTTATAAGGGGCCGTCATGGCTTTTACATGGTCTTGTAATTCCTTTGTCAGGTGTTCATTTCCGCGGGATGGGTCCTTTAAGACAACGTATGCTTTCACGATCGATCCCCTGATTTCATCAGGGCTTGCCACAACAGCACATTCTTTGACCTCAGGATGCTTGATCAGCGCATCTTCAACTTCAAACGGGCCGATTGTATATCCTGAGCTGATGATCACATCGTCATTGCGGCTTTCAAACCAAAAATAGCCGTCTTCATCCTTTCGCGCCTTATCCCCTGTTATAAAGTAATCCCCTCTTCTTTGTCGGAGCGTTCGTTCTTGATCTTTGTAATATTCTTTAAAAAGAGCCGGCGTGCTTAAGTGAACGGCAATATCGCCTGTTTCGCCCGGGGGACAGCTCTTTCCATTCCCGTCAATAATATCAACCAAGTTTCCAGGCGTCGGTTTTCCCATGCTTCCAGGCTTGATTTTCATACCTTTTAAAATCCCCACCAACAGCGTGCTCTCCGTTTGTCCGTATCCGTCCCGCACAGCAATATGAAAATGCTTTTTAAATGTATCGATGACTTCCCTGTTCAACGGCTCTCCGGCCGAAACAGCGCTGTGCAGAGAAGACAGGTCAAATCGGGACAAATCATTGACTTTCGCCATGAACCGGTACTCTGTCGGCGTACAGCACAGCACATTGACTTGATGGCGCTCAATCAGCCGCAAATACGTTTCCGGCGTGAATTTTCCATGATAGATAAAGCCGGTTGCACCGCTACCGAGCACTGCTAAAAACGGGCTCCATACCCATTTTTGCCAGCCCGGCCCTGCTGTCGCCCAGACGAGATCCCCTTCCGAAATGTCAAGCCATGCGGAAGCTGTCGTTCTTAAGTGAGCATAAGCCCAGCCGTGTGTATGTACAACCCCTTTTGGCTGACCGGTCGTGCCGGATGTGTAAGATAAAAATGCGATGTCATCGCGAGAGGTATCCGCCGCTTGAAAATCCGCTGCAATGGCCTGATTCATTTTTTCGAGCAGATTGATCCACCCTTCGCTGCTTTCTCCGACGGCAAATAACGACAGTGCCTCTTTTGAACGAACATCTAGAAAAGCATCAAGAAATGCTGAATATACGACGGCTCCTTTGACGCCTGCATGCTTGATCCTGTAATCCAAGTCTTTCGCCCGAAGCATTTCGGAACATGGGATGACCACCATTCCAGCTTTTAAAATGGCCATGTACACGGCATACGTTTCCGGTATCCGCGGCATCATCACGATAAGCTTGTCACCTTTTTTCAGTCCAGAACGGGTCAATATGCTGCCGATTTTGTAAGCCTTTTCAATCAATTTTTCATAGGACCATGACACTTGACGCCCTGATTCATCTTCCCAGATCAAAGCGGTTTTATCACGGGAAGATTTAAATTTTTCAATTTCATCAACCGCATTATACTTCTCCGGCGCAATCAAATCTTCTCTTCTCAACCCTTCCATCTCCTTGTCTTGTGCCATCTTTTTATTATACATAATCCTTTCATACAATTGTATTCCGAAATGCCTATTTTGCAGAACATAAAAAAGAGTGGGGATTAAACCCCACCCATTATCCATTGCTTTTTAATTTTAATTATTGTTGTGTTCCACCCATTTGCTGTTGAGCGAAAGAAACTAAACGCTTAGTGATTTCTCCTCCAACTGAACCGTTTGCACGAGAAGTAGTTTCTGCTCCAAGGTTAACGCCAAATTCAGAAGCGATTTCGAATTTCATTTGGTCGATAGCTTGAGCAGCACCAGGAACCAATAGTTGGTTAGAACTGCTTTGTCTGTTGTTTTGAGCCATGTGTTCTCACCTCCTTGTGAGTATAGATTGTGTAAAAACACATGACTTCATACAAAGAATGTTTGGTAATTGTATGCAAAAACAGACAAAGATGTTTGATTGAATATTCCTTTAGAAAAAATCCGCAAATTGATCTTTCGTTTCCGCTTTGCTGCTCAAAACAATCGTTTCCGTGTTTTCCACAGCTTCGTTGATAAGCGGTTCGAAATCTGTGTAGCTTTCAAAGTGTTCGATTTTCTCTTTTTTCGGACGCGTTTTCGGCGCAGAAGGCGTAAAGATCGTGCAGCAGTCTTCGTACGGACGTATGCTGATATCGTACGTATCGATTTCCTTCGCTTTTTCGATGATTTCCGTCTTATCCATGCCGATTAAAGGGCGCAAAACCGGCGTGCTCGTGACCGCGTTGATGGCATACATGCTTTCAAGCGTCTGGCTTGCCACCTGGCCGAGGCTTTCCCCTGTAAAGATCGCAAGCGCGTTATGGCGTTCGCGCAGTTTGTCGGCGATCTGGAGCATCAGCCTTCTGGTCGCCGTCATGGAATAGTTCTCGGGAATCTGCTTTTGAATGAGCTCTTGAGTTTTTGTAAACGGAACGATATGAAGCTTGATGTCTCCGCCAAAAGCCGTAAGCCGCTTAGTAAGATCGATCACTTTTTGCTTGGCCCGCTCGCTTGTATATGGCGGGCTGAAAAAGTGAACGGCTTCGATCTCAAGTCCGCGCTTCATGGCATAGAACCCGGCAACAGGGCTGTCGATTCCGCCGGATATCATAAGCATCGCTTTTCCTCCGCTTCCGACCGGCAGTCCGCCCGCACCTTTTTCATCCCGGAATGTCAAATACGTGGCATCTTCCCGAATTTCGATACGCAAATGGATGTCCGGGGAGTGGACGTCAACGGTAAGATCGTCGGTGTTGCGCAAAATGTGTCCTCCGATCTCGGCATTCATCTCATTTGTATTTAATTCAAACTGCTTATAAGCCCTTTTCGTCGATACTTTAAAGGTATCCCCGGGCTTGTATTGTTCTTGAACAGAAGCGAGCGCCGTCTCTTTAATGCTTTCCAGATCTGTCCGGCACTTCACGGCAAGACTGAACGATTGGATGCCGAAAACGTGTTTCAGACGAGCCATTACAGCTTCAGCGTCTTCTCCGTTTAATACGAGAGTCATTCTGTCGCGTGTTGATTCATAACGGACGTTGCGGAAATCGCGCAAGACCATTTTGATATTTCTTTTCAGGCGATCGACAAAAAGCTTTCTATTCTTTCCTTTTGTTGAAATTTCGCCAAATCTGATTAAAATGTAGTCCTCATTCATTGTGCCTCTACCTCATAATTCCTTTTAGTTTGTGTAAACTTTCTTTTAAGGCCGTCATAAACGGGCCGACAATCTCATGATTATCCCGGTACGTCATGCTGATTCTGATGCTGCTTGAGGCCGCACCTTCACCTTTTCCCATTTCTAAAAGCACCTTGCTCGGCTTATGCTGTTTTGAAGAGCATGCTGATGTCGTCGATACGAAAATATCCCGCTCCTCTAGCATATGCAAAAGGACCTCAGCCTTCAATCCCGGAACGGAAAAATTGATGATATGCGGCGCGCTGTTTTCTTCCGGCGTATTTAATATAACACCTTTCAGCTCTTTTAGCTCCTTGATAAAAGCTGATTTTGCCGCCTTTATTTCTTCTATATAATGGTTATAATCCTGTTTTGACAAATTGATCGCTTTTGCAAGTGTAACGGCGCCGGCGGTATTTTCAGTTCCAGCACGCCTGTTGTTCTGCTGTTCTCCTCCGGAAATCAAAGGAAAAAGCGAGATCCGTTCGTTTAGAATGAGGGCTCCTGTTCCCTTTAAGCCGTGAAATTTGTGACCCGAGATTGTACAAAGGTCAATGGCTGCCCCGGAGATGTCCAGCGGAACCTTGTTGATGCCCTGAACATGATCAACGTGAAAGTATGCCCTTGTGTTTTCTTTTACGATTTTCCCGATTTCTTCCAGAGGCTGGATGACGCCTGTTTCATTGTTGACGTGCATGATGCTTACAAGAATCGTGTCTTTGCGGAGCGCTTGTTTCAAGTCTTCAAGAGAAACAAAGCCATGGCCGTCGACAGGAAGATATGTAACCTCAAAGCCGAAGGCCGTCTTCAGCTGCTCCAAGGATTCCGTCACAGACGGGTGTTCAATGGAGGAAGCAATGATATGCTTTCCTTTTTGCGCATGTGCCAAAGCAATGCCTTTAAGCGCCATGTTATTGGCTTCTGAAGCGCCGGACGTAAACACGATATCATGATTTTTTAGCGAAAGCGCCGATTTAATCTGTTTCCGCGCTTCAGAAAGCAATTGATCCGCTTCAACGCCGTGGCGGTGCAGAGACGACGGGTTGCCGAAGAAGCGCTGATTTACTTGTTCATAAATTTGTAATAATTCAGGATATGGTTTTGTTGTTGAACTATTATCAAGATAAATCATGATCTACTCCTTTAAAATGAACGTTCTTTTTCATGACTGTATATGTTATCATATCAACTTGTAATTGAAAATTAAAAATAAATGTTTGACTTCTCTGATTTTTAAAATATAATAGTCTTTGGACTTTTGTCATATTATATCACGAAAATAAATTGACAGAAAATTTAAACAAAATGCCAGGAGGTTCTTTTTAATGAAAACTTCACTATCCGCTAAGGAAACGACGGCGATTGGGCTTATGCTGTTCGCCCTCTTTTTCGGAGCGGGAAATATGATTTTTCCTCCCCAGCTTGGTCAAGCTGCCGGAGAGAATATTTGGCCGGCTATCATCGGATTCTTGCTGACGGGCGTTGGTCTTCCTCTGCTCGGCGTCATCGCGGTTGCTTTAAAAGGGAGTGCAAAAGGCCTAGCTGACAAAGCCCACCCGGTCTTCGGCACGATATTAATCGTCAGCATTTATTTAACGATCGGACCTTTATTTGCCATTCCGAGGACGGGAAACGTTTCATACGTCATAGCGGTTGAGCCGTTTTTAGGAAAACATTCGTCAAGTCTTTATCTGTTCATCTTTACCCTGATCTTTTTCGGGATCACTTATTTCTTGGCGTTAAACCCAAGCAAGCTTGTTGACCGCATCGGTAAAATTTTAACACCGATATTATTGACTGTAATCGCAATCTTAGTCATCAAAGCGTTTATCACCCCGATGGGCAGCATCGGGTCTGTGACAGAGGCTTACCAATCCGCACCGCTGTTTGTCGGATTTTTAGAAGGGTATAAAACGATGGATGCGATCGCTTCAATTGTTTTTGGAATTGTCGTCATTACGGCAATTAAAGACCGCGGAGTCACAAATCCAAAGTCAATCGCCGCTTCATGCATCAAAGCGGGGATAGTCGCTGCAGTCGGTCTCGGACTCGTTTACGTTTCACTCGCTTATTTAGGGGCGACAAGCGTTGAAACCGTCGGTTCGCTCGACAACGGCGGCGAAATATTGTCCAAAGCTTCCGCATATTTGTTCGGCTCGCTTGGAAATGCCGTGCTCGGCATCGCGATCTTGTTCGCCTGCCTGACGACAAGCGTAGGACTTGTTTCTTCTTGCGGAGAGTATTTTTCAAATCTGATTCCGAAGCTCTCTTACAAAGCAGTTGTCATCATTGTGACGCTTTTCAGCCTTGTGATTGCCAATTTCGGACTGACAGAAATCATCTCGTTTTCAGTACCGATTCTGTCTGCGATTTATCCGCTTGCGATCGTCGTCGTTTTGCTCTCATTCATTGATAAGCTGTTTAATGAACGGCGCGAGGTCTATATCGGCGCCCTTATCCCGACAGGAATTCTGAGCATCATCGACGGATTAAACGCGGCGAAAATCCCGCTGGGGCCGGTTAACGATATCTTAAAAGCGAACATCCCGCTGTTCAGCATGGGTGTCGGCTGGGTCGTTCCGGCTGTTATCGGCGCAGTGATCGGTTACATTGTGACATTTTTTATCGCTTTGCCGGAGGACAAATTAAAGAACGTCAGCTGACCTTTGCAAAAAACAGCTCTGTTTAAAACAGGGCTGTTTTTTTATCTTTCATTTCTTTAGACAAAAAACCCGGCACACATCTTTACATGCCGGGTTTTTGCTTTATTCAGGCTGCTTCGCGTCCGCTTCAAGCCGGGCCACTGCTCCAGGCGACGCTTTTTCCACCGCTCTGGCGGCTATGTCGTAAGCCTCTTCATACTGATATGCGTAAAAACAGTTTTCTGCTTCTTTCAGCTGTTCGGAAAGGATACGGTCCTGGCTTCTGAAGCGGTTGCCATATTGAATGATGCGTTCGATCAGCAAAACCAGTTCAACCAGTTCGTCCGTCTTTGTTTTCACTTCCGTGACAAGCTGTTCCGCCTCTTGAAGACGTTCGTTCACCGCATCCATGTTCAGCGGCAGCTCATTCAACTGTTCTGTCACTTTCTGCACAGTCGTCTGCGACTGTCGGATCTTTTCGGTTATGGCCTCCGGGATGCCTGGAACATTGCTTTTCTCCAGGCTGCGCGCCGTATCCTTGATTGTCTGCTTCAATTGCTTGAGAAGCTCTCTTGCCTGAAGCTCTTCTTTTCTCAGCATTTGCAGCATGTCTCTGTATTCGTCATGCTCCCGTTGCGCGGCTTCCATCTGCTTTTCGATATCGGCAAGCTCTTCTTTTAACAGCGAGTAGGCGACATGTTTCTGATCAAGCCTTTCTCTCACTTGTTCGAACTGCTTTTCGATCATTTCAAGGCGCTTTTCATATGACTGCTGCTTCTCCAGTTCGCCGGTAGTCAGTCTGTAGCCTTTCTTGACGAGCTCGGTTTCAGCTTCGGTATCCTTTTTGGAGGCTTCAAGCTTTTCCAATGCAGCGGCAAGCTCAGGCACTTTGCCCAAAATTTCCTGCCCTGCTTCGACTTCATGCTCGAGCTGGTTATACAGCGTCTGGATCGTTTCATCAATGATCTGCACGATTGCGGCGGCTTCCTCTAAATCAAGCTCGTCCAAAAGCGCATCTTCAGCGCGCTTCAATTCTTTCAAAAGGTTTTCGAGCTCCTTCTCCACTTGAATATGATCGAGCTTATACCCTTTATCGATCATTTCCTGATAGCCGGCTTTCAATTTTGCGATTTCCTGCGGAACTGTCTGCTTGCAGCTGGCAAGCAGTTTCGGCACATCGTCTATGTATGATTGAAGCTCTTCAAGCAAACGGTCTTGGGCAAGCAGCACCTTTCTGGCTTCTATGTAATTTCCGCCTTCTGTTTCCTCTTCAAACTGTTTAATGCCTTCCCACACGGTATCGAGGTCGGCTTCAATTTTCGCATAGAGGTCTCCGTACAGGTGGCTGTATGCCAAAAGGTTTTTCCGCACTTTTGTATAACGTTCTTTTACCTCTTCGATTTCTTTGCGGTTCTGCTCTTCGCTTGAGACAAGATCGGCGATTTCCTTTAAGATGTCTTCAATGTTGGACTCAGCCGCTGATAAAAGATTCTCAATATGCGCGAGCACCTGTTTCGATTTTTGAAAACGGTATTTGTCGGCGCAATCCTCGGCTTCAAACAGAAGCTCTTCGACTTTGGGCATATGCGAGGTGACGATTTCATCCCATTCCCGGCGCCATCTTTCAAAGAATTCCTCAGTCTGCCCCGTCATTTTCAGATGCTTGATTTTTGACATCTCTTCCACAATCGAACGGTTCATGATTTCGATTTTCCAAGCTTCTAAACGGTCGATCTCTTTATATATATTTTTTCTGAATAAGTAGCCCGTAGCGAATAAGATTAAAAATAACGCCAGTAAGCCAATGACAAACTCCATAATGAGCCCCCTTGCTGTTTATCTTGTTCTGTCAGGGTATGATATTTGAAATTGTTATGTAAAAATGAAGTTAAACTATCGTTTTCATTGTTCTTATGATACCATGTAACCAACATTTTTTGAGCAGAATTTTTAATTTTTTTACATCAAAGTGACAACATCTGACTATTTTTTTACGGGGTGACATCATGCTGAAACGAGACGGTCATGTTCATTCTCCCTTTTGTCCGCACGGATCAAAAGACGAATTCAGATATTATATAGAAGAATTGTGCAAAAAAGGCTTCCAATCCGTATCCTTTACTGAGCACGCGCCGCTTCCGCCTTCATTTATTGATCCGACTCCGGAGAAAGACAGCGCCATGCCGATCTCCCAGCTGGGCCGCTATATTGAACGGCTGACCGAACTGAAGGAAGAATACAGAGGACAGCTTGACATTTTGATCGGTCTTGAAGTCGATTATATCCGCGCCTTTGAACATGAAACGAAAGCTTTTCTCGATCAGTACGGCACACATCTTGACGACAGCATCCTGTCCGTTCATTTTTTGCCGGCTGGATCTTCATACATCTGTCTTGACTACGATGAAAAAGCGTTTCAGCAGCTGATCGACTGCTACGGCAGCACAGAGCAGGTTTATCTCGCCTATTATGACGAAATCTATTCTTCCATTGTATCACCGTTGGGAGCATTTAAGCCAAAACGAATCGGCCACATCACGCTTGCGAAAAAATTTGTGAAGCTGTTTCCGTATACGATGTCAGAAAGCGTCAGAAAATCGGTCTCCTCCTGTTTGGATGAAGCCGCAAAGCGCGGATACGAACTTGACTTTAATACGTCCGGCCTCCGCAAGCCTTATGCAGGCGACGTCTATATGGAAGAATGGATGATAAAAGAAGCGGAACAAAAAAACATCCCGCTTGTCTTTGGGTCTGATGCCCACCAAGCAGAGGATGCCGGATTTGGTTACGAACATTTTGAGAGCCGCTTGGCTAAATAACGGCGGCTTGCCGACCTTCTCTGTACAACAGACTGAGAAGCCATGTTTTGACTTCCTTGTAATACGCCTGATAAAAGTACGGCTCGTGCGGCTGTACATACAGCACTTCTGAAATATATTGAGGCTGCAGATAAGGCATCATTAAAAGCGACTTCAGCTGAATCATAAAATGGGAAAGGGGAAAACGGGAAAATTCATTGTCCTCATTTCCCTTTTCAATGATCAGGTGGAGAATGTACTTTTCTTTTGTTAAATATGTCGACATCACTTCGCGATTCAGTGTGGAATCAATCGTGACTTCGCGATAAACAAACCGAGTTAATTGACGGTGCTCATGCTGATACGATAGAATATCAAAAACCAATTGAAGAAGGCAATCCGTTGCACCTGCATCCGGAAGGCGTTCATAACCCTTTTCAAGGACTCTTAAATAGCCTTCATAAAAACGGGATATCAAATGCTCCATTAAACCGCCTTTTCCATTAAAATAATAGGAGATGTGGGCGACATTGACATTGGCTGCTCGGGCAATTTCGCGGACGGATGTTCCTGAAAAACCTTTTTGGTTGAACAGCTCCACGGCAGATTCGATGATCCTGTCCTTCGTGGTTGAAATAGCGTTTGATCCCATCTTGTTTCACCCCTTCTTACTTAAAACAATTCCACTTCAAGCGGAATTGTTCCTGTAAAAAGTGCTCGACAAATAGCATCACGGCAAGCGTGTTTTTGCCATTTCAAAGAAAAAGCGAGGGAAATTATCATGTTTCATGTCGAAAAAACAGAAGGCAGCAAAGAAAAAAAATACGAGCTTCTCCTCAAACAGATCGATGCGCTGACAGAAGGCGAACCTGATATGATCGCCAATACAGCAAACGCCTCCGCTCTTTTATATCAATCATTGGAAGACATCAACTGGGCGGGTTTTTATTTTGCCAAAGACGGCGAGCTTGTGCTCGGGCCGTTCCAGGGACTTCCTGCATGCGTAAGAATCCCGTTCGGGAAAGGCGTCTGCGGCACCGCTTATACAAACGGCCGGATCGAGCGCGTTGAAGATGTGAACGCGTTCCCCGGACACATTGCGTGTGATGCGGCATCCCAATCCGAAATCGTAGTTCCGCTTGAAGTTGACGGGAACATCATCGGGGTGCTCGATATCGACAGCCCGATTAAAAACCGCTTCGATGAAACAGATGAGTATTATTTGAAAAAGTTCACAGAGATGCTTGGAGAGCGTTTAAGCGAAAAGAGCCGGTAAATCCGGCTCTTTTTTAATGTGTCATAAACCTGTTTTTCCCGTTTCGCTTTGCATTGTACAGCGCGACATCCGCCTCTTTAAAAAGGCAGGTTAAAGATTTCGGACGATCTTGAGACCAATTGGATACCCCGCACGAAATCGTCACCTTTGGATCAGTGCATTCCCTGACAAGCGTAATCAGCCTCTCAGCAAGCATTTTACCGGTGTTCAGCCCTGCTTTCGGCAAGTATACCGCAAGCTCTTCTCCTCCCCACCTTGCTGCGACGTCCTGGTCGCGGATGTTTCGCTGGATCACCCTGGCGACTTGAATGAGAATATCATCGCCTTTCTGATGGCCGTACGTATCGTTAATCTGTTTAAAATCATCGATATCAATCAATACGAGTACGCCGCTCTCATCCGCTTTCATACTGTACCCGATTTTTTCATCGAAATAGCTTCTCGAGTAAAGCTCTGTCAAACGGTCTGTTTGAACAAGATACTTCAGCCGGTCGCGCAGCATCAAATTCGACACGGCGAGCGTGGAATGCCTGATCAGCGTCTGAAACAGCTTAAACATTTCAAATGAAAAAGAGCAGACGTTTTTTTTCAATACGATGACAAATCCTTTGTTTTCATTATTCTCCAGCATCGGAACGCCCATTAATGAAGCATAACCGTCATTTCCAAAAAACGAAGAACCGTTTCCGACAAATACCCCGTTTTCCTCTGAAATCTTTTCTTTAACATAGCGGATATATGGAAGGGCCGCATCCGTCTGAAAAAAACTGGTGCTTCCCGGCAGCAGGGTTTCCTCGTCCAAATGATTTTTATAAAAAAAGCCCACCTCTTCGGCGCCAAATGAACTGATCAGCCTTTCGGACAAACTCTTCATCATATCAGGGAGGCGTTTCGTCCGGTTCAGCTGATGCGATGTTTCATTAATCAGCTCCAAATTTGAAATCATATTCTGCGACTGTTCGTAAAGCCGGGAATTTTCAAATGCTTTCCCTGCCGCATTCGAAATAATGCATATATCCGCTGCCGTATCGGCAGCCCCTGGTCCAAAAGCCTTCAAAACGCCATACGTTCCCTGCCGGCCTTTAATCGGAATGTAAACTTCCGATTCATTTTTGCTCTTCGCCTGTCCTGATAAGTATGCCTCTAAGGCGAAAGAATCGGTCGATTCGCTTTGCACATCTAACTCTATCGCAGGAAGGCTGATGTATTGGTCCTCGTCGTATGACAAGAAAAGACAATATGCCAAAAAAGGAAAAACACCCCTCAAACTTTCAACCATTGTCTTGAGCACCTGCTCCTGATCCATCAGCTCATGCAGCAGCGCCGTCTTTTCATAAATCTTTGTTTTATTGAGCTCCTCATGAAATAATGCATCAAGTTTCAGACAATGCATTAAAAACAGGAGGATGGATTCAGCAAGACGTTCTGGTACTTTATGATTCTTTTGACACAAAAGTTCTATATATTTGCTGTTTTCTTCTATTGTTATAATGATATAATAATCATTAACTCGGCTGATCTGGCCGCTTTGGCCGTTCGCTCCCTGCGGACTTGAAGAAGGACGCAATGTAAGAGATATAAACGAAAAAAATGACTCTGCTGCCGCTTTTAGCCAGGCAACAGAGTCATCGTACGAGACGGCCGGCTTTTTTAAAAGAAATTGGAACAGCTTCTGATGAAAAGACAGATATAGGTCTTCAGTTTGTTTGTTCATGGTCATCACCTTAAAAAAATCCGTTTTATGTATTTTATTTTCCTGATTATATCATAAAAAACAGGACTTTATACTTATTAATGATTCAGACTCTTTGGGACAGTCCATGAATGGTTGACTTTGCACAGCGGACATTATATAATCTTCTTTGTGTGAAATAATGCAGCCTTTTTGTTCTGCTTCTGTGTTTCATTTTGTTCCTTATCTATTAAGGTGTATCGTGTAACTCTTTGCTGCTGGAGCGAGGATACATGAAAACAAAATGGACATGGCTGAATTGAACAGATGGGTTTTATTTTCACAAAAATAAAACCAAAGGAGGAGTCACATTATGGCTCGCTATACAGGTCCAAGCTGGAAATTATCCCGCCGTTTAGGCATCTCTTTGAGCGGTACGGGTAAAGAATTAGAAAAACGTCCTTACGCACCAGGTCCTCACGGTCCGGGACAGCGTAAAAAACTATCAGAATATGGTTTGCAATTGCAAGAAAAGCAAAAGCTTCGCCATATGTACGGTGTGAACGAACGCCAATTCCGCAACCTTTTTGACAAAGCTGCGAAAATGGCTGGTAAACACGGTGAAAACTTCATGATTCTTCTTGAAGCACGTCTTGACAACATCGTTTACCGTCTTGGCCTAGCGCGCACTCGCCGCCAAGCACGCCAATTGGTAAACCACGGTCACATTCTTGTTGACGGAAGCCGCGTTGACATTCCGTCTTACCAAGTTAAACCTGGCCAAACGATTTCACTTCGTGAAAAATCTCAAAACCTTTCTGCAGTTAAAGAAGCGGTTGAAGTGAACAACTTCGTTCCTGAATACCTGACTTTTGACGCTGAAAAGCTTGAAGGTTCACTAACTCGCCTTCCAGAGCGTTCTGAGCTTCCTGCTGAGATCAACGAAGCATTGATCGTTGAGTTCTACTCTCGTTAATAGAAAATGCTCTTTAAAGAGCATTGGCAAAAACCCTGGAATTGTTGATATATCAGCGATTCCAGGGTTTTTTGTTGTATTCTTCTTCCCCCGTTGATTCGGGGAGATTGCGGGCTGTTGATAAGCCGGGAATAAAACGGACCCAGCTCATAAGCGTCGGGTTTTTAATAGATGATTTTTCTTGCAAGATACCTCCTCACAAGCAAGATATGACAAACGTCTCCTTTTCTCTTATGCATATATTCGGTAAAATCAAATCGTTGGTTAAAGAATGAAAACGGAGGAGTGACCAACAAATGCTTATGTTTTTTGGTAAGTTTCTCTTGTTCTACTTGTTCTGTTTAGCTGCATTCGCCATTTTCAAAGTCATGTACTACAATATCAGCAAAAAATGGGTTGCAAAGACTGAAGATGGCACTAAACTGAATTGGGCTTTGAATGTCTTTGTTAAACACGGTAAGAAAATGGACAGCAACGACTGCTTTGTAATGGGGGTGTTAGCGGGATGGTGTGCGATTTATTTATAAAAAACTCCCGGAAGGCTTCGATGAGGGCTAAGATCCGTCCCGCGATACGAGGGGCATGAACTTCAGTGACTGCTTTTGTTTTAGCCTCGCCCATTTGACTGTCTCCGGTATCTCAAAACCATCTTGAATCGTCACTGAAATTGATATGCCAAACAATCTTCGGAAATACGGGCATCTCTCATTAAAAATCAAGTTAACAGTCGTTCCCCTTCGGTCTTCTTCAGACTATAAAAAACCCCAATCGCCAGATGATTGTCTAACAATTGGGGTGCAATTTACGATACATTTACTTTTGGATCTGGTCCATATTGATTTTCTTTTGTTTCGCCAGCCTGACAGTAAAAAATCAGCAGAATGACAGCACCGATAATCGGCAACAAGCCAATTAAAATCCACCAGCCGCTTCTTCCGGTATCATGCAGCCTGCGGACATTGACAGCCAAAGAAGGCACCAAAACAGCCAACTGATAAATTAAGATCAGGACGTACCCGAGGAATCCACCGCCATACCCGATGATATATCCTACTTGATATCCATCATATCCTTCCGCTGTCATGATTCCTGAAATAAATAAACTTACGATCATTACTGTTAAGATAAATAAAATAAAACATATGATACCGTTAAACAAATGAAACAACCAATATTCCTTTCGTCTTGCTCTCCCTTCAAAATTCGCATAATTCCTCAAGCCTTTCCAAAACCACTTCATACAAGTTCCTCCATTGTCAAATCTATAAATTTGCGAAAAACATATGAATTATACCATAAAATATCATTATCAACCATTTACTTGAAGGATGCTCCCAAGTCATCTTAGAGGAACATTTTTTTAATTGGAATTTGAGCTGTGCCTTTTCAAAATTTCAGTTCTCATTTCACCATTGCTTCTGTATAATATGAATCATCCATTTCGCCTCTGTAGCTCTAGAAGGGAAGAGCGCCGTAAAACATTGTAGGAACGGGTCGCAAGGCAAGGGTTTCAGAAGCACCGAAAAGCAAATAGCTGAGACAGGTGGAATTCCTGTCGGTGAAAGTCCGTAGGGAAGCGTGTTCTCCCCTAGCCTATGCTTACGAGAGGAGTGCGGGTTCGAATCCCGCCGGAGGCATTGTTCTTTGTTCTCGAAGAAGAAGCCAAAAAAACAGACAGAAATTCACTGTCTGTTTTTTACGGCTTTAATCTGTCATATATTCCATCATCCGGCACAGGCATACGAGAGGAGAGGACATTCCTTTTTCCTGTATGAAGCTCTTCAATTCTTCCCGTGCATATGTCTGGAAATCAATGGGTCGGCTTGATCCAGCACTATCTTCTTTCATGATGACGGGAGACCCGGCTTCAAAGTATTGATTGTACCCTTCGTTAACGGCTATGATGTCCGGCTGATGCGCGGAAATTTCTTCGCGGACACCTTCATACCAAGGGGGCCCTAAAGACCCTCTACTTCAGCCACTTTGCTGCATTTTCCGTCTGATTCAATTGATTGTATCCGTCAGCTGACTGCTGCGCCTCTTGTTTTCGTTCCGTTTCCAGCTGCTTGTTGTAATCTTCCATAAACTTTTCTTTCGCCGCAATGAACAGGTTCATGCTACATTCCTCCCTCTTCAACGATGAAAATGCTCTACCTATTACATCTATATTTTTGACATTTCCTGAATGAACATACATGAAACATACGGACACAAAAAAACCCTTGCCGTTTGGCAAGAGCTTTTTGATTATTTATAAGTCAGCAGGAAGTATTTCTTTTTACCGCGGCGAATGACGGTAAACTGTCCTTCGATGCGGTCGTCGCCGGTGAGGACGTCCGCAACATCGGTGCGGCGCTCGCCGTTAACGTATACCGCGCCGTTTGTGATATCTTCGCGCGCCTGGCGTTTAGACGGAGACAGCTTGGATTGGACGAGCACCTCAACAAGAGGCAGTTCATCCGCTTTCTCAAGTTCCATGGAAGGAACCCCTTTAAAGCCGACCTTCACTTCTTCAGCAGTCAGCTGTTTAATATCTCCGCTGAAGAGTGCTTTTGAGATGTTGACAGCCTGCTCAAACGCTTCACGGCCGTGTACAAGAACGGTCACTTCTTCGGCGAGGCGCTTTTGCGCTTCGCGTTTTTCAGGCGCCGTCTCTGCTTTTTCAGCGAGATCTTCAATTTCTTCTTTGGACAAGAAAGTGAAGTATTTTAAGTATTTCACGACATCCCTGTCGTCGGTATTGATCCAGAACTGATAAAACTCATATGCCGATGTCTTCTCTTTATCAAGCCAGATCGCGCCGCCTTCCGTTTTTCCGAACTTCGTGCCGTCTGCTTTTGTCACAAGGGGAATCGTCAATCCGAAAGCTTTTGCATTCTCTTCAGATTTGCGGATAAGCTCGAGGCCTGACGTGATATTGCCCCACTGGTCGCTTCCGCCGATCTGCAGCTTGCATTCCTGGTTTCTGTACAAATTCAAGAAATCGAGAGACTGTAGGATCATGTAGCTGAATTCAGTATAAGATATGCCCGTCTCGATTCTGGAGCTTACCGTATCTTTGGCAAGCATGTAATTGATTCCAAAGTTTTTGCCGACATCGCGCAGGAAATCAATGACGTTCATTTTGCCGATCCAGTCATAGTTGTTCGCCATAATCGCCGGATTTTTTTCAGCTTCAAAATCCAGGAAACGCGAAAGCTGGTTTTTGATTTTCTGCGACCATTCGCGGACGATTTCTTCATTGTTCAGCGTGCGCTCCGCTTTCTTTCCGCTCGGATCGCCGATCAGGCCCGTCGCTCCGCCTACGAGCGCAATCGGACGATGTCCGGCCAGCTGAAAGCGGCGAAGCATTAAAATCGGCAACAGGTGTCCGATATGCAGACTGTCAGCTGTCGGATCAAATCCGGAGTATAAGCTGATTTTTTCTTTATCCAGCAGTTCTCTCAAGCCTGCTTCATCGGTTTGCTGCTGAATCAGTCCCCTGAAGGACAAATCATCAAGTAAGTGTGTCATCATCATTTAGCTCCTTTTTTCCAAAAATAAAACGCCCCTTCGCAAAAACGAAGGGACGATAAAAATCGCGGTACCACCCTGCTTAAAAGAACGCATGGCCGCGCTCTTTTCACTCTCAATGATAACGGAAAAGCTTCCGTTCTTCTGCTACACAAAGCCCGGGAGGCTTTTTTCGCAAAAGCGGTTCGTGAGTGTAATTCAAACCATCCATATGTGCTGATTTTCACCGGCCATCAGCTCTCTAAGACAGGGAAGGATGCGTTTTACTGATCTCAGTCTTCACCTTTTGAATATTCGACTAAATCTTTTTTAACATAATATTTTTGCATTGTCAATGAGACATCAGTCTTCCATCGATGAGAGATCGCCTGCCGGAAGGTTCAGCTCCCAAGCTTTCAGGACGCGTCTCATGATCTTTCCGCTTCTTGTTTTCGGCAGTTTATCCTTGAATTCGATTTCCCTTGGCGCGGCGTGTGCGGCCAAACCTTGTTTCACGAACTGCCTGATTTCTTCTTTTAACGAATCTGACGGTTCATAACCGTCCCTCAAGGCGATAAATGCTTTAATAATTTCACCGCGGACGGGATCCGGTTTACCGATGACGCCTGCTTCAGCGACAGCTTGATGTTCAACAAGCTTGCTTTCGACTTCAAACGGGCCGACGCGCTCGCCCGATGTCATGATGACATCGTCGATCCTTCCCTGGAACCAGAAGTATCCGTCTTCATCCATGTAGGCGGAATCTCCTGACACATACCAATCCCCCGGCATAAAATAGGAGCTGTATTTTTCAGGATTGTTCCAGATTGAATGCATCATCGACGGCCAGCCTTTTTTAATGGCGAGATTTCCCATTCTGTAAGGAGGCAGTTCATTTCCCTGGTGATCGACGATTGCAGCCTCTACGCCTGGAATCGGCTTGCCCATCGATCCCGGTTTAATTTCCATGCACGGGTAATTGCAGATGAGCTGCGCTCCTGTTTCGGTCATCCACCATGTATCATGAATCCGGTTGCTGAAGACTTTATGCCCCCATCTGATGACTTCAGGATTTAACGGCTCCCCTACGCTTAAAATATGCCGTAATGAGCTCAGATTATATTTGTTTACGAGATCGTCGCCAGCACCCATCAGCATCCGAAAAGCCGTTGGCGCGCTGTACCATACCGTCACTTCCATTTTTTCAATCGTTTCGTACCATGCTTCGGGACTGAATCTGCCGCCTACGACAACATTCGTTGCTCCATTCAGCCACGGACCGAAGATCCCGTAGACCGTTCCGGTAACCCAGCCTGGATCAGCCGTGCACCAATAAATGTCATCGTCGTGCAGATCAAGAACCCATTTGGCTGTTTGATAATGCTGAATCATTGCTTTGTGGACGTGGAGAACCCCTTTTGGCGCGCCGGTCGAACCCGATGTATAGTGAAGCAGCATCCCGTCTTCCTGATCCATCCATTCAATCTCAAGATCAGTATCTGCTTCAGCCGCTTTCGCGTAATAATCGATGACAGCCCCTTCTTCCTTTACGCCTTCTCCAACGACAATGATTGATTCAAGATCCGGAAGTTCGCCGGCCGGCACCCGTTCAAGCAATTCCGGCGTCGTCACGATAACCTTCGCTCCGCTGTTTAAAAGCCTGTCTTTGACAGCGCCTTCCATAAATGCTTCAAACAACGGCCCGACGATCGCTCCCAATTTGACAGCGCCGAGAAGAATAAAATAAAGCTCGGGTGATCTCGGCATAAAAACAAACACACGGTCTCCCTTTCCCACATTGGCATGCTGCTTTAAGACATTCCCGGCTTTATTCGTTTCATTTTTCATCTCTCTGAAGGTGTACTTTTCTTCGCGGACCGGATCTTTGTAGTAAAATGCCACTTTATTTTTCAAATTTGACTCAGCGTGGCGGTCGATCGCTTCATAAGCTGCATTGATTTTTCCCGTTTTGTGCCATGAAAAATGTTTTTCGGAATCCTTCCAGTCAAATGTCCGGTATGCTTCATCATAGTCTTTCAAGTTGTAGTTTCCCTTTTCTGCTGGCAACGCTTTCAATTCCATGCCCATCCCCCTTTGTTCGCTCATCAAAATATATTATAGTATAGATTTTTTATTTTCTCAATTTTTAAAAAATACTCTTCCATCCTATGAAAACGCTTAATATTTTGGTATGTTATGTATAAAAGACTTCAACTAAGATGTAAGGCGGTGGATACGTGGAGCATCACAAAACTTATCATGCCAAAGAATTGCAGACAGAGAAAGGCTCCGTGCTGATAGAGGGCCCTATCAGTCCCGAAAAACTCGCACAATATGAATTTCACAACGAGCTTACAGCCTTTCGCCCATCTCAAAAACAACATGAAGCATTAATCGAAATCGCAGGGCTTCCCGAAGGACGGATCATCATCGCCCGTTTCCGGCAAACCATTGTCGGCTATGTGACATATGTTTATCCAGACCCGCTTGAAAGATGGTCTGAAGGAAACATGGAAAATTTAATTGAGCTTGGAGCCATCGAAGTCATTCCGGCGTTCAGAGGTCACTCTGTCGGGAAGACGCTGCTTGCGGTCAGCATGATGGATCCGCAGATGGAAAAATATATCATCATCACGACTGAATATTACTGGCATTGGGATCTAAAGGGGACTAATAAAGATGTTTGGGAATACAGAAAGATGATGGAGAAAATGATGAATGCCGGAGGGCTTGTCTGGTTTGCGACAGACGATCCGGAAATCAGCTCCCATCCCGCCAACTGTTTAATGGCCCGCATCGGAAAAGAGGTCAGTCAGGAGTCGATCGAGCGTTTTGACAGACTCAGATTCCACAATCGTTTTATGTATTAAGGGAGCAAAGGGGACCTGAATATGATTGTTGAAAAAATCATGAAACGGGATGTTGTGACACTTTCCAGAACGGATACGATTGAAGAAGCGATCAAACGCATGCGAACATTTCATATTAAACACCTTCCCGTCATCAATGAACGGGGAACGGTCATAGGCATCGTCACGGACAGGGACGTCAAAACAGCAAGTCCGAGTATTTTTGCCCAAAACAGATCTGACGAAGATTTAAAAAAGCCGGTGGAACTGATTATGTCAAAAGAAGTGATCACCGGTCACCCGCTTGATTTTGCCGAAGAAATATCAGCTATTTTTTTCGAACACGAAATCGGCTGCCTCCCGATCGTAAAAAACGGGAAGCTTGTCGGCATTGTGACAAAATCCGATTTGCTGCATACGTTCGTCCAGCTGACAGGAGCCCATTTTCCAGGCTCCCAAATCGAAATCAAAACCGATCATATCGCCCGTAGCCTCGCTGATATCAGCGCCATTTTCAGCAGGCGCCAAATCGCCATATTGAGCGTGCTCGTATATCCCGGTGATGAAGATGATTCGAAAATACTCGTGTTTCGCGTTCAAACAATGAATCCCGCCTCTATCATCAAAGACGTGAAGTCCAAAGGGTATCAGGTTCTTTGGCCGGCTGTTCAAAGGGATTTGCCATGAAGGACAGCGTATTTATTTTTTCTCCCTCTTACCAAACCTATCAATTTCATCAAGATCACCCGTTTAATCAGCTGCGAGTCTATGTAACATACGATCTTTTGAATACAGTCGGCGCATTTGAACCGGGAGAAACGATTGCTCCGCGCATAGCGACAGAAGCCGAGCTCGCCCTTGTTCACACAGGCGATTATATCAAGGCCGTCCAGCTTGCAGGGGCGGGAAAACTCCCGGCAGCCGAAAGCGAAAACTACGGGCTTGGAACAGAAGATACCCCTGTCTTTGCCGGGATGCACGAAGCCGCCTCCCTTTTGGTGGGCGGAACACTGACAGCTGCAGACTATGTCATGACGGGCAAAGCAAGACACGCCCTCAATCTCGGAGGCGGGCTTCACCACGGATTCAGAGGAAGAGCTTCAGGATTTTGCGTCTATAACGACAGTTCAGTTGTGATACGATATTTGCAGAAAAAATATCATGCGAAGGTTTTATATATTGATACGGACGCCCATCACGGCGACGGGGTGCAGTTTACGTTCTATGATGATCCTTCCGTGTGTACCGTCTCGATTCATGAAACCGGCCGCTACCTTTTCCCGGGAACGGGGCAAGTACAGGAAAGAGGTCATGGCGAAGGCTACGGCTACGCTTTTAATATCCCGCTCGATGCCTTCACAGAAGATGAGTCTTTTCTTGAATCCTACCGGACGGCTGTTTCTGAAATAGCCGAGTTTTTCAAACCGGACGTTATTTTGTCGCAAAACGGAGCTGACGCGCATTACTACGATCCGCTGACACACTTGTGCACGACGATGAAGATTTACGAAGAGATTCCAAAGCTCGCTCACGAACTTGCACACACCTATTGCAACGGAAGATGGATCGCTGTCGGCGGAGGCGGGTACGACATTTGGCGCGTCGTACCGAGGGCATGGGCAAGAATCTGGCTTGAAATGAAAGGAATGAAACCTGAGGATAAGATGCCTGAAAAATGGCTGAAAAAGTGGGGGAAGCAGGCATCTGTCCGACTTCCTGCCAACTGGTCCGACCCGGCAGATTTGTATCCTCCGATTCCAAGAAAATCCGAAATAACGGAAAAAAACGCCCAAACCGTTGCCAAAGCTCTTTATCCGATTCGCTCTGCCAAGCGCGCCACTTAATGCGAAAAATCCCAGCGTACAGAAAAGGCCTTGCTTTTATGCAAGACCTTGCTTTCTTCTCATTTATTTTTTTGCGATGACAATTTCAACGCGCCTGTTTTCCTTCATATGGCTCTCTGTGCGGTTGTCCTTGACCGGTTTTGTATCGGCATAACCGATGGCAAGAAAACGTGAAGAGTCGAGCTTTTCTTTCGACGTAAAGTAGCCGATCACAGTGCTCGCCCTTGCCGCAGAAAGCTCCCAATTGGATGGAAAACGGTAAGTCGAAATCGGGCGGCTGTCCGTATGCCCCTCCACACGGATCGGGTTGGACACTGATTTGAGAAGGACGGCGATTTTATGCAAAAGCGGGTGAGCCTGGTCTTTCAGATCCGCTTTTCCCGAATCAAACAAAACCGCTTCCTGAAGGACGAGGATGATGCCCCGTTCATCACGCTTGGCCGCAATCAAACTTGACAGTTCATTTTTTTCAATATAGTCGTTGATTTTCTTTAATAAATCTTCTTGGCTTTTTGCCGTTTTTTCAGCCTTCTGATCGTCCGCGTTTTCTTTTTTCAGCTCTGCGGCAGATTTGCCGTCGGCCCTGTCTTGAAATGAACCGACTGCTGCTTTAAATTTGTTTAAATCGATTTGCGACATCGAAAACAGTAAAATAAAGAACACGAGGATGAGCGTAATCAAATCCGAAAACGTGATGATCCAGTTTGACGATTTGCGACCCTGCTCGCGCTTTCTTCGTTCATGTCTAAGCTTCATGAGCCCTGTCCTTTTGTTTTATATGATCCGCCCGCTTTTTTGCCCATTCTTCTTTTGAACTGAAAACGACAAGCTGGCTTTCCAGATTTCGCGGATTTCTTCCCGACTGGATGCCGATGATGCCTTCGATCATGACCTGCTTCTTAAAGATTTCATTCTCCGTCTTTTCTTCAAGCTTTGCGGCGATCGGTATAAACAGCATGTTGGCTAAAAGGGATCCGTAAAGCGTCGTCAAAAGGGCGATCGCCATATTCGGACCGAGCGTTTCCGGCTTGTTCAGGTTTTTGAGCATCATGACGAGTCCGACAAGGGTTCCGATCATTCCCCATGCAGGGGCAAATTCCCCCGCTTTTTCAAAGATTCTTCTTCCCTTTCTGTGCCTTTCTTCCATCGCGGCGATTTCCGAGTTCATCACATTACGGATCGTCTCCTCGTCCCATCCGTCGATGGCAAGAAGCAGACCTTTTTTCAAAAACGGGTCTTTCATTTCATTGATATTGGCGTCCAATGATAAAATTCCTTGTTTGCGCGCCTGTTCAGACAGGCTGACAAAGGTTTTGACCAAGTCGCGTACATCGTCTTCTTCCGAAATAAAGACCTGCTTCAGCACAGCCGGCGCTCTTTTTAAATCTTTCGGGGAAAAGCTGATGAAAACAGCTGCACACAATCCGCCCGTCACGATAAAGAAAGACGTCAAATCGATAAATGAATAAAAACCGGAAAGCCCCGCTCCAGAGACAACGCCGATTACTAAAATGAAAATACCCAAAATCAAACCGACCGGTGTCAGATAATCAAATCGTTTCATTTTTTCATAATCTCTCCAGCTCATGGAAAAGAAAGCAAGCAATTCACGAAAAAAGCTGTGAACACTTGCTTTCTTTCTCGTTTATTTAATCATGATCATTTTGTTGATTGTCTGAGTTCAATGCGATGCGGCAGCTGGACAATATGCTCTTCGACTTCCTCTTTGTTCATCAGCTTTGTCAGAAGTCTCATCGCTACGGCACCGATATCATACGTCGGCTGGACGACAGTCGACAGCTGCGGCCGAACCATTAATGAAAGCCTTGTATTGTCAAAGCCGATCACTTCAAGGTCATCCGGAATAGCCAGTCCTTTATCCTGTGCTGCGTGAATAACGCCGAGTGCCATTTCGTCTGTCGCTGACAGGACGGCCGTCGGTTTTTCATCCAGCTTCATTAGCGCCTCCAGCGCTTCCATTCCTGAATCGTACGTATAATCGCCTTCTGCGACATACTCTTCTTTAAATGTCAGCCCCTTATCCTCAAGCGCTCTTTTAAAGCCTTGAAGTTTTTTCGCTTGATTGACCGGCTCAGTCATAGGTCCTGATACAAACGCAAGGCGCTTATGGCCTTTTTCAATCAGCATGGTAGCCGCATCATAAATCGCCTGTTCATAATCGATCGCAACCGACGGCGTTTCCCCTTTTTCTTCAACAGATGCCGCAAGCACGATCGGAACTGGTGACCGCTTAAACTCCTCCACATGCTCTTCAGTGACATTTCCACTCATAAAGACGATACCGTCAACTTGTTTTCCCAGCATCGTATTCAAAAGATGAAGTTCTTTGTCCATATTCTGGTCGGAGTTGCTCAAAATAATATTGTACTTGTACATCGTTGCGATATCTTCGATTCCCCTCGCCAGCTCTGAATAAAAGATGCTGGAAATATCGGGAATGATCACGCCGACAGTCGTCGTCTTTTTGCTTGCAAGGCCCCTTGCCACAGCATTTGGACGATAGCCAAGACGCTCGATAGCTTCAAGCACCTTCTTTCTCGTCGTCGGCTTGACGTTCGGATTCCCGTTCACAACCCTGGAAACGGTTGCCATACTTACATTTGCTTCGCGTGCTACATCATATATTGTCACATTACTCATTTTTACCACTCCTTCAACTGGGTACACTTTTCTTTTCCTATAGCATAAACATTTTCATGTAGAGAAATGTCAAAATGTAAAACTTTATATAAAATAAACAGAACTCAAGTTTACATTATTTTTCATAACCTGCCAAAACAAAAGGGGCTCTCTGAAATTATACACGGTTTTACCTAATATGAAAACGTTCCCTTTATTTTTATAATTAATTTAAATAAGAATAAACAGCTTTTTAATTAAAAATAAGACATTTTTTCGACAATTTTTGATGACAACTAAAAAAAGGACCGCTCGAAAGCGGTCCATAAACGAATCTTATGCTTTTACTTGAACGAGCGGCTTCAGTTCATTTAACCATTTTTCAAATGTCGGGATATCCATTTGCTGAGCAGAGTCGGAAAGCGCGACAGAAGGATCAGGGTGAACTTCGGCCATGACGCCGTCAGCTCCGATCGCAAGCGCTGCTTTTGCTGTCGGAAGCAGCAAGTCGCGGCGTCCGGTAGAATGAGTGACATCCACGAATACAGGAAGGTGAGTTTCCTGCTTCAGGATCGGCACAGCTGAGATATCAAGCGTATTTCTAGTCGCTGTCTCATACGTTCTGATTCCGCGTTCGCAAAGGATGATTTGATCATTGCCCTGTGACATGATGTACTCCGCTGCATTGATGAATTCCTTCAGCGTTGCGGCAAGTCCGCGCTTTAGCAGAACCGGCTTCTTCACTGAACCGGCGGCTTTTAAGAGCTCGAAGTTTTGCATGTTGCGGGCGCCGATTTGGATAACATCAATGTAATCAATGGCTTCTTCAATATGCTGCGGATTCACGATCTCACTGATGACGGCAAGATCATACTCATCAGCAACACGCTTTAAGATTTGCAGGCCTTCAACACCGAGGCCTTGGAAGTCGTACGGGCTTGTACGGGGTTTGAAGGCTCCGCCGCGAAGCAGTTTCAAGCCTTGCTTTTTAGCTGCGGCTGCAACTTCGGCTACTTGCTCATAGCTTTCAACTGCACACGGACCGACGATAAATCTTTGTTCTCCGTCGCCGATCTTTTCGCCTTTCAAATCAACGATCGTATTTTCAGGCTTTTTCTTGCGGGAAACGAGCAGTGCTTTGCTGTGATCGTCTTCCTGAAGCTCAAGTCCAGCTTTGAAAATCTCTTTGAAAATATGCTGGATCGTCGAGTTTTCAAACGGTCCGTCATTATTTTCAATAATTTCGTTCAGCATCGCTCTTTCTCTGACTGGATCGTAGCGGTTGATGCCTTGCGCTTCCTTCGCTTTTCCAATCTCCTGAACGATTCTTCCTCGCTCATTAATCAGCTTTAATATTTGCAAGTTTAATTCATTCGCCTGCTGCCTCAGCAAATCAAGTTCAGTGTTGCTCATGTTATCCATCCTTTCTTTTTAACTTCACCCTCTATGAGAATAAGAATGATTCAATTGATTAGGGTTTATTATAAACAATGTTTCTTAAAATGTCACGAAAAAATTCTTTATTACCAAAACGCTTTTAAGCGATAAAGCATTATATGCGGTTTATCCCTTGCTGTGCGGGTGTTTGTCGGAAGAATAAAAAAAAAGAATCCTGTTTGATTCTTTAACTTGATAACCTGTATATTCTCTGTATTGCGGTTTCGACGCTAAAAACCCTGTCATTCAAGGCAGCCGCCTTATCATCGGCATGTTCGACAATGTTCTCCGTAAATTGTCCGATGTTCTCGATGATCGTTTTCGGGAGCCTCTCCTGTCCTCTTTTCAGTTCATCTATATCTGTTTCAAGCCGATTCAGCCGCTTGTCCATTGCGTTTAAGCGGTTTTCTACTTTGTTTAAGCGCCCGTCTATTTCTTTGAAGCGCTTGTCGATTGCGTTAAAGCGCTTATCTACTTCAACGAAATGTGCGTCAACTTCATCGAAGCGCTTATCTACTTCAACGAAACGTGCGTCAACTTCATCGAAGCGCTTGTCGATCTCAACGAAGCGTGCGTCAACTTCATCGAAGCGCTTGTCGATCTCAGCGAAACGTGCGTCCACTTCATCGAAGCGCTTGTCGATCTCAGCGAAGCGTGCATCCACTTCATCGAAGCGCTTGTCGACCTCAACGAAGCGTGCGTCGATTTTGTCTAAGCGCTTGTCGATTCCATCAAGACGCTGATTGATCGGACTCAATTCTTCTTTTAGAACGGATTGAAGCATGTCCTTTAATTCTGTGTTCAAGTCATCACCTCCCGTTTTTTTAATTATAGCGTACAACCATTGATCAAACGATACATTTTCCTAAAAAGGCATTTCCATGAGGCAAAAGCATCATAACAACATAGAAAACGGCCAAAACGCTATACGTCTTGGCCGTTTTCACCTGCGGATTATCTGCTGTTTTCCGCAAGTGCTTGAGCTGTAATTTGCGAGTGGGAGGCGTGCCATTTCACGTTCCCGTTTGTAAAAATGAAGGCTTGAGGACTTTCGTGTTTAATTCCGTACTGCTCAGCGATATAGTTTGACAGCGGTCGGCTTTCCTGCACTTTTAAATAATAAGCCGGTATGTCTTCATGCTGATTGGCGAATGATTCAAATTCTTCAAACGCGCGCTTGCTGATCGGGCATGTCACACTATGTTTCAAAAAGATAAATGTATCGTTTTTTTCTGCAAGCTTTTTAAATTCATCCTCTGTTTGAATGAGCTGTTTCGACACGGTGATCTCCCTTTCCTCCATTATTTCTGGACGGTATCTGCTGTTTCCCTTGCTTCATCTTCTATTTCATTTTTGGCTTCTTCAGCCTGTTCTTCGATTTTAGACGATGCTTCTTCCTTTAGTTCATCAGCTTTTTCGGCACCTTTGTTTCGCAAGTCTTTGACTTTATCCATGATCTGTGAAGACTGGTCGGCAACAAGCTGTGAAATCGAAGATGTCTTCTCTTTGGCGATGCTGACGTATTCAGAACCTTTCTCCCTCGCTTCGCTTGTGAGCTTTCCAGTCTTATCTTTTAAAACGACAGCCTGATTTCCGAGGTCATCGCGAAGCTCTTTCCCTGACTTCGGCGCTAAAAATAAAGCTGCGGCTGCCCCGATGATTCCGCCTACAAACGTGCCGATTAAAAAATCCTTAGTATTCATTCCATCTTTACTCATAAATTATTCCTCCTTCATCTTCTTTTGTTTCCATCTATTCCAAATTTCCAAAGCTGCATTGCTCCAGCTGACAACTTGAGAAATTTTTTCACGGTTTTGCTCTGCGGCTGATGTAACGGACTCTGAAACCTGCTGAATGGAGCTGTTAAACTGCCTGACCGATGTGCCGACTTCCTGAACGGCATCCACGACCGTATTCAGCTTCAAAGATTTTTCCTGAATATCATCAGCGAGCCGGTTCGTCTTATTCAGGAGCTCTGTTGTTTCAGCGGTGATGCCTTTCATTTGTCCTTCAACACCTTCCAGCGTTGAGGCAACATGATTGAGTGTGACTTGAAGCGATTTTAATGTTTTTGATAAATAGATAACCAGAATAAGAAAGCTGACAGCAATGAGTGCGGCGCTTAAATATAGAATAATAATCATCTTATCCTCCTCGAGCTAAGGTCTTACAATTGATGTATACCCAATTGTTTAAATCGTAAACCTTTATATTTACTTTTTCTACACGCACAGGAGAATTCCTTTAACAGAAACTCCCGGCTCCATATGTACAAAAAAGCAGCGGATTGACTCACACTGCCTTTTTCTCATTATGCTAATACATTTTCATATGCTTTTAAATACTTTTGAATGTCACCTGCGCCCATGAAAATTAACACTGCATTTTCATGCTCCTTTAAAATCGATGTGTCATTTTCATCGATCAGCTTCGCCTGCGGGATTTTCTCCTGCAAATCGCCGATCGTCAGCTTTCCTGCATTTTCTCGGGCAGATCCGAATATATCGCAAAGATATACGTAATCGGCTTTCTTGAGGCTTTCGGCAAACTCATTCAGGAACGACTGCGTACGCGTAAATGTATGCGGTTGAAATACTGCGACAATGTCCCGTTCCGGATACTTCTGTCTGGCTGCTTCAATCGTCACCGTGATTTCAGTCGGATGATGGGCATAATCGTCAATCAACACTTGGCTGCCGGCATGTTTTTCGTTAAATCTGCGTTTAACGCCGCCAAAGGTTTGCAATCCTTCTTTAATGATATCGACATCGACCTGTTCATAATGGCAGAGTGCAATAACGGCCAAAGCGTTCAGAACGTTATGGCTGCCGTATGCCGGTATATAGAAGGTATCGTAGAATGTGTTCCTGACGAAAACATCGAACGTTGTGCCCTCGGTATTTTTGATGACATTTCTCGCCTGAAAATCGTTTTCCTCGGCAAAGCCGTAGTATACGACTGGAACGTTCGCATGGATTTTCATCAAATATTCGTCGTCGCCGCATGCGATAATTCCCTTGTTCACCTGTAATGCCATCGTTTGAAATGCGTCAAATACATCATCGATATTCGCGAAATAATCGGGATGATCAAAATCAATATTTGTCATGATCGCATAATCAGGCTGATAGCTCAGAAAATGCCTTCTGTATTCACAGGCTTCAAGCACAAAGTACTCGCTGTTTTCGCAGCCTTTTCCAGTCCCGTCTCCAATCAGATAAGATGTCGGTTTTGCTTTCTGGATGACATGGGATAAAAGACCCGTCGTTGACGTTTTGCCATGTGCCCCTGTCACGGCAATACTCGTAAATTTCTTCAGATAGTCACCGAGGAATTTATGATACCGCACGACTTGCAGGCCTTCGGCTCGCGCTTTTTCAATTTCAGGATGGGTGTCGGGAAAAGCATTTCCGGCAATAACAATCATTCCCGGCTTGATATTTTCCGGATCAAACGGATATATCGGGATATTTCTCTCCTCTAAAGCGGTTTGTGTAAAAATGTACTTTTCGATATCCGATCCTTGGACATTATATCCATTATCATGGAGAATTTGGGCAAGCGGACTCATACCTGTCCCTTTTATTCCGACAAAATGATAAACAGTCATAATTGTACCTCCAACAAACGTCTATCTGCTTCCCAGTATATGACGCTTATTTCAATTTGCAACCTAAGCTCGGCCGCATCGTTTTCTTCAAAGTCATCATTATATTCAGTATCAGACATTTTCAAGAGTGAATAAACCTCCTGCGTAAAGGATTTTTTTGAACCCTTTCACGGAAGTGCTCTTAAAAACGGATTAAAACGCCGCTGCCGGCGCTTTAATATGCGGCGCTCTAAAAAAAACACGCCCATCTGCTATCATACCATGTTTAGCCGAAAAGTGAACTACTTTCTATTAACTGTTCCAGGTCGGCCTTTGTAATCAGGACTTCTCTCGGCTTACTTCCTTTCGCCTCAGAAATCATGCCTTCCCTTTCCATCATATCGATTAATCTGGCAGCTCTGTTATAGCCGATGCGAAAGCGCCGCTGCAGGCTTGAAGTGCTGGCGCTGTTTTGTTCCACGGCAAATTCGCACGCTTCAAGAAACAGTTCATCCTGATCAAATCCGGCCGGATTTTGTCTGACCAATTGTTCTTGTTCAAATAAATAGTTCGGCTCCTGCTGCCGTCTGACATGTGAAACGACACGGTCAATCTCCCGGTCGGAAACAAAGTTGCCCTGCAGGCGGACCGGTTTGCCTGAACCGTTCTCCAGGAACAGCATATCCCCTTTTCCAAGCAGCTTTTCAGCTCCCGCCATATCGATAATCGTTCTTGAATCGACGGCGCTTGATACAGAAAACGCTATTCTTGTTGGTATATTGGCTTTAATCAAGCCGGTAATGACATCAACTGAAGGCCGCTGCGTCGCGATCAGAAGATGGATGCCGCACGCTCTTGCTTTTTGTGCGATTCGGCAGATGCTTTCTTCCACTTCATTCGGAGCGACCATCATTAAGTCGGCAAGTTCATCAATCACGACAACAAGATAAGGAAGTTTTTCACCCATGTTCTGTTCCCGGACCTTTTCATTAAATCGTTCAATTTCCCGAACACCGGAATGGGCAAATAATTCATAGCGCCGCTCCATTTCTTCGACAACCCATTTTAATGCAGCAGTTGCCGCTTTGGCATCTGTGATGACAGGACTGACGAGATGAGGAATTTTATTATACGGAGCAAGCTCCACCATCTTAGGATCGATAAGCAGAAGCTTGACATCCCTCGGCGCCGATTTGAACAGCAGACTGACTAAGATCGTGTTGATGCATACGCTTTTCCCTGATCCCGTAGCCCCGGCAATCAACCCGTGGGGCATTTTTTTCAGATCTGCCACGACGGGCTTTCCGGAAATGTCGAGTCCGAGGGCTGCGGTCAGAGGGGACGGATTCGTTCTGAATTCCGAACTTCTGATCATTTCGCGCAAATAAACCATTTTACTATGCAGATTCGGCACTTCAATTCCGATCGTATTTTTTCCCGGAATCGGCGCTTCGATCCGAATATCTTTCGCTGACAGGCTGAGTTTAATATCATCTGACAGATTTGTAATTTTGTTTACTTTCACTCCGGGTTCAGGATGCACCTCAAATCTTGTCACAGAAGGCCCCTGGGTGACATGAACGACATTTGCTTTGACATTGAAGTTCTCAAGCGTGACGTCCAACAGCTCGCGCTGCTCGTGTATCCAGGCCTGATCATCCTGCTTTTGCGCCGGAGGCACATCAAGCAAAGACATATTCGGGAACTGATATCCTTGAGGCGCTTTTTCTTTTTGTTTATCTGATGCAAGCATCATGACATTAAACGGAACAGAGCCTTTCTTCGATCCCGGAGCAGCTCCTGTTTCCCGTTTCCGCGGAGCCTCAGGCCGCCCCTCAACTGTCCCTGTACTCTCCCGGTCCTGTTCGCTGTTTTCGGGTTCACCCGCGCTTGACGCTGTCTCTTCCGGTTCCGGTGAAAATGATGCATGCTCATGTCTCCAGCCAGCCTGGCTGCTTCCGCTTGTTTCTTCACGAGCGTCAGCCGGCGTGTTGGAATCTGTCCGGTTTTTGTTATCGGAAGGACCATCGCTCTGGTCGGATACTTCAGAACTGCGGCCAGTGTACTGCTTTTCTGGAATTGAAGCTTCCGGGTCAGGCAGCATTTCGTCCGAGCCGTTAGTCTCCCCATGTTCTTCTACGATGGTTTCTGCATCCTCTGCAGTTTCCTTCTCTTCTCCGGTTTCCTCGATCTGATCCAAAAGCTTTTCGATTTGTTCCGGCGTTTGCTCGGCGGGAATTGCTTCTTCTTCCGTTATGTTCCATGATGCGGTGGCTGTCTCTTCTTCAGCTTCATACCGCAGCGCTTTCTCTTCGGCAAGCCCGCCGCCTTCTGTCATTCGCTCTTGGCGGATTTCCGTTTCTTCCGGAGTATGCGTTGAGACAGAGGTTTCCGTTCGTTCGGATTCATGCCGCAGCGCTTTCTCTTCGGCGAGCCCAGAGTCTTCTGTCATTCGCTCTTGGCGGATTTCCGTTTCTTCCGGAGTACGTGTTGAGACAGGGGTTTCCGTTCGTTCGGATTCATGCCGCAGCACTTTTTCTTCAGCGGCTTCGCCACCTTCTGTGATTTGCTCTCGGCGGAAATCCGTTTCCTCCGACATATGCGGGACATCTTCAAATTCGGCTCGCCATGTCGGATTGCGACTCTCGCTTTTAGTCAGCGGACGGCCGTTCTTTTCAGTTTGCAAGGAAGGTTCTTCTCGTACCGGCTGCTTATTTCCGGCAACCTTCTGCTCTTTTTCAATTTCTTCGTTAAACAGCGTGACACGCGCTTCCATTTGTTTGTTTGCACGATATGTATAATTTTCCGGTTTGGCTCTTTTCTGTTCATGAAAGCCGTAAACCGGTGACGGGATGACGGACGGCCTAAAGGGTTTTTTCGCCGCTTTCTCTTCATGATGATAGGAATTTCCGGGTTTCGGCTGAGAAGCTGTGTGCCGGCCTGCCGGGCGGCGGGTCCTTTGTTCGCGGCTGTCATCCTTTTCCCGCGGCCGCGAGTTTTGATCAGGTATAACCGGGAAGCGGAATTTCCCTTTTGGATATTCATATACGACTTTTGCGTCGGAAATTTGCGGCATTTCTTCTTCTTTCTCTATAAATGAATCCGCCTCAAACTCTTCTATGTGCTTTTTTTGTTTTTCATTATCTTCATCATCGCCTAAAAACAGGCTGAACATTTTATTAAACCAGCTCATGAATCATCACTCTCTAACTCCCTTAAATTTTTCGGGGACGGTTTTAAGTATACCACTGCTTCCCCACCCAGAAAAGGACAAGTCCTTCTCATGTGTCCGCCCTCCGAATAAAAAAGCCGCCAAGTTTGTCTACCCAGCGGCTTCTTTTTTACATCTATTCGAAAGTTTTGTTCATTTTATGCCGTTAAAATGTAAAAGCTTCTCCTGCTTTACGGCTGTCATCAAGGACAAGAATGCCTTTTTCCTTCGGCGCGTCTGGGAGGTTCAGTTCCTTGGCAGAACAAATCATACCGCTTGACGCCACTCCGCGAAGTTCCGCATCTTTAATAATCATACCGCTCGGCATCACGGCTCCAACTTTGGCTACGACGACTTTTTGGCCGGCTTCAACATTAGGAGCTCCGCAGACGATTTGCAGCGTCTCGCTCCCTGCATTCACTTTGCAGACACTCAGTTTATCGGCATTCGGATGCTTTTCTTTTTCTTCGACATATCCGACTACAAACTTCGGAGAAAGATCGACGGTCAGCTCATCTTTCAAACCGTTGCGGACCAGAATTTCATTCACATCCTGGACAAAGGATTCGGAAAGCGCAACAGCTCCGCTTTCCTCAATGCTCACATATGAGGAGACATTAAAAATGTTATAGCCAGCTGTTTCCTTTGTGTCTTTATGAAAAATTTTCACGACGTCTCCGCAGCGCTCAAAAGCGATCTCTTCGCGCGGAATATCGTTCAATGAGATGAGCAGCGTATCGCCTACGCCTTCTGGATTATAAAATGCGTTCATGAGAAAAATTCCTTTCTATCATTTCTTTTTAGGGCGGTTTTTAGCCAGAATAAAGATCGGTTCAAGCTTTCCATCCTCATAAAGGAAAGAAAGCGCAGTGATCGGCACTGTTCCGTTTGCAAAAAAGCTCATCGACATTTGACCGAGAATATCGTATCCGGCATTGTTGCGGATGTCGGCAATAATCAGCACATCCTGGTGCGGGATTGACACCGCCAGTGTCCCTTCCGCGCTTTTCTCATACTCTGCGAGAATCGATTCGTTCAACACCCTGCTGGCGTCATAGCCGTCATTTGCTCTGAAAAAGTAGAAGTGATTGCCGGCGACTGCGTCTTCTTTGACAACGGTTTGGAGCGAGCGAAGGTTAAAGGAAGCCGTTTCCCGAATCCTTTCCTTTGTCCAGCCCTCTTTTTCAAGCATTTTTTCGTCGATCAGCCGGTATGTGTTGCCAAGATCGAGCGCGTAGTATATTCGTGTTTCAGCCGTGTGGCCGTCAAAAATCAAGGGAACGCCTGCACTGGATTTCTCGGGAAAGGAAGTCGATCGGATGACGGGATAGATGAGACTTTCCCGCCCTTCCATTTCCTGCGACTGGCCTTTCATGGCATTGAGTGCTTCCTCAGTATAATAGACGACTTCGTCAATCGCATCATCTTTTTTCTGCTCCCATTTGGCGATGATCCCCGGGAGTTCGAGTGTAATGCCTTTTCCTGTATTTTTATCCTCGATTCTCAAGGTGTCTTTTTCCCTGTCGAAATGAAAGGACCAGTTGTCATTTTGCAAACGTTTTTTTAATATATCGGAAAGTTTCCTTGACGTCATTTTCATAGAGGAACTCTCCTTTCGGCTACTTATTCAGGGAATCTGTCAAAAATTGCTCGATTTCCTCTTTCGTTTTTCGGTCTTTGCTGACAAAGCGGCTGATTTCGTTTCCTTCTTTAAATACGAGGAAGCTCGGGATTCCGAAAATGTCCCACTCCGCGCACGTATCAATAAATTTGTCACGGTCAACATAATAGAATGTAAATTCCGGATAGTTCGCCTCAAGCTCGGGCAAAAACGGTTCTACAAAACGGCAGTCCGGGCACCAGTCAGCCGAAAACATCAACAAGGATAAATCGTCTTTCACAACTTTTTGCAGTTCTTCATTCGTCTCGATTGTTTTCATCACTCAACGCCTCCAATATATGTTCTTATCATCCATTCGGATCATACCAGACAACCGGCTCCATATCCAGCCTTTTGCTGTCCACCTGCTTTTTTAAAAGATGGACGATTCTTTATGTATCTTACCCGTTTTAAAAAGGGAAAATCTTAACGATCCGATCCTCTTTCATATCATAAGCATAATTTTTTTGCTTTATCAAGCCATTCTCGTTTAACATGGTAAGTAATAGGGTAAAAATATCCGTTAAGGCGCCTTGCGCCGTGATCCCATGACAGTCAGGAGGAGCATGTATGGAATTTATCGTTTATCTTGCCGGAGAAATACATAGCAATTGGCGTGAAGAAGTGAAGGAAAAAGCAAAATCGCTCAAGCTGCCGATCACGTTTGTCGGACCGATGGAAAATCACGACCGCTCCGACAACATCGGTGAAGAAATTATGGGCAAGCAGGCTGATTCGATCGCGAAAGATGATGCAGCCTCGGATTTGAATAATTTTCGAACTTCCGTTTTAATGAACAAAGCGGATGTGGTCATCGCTCTTTTCGGGGAAAAATACAAGCAATGGAACACGGCGATGGATGCTTCATACGCGATTGCCAAAGGCAAGCCGCTGATCATCATCCGTCCTGAGTCACTCCATCATCCGTTAAAAGAACTGTCAAACAAAGCGAACATTACCGTAGAAACTGTCAATCAGGCGATTAAATCGTTGTCGTACGTATTTGAAAGCCGGTAGCTGTATCATCAAAAAGAGACCCTGTGCGTAAAGCGGCACAGGGTCTCTTTGTTCAATCATTTCGCAAAATCGATTGTACGGCAGAACTGTCGCAAGCTTTGACAAGCTTGAGCAGCAATTCTTTTGCAGCAAGGTAGTCATCAACGTGGATAATGGAAGCAGATGTATGGATATATCTTGAACAAATGCCGATCACGGCCGAAGGAACGCCTTCATTTGAGATGTGAACACGACCGGCATCGGTTCCTCCAGGGGAAACAAAATATTGATACGGGATGTCATGAGTCTCTGCCGTATCCAGCACAAAATTTCTCATTTCGCTGTGCGTCACCATCGTCCGGTCGAAAATCCTTAACAACACCCCTTTGCCGAGCTGGCCAAATTGATTTTTGTCGCCGCTCGCATCGTTTGCCGGACTTGCATCAAGCGCGAAAAACAAGTCAGGCTGTATCATATTGGCCGCAGTTTGCGCGCCTCTTGTGCCGAGCTCTTCCTGAACGGTCGCGCCTGAGTAAAGCGTGTTCGGAAGTTCTGCTCCTTGCATTTCTTTCAGCAACTCAATGCTGAGTCCGCAGCCGTAGCGGTTATCCCATGCTTTCGCCATGATCTTCTTTTCATTTGCCATCGGGGTAAACGGACAGATCGGCACGATTTGCTGGCCTGGTTTGACACCGATGCGTTCGGCATCTTCCCTGTCATCCGCACCAATATCAATCATCATGTTTTTGATATCCATTGGACGTCTCCTCTGCTCATCTGTTAAAAGATGAGGAGGCGTGCTCGCGATGACGCCGGGGATCGGCCCGTTGTCCGTATGGATTTCCACCCGCTGAGCCAATAAAACCTGGCTCCACCAGCCGCCCAGTGTTTGAAACCGAAGCAGTCCGTTGTCTGTGATTGATGTCACCATAAATCCCACTTCATCCATATGGCCGGCCACCATAATTTTCGGACTGTCTTCAGGTCCATGTTTAACGCCGAACACGCTTCCCAGTCTGTCCTGGAGGATCTCATCAGCATATTTTTCAAGCTCTTTTTTCATGAAACGGCGGACTAGATGTTCATTTCCCGGGGCGCCGGGGAGCTCCGTCAGCGTTTGAAAAAGCGTTCTCGTTTCCTGATTCATCTGTTTCCCTCTTTTCTTATGTATCTCTCTACATTTTACATAAGTGTGCGATGTGTTTCCAGAAGAGAGCCCATCCTTAACACGGACGGACATGTTCTGTATAATGAAAAAAACAAGCTTTGGAGGTGCTGAAAAGATGAAACTGCGCCATTTTCTTCTTGGGGCCGGCATCGGCATTGCCGCGGCCGTTGTTGTCAAACAATATGTCATGCAGCCTTACATTTCTTCTGAAAAAGCGCTGCGCATCGTCAAGTCCGCTTTTAAACAGAGAGGCCCGATCGACGGTTCATGGATATATACCGTTCCGGAAGCCTATACCGTAAACGGCGAAACCGTCATGGTGTACAAAACAGGCATTACACGTTCTGCTTTCGGAGAGCTTGAACAGTACGAAGTCATGGTTGATGCGAAGACAGGCATGATCGTAGATGTGATTGATACCGCAGCATAGCATATAAAAAATGCGGCCTGAAATGGCCGCATTTTTTTATATGGCGCGAATCGGCCGGTAGACCGGATGCCACATCGCATCCTGTACAGCTTGAATCACATCGCCCGGCTCATTTTCTGCAACTCCGTCTTTTATGGCTGCTTTAATAACAGCCGTTGCCACTGTTGCGGAAACCGTGCGCAAATCCTCAACCTCCGGAAGGAGCGCTGCGCCGGGCCGTCCGGTGTCAACCATACCTGCGATCGCAGCTGCGCTAGCGTAAAACATGTTGTCCGTAATCAGCCTTGCTTTTGATACGAGCGTTCCGAGACCGAGACCGGGGAATACAAAGGCATTGTTCGCCTGGCCGATCGCATAACGGGTGCCGTTGTAATCGACAGGCGCAAACGGGCTTCCTGTGGCGACGAGCGCCCGCCCTTCCGTCCATTTGATCAAATCTTCTGGTCTTGCTTCAGATAACGGCGTCGGATTGGACATCGGAAATATAGCCGGCCGTTTCACATGCTTTGCCATTTCTTTTACGATTTCTTCTGTAAATGCGCCCGATACAGTAGAGGTTCCAATCAAAATGGTAGGCTGCACTTGTTTTACCACCTCAAGCAGATCGATTGTATCCCCCGGGCCGTTCCGGCTAAAGTCTTTGACCTCGTCGGCAGGCCGTGCATACGGCTTTTGAATGTCCTGCAAGTCGTTCATATCATCTGTCAGCAAACCGTTCCGGTCAACACACCAAAAACGGCGGTATGATTCCTCTTCCGACACCCCCTCTTGAATAAGAGCGGCGCGAATTTGCTCTGCGTTGCCGATCCCGGCCGTCCCCGCTCCGAATATGACCACTTTATGATCTTTTAGGGGCATTTTCGATATTTTGACGGCCGCAAGCACCGCTGCAAGGGTGACTGCTCCTGTGCCTTGAATGTCGTCGTTAAAGGTGCAAATTTTGTCTTTGTATTTTTTTAAAATCTGACGTGCATTTTGCGTTCCGAAATCTTCCCAATGCAGCAAAACGCCCGGAAACGTCTCGGTTGCGATTTGAACGTATTGATCAATAAACGATTCATAACGCTCGCCTCTGATTCTTGAATGCTGATTCCCGACATAAAGCGGATCATTGAGAAGCCTTTCCTGGTTCGTCCCCGCATCAATGACAACGGGAAGGACCTTGTTAGGATCGATGCCCGCAGCCGCAGTATAAACGGCAAGCTTTCCGATCGAAATGGCGATGCCTCCGACTCCCCAATCCCCGATTCCGAGAATCCCTTCAGCATCAGTGGCCACAATCAAATCGATCCGGCTTTTTTTAGCGGCCAGATTTTCAAATGCTGTTTTCATGCCTTCAGGGTCATTAACCGACAAAAACAGCCCCCGCGGCTTTCTGTATTCATGGCTGTATTGCTGGATTGCCGTTCCGACAGTCGGGGTATAAACAATCGGCAGCATTTCTGTCATATGGTCGTTCAGAAGCCTGTAGAACAGCACTTCATTTCGGTCATGAAGCGCCGTTAAATAGACGTTTTTGCTCAAGTCATCAGGTTGTGATTGGAACTGTTTATACGCCCGTTTTGCCTGTTCTTCAAGCGTCAGCACCTTGGGAGGAAGCAATCCTGTCAAGCCGAGAGCTTCCCTTTCCTCCGGAGGGAAGGCAACCCCTTTGTTCAGCAGGGGCGTTGCAAGGACTTCAAATCCTCTTAATTGCGTCTCGATCACTTGTTCATTCAGATTATTGTGGCTCACCCGTCGTCTTCCTTTCAAAAGTTAGTTATCCTTAGGATGGATAACTACAAAGCAAACCATTCACCAAAATAGCTTAGCGCCTTTCTCTCTTTACTGACTCTGCAATCTCGCCGTTTTCATCCCATTTTAATGCCCTATAAATGGCGTCATGGTAAAAAATGTACCAGGCGTTTTTCTCGGCGGCTTTCGCCTGCCATGCTTGCTTCGCCGCAATCGATGTCATCGGATAATCGTCGTACGCCAGCACCCAGAGAGGATTCTGATGGGCATGCGTCGGCATAATATCAGCCATATGAAGGGCCGTTTCGCCGGCATCCTCAAGAACGATCACGGAATGACCGTCGCTGTGGCCGCCTGTATGATGCATCGTAATTCCCGGCAAAACTTCGAGCTTCTCATCGAAGGTCCTCACTTGATGCTGAACTGCTTCCCAGTTTTCTTTCCAATATGTATTTTTGGAGCGGATATTCGGATTTCTCATCTCTTCCCATTCGATCGCAGACGTGTAAATCGCTGCATTTGGAAACACGGAAACAAGGCTTTCTCCCTCATAGCGCGTCAATCCGCATGCATGGTCAAAATGGAGATGTGTCATCAGAACGGCGTTGATATCTTCCGTTGAGAGCCCGAGTGCTTTTAACGAGTCAGCAATTGACGATTCTTCGGTGACCCCGTAATTTCGTTTCTGCTTATCCGTCAGTTTGCCGCGTCCGATACCGGAATCGATCAGCAAATTTGTGCCGTCTTTCTGAACAAGTATAGGGTCTGTTCTCAGTTCGATCTGATTTTTCTCATTAACGTCATACTTTTTAGACCAAAGCGGCTTGGGCACAACGCCGAACATGGCGCCTCCGTCCATGTGTGTGACGCCTCCGTTCAGCCATGTCAGCTTGATTCGTCCGATTGTTAAAGTTTCCATGATCATCCCTCCTTCTCCTATCGTAGCAAAAAACGCAACCCGAAGCTTCATTTGAAAGCAAAAAAACAGACCGCCGGAAGCAGTCTGTTTTTTATGTTCGCCATTCAGCTTCTACTCTGTAGATCGGCTGGCCTTTAGCGGCGAACTTTTCTTCGTATTCGGTCATCACGTTTCCTTGAAAATCGCTTTGATGCAGATCAAGGCTGACGAACGTCAAAACGAGTCCGTATTCGGAAAAACTGGTAAGGGAGTACTCAAATAACCCGCGGTTATCGGTTTTGAAATGAATCGCTCCCTTGCCTCCGAGCACCTGCTCATACTTTTTCAAGAACGCTTGATTGGTCAGACGGCGCTTTGCATGGCGTTTTTTCGGCCACGGGTCGGAAAAATTCAAATAGACCCGGTCGACCTCCCCATCTGCAAAAACGTCTGAAAGCATATTGGCATTAATGTTCAAAAGCTTTACATTCGGCGCCTCTGTCTGCTTTACTTTATCAACAGCGGTTACGATGACGCTTTTAAATAATTCGATTCCGATATAGTTTACATCCGGATTTTGCAGGGCCATTCCTGAAATAAATTGCCCTTTTCCGGTTCCTACTTCGATGTGGATCGGGTTGTCATTTCCAAAAATGGAATGCCATTTCCCTTTACATTGAGACGGCTCGCTGATCACAATATGAGAGTTTTCAGCCAGGTAGTCATCCGCCCAAGGCTTGTGACGCATTCGCATGTACTTACACCTCTATTTGTTATATCGTCTTACAACATACCATGAAATCCCGGAATCCCGCAAGGCCTCTTCCAAAGCAAAAAAGACCGAAGATCGGCCTCCGGGTCTTTCGCGTATAAATTACAGCTTTCTGAACATTTTAATCCATATACTCCGAGAATGAAGGGAAGTGCCAATATTATGGGCTTAAATCAGCAAAATCAGATTCATCTATTAAAAGATATTCTCTCAGACCATCAGGCAGACTGCACCGGAACCGTCGCTGAGTGCGAACAGATGGAGCGGATTATCAAGTCTTTAATGGCAAATACGAATCTTGACGCCGGCCTGAAAGGCGTTCTCGAAGACATTTATTTGTACAGCCAGAGGGGAAAATCGTCCGCTTCAATCAACAGCCACATTCAGGAACACCAGGATCATCTCACACAATGGGTGGAAGATATCGGCTCATTTTCATGAAGCTCCGGCGAGACGCTTCATTAATGCGTGAAGCTGTTCCAGCCCTTGGTGAAAGCCTTCCTGATTGCCTTTCGCTTCTTGCCAGAGTGTTGTCATTGCTTTTTCCGCCAATACGTACCAGGCCATTCTCAGCCTGAGATTGTCCGTTAACGAAGAGCCGTAGCGTTCGAGCCAGCTTCCCCATTCCCGCTCTTCAACGTAATGATAAAGAAGCGGCCCCAGATCGATCGCGGGGTCTGCAATCATCGCTCCATCCCAATCGATTAAATAAAGCTGGTTCTGATCTGTAAGAAGCCAATTGTTATGATTCACATCGCAGTGACAGACGACCTTTTCTCCGGACTGTACATCATCGAGATGGTGCTCCAGATACAAAAGGGCTTGGTCAAGCTGCGGTATCGGATATTGCCGGGCCTGGATAAACTGCTTCAATTGAGTGATTACAGAGCTTGGCTGAAAAGGCTGCTTGCCGAGTCTCTTCAGCATGTCTAAAAGCTCTTTGGAGCTGTGAATTTTCCGAAGCATCTCAGCCACCGCCTGGCTGTTCATATCCTTCGGCTTCAGTTCTCTTCCCTTGAGCCAGTGCTGTGCTGTAATCACATCCCCGTTTTCCATTCGTTTTGTCCAAACGAGCTTAGGAACAATTCCTTCCGCGGACAGGACAGCCAAAAAAGGAGAGCTGTTGCGCTTTAAAAAAAGCTGCTGTCCATTATGTTCTGCATAATATGCGTCTCCTGTAGCTCCTCCTGCGGGGGAAATCTCCCATTCGCTACCTAGTAATTGTCCCAACCAGTTCATATCGATTTTCAACCCATCATTTCATTAAAAGATTTTAAAAAGCATCTGCTCCCTAGAGCGGGCAGCAAACCGCTTGTATTGTCGTCTCTTTATATTCAAATAAAAAGACGGCTATTGAGAGTCATTTGTGCTAAACAATAGCCGTCTTTTAAATTTTAGCGCTAGACGCCAAACTTCGTCAAGCAAAACTAAAAAATCCCTTTTGGTTCGTATAGTACATAGGTTCCGATGCCGTTCAGCCGAAGCCTTTTTTCCGCTTGAACCTTCCCATTGAAGAACGTAAAAGGATCGCAGTGCAGCAAGTACTGTTTCTGGGCGGGCAGCTCAAGCGTTTCCTTTTTTGCAGACGGACAATGCACCACTATGATTTCGTTCCAGGGATCAAATGCTGCAATGTTCTTCAGCTTGTAGGCCGTCACTTCTCCTGTACCGCTCATAAAAGAAAGATGTTCCTTGACTTCCTCCTCTTTTTGCAGACGAAAAGCGGGATGGCTTCTCCGCAGCCTGATCAGCTGGCGCACATATTCGACGTCCTCGCAAAGCTCCGCCCGCTTTTCCCAATCGAGCCTGTTGATGCCATCTCCCGACCTGTAGCTGTTGCTGTCCCCATTCTTTGTTCGGCAAAATTCCTGCCCGGCATGAAGAAATGGAACGCCTTGCGAAAGCAGGACGATCGACAGCGCGAGCCTTTGCCTGAGCCGTTTTGTGCAGGCATCTTCTTCCGAACAGAAGGCCATCTTATCCCAAAACGTATGATTGTCATGGCACTCCGCATAATTGATTGACTGTGGCGGCAGCAAGAATCCCGGTGAGCCGGCAATTCCATGTTGAAGCTCAGCTTTTTTTCCAGTGTCCCCTAAAGCATATCCGCGGTCACCGAGCTCAAATGTACTCCCTTTGACTGCGTTTCTGAACCGATCATTAAAAAAGCCGACCGCCGGAACTTTCCTGGCATTTTGCAATGTTGCTTTTTGCCCGCTTTCAAGCGGGGTATTTAAATCCCAGCCTTCTCCGAACAGGAGCGCGCCCGGCTTCACATTCTCGGCAAGCTTACTGATTTGGCGGACGGTTTCAATATCAAGAATGCCCATTAAATCAAAACGAATTCCATCGACATCATATTCTTCAAGCCAATAGCGGACAGAATCGAGAATATATTTTCGCACCATCAGCCGCTCAGATGCAATGTCATTTCCGACGCCTGTTCCGTCGGCTGGAAAACCGTATTCATTATGTCTGAAAAAATACCCGGGAACCGTTTTTTCAAAAGGGGATGTTTCCCTCTTGTACACATGATTATATACGGCATCCATGATCACGGAGAAGCCGTGTTTGTGCAGCGTCTGAATCATCTTTTTCAGCTCGGTGATTCTGCTTTTGGGGTTCTGCGGATCGAGCGAATAGCTTCCTTCAGGCGCATTAAAATGAAGGGGGTTATAGCCCCAATTATAGGATTGGTCCGGAGACAGCTCGTCAACTCCGGCAAAATCGTGAAAGGGCAGAACCTCGATATGGGTAACGCCGAGCTCTTTCAAATAGGCAATTCCCGTTGAGAAGCCGCCGGACGTTTCAGTTCCGTCCTCTGTAAAAGCAAGATATTTGCCTTTATGGCGCATACCGCTGTCTTCATGAATCGAAAAATCGCGGATGTGAACCTCATATATAATCGCATCACAGGGACTGTGAAGGCTTGGCGCACGGTATTTTTTCACTTTGACTTCCTCAGGATCTATTACAACGCCCTTTTCCCCGTTTACCGTAACAGCTTTCGCATAAGGATCGACTGTCAATAACGGCGTCCCGTTTACATAAAGCTTATATAAATAGGACCAGCCGTTCAGATCGCCTTCGACCGTTACCTCAAAAACCCCCTTTTCTCTGCGCATCATTTGAAAAGTATTTGTTTGAAGCGAATCAGGGCTCTCCAGCTTGATCGCTGCCGTACTCGCGGTCGGCGCCCATACCTTAAATAAAGTACACTCTTTTGAATAAAAAGCACCGAGACGGCCGTCATAAAAAAAAGCCTTGTCAAACGCCGCACTTCGCGTAACAGAACCAATTTGCAGGTCTGTCCAGACGCTTTCTTCACAGCATACTTTATGAACTCTTCCGAATGGAACGGGGCGGCTGCTTTCGAGAACATACTTGAATTTCTCCTCAAGCTCCTCCGTCGCTTTTACCGAAAGCTCTATCTTCCCTCCTTGATCATCTTCAAGCAGAAAAGGGGGGCTGCAGCTTGACGCGCGGCTCTTCGGAACTAAAACAGTGATCGTTCTCATTTCATCGAGATAAGCTTCAAACGGGCGGCTGATACCCGGCATCTCAGTCTCTCCTTCATTCGAAAGATTTATGCTCTTAACCGAAGAGATTCGGTCCCTGTTTTGATGAAAACGGGCGCCCAGCCGATCACCTCTCCATCCGCTTGAAAGAGCACCCGCTCATTCGTATGAAAATAAATTTCTTTCGTCTTAAACGCCGTAACACCGTTTTTACCGATGTGTTTGCCGAATATCATTGCAAACAAGAGGCCGGCTTTTTTCAATAAGGAGCGGTCTTCAATAATGATCACGTCTAAAAACTCATCCCGCGGATTCGCGTTCGGTGCAATCTTCATGTCTCCGCCATAGTAGGGGTGATTTGAAACCGACGCAAACCAGATTTTTTTAAACGTACGCTTGTCATCCCCATTCTCATACGAAAGAACAAACGGTTTAAACGTAAACGCCGTAACAAAGAAAATCAGTGGCTGAATCAAATGATTCAGCCTGAGAGCAGCCGTCCATTTCGGCAAAGCAGTCATCTTTTTGACGGCGCAGGCATCAAATCCTAGGCTGAGATGATTGGCAAAATAAAGTTCGTTTTCACTGTCTTTCGTATGAAAGCTTCCGAGGGCATAGGTCCGGGTCAGCGATTGCCCTTTTCGCTTCATTTCTTTAATGACATTCGATTTTTTCACGGCAAAGCCGCGTTTAAAATCATTATTTAAGCCCGACGGGATGACGCTCAGCTGAATATCCCGCAAGCTGACTAAGCCGTTGAGCACTTCATGGACGGTTCCGTCCCCGCCGATCACCAGCAGACGCTTCAGCCTGTCATCCTGCATCGTTGATATTTGCCTTGCCAACACTTCAGCATGCCCGGGATGCTGGGTCATAAATGAGCGGTACGATATATTTGCCTTTTGAAGGTCTTTCTGCAATGATTTCCATACTCTGAAGGCCGTCGCATTTCCCGCCTTTGGATTTATGATGATATACCAATCGCTCATGATTCCATTCTCCATTTTATAGTATGAAAAAGCCGGGATAACGTTCTGGCGGTCAGCTCAGCCATTCCTGTCTCCGCATCGAGTCGGAGACGCCGTGCGACAACAGAATTTTCGCCGTTTTCAGCTGCTGGCTTTTAATCGGGGCGAAGTTCTTTTGCTGCTTCTCCAGCCACTCTTTCCAGTGTCTTTTGTCGCAAATGCTGATACCGTAAGGAGGTTCCGGATAATCGATATACGATGTCCGGCTGACAACGACTTTGCGCACAGGCAGTTCAATCCCCGATCCCTTTAACAAGCCGGAAAGAACCGTGCCTGTCCTGAGAAGCTCAACAGCCGGATTTAACAGTGACCGTTCTCTTCCTCTTACCGTTTTTTCTTTCCAAAAACGATCTTTGGAACCGATAAATGCGCTGTCCTTCTCGCCTTCGAGAAATGATATACAGTAGATCTCAAGAGGTGTGAGAATCAAGACGCTGAGCTCTACCGCAGCCTGATTCACCTGCAGCACCGGCCGATACATGATGAAATATGAATCCGGCAGCTGCTGTGCCAAAATGTGCAGGATTTTATCGCTTTTTATTTCCCGGGAAAGCCTGGATATGTCAGAGATTGTCGAGCTTGCCCATTTCAGCTGAAACTCGTACACGTATTCTTTGAAAAACGACACGAGTTCCTCCCCTGCCGCAGGAATTCTTGCAATCAAGCTTTCATCCGTTTCTCCATCCAGTCCGTTAAACCATTCATCGGCTTCTTTTCCTTTATTAATATCGGATGCTTCTTTTTTTCTCTTTAATGTAAATGTCTTCTTTCTTTTTCCGACCGTTTCATCATCGGCGGCTTCTTTATCGTAATGAAGGCTGTCTTTCTTTTTCTCAGCTATCTCTTTAATTGACTGCCAGCGCTGCTTTTTCAAGCGGATAAACTGGTTGATATAATGATAAGGATCCTGTTCATACCTTGAAATGCAGTCCTGTATTTTAATAATCTGTGCCATCTGCGTTCATCTCCGAATCTTGCTTTTCTGCAGCCGGCCGTTCACCGAAATGGAAAACGGCTTGATGCTCATATTTGGGAAGCCTGTCTAAATGAGTTTGAAAGATGGTGAAATGCCCGGCCGTAAAAGACACCGCGTCTTCAAGAGGCTCCAGGCGGCCGTTAAAAGAGGCCGATCCATTCCACTTTCTGGCGACCGTCATATGTGGATGAAAAGGCCGTTTTTCAATTTCAAATCCCGCCGCATCTGCAGCATGCTTCACCCGTTCCCTCACTTGAAAGAGAGCGTCTGAGTATTCCGGTTCCGCATGAAGAATTCTCGGCTCCGACGGCTTGCCGAAGGTTCCGAAACGTTTCAAGGCAATCTGAAACGGAGCCGTCTCAGCGGAGATCAGCTTGAGGCTGTCAGCAAGCATAGCCAGCTGCTCTTCTTCAGCGGAGCCGAGGAACACGAGGGTGATGTGGTAGTCCAAAGGATGCACCCATCTATGAAAAGAAAATTCCGGACGGCTGCTGACTGTTCGATAAAGCGGCTCACTAAGCTCCGCCGGAATTGGAATTCCAATAAAGTAATGCGGTTTGACTGACATATGTATGGCTTCCTCCTCATTCGTCTTCTCTATATTTTAACAAAAAATATAAGGACTTATAACCTCTCTATTTTCCACTTTCCGAGGCCTTATGATAGGATAATGACAGAATCATGTTTTTTGGAAAGGGTGCACAGCCGTGAAAGCCGTTCACAATATTGCAGAATTAATCGGGGAAACGCCCCTTGTCAAGTTGAACCGCGTTCAGCCCGAAAACGCAGCCCAAGTTTATATCAAGCTTGAATCTTTTAATCCGAGCGGAAGCGTGAAAGACCGCGCGGCCTACCAAATGATTGTGGATGCCGAAGAAAAAGGCCTGCTGAAACCGGGTTCAACCATCATCGAACCGACGAGCGGAAACACCGGCATCGGCCTTGCGATGAACGCTGCGGCAAGAGGCTACAAAGCCATTCTTGTTATGCCTGATACGATGACAAAAGAGCGGATCAACCTTCTGAAAGCGTACGGAGCTGAGGTCGTCCTGACGCCGGGGGATGAAAGGATGCCGGGCAGCATCAAAAAAGCGCAGGAGCTTGCTCGGGAAATTCCGGGCAGCTTTATTCCGATGCAGTTTGATAATGAAGCCAATCCGGAGGCTCACCGGAGATCAACCGCTCTGGAAATTGCCCGGGCAATAGAAGAAATCGGCAAACCGCTTGCCGCATTTGTTGCAACAGCAGGAACAGGGGGAACGATTACCGGAACAGGCGAAAAGCTGAAAGCGTTATTTCCGGGGATAACCGTTCATGTGGCAGAACCTGCAGGGTCGCCTGTTTTATCCGGGGGCAAACCGGGAAAGCACAAGCTTGTCGGGACAAGTCCGGGATTTATTCCAAACATTTTAAACGAAAACGTCTATGACGAAATCTTAAAGATCAAGGACGAAGAAGCCTATGAGATGACGCGCAGATTGGCGCGGGAAGAAGGAATCCTTGTCGGCCCTTCTTCTGGGGCCGCTTGCTTCGCCGCTGTTGAAACAGCTAAGAAGCTCCCTCCCGACAAAGTGGTCGTCTGTATGACAGCCGATACAGGAGAACGCTATTTATCAAGCGATTTATTTCAATTTGATTAAGAGAGAAAAGCCTGGTTTCTGTTGTGAAATCAGGCTCAGATTGTTGAAAAAATCCCAAAGCTAAGAGACGTTTTGGGATTTTTTCATCTTTTTAGCGTGAACCGCAACCCTTGCAGTCTAGGAAGGCCGAGCATTGAAGCTGGTTGTGATGACGGCAGTGTTCAGGCAGGACGACGCCTGCTCCGTTAGCCGCCGTTTCTCTTTTGTTCGTGAGCACCGACTTAGCAGGCCTGACAACGAATGCGAGGGTCTGCCGACACGGAAAGAAGCGGATAAAACGCCCGTAACCGAAAAAGAACAAAAAATAAAATGAATAAGACCGTTTCCTCACATGCAGCAATTCCTTTTCCTGCTTCAAAAAGCCCCTCTCCTGAAAACAGCAATGTTTAACAGCAAAAAAGCCGCTCTAGAGAGCGGCCGTCTTCGTTATGCTACACATGCATTCCTGTCCTGGCATCGTTGTGATCCGTTATATATTCAATCCGCTTGAAACCGCAGTCCTTTGCATTTTGATATAGAAGCTCCAGTTTTTTTGATCTTTGCAGTATATCGTGACAAAACTCGAATCGGCTGTAAGCACAATCAGCTCGCAGCTGCTTTTCATATATGATTCATATGTGCTGACATCTTCAGGATGGCCATCCTTCGGAAAAGCCTTCAGATCGGCGAAGATGAGATAGTACCTTGCGTCTTCCAGCCTTTTTTTAAATGCTTCTCCTGTCATCACCTGCGGATCTTGAGGAAAAAGATTTTCATCTGACAATTCACCGTTTTCTACGAGATAGCATTCGCCATCGGCAAGCAGCCAATTGAAATCGGCCGGTTCAACCGGCTTCAGCATATCGAGAAGAAAGCGCCCGTACCCGTTCGGGATTTCAAATAAAACGCCTCGCTTATAACTCAAGTCATCACTCTCTTTGCTACTTCGCCAATTCATAAATGGCCTGTGCATAAATCGATACAGCCTTCAGCAGATCATCAATTTCCATATACTCGTCTTTCTGATGGGCAACGTCGGGACGGCCTGGAAACAGCGGTCCAAATGCCACGCCGGCTTCCAGTGACCGTGCATATGTCGCCCCTCCGATCGAAATTAATTGTGCCGTTTCCCCTGTCTGCTCCTCATAGACCCGCTGCAGCGTTTGGATCAGCTCATGGTCTTTTGCTACATGATGGGGCTTGCTGTCTTTAAAGCTCACCAGCCGGGCGCCCTTTATTTGCGAAAGCCCGGATTTCACCCGATCGCTCTCTTCAGTCACAGGATAGCGGATGTTAATATGGGCTTCTCCGCCTTTTTCCTGTTCATACTGCAGCCGGCCGACATTCAACGTCAGCTCTCCGCTGATGTCATCGCGGCAGCCGATGCCGATTTTTTTCCCTCTCGTATCTCCGGCAAAAGCCCCGCTAACCGTTTGAACAAACTGGAGCCCGGCTCTGTCAAGGGATTGGGTATGTAAAAACTCGGACAAAATGAGGCCGGCATTGACACCGTTATTAGGCTCCATGGCGTGAGCTGATTTGCCGTACACGGTTAATGTCAGTCTGCCGTCTTCTTGAAGAATACGCCCTTCTGCACGCTTTTCTTTTACAAACCGGACAAATGACTCTTCAAAACCTGATGGGGCAGACCCCTCCAGGACGGCTTCGGCGTCATCAGGCACCATGTTCAGACGCCGGCCGGACCGGAAAGTCTCCAATGTTAAGTCCGCACCTGTTTCCGCTTGATCAGTTTCAATTTTTAAAGCCGCGTCAATCAGGCCTTTTTCCGCATAGATAATCGGAAAATCAGCATCAGGCGCAAAACCGGCCGAAGGCATCTCTTCGTGTTTAAAATAATGCTCCACACAGCGCCAGTCGCTTTCTTCATCAGTGCCGATAATCATTCTGATTCGCTTTGATAATGGGAGGCCGGAGTCTTTGACAATTTTTAATGCATGATACGCGGCCATTGTCGGCCCTTTATCATCAAGCGCTCCCCTTGCATAGATGCGGCCGTCTCTAATTTCTGCAGCAAACGGATCACTCGTCCAGCCATCTCCGGGCGGAACGACATCAATATGGCAAAGCACGCCGATGATCTCCTCGCCTTTCCCCCATTCGATATGGCCTGCATACCCGTCAAGATTTTTGACCGTAAATCCGCTTTCTTCCCCTTTATTCAAAAGCGCTGTCAGGCATTCTTGAATTCCTTTTCCAAACGGCCGACCCGGACCCGCCGTCTCTTCATCAAGGACGCTGTTGATTTTTAAAAAACCTTGAATATCCTCTACGATCTCATTCCGTCTTTTTGACACTTCCTGTTCCCAGTTCATAATTTCGCCCCTTCTTTTTTCAGTTTAGCCAAAAACCCTTGCAAAAACACCCGATAACGAATAATATAGATATTGTTTTGCTATAATGTTCGTTATTGGAGGAAATGATGTTTAACATAAAAGAAAACCAAACCACAGTCAAAAAAGAAATCCTCGCCGGTATTACAACCTTCTTTACAATGGTTTATATCGTCGTGGTCAACCCTAGTATCCTATCCGGTACAGGCGTCCCGTTTGATCAAGTGTTCACTGCCACAATCATTGCTGCCGTCGTCGGAACGCTTTGGATGGCGCTTTCCGCCAACTTTCCGATCGCGATTGCACCCGGGATGGGGTTGAATGCGTATTTTGCAGTGTCAGTCGTCGGCTCGTCCAACGGCGAAATTTCTTACCAGACAGCGTTCAGCGCTGTTTTCGCGGCCGGTATCCTCTTTATTATCTTATCGCTAACACCTCTTAGAAAACAACTGATCGAAGCCATTCCGGCTAACCTAAAATACGGGATTACCGCCGGAATCGGCTTGTTTATCGCTTTTGTCGGTCTGAGAGGAGCCGGAATCATTACCGCCAATGAATCCAATTTGGTCGGACTCGGCAATCTGCACTCGGCCGGAGTGATCCTGGCACTAATCGGCTTGGCTTTCTCCGTCGTTTTGATGGTCATGAATGTGAACGGCGCTCTATTTTTCGGTATGATCTTAACCGGCCTGATCGCCTTTTTTACCGGCCAGCTTGAGTTTACCAAAGGGATTCTGTCAATGCCTCATCTGCCGGAAAAACTGATCGTCACAAACCCTTTCGCCGCTTTTGGAGATGTCGTCCACTACGGCCTTTATTCGGTTGTCTTCTCGTTCCTGCTCGTCACGATTTTTGATACGACAGGAACGATGATCGGTGTCGCCGAACAAGCCGGACTCATGAAAAACAACAAACTGCCGAATGCAAGAAAAGCCCTTCTTGCCGATTCGACAGCGACGACGATCGGCGCAATGTTCGGGACAAGCCCGACGACCGCTTATATCGAATCATCCGCAGGGGTGGCCGCAGGCGGAAGAACAGGGCTTACGTCTTTAACAGTCGCTGTGCTTTTCGGAGCGGCGCTGTTTTTCAGCCCGCTTGTGAGCGCGGTCTCCGGGATCTCGGCGATTACGTCGCCGGCATTGATCATTGTAGGAAGCATGATGATCGGCGCTGTCACCAACATTCGCTGGAAAGAGCTTGACGAAGCATTCCCGGCCTTTCTCGTCATTTTGACAATGCCGCTGACATCATCTATTGCGACAGGCATTTCCCTCGGGTTTATTTCTTATCCGATTGTCAAAGCCGCGAAAGGCAAATGGCGCGAAATTCATCCGCTTGTCTTCGTGTTTGCCGTTCTCTTTTTCATACACCTCTTCTTTTTGGAAGGGCATTAAACGACTGAACCCCGTCTTTTTTAAAAAGACGGGGTTTTCAGCATCAGGCTGAGCGCGATGACGAGGCAGCACCAGATTAACCCCGGATAGAAAAACCAGTCAATGGAATTCCGCCTGGCTTCATAAAAAGCGTCGCTTTCTTTGTCTGCCCCCAGCAAAAAAACGCGTTCCATCACCTTGTCAAAATGGACGGACAACAGACTTCGATAAGCGAAGGCAAAAACCAGGAGAGCGCCCGCTTTCATCCAGATCGGTCCAACCATGATCAGCGCCGTAAAAATGCCGATCATTTGCATAAGCTGTCTTTTATAGTCCGGATGGCGCAGCATCACTTTAAAAAAGATTTCCTTAAGGCCATTTTGCACTGTACGGGCTTTAAAGATGTTCCGAGATTTTTTAAAGAACAGCCGCGGCCTTTTTGCCCCTCGTTTCCCCTGCTTCGGCACGCTTCCATCCAGGTTCAGCGACAGGAAAAATTTTGCGAGTCTCAGCTTTCTTCTGTTATCACATTCAACCTCTTCATAAAATAGATACATGTTGCCGAGAGTGCCGCAGGCGGTCTTCAGCGCGGCCGCAGACAGCACCATGCCGCTCAAGAGTACAACCGGCCAGGAAAACAACAAAACAACTGCACAAGCCGACAGCCACACGAAAAAGATCAGTCCGGCGTTCAGCACCCGGTGTTTCAGCTTGTACTGCCATCCGATGTTCCGCCTCTTCAAGACGGTGATCAAGGAATTGAGACAGAAATAAAAAAAGAATACGGCGAGACAAGCGGGCAGTTCAATCCCAAATTGTCTGACGAACAGAGGAGTAAACACGGCCGCCGCCAACAGCCATTTGCAAAACTGGATAAACAGACAATATAAATAGCCGCACCTTTTCATGTCCAGCACGAGTGTCTTTTTTTGCAACAAATAAAGCTGATCAGCTTCCATTAAAAATGTCCTCACAGACCCAAACAGCGTAAAAACGGCCGGAGCAAGCACAATCAATCCGGCCTGCCATCCGTTATCAAACGACCCTCCATTCAGCCATTTGATATATTGATAAACGCCGATTCCAGCCGCAGGCAGTACAATATACAGCGCAACCGTCCAATCGATGACCAGTTTGATGATCCGGAGCTGATAAAGACAGTCCGCTTTCAGCCTGCTGATAAACAGAGCCCGGCCGCTCATGCGGGCGCACCTTTTACAGCAAAGTAAAAGCAGTCAAGCAGCGAGCCACCCGAAAGGCCGGTTTTCTCCTGCAGCTCTTCGAGCGTACCTTCCAGCATCAGACGGCCATTTGAAATCAGCAAAAAACGGTCACAGATCTTCTCGGCGGTATCCAGCACATGCGTACAAAGCAAAATACCCGCTCCCCGCTTCTGCTCTTCTTTCAGCATATCCAAAAAGAGGCGGCTTGCGATCGGATCGAGCCCGATAAACGGTTCATCGATAATATATAGATCAGGCTGCATGAGAAAAGCATGGATCAGCATCAGCTTTTGCTGCATCCCTTTCGAAAAGCTCCCCGGATAATCATGAAGCGCATGCTCCAGCGAGAATCGCTCGATGAGCCGATTCGCCCTCGGCAAAAACGAGGACTCGTCCTCCTGCAAAAACGTCCCTAAAGCCGTGATATGCTCCCATAAAGTCAATTCGTCGTAAAAACTGGGCTGTTCAGGTATGTATGCATAGTTTGACGTTTCAGCCCATTCAACCTGCCCGGCCATATGCCTTGTTAAACCGAGTATCGTTTTAATTGTCGTGCTTTTCCCCGCTCCATTCGGTCCGATTAATCCGACAAGCTCGCCTTCCCCCACAGTAAACGATATATTTTCGATCGCCGATTCCTTTTCTTCATAACCGGATTTTTCAATATGCACTTTTAATTTCATTATCTTTACCACCTCTCTTTTACTACGTATGAAGCTAGAAAAAGTTTAAAATTTTTTTGGCAAAAAAACGTGATCGTACTGCATGTTCTGCTCACGATTTTCATTTTTTCATTAATTTGGCTCCGGCTTTTTTCTGGATATTTGGCAAAGAGATCGTGTATAATATTTATTGATCATTTTCAAGAAATGGTCGCTAACCGTCCATGCTGCATTTTGGAGTCGTAAGTTGTGGTAGTCAAGTCCATTCGATCATACGATAGGGAGTGGTTGTTTGAAACCTTCAACAAACCGAATGCTAACCAGGATCAAATCAGTATACATGTTCATTCAAGAAAAAGGACTCGTTACAACCCAGGAACTGGTTGATGAATTTGGCACTACACCGAGAACAATCCAGCGTGATCTGAATGTGTTGGCATACAACGATCTAGTACACAGCCCCAGCAGAGGCAAATGGGAGACTACAAGAAAAAAAGTGAAAATCTCCTCATAGTAATATTCTGAAAAATTGAACTTTAGCGCTGAATATCATATAGGACAGCCATCAAACATAAAAAGCATCAAACCCGATGAAGTTTGATGCCCCATAAACCAGCTCTACAGGCACTCGACGAATCAGAGTGTCTTTTTGTTTTGCAATGCGGCAAGCTCGTGCTCAGAGAGCTCTCTGTATTCCCCCGGCAAAAGCTCTCCATCAAGATCGACATCCCCCATTTTCAGCCGCTTTAAATAGATGACGTCACGGCCGACCGCCTTCAGCATTCTTTTAACCTGATGAAATTTTCCTTCCGTTATTGTCAAAAGCAGACGTTCCACGCCGTTTTTGCTTGCCAAAAGCGACGCTTCAGCCGGTTTTGTGACATATCCTTCACCGATATCGACCCCTTTTTCAAGCTGATCGAGAGCCGCCTGATCAATCGGCTTATCGACATGTACTTCATACGTTTTAGGCACGTGTTTTTTCGGCGATAAAAGCTGGTGTGCCAACTGGCCGTCATTCGTTAAAAGCAGCAGCCCCTCGGTATCCTTGTCAAGCCTTCCGACCGGAAACGGCTCAAACCTCAACAGCTCCGGATCGAGCAAATCAACAACCGTTTCCTGGCGGCTGTCTTCTGTCGCTGACAGCACGCCTTGCGGCTTGTTCATCATCAAGTAAATAAATTCCTGATAAACGACGGGTTCGCCGTAAACCGTGATGTCGTCTGATTCCGGGTCTACATGCTCTTTTGCGTCTTTGATCAGTTGATCATTCACCCGCACCGCCCCGTTTTTCAGCATTTTTTTGACTTCTTTTCTCGAACCGTAGCCGCTGTTTGACAACAGTTTATCCAATCTCATGAAGACACTCCCTTTTTTTACATAAAAAGAAAAGCCCTTTTTAGGAGGCCTTTCTTTTGAAAAAGCGATTCAACCGCTGACCGAACATTTTTTCGAGCAGTTTCACACGGTAAGCCAAGTACAGATAAACCGATCCGCCGACCGCGGTTGTGATGAAAATGACGACAGCAGATTTGATCTGCCCGCCTTCATATGAAATAAACAGACTGAGTAGCGCCTGAACAAGCAGCAACATGATGCCCATGACCGCCGTCAGGATCAGCATCAGCAAAAACCGTTTAAACAGTTTGCGATACGAATAGCCGGCATGGCGTTTAATCATAATAAATCCGTACAGGAGTGACGCTGAATAGCCGAGCGCCGTTGCCAAAATCGATCCGCTTCCTTGAAACAGCTTGATGAGCGGAACGTTAAGCCCGATTTTAATTACAATCCCGATCATCAGGCTGACAACCGCAAATTTCTGCTTGTTCACCCCCTGCAAAATCGCAGCGTTGACGGTAAAGAGCGAGAATAACAGCGCCACGGGCGCGTACCAGAACAAAATATCTCGTCCCATTTCAGGGAGCAGGCTTTCCGAGCCGTAAAAGAACGTGTAAACCGGACCCGATAAAAGAGCCATACCGACTGATGCAGGAAGAACGATAAAAAGAATGATCTGCATCGCCTGATCAATCTGTTTATTTAAAGCAGGGAAATCTTTGTTGGTAAAGTTTTCAGTCACCGCCGGGATCAATGTCAGGCCGAATGCCGTCGCGAGAGATACCGGTATCATCACAAGCTTTGGCACGTACAGCGTCACGATCGCCATCAAATCCTGGCTGATGTTTTGATAGCCGGCTGCAATCATCGCTTTATTAAACGTATTCGTATCAATGTACTGGTAAAGCGGTATCGCCAATCCGACAAAGATGTATGGGGCGGCATAGCTGAACAGCTCCTTAAACATCTGCCGGTACGTAATATTGGCGGAAGGAACCAGGTTCGGCTTCAGCGCCAAAAGCGCCCCTTTTCTTTTCTGCCAGGAAAAATAAAGCGTGAACAGCCCGGCGAATGCGCCGATCAAAGCCGCAAAAGTCGCATAGCCGACAGCTACGACAAGCCCTCCGTCTAATACTTTGATCACCAAATAAGTAGCCGTTAATAGAAAGACGATTCTGGCAATTTGTTCAACGACCTGTGAAACGGCTGTCGGCCCCATCATCTGGTGACCTTGGAAAAAGCCTCTGATCAGCGCCAGGATCGGCACAACAAGTAAAGCGAGACTGACCATGCGAATGACATACACGACATGTTCAATCGTCAGCCCGTTGTTTTCTGTTCCGCCGAGAGCCATCTCCGCAAAAAACGGGGCAGACAAATATAGAATGGAGAAAGCAATGATGCCTGTGACGAGCATCATCGACATTCCGGCGCGCAGCATCCTTCTCGTTGTTTCATAATCGCCCATCGAGTTATATTTTGAAACAAATTTGGACACGGCCGCTGGAAATCCCATGGTCGCAATGCTTAAAAAAATCGTATATTGATTATAACCGTACTGGAACAGGGCACCGCCGGTGGCACCGACCATGGCTCCGAACGGAATCAAGTAAATCATTCCGAGGATCCTTGAAATATAGGTACCAAGCGTTAATACAAAGGTGCCTCTTAACAGTTTGCTTGACATGTTCCCAATCACCATTTTTCTTCAATAGATTCAACTTTTCTATTTTAACATACAGGCGCATTACTCAGGTAATAATAACATGGCTAAATTTTAACATCCCCATGTTTTAACGTTTTTTCATCCTGCCGATCTTTCGTTATAATAAGAAGATGGAGCGCGGATATTATCTGATGAAATCCCTCCCGCCTGCACAGAATGCAGGCTCTACAAGACAGGAAAGTTGAGGATATTGGTATGAAGTATTTTGATGTCATCGTCATCGGCGGAGGCCCCTCCGGGCTGATGGCCGCCATCGCGGCCGGTGAACAGGGGGCGGACGTTCTTTTGATTGACAAAGGAAACAAACTCGGCCGCAAGCTGGCCATTTCGGGAGGCGGACGGTGCAATGTGACGAACCGCTTGCCGGTTGATGAGATCATCCGGCATATTCCCGGAAACGGACGCTTTTTGTACAGCGCTTTTTCTGAATTTAACAACGAGGACATCATCAAATTTTTTGAGCGCCTTGGCGTCAAGCTGAAAGAGGAAGATCACGGAAGAATGTTTCCTGTCTCCGACAAGGCGCAGAGCGTAGTTGATGCACTTTTAACAAGGCTTGAACAGCTTCATGTAAGCGTGCAGACAAACGAAAAAGTGAAAACAGTCCTATACAATGAAGAAAAAGCGTGCGGGATCGTGACAGGCAGCGGCGAACAAATTGGAGCGGGCTCTGTCGTTATCGCTGTCGGCGGGAAAAGCGTCCCGCATACAGGATCGACCGGAGACGGCTATGAATGGGCGGAAAAAGCCGGCCATACGATTACGGAACTGTTCCCGACAGAAGTTCCGGTTACGTCTGACGAGCCTTTTATCAAGCAGAAAACATTGCAAGGCCTATCATTGAGAAACGTCGCTCTCAGCGTATTGAACAAAAAAGGAAAACCGGTCATCACCCACCAAATGGATATGATTTTTACCCATTTTGGACTTTCTGGGCCCGCTGTCCTCAGGTGCAGCCAATTTGTCGTTAAAGAGTTGAAAAAGCAGGAAAAAGTCAGGCTGAAAATCGACTTGTTCCCTGACATTCATGAAGAACAGCTTTTTCAAAACATGCATAAAGAATTAAAGGACGCTCCGAAAAAATCACTCAAAAACATGCTGAAGCCTTGGATGCAGGAAAGGTATCTGCTGTTTCTTCTCGAGCGCAACAAGATTGATCCTTCTGAAACGTTTTCATCCCTTTCCAAAGACCGTTTCAGAGCTTTCGTCAAAGACTGTAAAGAGTTTACCGTCAACGTGAACGGCACTCTTTCGCTTGACAAAGCCTTTGTGACCGGCGGAGGGGTTTCCGTAAAAGAAATCGATCCTAAAAAAATGGCGTCCAAAAAAAAGGAGGGGCTTTATTTCTGCGGGGAAATCCTCGATATTCACGGCTATACGGGCGGGTACAATATCACATCCGCGCTTGTCACAGGCAGACTTGCAGGCATGAATGCAGGCGGATTTTCACTTTGCCGTAGAAAAAAATAAAATTGCTCCAAACCCTTGACAAATGTGGAATGGCAGAGTTTCAGCGCAGTGCTGAGACTTGTGCCTTTTTTGAAAAGTATGTTACGGTTAAAGAGTTTTGTTTCACCTGATTGTGGGGTAATAGGGGAAGCTAGGTCAAACTTCCTGAGAGAGAATGAATTTTATATGTGCAACTCATACTAAACATAATGATGGGAGTAAGGACGAAAAATGATTAGAGGGTGAGGATGATTTTGAAAAATATTTCAAGCGTTTTTTGGATTGTGATTGTTATCACAGCAGCAGCTGTATTATGGGGAATCGTTGCTCCTGATAACCTTCAGGCGTTAACGACTTCGATTCAAGGTTATGTTACGAACACACTAGGATGGTATTATTTATTGGTGGTTTCTCTGTTTGTCGCATTCAGCATCTTTTTGATCTTCAGTCCGATCGGAAAGATCAAATTAGGGAAACCTGAAGAAAAACCTGAATTCTCTCGATTATCTTGGTTTGCCATGCTTTTTAGCGCAGGTATGGGCATTGGTCTCGTATTTTATGGCGCGGCTGAACCGATCAGCCATTTTGCCATTAGCTCTCCATCAGGTGAAACAGAAACAGCCCAGGCCTTCAGAGATTCTCTGAGGTATACATTTTTCCACTGGGGATTGCATGCATGGGCGATCTATGCGATCGTTGCTCTTTGCATCGCGTACTTTAAATTCAGAAAAGACGCGCCTGGCTTGATCAGCGCGACGCTGTTTCCGGTCTTCGGCGACAAAGTCAACGGACCGCTTGGAAAAGGGATTGACTGCATCGCTGTCTTCGCAACCGTCGTCGGTGTAGCGACTAGTCTCGGAATCGGCGCCACGCAGATCAACGGCGGACTCCATTATCTATTCGGAGTACCGAACAGCTTTCAAGTGCAGCTGGCAATTATTGCAGTCGTTACCGTGCTGTTCTTAGTTTCCGCATGGAGCGGTATCGGAAAAGGCATCAAGTACTTGAGCAATACGAACATGGTGCTGGCCGGCATCCTGATGATCTTTATGCTGTTCGTGGGACCGACAGTGTTGATTATGAACTCGTTTACGGACACGATCGGAACGTATATCTCCAACGTGGTGCAAATGAGCTTCCGCCTTGCGCCTAATGATCCGGACAGCCGTGAATGGATCAATTCATGGACGATTTTCTACTGGGCTTGGTGGATCTCCTGGTCGCCGTTTGTCGGTATTTTCATCGCCCGCGTATCAAGGGGGCGCACAATCAGGGAATTTTTGATTGCCGTATTGTTTGCCCCTACTGTGCTGGCGTTTCTATGGTTTTCAATTTTCGGGGTTTCAGCGATGGATCTTCAGCAAAAAGGGACTTTTAACATTGCAAAACTGTCTTCAGACACGATGCTGTTTGGCATGTTTGACCACTATCCGCTGGCGATGATTACATCTATCATTGCCTTGGTGCTCATTGCCGTATTCTTTATCACTTCCGCAGACTCGGCAACATTTGTTCTCGGCATGCAAACGACTTACGGTTCACTGAATCCTGCGAATTCGGTCAAGATATCATGGGGAATCATCCAGTCAGCAATGGCTGCGGCGCTTCTGTATTCAGGCGGACTATCGGCCCTGCAAAACACCGCCATCCTGGCCGCACTGCCGTTCTCAGTCGTCGTGATTTTCATGCTTGTATCGTTGTATAAATCTCTGTCACAAGAGCGGAAAGAAATTAAACAGGCTGAGAAATTCCAGAAGCCAAGAAGCCCAAGGGTGAAAAAAGCATAAACGAAAACAGCTCTTCTCTCTGAAGAGCTGTTTTTTATGTCCTGTATAAAATAAGCGCCGAAAAACAATAAAGCTGTTCGCCTTGAGGATCGCATGCGGCTGATACGTCATATTTTATATCGACCAGCTGGTCTTCCGACAGCTTTTTTAAGAATTCATTGATCTCATGCTGCAAATCTTTTTCGTGTTCTTCATCAAATACGGCTACCTTCAGCATACGCTCTCTCCTTTCTATAATGAAAGGTATTCGCACACAGCCGAAGTTATGCTTAAAATCCTGATCGAAAGAACCTTGAAGGTCGCCGGCAGGAGGCTCCGAGCGTTTCCTGACATGTGATAAATAAAAAACTTCTTATCTGTACAGATAAGAAGCCGGACCCGCTTATTTTGTTTTCGGCTTTGTGTTTCCGGTCCATTCGAGCATGCCGCCGACCATATTGGTGACATCAAAGCCTTTATCCTGCAAATAGAGGCAGACATTTTCGCTGCGCTTGCCTGATCGGCAGACAAAAATATAAGGCTGCTCCTTTTGGAAGACATCGAGTTTTTCAGGAATATCCCCCATTTTAATGTGAACGGCTTCAGGGATCATTCCTTCAGCCACTTCTTCATCTTCTCTGACGTCAATAATGTTCAGCGTTTCTCCTTTTGCAAGCCTGTCTTTCAGCTCATCAGCCGAAATCTCTTTTATCGTCATCGTTACTGCTCCCTTCAATTGCCTTTAGGTGAGACTATTATAGCAAAAGTCGGGAGGCAATTTCTATTTCAGCAGGTTTTCTCTATCGTCCACTGTCAGGAAACACTGATTTCCCCAATGTCTGGAACGATCCGTCCTGTGCTGCAGAATCGGCTGTGAAGCTTCCCCCTATCAGACAAACAAGCATGACGGTGAAAAAACAAATGGATTTTTTCATATGAGCCCCTCCTTCATTTTATATATTTGATTCTTGGCATGCTGCGATTTTTCCAGGTAAAGCGCGCTTTTTTCATAGTCGCCGGACTTCATGTAGTAATCGGCTATATCTTTTGTCAGTTCGGCAACATGAGGCCATAGCCGTTTATCGCTCATGTATTCAAGCGAAAGTTCAATATCGAGCGGATGGCCCGCATCATACAGGGCGAAAATCAGCCTGAATTTCGCCGCGTATTCATCCTCCCCTTGTTCCGCCGCTCTGGTAAATCCCTCTTTGCAGAGACGTCTCGCTTCTTCGGGAGAACCGTTTTTGTACATGAGGTGGGACAGCTCAAAAAGGGTGTTAATGCCAAAGACCGATTGCTCATGGACACCGATTGAAAGAGCTTTTCTAAAGTGCTCCTCCGCCAAAAGCGGCATGCTGCATTTGGCGTAGTTCAGACCCATATTATGATAGATCAGCCCGATGATTCGCCGGTTTTGGAGGGAAACGGCCTGATCAAGCGCCCGGCCGTAGTGTTCCTCGGCTTGTTTGATGCGGAACAGTTCAAACTGAACCGACCCGAGAATCATTTCGCACCCGATCGTTTTGTCTATGTATTCTTTATGCTTGCTGAAAAGTTAGAGCGCTTTTTCGGAGTAGTTCAACGATCTGAAATGATCATCTATTTGGTAGTAGGCAGTCGCGAGCTTATAGTAAAATTCCGCTTTTTCAATTTCATCGGTCAGTTTATGCAGCTTCATTTCCGCTTTTTTGTAACAGCTGATCGCCTCAAGATAGTTTTTCTCATAAAACTCATACATGCCTGAAAAAAAGAAAAAATAGTACTGAATGATGTCATCCGCGTTCTTAACCGTTTCCTTCTGCCTTTTAATCTTCCGGAAGAGCTCGGCTGATTCTGCAAACTGCTCCATCATCAATTTGCAGCGGTAGTCCAAAAGCTGAAAATAGAGCTCCAAATCTCTGTTTTTCTCCATTTTAGAGAGCAGGTTTCGGATCTCGTATCTCAAAGATACAGCCTGGAGCGCTTCATGGCGCTTGATCATGGTGTACCACTGATTCAAGAGCCCGGCCGCTTTTTCGTATGCCGCTTTCGCTTCCACTTCTTCATTCATCCTTTCTTCTTTTTAAAAACACAAAAATTACATTTATTAACTTTATTTTACAGAAAATAATTGTTATTGGCAATTATTTTTATGAATAAGTGCAAGGAGTGGCATCAGCTCCAATATTTGAGCTGGCTTTCGAGGTTTTTGGCTGAAACAAGGCCTTTTTGGAATTGGTTCGGACAGGTGAGGTTGTATTTTTTAATTTTTAGGTTGATGGCATCGATCAGCGCTTCGCGCTGATTCGATTTGATCGCTTTTTCAATCTCTTGTTTAATTTCCTTTTGCAGCTTCAGCCACTCCGGCAGATAACGGGCGTTTTTAAGAGTTGACGAAAGCGCATCCCCTTCGAGCGCCTCTTTGCTGAGCGGTCTTCCAAAACCGGGGAGGGACTTGAAGTCGTCTTTCTTTTCGCTTTCCTTTACAGCTTGATCAATCCAGTGAAGATATCGTTTTTCAAATTCTTCACTCATGTGGGCCATCTCCTCTCATCACACCTGAAGCAAAGGTTCAGGTGTGTCTTGTCGTTACGACAGTTCCCCTCTGTTCTACGGCCTCCGCTTTTTTCAATACTTGATATGCCAGCCACATGACCGCATAGCTGAGCAGGCTGACGCTGAAAAAAGGAACAATTCCGGGCAGAAAGGCAAAAGCGATATAAAGCACGGCAGCAACCGCCATCATTGTTAATGTATACTGTAAATACGATATGCCCAGAATCAGCGAAAACTTAAAATACATCCGCTTCTTCCAATCGAAATGGGCGAGCAGCGGGAACATATAAAACAGCATAATTAAAAACAAAAACCCAAAAATCATAATGACGAACCGGAGAACGTGCAATAGGAAATGCTCCGGATAAATAAAAGCAAGGTCAACATAAATGATGATGCCAACTGCCGCCAGAATAAGACCGATGACGTTGGAACGAAAAAACTCGCCGCGGTACGCCTGCCAAAACGTTTTACATATCGGAATATCGGTTTTGCCCATAATCCATTTTCTCATCACGGAAAACAATGCAGTCGTCGCCGGCATAAACCCGAAGACGCCAAGGCCGAGCAGCGTAAAAACAAACCACAGCAGATTGGCGTAAAAAAACTTCAGCACCCATTCACAAAAACTCAGCACCCTTCCCATGGAGACGCTTTGTTCCACGAATTCCCCCCCTTTATGTATATTGCCGGGTATACAGAAGTTCACTGATTCCCATCGGCTTTTTTTCTTTGATGGAGCGCCATAATGCCTCGCCGGCTGCAATTGAATAGGCGCCTGCTTCGGCACCGGCCAGAATGTCGTAATTCCTCAACGGGTCTCCTCCGCCAAACAGCTCTTCCAAAAGCAGCGGATCTCCTCCGCCATGCCCGCCGGGCTGCCTGACGACGCGAATCGTTTCTTTCGATTCAAACAGCGGATAATAATCGATGGTCTGTTCGGGAACTTCAAATGGAACCCTTGCCGGCGCATGATATTCCTGCGTTTCAAGCCTTCCCTTTGTCCCGTTGATTGCAAGCCGGTAGCCTTCATACGGGGCTGAAAAATGGACGGAGTAATTCAGCAGCGCCCCTTTGTCGTATTTCAAAACGGCTGCATACGTGTCCTCGATATCGATTTCTTCATCGAAAATACACGCGTCAGGCCTGTAATCGGTATAGAGCAGATGCTGGCTTTCGTTGGTCTTGACATGATCGTCCTGCGGGTCGCCTGCCTGCCACCTCATATAATAGCGGCAATTCTTCTTGACATGGCATGTTCCGCAATAGCGTTTTTCCCCTTTTTCAGGATTCATTTCGCCGCCGGGTCCGTAGTAGTACAGGCCTCCATAGGCAAAAACCTCGCGAGGCGTTTGAGCAAGCCACCAATTGACAAGGTCGAAATGATGGGTTGACTTATGGACGGAAAGCCCGCCGGAGTATGCTCTCATCCTGTTCCAGCGTTTAAAATAGCTTGCGCCGTGATACGTATCGATGTACCAGTTCAAGTCAACCGACGTAATCGTGCCGAGCTTTCCTTCAAGTATCAGCTCTTTGATCTTGCGGTGGTACGGATTGCAGCGGTAATTAAACGTAACGGTCACTTTTCCTTTGCTCGCGGCTTCGGCTTTTAATACGGCTGCCGCATCCCGTGCCGTTGTCACCATCGGCTTTTCAGTGACCACATCGATATTCGCCTGTAAAGCGCCTAATATATAGCGGACATGCGTATCATCACGGCCTGCTACAATAATGGCGTCCGGCTTGATTTTATCAAGCATTTCGGTAAACGCTTTCTCCTTGAAAAACGGGACAGGACGAAGCGCCGGAAACCTGTCTTTGCAGACTTCTTCCCTTAGCGGATCGCTGTCCAGGAGCGCGGCGATGCGGTGTTCTTCCCCGTATTTTCCCACTAGAGGCTCGATAAACATGTTAAAAGCGCGGCCGCTCAGACCGCATATCGCATATGTTTTCATCGGTTCCTCCCCCTTTCATTTTCAGCGAAGCGCTTCGATGAGTTCCATCGCTTCAGGGGTTTTCTTCGCATAGACCGGTATGAAAGCTGCCATGTCTGTATTCAGCTGAAACGTATAGCCGTTCAAACGTTTTTCTCCTTTTTCAATGACAGCCGCATACAGCTGTACGTCCCCGTTTTTGCCCAGAGCGCTGTATGGCTCTTTTTCTTTCGAAGCAACTTTCAATGGCTGAAGTCCTTCAGGATCGTAAAAAGGTTTAAACATGTCTTCTGGAACGATAAACAGATCTCCTTCTTTCGCCGCAATTTCAACTAGAAGTTTTTCCGGTGCAGCCGGGAAAACGGTGATGTTGAGCTGTTCTTTCCCGGCTGCGCGCTGGACGTTTTCCTTTATTTCAGCCGGTGCATCCGAAAAGATCAATACGTCTGTTCCCCCGCCCCCATCCTTTCCGCATGAGGAAAAAAGAAGCACTGCTGCAAATAGAAGGACGGAGAAAGCGAAGTTCTTCACTTCGCTGCCTCGCGGGAAAAGCGGCCGGTCTTTTCAAGTTCTACAAGAGCCATGATCAATGCGCCGACACCGTGAAGATCGTTGGTGCATTTTTCCCGCCCGACATAATAATCGTATGTCCCTGCAGAAGTTCCGACGCAAATATCTTTTAAAAGCAAGCCTTCTTTTGCGCTCAGCTCGATTTTCTCTTCGACGAGTCCTTTGAAAGCCTTTGCGGCTCTATCAATATATGATGAATCGATATAGCCCATGCGAGCTCCTTTCGTCATCGCGTACATATATAAACACGAGCAGGAGCTTTCAAGCCAATTGTCCGGAAGTCCGCCTTTATCGACAACCTGGTGCCATAACCCTGTGCGTTCATCTTGAAAATTGGCAATGCTTTTGACCATCTCTTGAAGCACCCGGGTCCACTCCTGTCTCGTGTCATGCCCCTGCGGGAGCAGTTCGATCATATCGCTCAGTGCAAGCGCGTACCAGCCGATTGACCTTCCCCAAAATTCGGGAGAACAGCCTGAAACGGGGTCGGCCCAGGGCATTTCCCTCTTTTCATCCCACGCATGATAATACAATCCCGTCCGGCAGTCTTTCGTATGTTTTCTCATCAGTTTTTCTTCGAGGATGACCACATCGTACATTTCAGGCTCATTGAACGCTCTTGCATACTTAAGTGCGAAAGGCCCTCCCATGTACAACCCGTCAAGCCACATTTGGTAAGGATATTTATCTTTATGCCAAAACCCGCCTTCTTCTGTTTGATTCAGCGTATCAAAAAGGCCCTTCAGCTTTTTGGCGGCTTTACGGTAGCGTTCATCGCCCGTTTCATCATACAAAGGATAAAGGATAAGTCCGGCTTGTATGGCGTCCAGTTCATCCCTCCTGAAATAAAAATTCCCGCAGCCGTCAATGAGCTCATTGGCGTATTCTTTTACATAGTTGAAATATGCTTCTTTCCCCGTTTCTTCCCAGAGGCGAATCAAGCCGCACAGAAATACACCCTGATGGTAGTGCCAGCGTCCGGCCGGCGGCAGCTCCTCTGGTGTATACGCTTTCATTATTGTTTTGGCCGCTTCTTCGGCAATGTAAAGAGGCGTTTTTGTGATGAGAGATTGATTCATGTCATTCAATTCCTTTCATCAAAAAATATTAATATATTCCTTCTTCTCCAAACTTCTTCGCCATCCTGTTTGCAAATATGACAAGAATGAGACCGACAGCTGCTTTAAATAAACCGACGGCTGTACTGTAGCTGAACTGCCCCTGCTTTAATCCGGCCGTGTATACATACGTATCAAAGATCTCGGCCACTTCGCGGTTCGTTGCATTTAAAAGCAGATACACATGCTCAAAGCCGAGTTCGAGCGTATCGCCGATTTTCAAAATAAGCAAAACAACGATGACGCTTCTGATCGCAGGTAGTGTGACATGCCACATCCTCCTCAGGCGATTGGCCCCGTCCATTTTCGCCGCTTCGTAAAGCTGCGGATCGACAGCGGTAATCGCCGCCAAATAAATGATCGTCGACCAGCCGGCTTCCCTCCAGATGACCTGGAGAATGTACATCGGCCTGAACCAGCTTTCATTCAGCAAAAAGTTGATCTTTTCTCCGCCGAAGTAGTCGATGATCTCATTGATCAATCCTCCGTCAACCGTCAACAGAACGAATGAAAGCGATACCACAATGACCCATGACATAAAATGCGGAATATAGATCAGCGTCTGGACAAACTTTTTGAACAATGCGACTCTGACTTCATTCAATAAAAGCGCCAAAATAATCGGTATCGGAAAGAATACAACAAGGTTGAGGAAAAACAAAATCAATGTATTCTTCAGAAGCATAAAAAACGTCGGTTCGGTGAACAGCCTTTCAAAATGCTTAAAACCCACCCATTCGCTCCCCGTTATGCCGAGAAACGGCTGGTAATCCTGAAACGCTATGACAATCCCCCACATCGGCACATACTTAAAAAGCAAAAAATAAATCAGTCCCGGCAGAATCATCAAATATAAATATTTTTGCTGGAGAAGCTTTTCCCAAAAACGCGTCTTTCGTTTCTTTTCAACAATATGGGCCGGATTTTTTCCGGTCTGGACATCGGCTGCTTTCATAAACGGCCTCCCTTCGTGATGTTTGCTTTCACTTTATCCCACCATGAAAAAATAAATCTACAATCATATCATCACATCGGCCGCACCTCGCCCGGCAGCCGGCAAAACCTAATAAAATGAAACGATGGTTAGAAAATGATTATTGACAAATTCACACAAAAGTCGGATTAATTATATATGAACAACTCAAACGAAGATTTGTTGGGGGGGAATTTATGAAGAGAAAACAATATAAGTTTTACTATAAGCTGGTGACCTTCTTTCTCGTTCTGAGCACCATTCCGGTCATCATCGTCGGCTTTTTTTCCTATCAGAGATCAGCGGAAACCATTGAACAAAACGTTACAAACGAAAAGCTCCAAACCGTTGGCCAGACACAGCTAAATATCGAGCATATTTTAAAAACGGTTGACCATTCCTTCACCAATTACGTCCGTTCCTATCCTTTAATTCAGACACTCAGCCGCACCATTACACCAGAACGCTTTCAGCTGTATAACCAAATCAACAAGGAATTAAACGAACTGCAGACATTCGATACCGATCTGTCGGATATCACGCTGATCAGCCAAGAAAAAAAGTGGTATATCAACAATTCCGGTTTATATCCTTTAGATCAAGGAAAACAAGCCATCACGATCTCGCTTTACAACGCCTTAAAAAGCCGCTCCAGCTGGGTGCTTGAAAAAAACAACGACCTTGTCGCCACAAAAGAAGGGGCTTCGGGCAACTGCCTGTACAACGTCAATCTGGTCAAACAGCTTCCGCTGAACAGCATGGAAAACAGAGGCCTTGCGATCGCAAGCATTCCTTCTTGTTCGCTTGTCAAGCGCATGCCGCATCATTCAAAAACAAACAGCATGATGGTGCTTGATGACAACGGACGGATCATCCTTCACTCAGACCCGTCAATGATTGGACAATCGATCAAACAAGACGATTATTTCAAAACGATCCGCCGGCATCAGGAAAAAAACGGCCAGTTTGATACAACAGTCAACGACACCGCCTATAACATTACATACCAGAAATCAGATTACAATAATTGGATATATATTTCGTTAACGACCATTCCGGAACTCTATCAGCAGACGGCATCAATCGGCTGGTTTACGTTTACGATCTGCGTCATTTTGTTAGCGCTTTCATACCTATTTTCCTGGTTTGGTTCTCGTCATTTTTACAGGCCGATCAAGGTTTTGTACGAATCCGTCTCAGGCTTTTCTGCGGGGGCCGCTTCCGGCCAGGAGAAACCGAAAAACGAATTTGAACTGATTGAACGGAATATTAAAGAGATGAAAAATAAAAACCATGATCTGAAGGTGCGCGTCGAACAGCAGGTCACCCAGCTGAAGCAGTATTTTTTAACAAGGCTTTTGCTCGGCAAGCTGAGCGAAGAAGAAATCAAAGACCGCTTTACAGGGCTCGGCTTCCCTGAAGATTGGAGCCACCTGTCCCTTTTTGCCTTGCAAATTGATACATTGAAAGACACATCATATGATAAAAAGGATCTTGATGTCCTGCTGTTTGCGATCAACAGCCTTGTCGAACGATCTGTGCCCAAGAATAAGCGCCTCCCGCCGGTTGTCATTGATAAAACGCAGACCATCATCATGCTGAACCGCGGACAGCCGCTGGACAGGTTTCAGGAGGACTTGGAGCATACAGCATCATCCATCAGGGATAAAATTCATGAGGAGCTTGGATTGTTCGTCAGCATCGGCATCAGCCAGCCGTTTACAAGCCTTGCAATGTCGAAGCGCGCTTATTTGGAAGGGCTTGAAGCGCTGACATACCGTCTGAAATCAGGAAAACACGCGGTGATTTTCTATGAGCATCTTGACCGTAACAAAGCGTTTTTAACCCAGTTTCCAAAGCAGATCCAAAATGAACTGTTTGAAGCTATTAAAACGTGCAACCGTAAACAAGCGGCCGAACAGCTTCACCTTCTCCTTGAATCGATTTGTTCTGAAAACATGAATCCGCATCACTGCCAGGTAGCGATTGCAAGGCTCTTGAACAACTTGATTGAATTTATGCATTTGCTTGGAATCGAAATTTTTGAACCGAACGAAAATACGATGCTGTACGACGACGTCTTTGAGCTGACGACCATCGAGGAGATCGAAAGTTGGCTGAACGCGCAGATCATCGTCAAAATGATCGATACCCTCAGCATCAGAGAAGAATCGCAATACAAAAACATCTCAGAAAAAATCGTCCATATTATCCAGCAGGAATTCGACACGGACTTGACGCTCGAATCGATCGCAGGAAGGCTTCATTACAACCCCAACTATTTAAGCAGCATCTTCAGGAAAGAAATGAAAATATCGTTCAGCGAATACTTGTCATCCTACAGGCATCATGTCGCGAAAAACTGGCTGACAGAAACGACGCTGTCCGTAAAAGAAATTTCTGAAAAACTGAAATACAAAAATCCGCAGAATTTCATCCGCTCATTTAAAAAGCTGGAAGGAATCACGCCCGGCAAATACCGCGAGCTGAAAACTCATTCGGCATAAAAAGACAATCCCGGCTTCCCGGGATTGCCTTCTATTTTTCTGCTTTTTTAAATGACTCTTCATATTCTTCTATTACTTGATCTCCGCCGTTCGTCCGCCATTTTTCAACCGCTTTCTCGAACTGGCTTTCATCCGTTTTGCCGAGGATGAATTGATATGTGGCATCATCAATGATCTTTTGCAGTTCATCGCCTCTTTCAGATGCGGCCGGTGAGTACAAACTTTCGGCCGGATTTGAGACGATGATCTCATTATTGTCCTCTGTCAGCTCTTCATATTTTATGCGGAGCGGATCTCCCGTATTTTTCAAATATTGTTTATCAATGCCGACGAGAGAGACGAGCGGCTGAATTTCCGCCTGCCAGTCTTTCAGTTTTTCATCAATTCGTTTGAATTGTTTTTCCCCTTCTTTTTTATAGTGAACCCCTTCGATCCCGTAAGTCATCAGGCTGTAAACATCCTCTTCGGCGATCCGGTCGAAAAAGGCCAGAATCCTCTTCAGCTCTTTTTCTGTTTTGACGCTTGTTTTCGGAAAGGCAAAGATTCCGTTATGCCCGCCTGATGCCCAGACTCGTTCCTCTCCGTCCGGTCCTTTGATCCGATTGATGATCTCAAGCTCCATTTTATCATCGACAGACTGGTCTCTTAAATTGACGGCATCGACCATATTTCCTACATAAATGCCGGCTTTCCCTTGTGAAAACATCTCCTGCTGCTGCGTTTTGCTCGTAACCGGGAAGTCTTTGTTGATCAGCCCTTCATCATACAGTTTTTTCATATATTTCATCGTATCCATGTACTCTTTTGTCATGAAGTCAGGCGTGAACTTGCCGTCTTTTTCCTCCCAGTCAGTAGGCATGCCCATATAGGACCCCAATGTTTTAAAGGCGCCGTAGATCAAATCGTTTCTGTCGGTAAAGCCGATCGTATCGTTCTTTCCGTTTTGGTCAGGATCTTTTTCTGTAAATGCCTTCGCTGTTTCGTAAAGTTCATCAACCGTCTTTGGTATATCGAGCCCAAGGTTGTCAAGCCAGTCTTTACGGATGACAACCCCCTGTCTTGATAACGGGCGCTCCCTGTAGATGCCGTAAAGCTTTCCGTCGATTGAAGCGTTTTTATTGATCAGCTTGTTCATCTTGCTTAAATTCGGATAATCCTTTAAATAAGGACCAATCTCCCAAAACATCCCCGATCTGAACGCATTCATGACAGATGAATTTTTAATGTCCTGAATGGTGACGACTTTCGGCAGGTTTCCGGCGGCGAGCGCTGAGTTTAAGCGGTCTTCTTTTACTGCATCAGGCACCCACATTAAATCGAGCTTTGTATTGGTGAGCTCCTCGATTTTTTTAATCGCCGTATCCTTCGGCGGCTGCTGATGATAAAGGATTACCATCCAGCTCAAGTCCAAAGGCGAGTTCAGATCGACTTTCTCATCCTTTGTAGAAGCCTGATCTGCTCCGCTTTTCGAACAGCCAAACAGTCCGCCGGCCAAAAGCGCGAACGCAAAAATCGCGATCAGCCATTTTTTCCCCATATTGTCCCCTCCGTTTTTATCCTTTAATTGACCCTAAAAGAGCGCCTTTTGCAAAGTGCTTTTGAATAAACGGATACACGAGCAGCACCGGTATGGTTGCAACGACAATGACCGCCATTTTGATCGTTTGTTCCGGCGGCGCCGCGGCTGCCCCCATCTCCGTCATATCCCCTTGCATACCGCTTGATACGATGACAATCTGGCGAAGCAAAACTTGTATCGGCCATTTTGTCGCATCGCTCAAGTACAGAATCGCTTGCATGTACGTATTCCAATAGGTGACGGCGTAAAACAGCGAAATTGTCGCAATCGCCGGCAAAGACAACGGAAGAATGATGCGGAAGAAAATTCCGATGTCATTGCAGCCGTCGATTTTGGCGGATTCCTCGAGGCTTGACGGTATGTTTTGAAAAAAGTTCTTTAAAATGATCAAGTTAAACGCATTGATGGCCGTCGGAAGAATCAGAGACCAATAGGTATCGAGCAAGCCGAGCGATTTTACAACGAGAAAGGTTGGGATCATCCCTCCGCTGAACAGCATCGTGAACACGACCAAGAACATGAGGACGCGCCTTCCCATCAGCTCCTTTCTCGACAACCCGTATGCCATTAAAGAGGATAGAAACATGCTGACCGCCGTCCCTGCGGCTGTGACAAGAATAGAAATGATTAAGCTTCTGTACACAATGTCAGTTGAAAAAATATACCTGTACGCATCCAGCGAAAAAGTTGTTGGTATTAAAATAAACTTTTTCGAAATAACCTCCTCCACTGTCGCAAAAGAGGCTGCAATAACGTGGATGAACGGCAGCACACAAACCAATCCGAACCCTGTTAAAAATGAATAATTCAATATGTCAAACACGCGGCTTCCAGCAGAATGCCTGATCGTCATTTCCCCCTCCTTGTAAGCGCTGTCAAAATATTACGATATCGTGTCTAAAATGTAGCAAACAGAAAGGAGAGCGTCTATAATCATTTTTTAAGCAGGATCAGAAAAGCGGAGAAAAAGATCATCACCTTAGAAGATGATACGTCAGTCTTCATCAAGGATGTCTGAGGTGCTGACTTTCGGCTTGAACCCCAGTTCCCGAATGGCGGAATCGATCGACCACGGCCGCCCCTTATTGTCGCTGACAGCATAATATGTACCGTATGTTTTGCCGGATTCGATTGCGGCTTTAAAGATTTGGACGAGGTCGGGGTGGGATAACAGCGTTTTTTTGCTCCTCGGTTTTGCACGCAGCGTTTCTTGCTCATTTTCAGCGGCTGTCCCGATCCGCAGATTGATCACGGAAACCTTGGCGTCTGATTGGTGCGAGAAAAGATAGCCGAGATTTTCGGACGCCAATTTTAGCAAGCCGTACAAGCTTTTGGACTGCGGGTAGTCATCCGTGTTGATCTTCCTCCCCAGCAGAGAATCACCGTTCTTTTCATACACATCTGTCACATGGTTGCTGCTTGCAAATACCACCTTCGGCACGCCGAGCTCCGCCGCCGCCCGCAAAATCGTATATGTCGCTTTAAAAAAGATATCCGTCATTTTCTCAAACTCCCGCCGGTCAAGCAAATCGCCTGTAGGCTTGACAGCCAAAAGGTTGATCACCGCATCCGTATTCAGAGGAATGCTTTTCACGACTTCATTGTAATCTGCCGCATCCACCCGGACAAAGCGGACAGCCGGCTTTTCATCCGGTTCTTTTAAATCCAGCACTGTCACCTCGTATCCTTCGCCTGCCAATCCGCCCGCTAACACGCGGCCGACCGTGCCGTTCCCTCCGATGATCGTCACCTTTTTCACAGTGATTCACCTCCTGTTTTACAGCCATGTTTTTAAGAAACCGATCGCTTTATGCCTCATTCCGGCTGTCTCGAAGTGCCCTGAATGAGAGCGAAACACTTCATAGCGTTCACCGGCGCCTTTTTCTTTATACACATCGGACAGCTTTTCTTCAATGAGGTCAATTCCTTGAACTGGCGTTAGTTTATCTGCGGTTCCGACCAGGCTTAAATGGGGCCTTGGAGCGATCAGGCTTTCGATTTGAGCGGTTGAAAAGTGCTTGACCAGCACTGGAACATACGAATAGAGATTGTGACGGTCCAAATTCTGCGTCTTAATTAATGTTTCGCTGTCCACCTGAGCGCATATATCAACGCATACGCTGACCCGCTCATCCAATGCAGCGGTCCACCAGGCCATCAGACCTCCCATCGACATGCCGAGTGAAGCGATGCGGCTTTCGTCTGTGTCCTCACGCATGCTCAGGTAATCGATGGCTCTGATGCTGTCAAAGACCATCATTCCCCACATCACCCGTCCTGTCCAAAGCATTTCTTTAAATATCTCACTCTCCGTTTTGCCCCGCCTGTCTCCGAAAGCCCAATGGTCAATCGCAAGCACGGAAAATCCCAAGGCCGTCAATTCCTCGGCGAACGGCGGCGTTTGCAAGTAATCCGCTCCTTCAATCAGCTCCTCCTTCCCCCTTTCGTAACGTCCTCCGTGTGAATGACAGTAAAGCACGGCCGGCCGCTTGCCGTTCATCTGTTTCGGTTTTGCAAAATAGGCCGGTACCGCTTCAATTCCATTTAAATCAAGCAAAAGCGTTTCAAGGATAAAAGATGACTTTTCTTCAATTTTAAGAGTACTCACATCAATGCTTTTTTTCTCCGGCAAATCGCCGAGCAGTTTGAAAAGTTGACTGCGCATCGTGTTCCCCTTTCTTTTTTCCGTTTGATTCATTAATACGATTTGAAAGGGCGTTTTACCTTTTTCCAGATGATAAGTTGACGGAAGTTCACCACAAACAAGGCGCTGGTCAGCATGATAAACAGTAATATCCAGGGTGATGAAAACAAAAGAAGCAGCGAGAAGCACCCCATGAGAAAGAGGCAGCCTATTTTGTAAACGCGACCGGACAGCAGCTTGTAAGCAGCGGCAAGACCGCACAGCGAGTTGCAGATGAAAAAGGCGTTTGCGATCAGGACCAGTGTCTCAACATTAAGAAAGTGAAACATCAGGCAGACAAAAACGACGGTATGAATGAAAAACATAAGCCCCAGTGCTGCCATCGGCTGATTTCCCCTTGATCTGCGGGCAAACAGCCCGCCGGCCTGCGATGCCACCAGCCTGGCTGCTCCGCCTGTCACCTGAAAATAAGCGCACATGCAGAGAACAGCGGTGAGCACAGCGATCACCGGCAATGCAAAAGATCCGAACAACGGCGTCAGCATCATCGCCAGCTTCAATTGTCCGTTTGCGAAGAACCCCGGATCAATCCATTGAACAGCTGCCGCAGTCGCCACATATATGAGCGTTACCGTCAGGCTGCTGATCACGACGGCCCGGGGAATCGTTTTCCCGCGGTTTTTCACTTCCATGCTGTAGTTGCCGACGATTTCCCATCCAACTAATGCCCAGAACAGCAGCAGCAATCCGCGGCCAAAATCGGCAAACTGAAATGTTCCGTCTACGAGCGGCCCCTCACGAAAGTAAGGCACAGAAGCCGCGCTGCTTCCAAACAGAATGAGGGCCGCGGCAGTGGAAAAAATGAGTGCAACCATGCCGACAAATGAAAGATTAAAGCAAAGGACTACCATACAAAAGATAAAAAAAAATGAAGCCGTACAGTTCAGCAGGAAATGCCGTGCCGGCCGCAAGAGAATGAATATATTCGCCGGCCGTCATTAATACGGCGGCGGGGCCGAAGCTTGCAGCCATGATAAAATAAAAGACTGCCAATTTTTTAACACGGGAACCGAACGCTTTTTCAGCCGCATAAGCAATCCCGGCATCATTCGGATACTCGACGCTCAATCTGGCAAAAATCCAGGCAAATAAAAAACCGATTCCCAACATCAACAGCCATGCAAAAATCGCATAGTCCCCCGCTGTCTGATGAATCATCGGCGGCAGCAGAATGATTCCCGACCCTAAAATAGGCCCCGTCATCAGCCCGCTTAATAATAAAGGGCCAAGCTTTTTTTCTCTCATACTGATACAATCCTTTCGCAAAGTCGTTTAAAATGATTGTAATCTTGTTTAATTCATCAGTAAAATAGATATTATCGATCTGCAACTTCGAATTTTTCGATACAAAATAAAAGGGAGATGGACGAGACGGAGATCCGACATTTGAAAACATTCAAAACCATCGTGGATATCGGCGGTTTTACCCGTGCTGCCGATTATTTGGGATATGCGCAGTCCACTGTGACTTCGCACGTTCAAGCAATCGAACAAGAATTAAGAAAGCCGCTGTTCTACAGGCTGGGGAAAAAAATGATGCTGACAGAAGCAGGAAAACACCTTCTCCCTTATGCCGCAGAAATGGTCGAACTGTATGAAAAAGCGAGGCACATTCCGGAAAACGATCAGGAGCCGTCGGGAAACTTGATCATCGGCGCCTCGGAATCTTTAACGGTTTACAGATTGCCTGCCATTCTTCACGAATTTACTAACAAATATCCGCAGGTCACGGTCACATTAAAGTCTTCCACGTGCTGGCAGCTGAGAGATGAATTGAAGCAGGGAAAAATCGATGTCGCTTTTCTTTTGGACAACGATCGGAAAGAAAACGACCTTCATGTTGAAAAGCTGGTCAATGAGCCGATGGTGTTCATCTTTCCAAAGGAACACCCGGCAGGACAAAAGGCCCTTGATGATTTGACTTTTACCGCAAATGAAACGTTTTTATATACGGAGCACGGCTGCAGCTACCGTGATTTTTTTGAGGAGTATTTACGTCAAAGGGGAGTCATTGCCGACCATACGATGGAATTTTGGAGTGTCGAAGCGATTAAACAGTGCGTGATGTGCGGTTTGGGCGTATCCCTTCTTCCTTTGATCACAACGCGCACTGATATCGAAGAAGGAAAGCTTCAGGGCACGCTTGTCCGCGACGCCCTGTTTTCCACTCAAATGGCTTATCATAAAAACAAATGGCTTTCTCCTGCAATGGCGGCTTTTACAGATATCGTCCGCACGAAAGCAAGAGACTGGGCACAGGCATAACGTTCCTATATCTAAATGCCTTCGGTATTCATCAGCACGATCCGCCAGCCGTCCGGATCTTCCACTGTTGCCCCTTTGTCCTTCCAATACGGATTTTCTGGCGGCACTTCGTGATGGCCCATATCAGCGAGCCTTTTTAAAATACTCTTGATTTCCTTCTGATCAGGAATATAAAAGACGAGCAGATTGTCTTTGGTCGGTGCCGGACAAGGGCTGCCTCCAATATGGGAGGTGAATTCAAGGTGATATTGGACATTCGGCAGGCCGAACATGACGCCATGATACCCTTGATGTCCGGAAAAACCGCCAAGCTTTTTCAGGCCCAGCCCCTTTTCGTAAAACGCAACGATTTCGTCAAAACGGTCTGTAGGCCGGGCGATTCTGACCTGTGCGGCGGAAAAATCGGAAAAATGCATCATCATCATCTCCTTTTTTCCCATTTTAAGCGGTCATGGATCATTTGAAACGAAGCGAACGGCTGAAATATTTTCATCCTTTCGGCGGAATGACAGGGCTTTCAGATTATTAAAAAAAATCCCAAAACGGCTTTTAGTTTTGGGATTTTGTCATCCTTTGTCCCGCAATCCTTGCAGTCTGGGAAAGCCGAGCATCGGAGCGGTCTTCCACAGGATGTGGTGACGGCGGTGTTAGGCGGTTAGCCGCCTGATCTTTTCTCCTATCGTAAGCACCGGCTTAGCAGGCCTGCCAACGAATGCGCGGGTTTGTCGGTACGCTGAAAAGCCCCTTCGGATTGAAGGGGCTTTTCCATTAATTTGCGACAATATTTACAAGCTTTCCAGGTACAGCAATCACTTTTCTGATCGTTTTCCCTTCGAGCTGTTCTTTTACTTTTTCATTGTTTTTCGCCAGCTCTTCAAGCTGTTCTTTGTCGGCGTCGGCTGGAACGTTCAGCTTCGCTTTCACCTTTCCGTTCAGCTGAACGACGATTTCGACTTCGTCATCAACGAGCTTTGCTTCATCATAGACAGGCCATGCTTCATACGTGATCGTTTCCTCATGTCCAAGTCGGCTCCACAGCTCTTCAGCCAAGTGAGGCGCAACAGGAGACAGCAATTTCACGAAGCCTTCCATGTATTCTTTCGGAAGCTGATCAGCTTTATATGCTTCATTGATGAAGACCATCAGCTGAGAAATACCTGTATTGAAGCGCAGACCTTCGAAATGGTCTGTTACTTTCATGACCGTTTCGTGGTAGACGCGCTCAAGCGTTTCGCCGGCTCCTTCAACGATCTTCTCGTTTAACCCGCCATTGTCATCGATGAACAGACGCCATACGCGGTCAAGGAAGCGGCGGGCGCCGTCAAGTCCTGTCGTTGACCAGGCGATCGATGCATCCAAAGGCCCCATGAACATTTCGTACAGCCGGAGCGTGTCCGCACCATGAGTCTCCACTATTTCGTCCGGATTGACGACATTGCCTTTGGATTTGCTCATTTTTTCGTTGTTTTCACCAAGAATCATTCCTTGGTTATAAAGCTGTTTGAACGGCTCTTTCGTCGGAACGCCCCCGATGTCATAAAGGAATTTATGCCAGAAGCGCGCATACAATAAGTGAAGAACGGCGTGTTCCGCACCTCCGATATACATATCGACAGGAAGCCATTCCTGTAATTTTTCAGGGGAAGCCAGTTCGTTCGGGTTTTTCGGATCGATGTAGCGCAGGAAGTACCAGCAGCTTCCCGCCCATTGCGGCATCGTATTCGTTTCGCGTCTTCCCTTTTTGCCTGTTTCAGGGTCTGTCACTTCCACCCATTCTTTAATGTTCGCAAGAGGGGACTCACCCGTTCCGCTCGGTTTGATTTCCGACGTTTTCGGCAAGATCAGCGGCAGCTCTTCTTCAGGAACCGGAGTCGATGTGCCGTCTTCCCAATGGATGACCGGGATCGGCTCGCCCCAGTATCGCTGACGGCTGAACAGCCAGTCGCGGAGGCGGTATGTTACCTTTTTCTCGCCCTTCCCGTTTTCCTCAAGCCACTGAATTATTTTTTCGATCGCAGCCGCTTTATCAAGGCCGTTCAGAAAATCTGAATGGATGTGTTCGCCGTCGCCTGTATAAGCTTCTTTCTCAACATCTCCGCCTTTGACGACTTCTTTGATCGGCAGCCCGAATGCTGATGCGAATTCGTGGTCCCGCTCATCATGGGCAGGGACGGCCATGACCGCTCCGGTTCCGTATGTAGCCAAGACATAGTCCGCGATCCATACCGGAATTTTTTCCCCGTTTGCCGGATTGACGGCGTAAGAACCTGTGAAGACGCCTGTCTTTGTTTTGGCAAGGTCTGTCCGCTCCAAGTCGCTCTTTGATTGAACTTCTTCGATATAGGCGTCGACCGCGTCTTGCTGTTCAGGCGTCGTGATTTTTTGAACCAAATCGTGCTCCGGAGCCAAAACGGCATATGTGGCACCGAATAATGTATCAGGCCGCGTTGTGAAAACCGTAAACGTTTCGTCTGTGCCGTCGACCGCAAAATGAACATGCGCCCCTTCGGAACGGCCGATCCAGTTGCGCTGCATCTCTTTGATGCTTTCCGGCCAGTCGAGTTCTTCCAGATCTTCAAGCAGACGGTCGGCATAAGCGGTAATCTTCAGCATCCACTGCTTCATTGGACGGCGTTCTACAGGATGGCCGCCGCGTTCGCTTTTGCCGTCGATGACTTCTTCATTGGCAAGAACGGTTCCAAGCGCAGGACACCAGTTTACAGGGACTTCATCTACATAAGCGAGACCTTTTTCGTAAAGCTTTAAGAAAATCCACTGCGTCCATTTATAGTAGTCCGGATCTGTTGTATTGACTTCTCTGTCCCAGTCATACGAAAAGCCGAGCGCTCTGATCTGGCGGCGGAAGTTGTCAATGTTCTGCTCGGTAAAGACGGCAGGATCGTTTCCCGTATCCAGCGCATATTGTTCCGCAGGAAGCCCGAATGCATCCCAGCCCATCGGATGGAGGACATTGTACCCTTGCATCCGTTTCATGCGGGACAAAATGTCAGTTGCCGTATAGCCTTCAGGGTGTCCGACGTGAAGGCCTGCGCCTGACGGATACGGAAACATGTCCAATGCATAAAATTTCGGTTTGGATTTATCTTCACGCGTGGCGAACGTTTTATTTTTAAGCCAATAGTCCTGCCACTTTTTCTCGATTGTTTGATGGTCAAAACTCAATTGTAAAAACCTCCTTTGAATATGAGTACGGCTTCTTTGTATTCAAGTATGGACGGGACTGGCAGCGTTATATTCAGATTATTCTAAAATCAAAAAAACTCTCCCATCCCTAAGAAGGGACGAGAGATTTCCCGCGGTACCACCCTTGTTAGTGTGCATGGGGCACACTCACTTGATATCTGTAACGCAGATACGCGGCAGCAGCTCATCACTGCTGCAACTCTGAGGCGAGTTCGGAAGCTCATTTGATTGACTTTCACCAGCCGTCAACTCTCTGAAACAAAATGGGCTTCTTACTGCTCCTCTTCACTGTTCTTGCCGTAACCGTAATCTTATCTGTATTTTATAGAATTCTGTTCATAAGTGCAAGCAGGTTTGTATACAATGGGAATGTGCTGAAAAAAGGGTAAGAGTGAGGATCTTAATCGTGTGGAGATTTGTTTTGCCGTTCGGAGTTCTGTACATTTGCCTGCTGTTCTCTGACAAAGTCAAAGCTTCTCAATACAGCTTCACCGCCGTAGCCGGCAATGATCGATAACACGACAAGCTGAATTCCAGAATCAGGTTCCGCAGATAAAACAAGCAAAATAGAAGCAACCATTCCGACAAGAATATCTTCAAAAAATCCAAGGTAAATGAATCGTTTCGTTGTTCTCGGTTTCTCGAGGCGCCCTCTTTTTTTAACGTGCCCGAGAACCCCCATAATCCCTCCAATCAAACAAGCAACCAAAACTTGATGCAGCATCTTCATCACCTTCCTAAAGCCCTTAGTTTAGTCAAGCGACTTCAGGCCATCGAGCAGCCCCCCTAGACCCCTTGCGATGATATTCGATACTACCATACAGAAAATGTGTTCTGTCTGAGAAGAAAAAAAGCTTGTTTCTTCCATTATATGTGAAGATTTGGTTGATAATCTTGATTCCTTCGATTCATTTTCATATAATTACAATTACCTATTTTTTCTATACCACTTATGCATCTGATTGAGCGGAGAGCTGCTTTTCCTTCCTGTCGTATAAAAACGCCGTTCCTATTGCGAACAGCAGCAATACGAGCAGAACCGCGAGCAAAAGCTGCATATTGAAATAATCAACCAGCATTCCGCCAAAAAGCGGCCCGATCATTCTTCCGCCGGTCGCCATACTGTTGACAAACCCTTGATAAAACCCTTCTTTTCCCCTCGGAGCGAGACGGTTGGCGATTGTCGGCACAGCCGGCCATACAAGCATTTCGCCAATGGTTAGCACAACCATCGCGGCAAGAAACGCCGGAAACCGTTCAGCGCCAAACAAAATTCCGTATGCCATCATAAAAATGACAAATCCGATGACGATTTGGTTTTTCAGCGATTCGGCAAACCGTTTCACAAAAAAACCGATCAGCGGCTGACCGAAAACAATGAGCGCCCCGTTCACTGTCCAAAGTACGCTGTACTGCCCAAGAGATATCCCCAGCTCCTGGGTGTGTGAAGCGATGGTCGAGGACCATTGCGAATAAGCGACCCAGCCGAGCAGGTAGCCCGTACATATAACCAAAAGCGCGGAGAATCTAGATTTCCCGCTGACTGAATCGGCATGATCCAAAACAGAAGACTGCATGGCTTTTTCAGACCGGATGCGTCTAAATCCGAAAATCGCAATCATGAAAAAGACGGCATATAGCATCGCATTCGCCAGAAAAACATACGTAAATGAAAAAGACGCGACAATTCCGCCGAGCGCTGAACCAACTGCCACCCCTGCATTTTGCGCCACGTATACAGCATTGAACGGCTTTCTGCCGCCTTCCGGCCAAACCGAGCCGGCCATTGCATAGCATGCCGGAAACACGATCCCTGATCCAAAACCGGCCAATGTTAAGAAAAGAATGTATTGGAACCACTCGTGAAAAAAGACGAGGCCTGAAAGGCTCGCAAACGTGATCACAATTCCAAGTACGACCGTTTTAAATCCGCCGATTTTATCGAATAAATATCCTCCGAACAGGTTGCCCAGCACATTTGCCCCTGAGTTCAGCATCAGCACAAATCCGGCCGCTGTCAGCGACTTTCCCAAATGCTGATGGATATAGATGGTATTCAGCGGCCATAAAAAAGATGCCCCTGTGACATTGATAAACATTCCGATGACCAAAAGCCATAATGTGCGCGGCATAGCGTTTCCTTCTTTCTCTTTAGCATTCCCTCTAGATTCTATTCGTTTTGCCCATTTTTTTCAATTGACACGATTTCGATTTTCAACATAAAAAACCCCCTTTTTAAAGGGGGAATTTTTTTATGATTGCGTCATCCATTTTGGCTTTCCGAAACCGGCGAATTCCCGATCGATCGCATCTTCGAAAGCTTTGGATTTTACCGCTTCTTTGAGATCTTTGGCGAATGGCTTGTCTTTGTTTTTTTCATCCACTACCACTTGATTGCGGTAGCGGTCAGGCATGTTCTCAAGCGCCAGCGCGTCCTGCAACTTCATATTAGCGGAGAGAGCGAAATTACCCGGGACAGCCGCGATATCCAGGTCATCGACCGCTCTTGGAAGATTGGCAGATTCAAGCTGTTTAAATGTCAGCTTTTTCGGACTTTCCGCAATATCCTGCACAGAGGCTTTCAATGTGTCGACATCGCTTTTCAGCCGAATCAGCCCCTGATCCTGGAGCGTTAAAAATGCCCTGGCGGCATTGGCCGGATCGTTTGGAACAGCCACTTCCGCCCCGTTTTTGACATCGTTCAAGTCGTTATATTTGGCAGAATAGAGACCCATCGGAGCGGTCGGCACAGAAATGAGTGCAGCAAGATGTTTATTGTTTTCTTGATTGTATGATTTCATAAAAACCTCATGTTGAAACAAATTGGCGTCGAGTTCGCCTTCGCTTAACGCCGTGTTCGGCTGTACATAGTCGGTGAATTCGACCACTTCAACTTTGTAGCCTTTTTTCTCAAGTTCAGGCTGAATCGCTTTTTTGACCATATCGTAATACGGTCCTGCAGTAGCGCCTATTTTGATCGTTTTACCATCGCTTTCGGCATTGTTTCCGCATGCGGTCAGAAGCGCCATGCTCAAGGCCAGTCCCAGCACGGAAGTCCATTTTAATATCTTGTTCATGTATATCTCCTCCTCCAAAATAAAAAAAACTCTTTCAGCGCCTGAAAGAGTTGTTCAACTTATCTTTCAGAATGCGCCTGACATTCTGCTGGATTTAGCACCTTGCTCTGCTGCAGGTTGCTGAGATTTCGCCGGGCCAGTCCCTCCATCTCTCTTTATAAGCTGCATATTCAGTTTTTTAAATGATTTCTTTATTTTACGTTTGAATATTTAGATTTGCAAGAAGTTTTTTGGTATAAACATTTTTTTCTTTTTAAGCTAAAATATAGTTATCAAACACGAAAGGAGACGAATCATGGAATCTATCATGCTGATCGGGTTTTTATCCTTTATTTTTTCCATCTGCTACCTTGTATTTCATTTGATCAGAAGAATCTTTTCTCCAGGCAAAAGGTTTTCCAGAAAACTCTTTTATCCTTGTTTTGCAGGCGGACTTCTCCTCCTGATCATCTCTGCGCCTTATTACAGTGAGGAAACATATGCCATCGATGAGACAAAAACAGAGGACCTGACAACCGAGCTTCAGGAACTGAAAACTGAACACAGCGCTGTACAAAAGGAGCAAACCGCATTAAAGCAGCAGCTCAATCAAGCAAACGAAAAACTGAAGGCAGCCAAAACGGAGAATGACACATTAAAAAAAGAAAACGAAAAACTGACAAAAGAAAAAGACTCGCTTACGAAAAAAACAAAATCGCTGTCAGAAAAACTGGCTAAGGCTGAAGAAAAAAGCGGCAGTACCGAAGCCACTGTAAAAGAAAAGAACGCCACCGCTCAGGCCGGAACAGCGCGCCCTCCCCTAAGAAAAACAGCGGTGAAAGCAAACAAGAGTGCAAAATCAAAGGAAGCGTCAACCATATTTATCATACACCAGGAAGTACATATTATGACCGCACGAAAAACGTCGCCCGCTGGTTCTGCACAGAACAGGAGGCGCGTGATGCGGGGTACAGACCTCCGAAACGTTAAAAAAGCCGGCATACCGCCGGCTTTCAGATTGTTGACAAAATCCCAAAACGGCTCTTAGTTTTGGGATTTTGTCATCCTTTCAGCGTGACCCCCAACCCTTGCAGTCTAGGAAGGCCGAGCATCGGAAGCTGACTTTCACAGGATGTGATGACGGCGGCGTTCAGGCAGGACGCCTGGGCGGTTAGCCGCCGATCCTTCTCCTATTCGTGAGCACCGACGCGCAGGCCTGACAACGAATGCGAGGGTTTGTCGACACGCTGAAAGCCGGCATACCGCCGGCTTTTTTCTTAAAGCTCTCTTCTTAATGCTGTCAGCACGTTCGTTCTTGTCGCTTTAATGGCCGGGTTCAGGCCTGAAAGAATGGCGACGCCTGCACTGATCAAGGTCGCGATAAGGACAAGACTGACCGGAATGTACGAGAAGGTGATGCTGAAGTCTGCCGCACTCGCTCCTCCTTCTGAAACCGATGATAAAATAGGTGGTATAATCTTGTTCACTAAAAAGCTGACACCGTATGAAATGATAACACCTAAAACAGATCCTAAGATACCGATATAGGCGCTTTCCAGCAGAAACATTTTCCTGATCACGTTCGGGCTTGCCCCGATCGCTTTCATAATGCCGATCTCCTGCGTCCGCTCTGTAACCGCCATTGTCATCGTGTTGAAAATGCCGATCGCTGAAATCAAGACGGCAATGACTCCGACGAAGATCAGACCGATTTTAAAAGCCATGAAAAAAAGATTAATGCTTTCGAGTTTTTTCGTTATTGAATCGACGTAGTAGCCTTCATCCTCCAAATCTGTTGTCAGCTGTCCGACATGTTCAAAGTTATCCGCGTAAACCGAAAGCTTTTTTTCGATCGTGCCGCTGTCTTTGTCCGCCTTCAGAAATCCGGTGATGTCTTTTTGCATGTCGTTGCTGACATAGACTGTTGAATCGCTTGCCCATTCATAAGAAGGTTTTTTCGTAACTCCGACAACTTTCAGATCATATGTTTTCGCTTTCCCTTCTTCTCCTGTTTTTTCATCCATTTTTGAGATCTTTAATTCAATTGTTTTGCCGAGAATATCTTCTGCGTATCCTTTTGGTTCTTTTACTTCCTCAGCATTATTTTCCATCTGCTTTTCATAATCTTGGGCTTCTTTTTTCGTCCAGAGATTCTTCCCGAAATGGTAGCCGACGACGATTTCATTCGGTGTTTTCGCTACGCGGCCGCGATCGAGTTTAATATTGGCTTTTTGTTCAGCAGCCATGTCAGTAATCGTGATATTCGACATTTGATTGTTTGTCCTGTTGCCCAACTTTGCTTCAGCAGGTGCGAACACCTGCGTGCGCTCGATAATCGCGGACACATCTTTGCGATTTTCGAATTCTTTCAAGTCTTTCTTTTGAACTTTCTGATCGCTTTGCCCTTCTTTTCCGACAACATTTATCTCAGTCACGATTTGCTCTTTCATCAGCTGTTCAGTCAGCGATTTTTGCAGGCCGAATCCGACCGATGCGAGCACGATTAAAAACGCGCAGGCCACCGTTGTTGCGAGAATGGTCATGAATACACGCAGGCGGTTTTTCTTCATATTTCTTCTAATGAACTTCAACTGATCCTTAAACTTCAACAGTCTCTTCCCCCTTCTCTAATACGCCGTCAGATAACTGAAATTTCGTTTTGGCGATCGATGCCACCTCGTCATCGTGCGTGATGATGACGAATGTAATACCGCGCTCCCTGTTCAGCTGCCGAATGAATTCGAGGATTTCCTGCTCTGTTTCGGAATCGAGGCTTCCGGTCGGTTCGTCGGCTAAAATGATTGACGGATTCAAAATCAAAGCGCGGGCGATGCTGACGCGCTGCTGCTGTCCGCCTGAAAGCTCATTCGGATAGTGTCCGGCGTGGCTTTCAAGGCCGACGCGGTGAAGCATCTCATTGACGCGCTGCTTCCGCTCAGACGGATGAACACCTTTTAAAGTCAGAGGCAGTTCGATGTTTTCGTAAGTCGTCAAGCTCGGAATCAGCTGAAAACTTTGAAAGATGAAGCCGAAATGTTCAAGCCTGAATGCCGCCCATTCTTTTTCGCTGTACTTTGTGACATCCGTACCGTCAATGACGATCTTACCTTTTGTCGGGGCGATATAGCCGGAAATCAAGTTCAACAGCGTCGATTTTCCGGAACCGCTCCGTCCGACAATGCAGGCGATTTCGCCTTTTTCAACGGTAAGCGAGACATCCTTTAACACTTTAATTTCATTTTCCCTCCCCTTTTTACCGACTTTAAATGAGTGGTGAATATGCTCTACACTGATCATTTGTAAATCTCCTCTCCATTATGGATTACAGCTGTTTTATTTTTTTGAAAATCAAGAAGTAACTGATTAAAAATCCGACTGCCGAACCGATCACCATACCGAAGATATAGCTGAACAGGTTTGAGCCAGAGGCTGTGCCGAATCCCCAGATGCCAAATAAAATCACGAGAATTTGAATCGGGCGATCCATTTTTCTCCAGAGAAAAAAATGTCCGTTCCGTTCAAGCTGCTGTTTGATAAAGCAAAAATAGCCAATGATATAAAACAAGATCCCCATGGCGAGCGGAATAAGCGTAAAGGCCAGGCTGCCGTCTTGAATGCCGAATTGGTTGAGGTACATGATCGGCGTTATATAATCCAATAGTTCTGTTTCACCATAAAAGAAAGCAGGGTGCCCTCCAAAGAAACTCCGGATGATTCGAAAGTTGGCCAACGGAAGCCCGATCAGCAAATACGGCAGAATCGACGTTGAAAATGCAACGATCAGCTGGGCCAGCGGATTGCCGGTTATCGCGCCCGCCGCCATAACAAGCGAGTAGACCATAAAGCAGAAGATGACCGACCCGATAAAATACTCATGGAAATGGACGACGTCAACCTTATATAAAACAATCAAGGCATAAGATAAAAAGTAAGATAATAGCTGGGCTGTTAAAAGAATTGAAATGCCGAAGAAATATTTCGTATTGAAAATGACGCCTCGCTTATAAGGAAGGCCGAGTGTGAATTCAAGCGTCCCTCTGCTCCGTTCAAACCCGATCTGGCTGAGTGCAAGCGCGACTCCGCCAATCCAGAACATTCTCATGACCCCGCTTATCTCATAATCTTTATATAAAACGCACTCTATATCGGGAAATTTTTTCTGTTCCGCAAGACATCCTTGATACTGAAAATAATCATTTAAAATCGAAAACGGTTCACTCAGCATCACCGCTGCAAACACAACTAAAAAAATCCAGAAATGCTGTTTCCACTCTTTATATAAAAGTCCGCGGTCTACCATCTTCGCTTACCTCCATACTTTGCGATGAATACTTCCTCAAGACTGACCGGAAGCTCGTTCCAAACTTTCGGAGACAAACTTTTTAGAAATTGTTTGCTCACATCGTCTGCTTTCGGAATCAACACCGTATAAAACACGCCGGTGTGATCCAAAACAGGGATTTCCCTTTCCCTGATTTTCAAATTGACATCTTCTTCAAATGCCATTTGGATTTTAATAAAATCGCCTTTCAGTTCATCAAGATCCATGATGTTCGACAATGTATTGTCTTCGAGAAAACCGATTCGATTGCACATTCTTTCAATATCCTCAAGCCGGTGGGATGTGATGAGAATCGTCGTGTTGTTTTCAGCCACTTCATCGACCATCAGCTGGAGAACATCTTGTCTTGTGACGGCATCAATGCCGTCTGTCGGTTCATCGAGCAGGATGACCGCCGGCCGGATCGCAAATGACAAGATCAGCGACATTTGCTTTTTCAATCCTGTAGACAATTCCCTGTACTTTTTTGTTTCGGGAATATCGTAGCGGTTCATTAATTCATTAGCGTATGTAACATCAAAGTCAGGATAAATGTTTCGCAAAATATTGACGAGCTGTTTGTAATTGTATTTTTCGAAATAGGTGTTTTGAACGGGCATATAGACGATATTGCGCTTGACGAGCGGATGGTCCTTCACCTTGACGCTGCCGAAGTAGATATCTCCCTCATCAGGCAGCAGGATTTGCTGAATCAGGCGGAGAAGCGTCGTTTTCCCTGAGCCGTTTCTGCCGAGCAGTCCGAAAATCTCTCCTTCCTCAAGCTTAAAGGAGATGTTTTTGAGTATTTGTTTTCCGTCAATCGTTTTTGATACAGATTTGAGCTCAATCATTCACTTCCCCTCCTCTCACTTCTTCGTCGATTTCCGCCATCCACTCCTGCAGCTTTTTAGTGTCGATCCCAGCGTAATGCGCATCGATGATCAGCTGCTTTAACTGCTCTTTAATCATCGCAATCTTCCCTTCATCAAGCGTAACTTTCGCGTTTTCTGAAATATACGTTCCTCTCCCCCTCAACGTTTCAATTATTCCTTCCCGTTCAAGTTCTTTATAGGCTTTGCTGACAGTATTCGGGTTTGCAATGATAATGGTTGCAAGCTCTCTGACAGAAGGAAGTTTATCTCCAGGCTTGATTATCCCTTTTAAGCAAAGCTCTTTCATCTGCTGGATAATCTGCTCATAGATCGGGGTAGAGCTTCTCGGATCGATTTGAATCATCTATCTCCCTTCTTTCTCGTTCAATCTCAGGTCATTCACTTTTAAAAAAACACGTATCCCAAATTTTCTTGAATTATAAAGCCCAGCTTCGCAAGAACAAACAAGAACGAACAGGCAATGATAAACGCCACGACCACCATCGGCGTTATTTTTTTATGTTTATCACTCATGAGTATTACTCCTTTACATGTGTGTGTTAATTGTATTACTCGATATAGTACACCTAATACATTAAATACATCGTCCTTTTTTGTCAATCACTTTTTTTCAAAAAAATGAACCCTTTCAAAAAGGGTTCATCTTTCATACGATCTCTGCAGAATCATATTGTTTTGAAGGGTTTGCAGCTGAAGCCTTTTGCGGTGAATTTCCTCCCTTTGTTGCTCATTGGCAAACAGCGAAAGCTTGTTTAATTCATTGACCGCGTTTTCAAGCATCAGCTGCGCATCGCTGAACTCTGTCTCATTGTAATGTTCCTGCCTGCTTGCAGTTTCAAATTGAGATAAAGCATAATCATAAGCATCTTCGCTTCTTTGGATGTGCTCTCCGACGGATTGTCTTGTAGCCAAAGAAAACCCCTCCTTAATGGAAAAATCCATCGTGATTAGTTTGGCCATCACAGCCGTGATCATTGAAGAAAATAATTGGGAATCGGTTTGTTCTTATCGTGTTTATTTGCTACAATTTTAGGATGCGTAATACTAAAAGGAGGTCCTTTTGTTTGCATCAGAACAACCCTTTTCCATATACGAACAGTGAAAAACGATATCATACATGGAATTATCATTTACGAAATCATTTCGGTCATAAAGTGTTTAAAGTCGCCCTTGACGGAGGCTTTGACTGCCCGAATCGCGACGGCACGGTCGCACACGGCGGATGCACATTTTGCAGCGCCGCAGGGAGCGGAGACTTTGCGGGAAACCGAGCCGACGATCTGCTGACCCAATTTAAAGAAGTCCGCGACAGAATGCATGAAAAATGGAAAGACGGCAAATACATGGCGTACTTTCAAGCATTTACGAATACGCACGCTCCTGTCAGCGTTCTTCGCGAAAAATACGAAACGGTCCTTGGCCTCGACGGCGTAGTCGGCCTTTCAATCGCAACCCGGCCGGACTGTCTTCCTGACGATGTTGTCGAATATCTTGCCGAGCTTAATGAACGAACATACCTCTGGGTGGAACTCGGCCTTCAAACCGTTCATGAACGGACGGCTGATTTGATCAACCGTGCCCATGATTTCGACTGCTATGTAGAAGGCGTGAACAAGCTGAGGAAACACGGTATCCGCGTCTGCTCTCACATCATTAACGGGCTGCCTCTCGAAGACCGCGGCATGATGATGGAAACCGCAAAAGCGGTCGCCGATTTGGATGTGCAGGGGATTAAAATCCATCTGCTTCACCTGTTAAAGGGAACGCCAATGGTGAAGCAGTATGAAAAAGGAAAATTAACGTTCCTTTCGCAAGATGATTATGTCCAGCTTGTTTGTGATCAGCTTGAAATTCTTCCTCCGGAAATGATCATTCACCGGATTACGGGTGACGGACCGATCGAATTGATGGTCGGACCGATGTGGAGCGTCAATAAATGGGAAGTCTTAAATGCCATCAATGGAGAACTGGAAAGGCGCGGCAGCTATCAGGGGAAATGGTTCAACAAAGAGAAAGAAGGCATCGCCACATGAAGCTCAAGAAGATCCTCCCTTATGCGAAAGAACTGCTGAAAACAGCCGCAGGCGAAGGAGACATCGTCATTGATGCGACAATGGGAAACGGACATGATACGTATTTTTTAGCAGAACTTGTCGGTGAAAACGGACATGTCTATGCCTTTGATATCCAGGAAGAGGCGCTGATCCATACTGCGGAAAGACTTGGAAACGAGTACAAAGACCGGGTGACATTGATTCAAAAAAGCCATGATGAGCTCATCACTTCGCTTCCTGACGACATCTCAGGCAAGGTGGCAGCAGCTGTGTTTAACCTCGGGTATCTTCCGGGAAGCGACAAATCGGTGACGACAAAAAGCGATTCAACCATCGCCAGCATCAAGCAGCTTCTCAAAATCCTGAAAAATGAGGGGCTGATCGTACTGGTCGTCTACCATGGCCATCCCGAAGGAAAGCGGGAAAAGGACGCCCTGCTCGAATTTTGCACATCACTCGACCAAGATACTGCCCGCGCCCTCTGTTACCAATATTTAAACCAGCGAAACGATCCGCCTTTTATCATTGCGATTGAAAAGAAAATAGCGGCTCAAAAATGATATCTTGAAAATCCTCCATTAGGAGGATTTTTTTCATCCAAACATAATGTAAGCGATATCAAAATAAAATATAAGAAATTTTTCGCAATTTTCTAAAAAGAAAAGGTGTTTCACTCTTTGTCACGAAATTATTGAAAACTCATGTAAAATACGGAGGGATTTCGCTTTGAAAAAATTTATCGCTTATCAAATTTTGATCGCACTCGCCATTGGAGCAGTGATCGGACACTTTTTCCCTGATTTCGGAATGGCGCTGCGCCCCGTCGGAGACGGATTTATCCGCTTGATTAAAATGATCGTCGTTCCGATCGTTTTTTCTACAATCGTCATCGGAGCGGCCGGAAGCGGAAGCATGAAAAAAATGGGCAGTCTCGGCATCAAGACGATTATTTGGTTTGAAGTGATTACGACGTTCGTGCTCGGACTCGGGCTGCTTTTGGCTAATGTGCTAAAGCCCGGTGTCGGCCTTGACCTCTCCCATTTGGCCAAAAAAGATATCGGCGAGCTCTCAGGCTACACGGAAAAAGTGGTCGATCTTAAACAAATGATCCTCGATATTATTCCTACCAACATCGTTGACGTCATGGCCAGAAATGATTTGCTTGCCGTGATCTTCTTTGCGATATTGTTCGGCGTCGCAGCTGCCGGGATCGGCAAAGCCTCAGAGCCTGTCATGAAATTTTTTGAGTCTGTTGCCAATATCATGTTCAAACTGACGCAGATGGTTATGGTCACAGCCCCTATCGGCGTGCTTGCTCTTATGGCCGCATCCGTCGGGCAATACGGCATCGAACTCCTGCTTCCTATGTTAAAATTAGTCGGCACTGTTTTTCTCGGACTGTTTCTCGTTCTTTTTGTTTTATTTCCGATTGTCGGTCTTATTTTTAAAATTAAATACTTCGAAGTCCTGAAAATGATTTGGGATTTGTTTCTGATCGCGTTCTCCACTACGAGCACAGAAACAGTCTTGCCGCAGCTGATGGACCGCATGGAGAAATACGGCTGCCCAAAACGGGTCGTTTCCTTTGTGGTTCCTTCAGGCTTATCGCTGAATTGTGACGGCTCCAGCCTATATTTATCTGTCGCTTGTATCTTTTTGGCGCAGGCTTTCAATATAGACATGAGCATTTCACAGCAATTGCTCATGATGCTCGTGCTAGTGATGACAAGCAAAGGGATCGCCGCCGTTCCATCTGGCTCGCTCGTCGTCCTTCTGGCTACCGCCAACGCAGTCGGCCTTCCCGCTGAAGGAGTCGCGATTATCGCGGGAGTGGACCGCGTGATGGACATGGCGCGAACAGGCGTGAACGTGCCGGGTCATGCTGTCGCCTGCATCGTTGTTTCAAAATGGGAAAAAAGCTTCCGGTATAATAAGCGTTTTGTACTTGAAAAACAATACCGGATGGAAAGCTTGTAAACAGCAAAAGCTCAAGCCGATGAACGGTTTGAGCTTTTCTTTACGAGCTTTTCATCCACGGCATTTTTTGAATTTTGCGGTAGGCCCTTCCGTTGATATAGAAGAAGTAGGAAGTTTTTCCGCTCGCTTTAATAAGGCGCTTCGCCAGCCGGCCGATTTCCTTTTGACCCGCGACCTTATCGTCTGATAAATAAACACCCAGAAGACCTCTGTTGATCAAACGGTGAAAGTTTTCGTGCGGAATCCCGCGCAAATGTTCATCCGCCATTTCGATGAAATATTCGAGCCTTTCCATCATATCTGAATGTGATGGGTAATACGTGCAGAAATTCAAATCTCCGCCGATTAAGTCTTCCTCCTGGTCAATTAAATAATCGAGCAGGATGTGCAGTCCCTGTATGTACGGAAAATAGCTGTCGCGGATCTTTCCGGCCATCGATTCAGTAAAATCGGAACGGACGGAATACGATACGAGGCAGAAGATGCCGAGCGTTGAACCCGCACAGGCTGAGAACTCGTACCATTCCATTTTCGGCAAGGCCGATCTATAATTCTCAAACCACGCTTCGAGCCGGGGGACACGCTCATGCTCCACAACGTGTTTATGAACTTGCAGATCGCAGTAATAGCTGCAAAGCTCAAGCAGGTGCTGCTTGATCAGATCATAGTTCTCAATTTCCGCAAGCACGTCTTGGCACGTTTTCACTAAGTCGTGCAAATAGCCTTGATCATCCTGGTCTTCCCTGAACCGGTAATAGTTCTTCAATTCAGCCCCGACGGTCAGCGCGTCTTTCATTGACTGATGAAGCATGGAAAAATCATCCGGGTCAAGCGAGGTGCTCCGGTCGCATAGATTGTCGAGATAGTCGCTTATCGTCTGATACGCCGTAATAAACCGGATCGACTGCTCGATTTTATCGCCTGAAAGGAGGGCCATAATGCCGCCGCCTTCACAGTGAAAGGTTTTATCCCTGATGCTGGCTTTCGCCTGCGTTTTCAGCTCGGGATTTTGAATCGTTTCAGCTTTTCGTTTCCACTTGTCCAACTCCTGATGAACAAGGGGAAAAACTTCTCTGTATACTTTAGCCATTAATCCAAAAGGATGCTCCGGTACTGCCAAAGAATGCACCTCCATTATGTCATATACTGTTCCACAAACGCTCTGGCCGCTTTAAAAACGTCTTCCCGCTCAGGCTCATTAAAAATTTCGTGGTATAAGCCCTCCCATTCCCTGTACGTCTTATTGTGAGAAGCAAGCTCGTTAAACCACTTGACGACCATTTTTTTGTCGACAAGCCAGTCTGTGCCCGCCTGCATGACAAAGAGCGGGATGTTGAGAAAGGCGTCCGTCGGCTCCATCGCGCTTTTCAACGCTTTTAACATTTCTTGATACCATCTGACAGAAACTTTTGTGATATATAATGAATCGTTGATGTCCATTTCGATGACTTCTTTGTTTCTCGTCGCTTTATCAGGCGTGATCCCGGATTCAAACCGCATGGACGGAGCCAAAACGTTGAGCCCTTTGGAAATCCAGTCCAAAAATTTGTTCGGCTTTAATTGCAGCCCGAGACAAGGGGATGATAAAATGAGACCGGCAATGCCGCTTTGCTGCTGCTTAAACCACTCGATCGCGATCAGGCCGCCCATGCTGTGCCCGAGCATAAATACAGGCAGTTCAAATGCTTTCGCCCTGGCGACCCATTTGTCCACTTCATCAATATATTCTTGAAACGAGCGTATATGTCCTCTTTCTCTTGTCGAAGTTCCCTGTCCGGGCAAATCCCCCATGACGACATTAAACCCGGATGAACGCCACATTTCGGACAGCCATTTATACCGCCCGTGATGCTCACATGCACCGTGAATGATGACGATTGAAGCAACAGGTCTTTCCGCTTCCATGCACCACATGCTGACCACCTCACACAATTTTATAAATGAAAGGATGAAACCAATGATCTACCCTTATAAAAAAACGGAACCCGTTATTCATGAAACGGCGTTTATCGCCGACAACGCGGTCATCACCGGAGATGTAACAATCGGAGAGCAATCAAGCATCTGGTTCTCTTCGGTTATCCGCGGCGATGTCGCCCCGGTCAGGATCGGAAAAGGCGTGAACATTCAAGACCTTTCCTGCCTGCACCAAAGCCCTGAGCGCCCTCTTGTGATTGAAGACGGTGTGACGGTAGGCCATCAGGTTACACTGCACAGCTCCGTGATACGAAAGCATGCCCTTATCGGAATGGGGTCGGTTATTCTTGACGAAGCGGAAGTCGGGGAAGGCGCTTTTATCGGGGCAGGCAGTCTTGTCCCGCCTGGCAAAAAGATCCCGGCCGGGCACCTCGCATTCGGCAGGCCCGCTAAAGTCATCCGCCCGTTAACTGACAAGGATAAACAGGAAATGGAAAGAATTCGCAAAGAATATATTGAAAAAGGACAATACTACAAATCCTTGCAAAAAAAAGATTAGCTTTGCTACAACTTTACCATTTTTTCACCGATAATTTAAGCAATAACCTTTTCGGCCGCACGCGTCTGCGGCTTTTTTCTTTTCCGAAATCTTTACAAATACTTATCATTTGCTAAACATTCATTTTTTACAATAAACATGAAGCAGCCATTCATGTAAAGGGGGTTATGACATTTGAATAAACTGATGGTCGGCATCTACAACTTTGAATGCCGGGTCTTCCTCGGTATGAACAGCTTATTTCACCAAAAAGCACTAAACCGTTACTTTCGTTCCTCAACACATCTGGGAGGGGCATTCTGCACGATTTCCGCTTGCCTGTCTCTCTTGCTGTTCGGATCCGGAAGTGTTCGTACAGCGGGGATCGCCAGCGCCATTGCACTTTTGGTCAGCCACCTTCAAGTCATGCTGATCAAAAAGCTGTATCCAAGAAAGCGGCCGTATTTAACGCTAAAGGAAACACAGGTTTTGCAAAATCCGCTCAAGGATCATTCTTTTCCATCCGGCCATACGACCGCGGCATTTTCCGTCATTACACCGCTAATGATATTCTTTCCGATACTCGCGCTTTTATTAATTCCGGTAGGCATCAGTGTGGGACTCTCCAGAATTTATCTCGGTCTTCATTATCCTTCGGATGTTCTGGCAGGCACGGCCCTCGGGATATCAGTCGGAACTTTGTCGGCGTTGGTCTTCTAAGCCGGCCGTTTCTTCCAAAGCGTCACTGATTTTTTACATCACAAACAGGAGGGGAAACGATGAAAATTGCGATATTTACGGACACTTTTACACCGGATGTGAACGGATGCGCCAGAACGCTGAAAAGGTATACGGATTATCTTGAAAAAAACGGGATGTCCTATAAAGTATTTGCGCCGGAAAGCACGCATGAAACACAATTTTCGAGCCGCATCCGCCGTTTTACGAGCATGCCGTTCTTCTTATACCCCGAGTGCAGAATCGCTCTTCCTAATCTCATCAAAATGAAATCAGAACTCCGCGAATTCAATCCCGATCTCATTCACATCGCGACTCCTTTTAATATCGGCCTAGCAGGGCTCAAGCTTGCGAAGAAATGGAACATCCCTGTCGTAGGCTCTTACCATACCGATTTTGACCAGTACCTTTCATATTATGATCTTCAAATGTTTTCCAAACTATTATGGAAATATATGCACTGGTTTCATAAAGATTTTCGAAAAATTTTTGTCCCTTCGCGCGAAACGTTTATGCAGCTCAAAGCCAAACAATTCAGGAACCTCTCCATCTGGAAGCGCGGCGTGGACTGCTCGCTGTTCAGTCCGGCGCATCAAACCGAACACATCCGCAAGCGATACGGCATAAAGGAAACCTATATCCTCAGCTATGTCGGAAGGCTTGCACCTGAGAAAGATTTGGAGACGCTGCTCAAGATCGCAAGTCACCCCAATTTGAAAGATGGCGTCCACTGGCTGATCGCGGGAGACGGCCCGTTAAAAAAAGAGCTTGAGAAGCGGGCTCCCCTCAATATGACTTTTGCCGGCTATGTCAAAGGAGAAGAGCTGGCAAGCATTTATGCAAGCTCAGATTTGTTCGTCTTTCCTTCTCCGACGGAAACCTTCGGAAATTCCGCGCTTGAAGCGCTCGCCTGCGGGACGCCTGTTATCGGGGCAGATTCCGGCGGCCTGAAAGACTTTATACAAAACGGAAGAAACGGTTTTCTTTCCGAACCTGGAAATCCGGATGCATTCACCGAAAATATATTGCGCGTCCTCTCCAATGTGCCGTTAAAAAAACGGATGTCATACGATGCGAGAAGCTATGCCCTTACCCAGTCGTGGGAAGTGATTTTTGACAATCTCTTCTCCGAATGTGAACGTGTGCTAGCAGATTTATCAGCTGAAAAACCGGCATAAAAAAAGAAGGTTTTCGATTAACGAAAACCTTCTTTTTTGACTTAAACGATAATGACTTCTTTTGGCTGATGGTTCAGTTCTTCCGGTACAAAGCGCTTTTCAACGAAAATGCTGTGCCAGATCATAAAGATGAGAACCGTCCAGATTTTGCGGCTGTTATCCGCTTTGTTGGCGCAGTGGTCTTCAAGAAGCTGAAGCACGTAATCTTTATGGATATATGCGTCTGTCTCGCTCTCTTTAATGATGTTCACGGCCCAGTCATGCATTTCGTTTTTCAGCCAGTGGCGGATCGGCACAGGGAACCCTAGCTTTTTGCGGTTTAAGACATGATCTGGAACGATGCCTTCCGCCGCTTTTCTAAGCAGATATTTTGTCGTGCCGTTTTTCGTTTTCAGCTCTTCCGGAATTTTGGAAGCCGCTTCAAATACGACTTTGTCCAAAAACGGAACGCGGAGTTCCAGTGAATTGGCCATCGTCATTTTGTCGGCTTTCAGCAAAATGTCACCGCGCATCCATGTGTGGATATCGACATACTGCATTTTGTTAATTTCGCTGTAGGACTTGCTTTCTTCAAAATATGGCTTTGTCACGTCACAGTAAGAGAGGTTGCTGTCATACTGGCGAAGAAGTTTTGATTTCATGCCTTCTTCAAAAATCTTTGCGTTGCCGATATATCTCTCTTCAAGAGGTGTACAGCCCCTCATTAAAAAGCTTTTCCCTTTCATTCCTTCCGGCATCGCTGAAGCTACGTACAGAAGCATCTTTTTCAGCGGGGACGGAATTCGTTCAAACGGCTTTAATGAAAGCGGCTCCCGGTAAATATTATAACCGCCGAACAACTCATCTGCTCCTTCTCCGGACAAAACAACCGTAACTTGCTTCTTCGCTTCCTTCGCGACAAAATACAAAGGAATTGCAGCAGGGTCTGCCAACGGATCATCCAGATGCCAGACGATCTTTGGAAGCTCGTTCATATATTCTTCAGGGGAAATGATCGCGCTGAAGTTCTCCACGCCGACCCTATCAGCGGTTTCTTTCGCAACGTCAACTTCGCTGAAGCCTTCATGTTCAAAGCCGACAGAGAACGTTTTTAAGTTGGGATGAAATTGCTTTGCCACCGACACGATAAAAGAAGAGTCGATGCCTCCGGAAAGGAAGGAACCTACAGGTACATCGCTTCGCATATGGACTTTTACGGAATCAAAGATCGCGTCTCTTACTTCCTGAACAAGCTTGTCTTCTTCGGTCTGAACAGGCTTGAATTGAACTTTCCAGTATGTTTTAAATTGAATATCCTCGCCCGGGCGGACAGTAAACTGATGGCCCGGTTCTACTTTTTGCACCTTTTTGTCAAGCGTCTCAGGCTCTGGTACAAATTGGAATGACGTATACTGCTGAAGCGCTTTTTCATTCAATTCCAAATCGGCATCAACAGCCATCAGGCTCTTTCTTTCTGACGCAAAATAAACATGGCCGTCCGTTTTCGTAAAATAGAGCGGCTTAATGCCGAACGGATCGCGCGCTCCGTATAGGAGCTGTTCTTTTTTATCCCAGATTAAAAAAGCAAACATTCCGCGCAGCTTGGAAGCAGCTTCCTGTTTGTAGTGGCGGTAAGTCGCAAGCAAAACTTCCGTATCTGAATCGGTTTTGAACTCGTATCCTTTTGAAATAAGTTCGTCTTTCAGTTCTATATAGTTATAGATTTCTCCATTAAAAATAATCCAATAGGAATCATCTTCATAAGACAGAGGCTGTCCTCCGTTTTCCACATCGATGATGCTGAGCCTTCTAAATCCGAAGCCTACATGCTCATCATGATAGTACCCATCATCGTCCGGACCGCGGTGTACAATCATTTCATTCATTTGTTTAATCAGTTCTTCCTGGGCTGCTGTCTCGGATGATGGGCGATGATTGAATACCCCTACAAATCCACACATAGTATTGCCTCCGATTTTTTAAATTTCGTGCAGAAATCAAAGTCTGCTTCTTGATTAGACAAGTGTTTAAAGAAAAACGTTTCACATCCGCCCGCTTTTTGCCATCGAAAAACAAAGCCGCTTATGAAAGCGGCTATGCGGTTGTTATTCTCCTAATGCATCTTTCTTCAGCTGATCTGCTTTGTCTGTGCGCTCCCAAGGCAGATCGAGGTCGAGGCGGCCGAAATGTCCGTAAGCTGCCGTTTGTTTGTAAATCGGACGGCGAAGATCGAGCATTTTAATAATGCCGGCAGGTCTTAGATCAAAGTTTTTGCGAACCACTTCGATCAATGTTTCTTCACTGGCTTTGCCTGTACCGAATGTATCGATTGAAATGGATACCGGCTGTGCGACACCGATCGCGTAGGCAAGCTGCACTTCACAGGAATCAGCAAGGCCTGCGGCGACGATATTTTTCGCTACATATCTCGCAGCATAAGCTGCAGATCTATCAACCTTTGTCGCATCCTTACCGGAAAACGCTCCGCCGCCGTGACGGGCATATCCGCCATAGGTGTCAACGATGATTTTGCGTCCTGTTAAACCGGCATCCCCCTGCGGTCCTCCGATAACAAAACGGCCCGTAGGATTAATGAAGTACTTCGTGTTTTCATCGATCAGCTCTTTTGGCACTACCGGGTTGATGACGTGCTCTTTCAGATTGCGCTGAATTTGTTCAAGCGAAATCTCAGGGTGATGCTGAGTCGAAATGACAATTGTATCGATGCGAATCGGCTTGTTGTTCTCATCATACTCAACAGTTACCTGTGTCTTTCCGTCCGGACGAAGATACGGCAGAATTTCCTCTTTGCGGACTTCTGTCAAACGGCGAGACAATTTATGAGCAAGCGAAATCGGCAGAGGCATAAGTTCCTTTGTTTCGTTGCAGGCAAAACCGAACATTAAACCTTGGTCTCCGGCTCCGATCGCTTCAATTTCAGCGTCGCTCATTGCTCCTTCACGCGCTTCAAGCGCCTGGTCGACTCCCATTGCAATATCTGGCGACTGTTCATCTATAGACGTTAAGACCGCGCAAGTTTCGGCATCAAAACCGTATTTTGCACGTGTGTAGCCAATTTCTTTAATCGTTTCGCGGACTGTTTTCGGAATATCGACGTAAGTGGACGTCGTGATTTCACCGCTTACCAGCACCAATCCGGTTGTCACAGATGTTTCACAGGCAACGCGGGCATTCGGATCTTTCTTTAAAATTTCGTCTAATATACTATCCGAAATCTGGTCGCAAATTTTGTCCGGATGTCCCTCCGTAACTGACTCTGATGTAAATAACCGACGGTTTTTGCTCATTTATGTTTCCTCCTGTATATGAAGATCAGCCGTGATCTTAAGTATGATACGGATCTCGTCCCTCTTGATTATATGACGATACTCGGGCTTCATACGCTCTCGTTTTGAAACAATTTCCATATGCTATTCTTGACGAGATTCTAAGTCAAAATTCCTCTTAATAGAATTTTTCCTGACTGGCTGCCCGGCTAGACCTTTCACGTCCTGTGAAAAACGCCCAGTACCTTCCTCCTGCTTGATACTCGGCTAAAACCTTTCACGTCCTGTGAAAAACGCCCAGTACCTTCCTCCTGCTTGATACTCGGCTAAAACCTTTCACGTCCTGTGAAAAACGCCCAGTACCTTCCTCCTGAAGGCAGTTTTTTTAGCAATTTTTGGATCTCGATTTATGCAATAAAAAAACCTTTTCCTATTCGCTGAGGAAAGGGTCTGGTATTGCGTGCCTTTCACTCTTATCGCTCAAGGTATTGAACACCTTGCATCAGGTTAGCACCGTAGTTGTCTCAGAAACTGTTTTTTTCCATTAATAAGAGAAACCGGTTGCTGGGTTTCATTGGGCCTGTCCCTCCACCAGCTCGGGATAAGAGTATCCGCTCAATGAAATATCTTATCTTAAAATGGCTTGTTATGTCAATATCGGCCGCAATAAATTTAAACTTGTCTTTCGAGAAAAAACCCGAACGAAAAATGAAGAAACGGTATAGACTATAAGAGTAAATGTGTTATACTAATTCTACATTAATGTTATACACATTAAAAAACACGCAAAGGAAGGTTTTTTATGAATTCTGTAGATTTAACAACTGACTTACAAACGTTATTAATGGGCGAAAACGTTCAGCTGAACTTATCCGTTCCCCTTTTGGTTGAAAAAGTCCTTGAACGCAAAGAAGGAGTCTTAACATCTTCCGGAGCCGTGCGGGCTACAACCGGTACATACACCGGCCGCTCGCCAAAAGACAAATTCATTGTGGAAGAAGCGAGCACAAAGGACAAAATCGATTGGGGCGCAGTAAACCAGCCGATTTCAGAAGCCGCCTTTGACCGGCTGTACACAAAAGTGCTCAGCTATTTAAAGGAACGCGATGAATTGTATGTATTTGAAGGGTTTGCAGGAGCAGACGAAAAATACCGGCTTCCGATTACAGTTGTCAACGAGTTCGCCTGGCACAACCTGTTTGCAAGACAGTTGTTCATCAGACCTGAAGAACATGATAAAAAACCTGAAGAACAGCCGTTTACGATTCTTTCCGCTCCGCATTTCAAAGCCGATCCGCTTATTGACGGGACCAGATCTGAAACATTTATCATCGTGTCGTTTGAAAAGCGTACGATTTTAATCGGAGGCACCGAATATGCCGGAGAGATGAAAAAATCGATTTTTTCTATTATGAATTATCTTCTTCCTGAACAAAACATTTTACCGATGCACTGTTCGGCAAACATTGGCGAGGAAGGCGGAACAGCTCTCTTCTTCGGATTGTCAGGCACAGGCAAAACGACGCTTTCCGCCGATCCGAAACGGAAGCTGATCGGTGACGACGAACACGGCTGGTCCAGCACAGGCGTTTTCAACATTGAAGGAGGCTGCTACGCCAAGTGCATTAACTTAAGCAAAGAAAAAGAACCGCAGATTTACAATGCGATCCGCTTCGGTTCCGTTCTTGAAAATGTCGTGGTTGAAGGCAAAACCGGGGAGCCGGACTATTCCGACGCATTCTATACGGAAAACACGAGAGCGGCTTACCCGATTGATGCGATTGACAACATCGTCAAGCCGAGCATCGCAGCACACCCGCAGACCATTGTATTTCTGACGGCAGATGCTTTCGGCGTGCTTCCTCCGATCAGCAAGTTAACGAAAGAACAAGCCATGTATCATTTCCTGAGCGGATATACAAGCAAGCTCGCCGGCACCGAACGCGGGATCACCGCTCCTGAAGCCACATTCTCGACCTGCTTCGGTTCCCCGTTCCTTCCGCTCCCTGCACATGTGTACGCTGAAATGCTCGGAAGAAAAATCGATGAACACGGCGTCAGTGTCTTTCTCGTCAATACAGGCTGGACCGGCGGCGGATACGGAACAGGGGAAAGAATGAGCCTCGCTTATACGAGAGCGATGGTTCAGGCTGCGATAGAAGGAGAACTGGATAACGCCGAAATGAAGACTGACCGCATTTTCGGACTTCATTCACCGGTCCATGTTCCGGGTGTGCCTGATCAAGTGCTTGACCCGGCTAAAACTTGGACAGATGAAAACGAATACGAGGAAAAAGCGATCCACTTGGCGAATGCATTCAAAAAGAATTTCAAAAAATTCTCTAATACCGAAAACATTGAAAAAGCCGGAGGACCGCTCGTATAACTCAACCCGCTTGCAGCAGCGCAGGTATTCTGCGCTGCTGCAGTTTATTAAAAATCCGCTTCGCCTGTCAGCGGCCGATGCCATTTTCTGGACAATGATTAAAACGACAATCAAGCACGGCCTGTGATAAAACGCTTCCAATTCGCGGCTGTTATTATTTGAAAATACAGACTTTTTTTATTTTTAACAAAAGAAATCTTTCATATGATAATATGATAAAAACATTTGTATATATCAGGAGGACACATCTATGAAATTTGGATTACTGCCGAGAATTATGACGGCAATTGTTCTTGGTGTTATCGTCGGAAGCTTTGCTCCGCTTTGGTTTGTCAAAACAGCCGCTACTTTCAATGATATTTTTGGAAACTTCATTAAATTCGTCATTCCTTTTATTATTATCGCTTTTATTATTCCCGGCATCGGACAAATCGGCCGCGGCGCCGGAAAAATCCTTGGCATTACAGCAGGTATCGCCTACACGTCAACCATTTTTGCCGGCCTCCTGGCGTACCTTGTCGGATCAAATCTTCTCCCCGCGATCATTTCCGGCCATCAGCTGCAGGAATTTAAAAATCCGGAAGAAGTTTTGCAAGCAGGATTTTTCACCATTGAAATGACGCCGTTTATGAGCGTGATGAGCGCACTGATTTTTGCTTTCATCATGGGAATCGGAATCGCTTATCTGCCCGGAAAAACATTAAAAAACGCATTCGATGAATTTCAAACGATCGTTGAAAAGCTGATATCATATATTATTATTCCGTTACTGCCTGTTCATATTTTCGGTATTTTCACCAATATGACGTTCGGCGGTCAGGTGCAGACAATCTTATCCGTATTTGCTAAAGTTTTCGTGATGATTATCGTGCTTCACCTCGTCATACTTTTGATTCAGTACTCCGTTGCGGGCGCTGCAAACGGCAGAAATCCGCTGTCGCTGTTGAAAATCGTGGCGCCGGCATACTTCACTGCGCTCGGCACACAATCGTCAGCGGCAACGATTCCCGTCACGTTGAGACAAGTCAGAAAAACGGGAGCAAGCCAAAAAGTGGCTGACTTCGCCGTTCCGCTCCTGGCCAATATTCATTTGTCAGGTAGCACGATTACACTGACGAGCTGTGCAATGGGCGTAATGATTCTAAACGGTCAAACACCGACTTTTTCGATCATGATGCCGTTCATTTTAATGCTTGGCGTCACAATGGTCGCAGCGCCCGGTGCCCCGGGGGGTGCCGTTATGGCCGCGGCCGGACTGCTGCAGTCGATGCTCGGCTTTAATGAAACCAGCGTATCATTGATGATCGCACTTTACCTTGCTCAGGACAGCTTGGGTACAGCAACGAACGTGACAGGAGACGGCGCTCTCACCATGCTGATTCACAGGCTGACTTCCAAAAAAGGAATCGGAAAAGAGGAAGATGTGCCTGCATAATACAGAAAAGCCAAGGACGCTATCCGCGCCTTGGCTTTTTTTAATTCGTCGAATTTAATGATACGAGCCTGTATGTTAAATGAGTCCGTCCGTCTGACCATTCAAGGCGCTCCGCCTGCGCGGTGCCGGTAATGTCGCCCCGCTTAGTCTTTCTGACTTCAAGCGGCACATGAAGAGGGTAAACCCGATAACCTTCTTTTTCAAGTGTAAACACATTTTCCTCAACCCGTGTTTCTTTTCCTTTTGTCACAATCATTGTATTAAATTCAACTGGCATTCCCACCTAAAGTCCCCCTCCTTTTCTCTTTTCTTTTAGTTTACCATAACTTGTCCAAGGCCGGCTTTTCATCCATTGAGACAATTCTCTTACAATCCGCCTATTTTCCCGCGGAGGAAAATAGTGGGTATATCGACTGAAATACCACGTATCCACAGACTTGTTTCTTTGCAGAAGTTCGCGTTCTAGACGCCGCGCATGCTCGATGGAGACATTTTCATCGTTTGCTCCGTGGATCAAAAGCACGGGCGCTTCGATCTTCTCCAGCTCGTCAAAAGGCGTCCTCCATTCGTACGCTTCAGGAACCTTTTCAGGCGTCCCGCCGATGACCCGCTTCATCATCCGCCGCAAATCTTTGCGTTCGCGATAGGTCATAACCATATCGCTGACACCGCCCCAAGACACAAACGAAGCTGCAGCTTCTTTCATTTCGATTGCCGTTAAGATACCCATGATCCCGCCGCGGGAAAAGCCAAAAATGTGTACGCGTCCATCTTTTACCAGGTCATGCTTCTGCAGAAGACGAAAAGCGGCAAAAGCATCTTCCCGGTCATCACCCGCAAAGTCTTCATCGCCTTCTCCTCCTTGATTGCCTCTGTAAAACGGAGCAAGAACGACAAAGCCCTGTGAAGCGAACTGGACGATTCGGCCCGGTCTGACCATCCCGACGTTTTTAATTCCGCCGCGCAAATACAAAAATCCGTCATAATGTCCGGGAGCGGCCGGTTCCGCCAAGAGCCCCTTAACCTTGAGTCCTTGTGAAAGGTATGTGACGGAAAACAGACGCACCTTTTTGTTCGGCGATGGAAACCTTCTTTTTTCTAACCACATTCGTCACGTCACCTCTTTTTTAATCCGTAGCTGCCCCTCACACCTGTTTAGTATATAACATAAACTATTTTATGCCGAAAATAACCGAAATCAAAGGAGGGAAATCGGTTTGAAGCGTTTCTTTTTTACCATATTATCCTTCATTATGATGCTGTTTATCCTCGCTTCATGCGGCGGTCAAAAGCCCGAAAAGATCCGTCTCGCGGAAGTGACCCGTTCCGTTTTCTATACGCCTTTATATATCGCCTTGTCTGAAGGTTTGTTTAAAGAAGAAGGCCTTGATGTTGAACTGAAAACGACATGGGGTGGAGATAAAACGATGACTGCCCTTCTGTCAAACGGTGCCGATATTGCGCTTGTCGGCTCGGAAACGTCAATATACGTGAATGCCCAGGGCGCAAGCGATCCGGTGATTAATTTTGCACAGCTTACCCAGACGGACGGAACATTCCTCGTCGCCAGGAACGATGCGGGGCATTTCAGCTGGGATGATTTGAAAAACAAAACGTTCCTTGGCCAGCGCAAAGGCGGAATGCCGCAGATGGCGGGCGAATTTGTCCTGAAACAGAAAGGCATTGATCCCAAAAAGGATGTGGACCTGATCCAAACGATTGATTTCGCGAATATCGCAAACAGCTTTGCATCTGGTACAGGCGATTATGTTCAATTATTTGAACCCCAGGCCTCCATTTTTGAAAGAGAAGGCATCGGCCGCATTGTCGCCTCCTTCGGAAAAGAATCGGGCCGAATTCCATATACGACATTCATGGCTAAACAAAGCTACTTAACAAAAAACGAAGAAGCGGTCGAAAAGTTCACCCGCGCGGTTTACAAAGCGCAGCAGTGGGTAGAGACGCACTCTGCAAAAGAAGCTGCCGAAAGCATTCAAGATTATTTTAAAGATACCGAGCTTTCAATCATTGAATCTTCAATCGAACGGTATAAACAACAACGGTCTTTTGCCCTTGAGCCTGTTTTGGCTGAAAAAGAATGGAACCAGCTTCAAACCATCATGGATGAAGCCGGCGAGCTGCCGAAGCGCACCCCTCATCAAGAGCTGGTCAATACAAGGATCGCCGAAAAGGTCACAAAAAATCACTAGGAGGTGGCCGCAGTGTCTTTTTTGCAAGTTCAGGATGTCACACATACTTACTTTTCATTAAAGGAAAAAACAGCAGCGCTGGAAAACGTCAGCATTGAAGTCGAAAAGGGCGAATTTGTTTCGTTTCTCGGCCCAAGCGGATGCGGCAAAACAACACTTTTATCGATCATCGCCGGCATCGTTTCCCCCACGGAAGGACGCATCTTGGTGGAAGGGCGCACGCCTGACGAAGAGGATCGGCACATCGGTTATATGCTCCAGCAGGATTATTTATTTCCCTGGAAAACCATTGAGGAAAACGTCTTAATCGGTTTGCATATTTCCAAAAAATTCGGACCGGAAACAAAGGAGACCGCTCTCGGCCTGCTGAAAAAATTCGGGCTTTACGAGGTTGAAAAAAAGTATCCAAAAGAGCTCTCAGGCGGTATGAGACAAAGGGCGGCGCTTGCCCGCACACTCGCTGTCGATCCCGATATCCTCCTGCTTGATGAACCTTTTTCAGCCCTTGACTATCAGACAAAACTAAACCTCGAAGATTTGGTGTTCAACACGTTAAAGACGTATCAAAAAACAGCGGTGCTCGTGACTCATGATATCGGTGAAGCGATCGCGATGAGCGATCGGATATTGCTATTTTCAAAGCAGCCGGGCACCATCCATAAAACATTTGCCGTTCCTGAAGCGATCAGGAAGCTGACACCGTTTGAAGCGAGACAGGAACCGGAATTTCAGCCCCTCTTTCAGAACATATGGAAGGAGCTCAATGACCTTGAATAACAAACATCTGAAATCAAAAATTGGCTTCCTTCATGAGGATTTTTTAAAGGAGCAGCAAGCCGAAAAAAGGCGGGTCCGCTTTTATCAAATCGTGATTTTCATCGTTTTCTTTTCACTGTGGGAAACCGCAAGCCGTCTGGCGTGGATCGATCCGCTGATCTTCAGCTCTCCTTCAGCCGTCTGGGCGCTTTTCCTCGAAAAGATGGGAGACGGATCATTGCCGGGGCATATCGGTGTCACCGTATTTGAAACCATCCTCGGCTTTCTGGCCGGAACATTGCTTGGAACTTTTCTGGCCGCCCTCCTATGGTGGTTCCCGAGGCTCTCCAAAATATTGGATCCGTATCTTGTCGTCTTAAATGCGATGCCGAAAGTGGCGCTAGGCCCCATTCTCATCGTGGCGATCGGCCCCAGCTTGACGAGTATTATTGCAATGGGCGCCATCATCAGCGTTATCATTACGACAATCGTCGTCTACACGTCCTTTCAAGAAATCGATGAAAATTATTTAAAAGTCATGAAAACATTCGGTGCAACGAAACGCGAGATTTTCAAAGAAGTCATTCTGCCCGCTTCCATTCCGACAATCATATCTACACTGAAGGTCAATGTCGGCTTAAGCTGGGTCGGCGTCATCGTAGGAGAATTTTTAGTGTCGGCTCAAGGCCTCGGCTATATGATCATCTACGGCTTTCAAGTCTTTAATTTCAACCTCGTCATGCTGAGCCTCCTGATCATCGCCGTCTTTGCAACATTGATGTATCAGGGTGTCGAGCTGTTGGAAAGAAAGTGGATGAAAGGCAGAGTATAACATGAAAAAACCCTGCAAATGCAGGGCTTTTTATTTGATGATGCCGGCCTTTTTCAGCTTTTCAAGACTGATCGTCAGGACGGAATCTTTCATTATAAAACTGTAATTTCTGTTTTTAGCGATATCTTTCGGGAGGCTCTTCAGCAAAACAGGGCCATTTGTCTCATAGTATGTCTGCTGTTTTTCGATCTTTTCGATATCGGCAAAATAAATATTTTTGACGATCACTTTCTCTCTGCCAAGAACTTTATATTGTCCGAGATAGGTCAGCTTTCTTACGACAGCGCCTGTTTCTTCCTTTACTTCCCGCAAAGCCGCTTCCTCAGCATTTTCGCTTGGTTCGACTTTGCCGCCTGGGAATTCACGGCCCCTGTCTTTATGATTTGTCAACAGCCATTGATCTTCGTAACGGCAGATCACCCATACATGCTTTGGTTCTTTTGAAAAAGGTTCCTTTTCAAAAGAAAGCTGAACCGTATTACGGTAAAAATCTTTAAATTCGTACATCCTAATCCCTCTTATCCGTTTCCTTGCTTCTTCCACTCATCATATCATATATTGGTTCTTTCGGTAGAGTTTTTGTCCAGTTCAGCTCAGTAATTTTATCGTTCCCTCGGGAACTTCAGTGTCCATTTCTGAGTGAGAAGGCGGCAAGGCTGGGTAACTCCGTGCTTGATGGTGCTTCGTTTAATCTGCTGAATTGAGTTCGGCAAGGCCGTTTTCACTGATAAACGACTTCGTTTCTTCATTGCCCAGACGGTAAAGCATCGAGTAAATGTCTTTGCGCAGTTCGTCCATTTTGTCATTTGCACTGTCATAATGGTATTCGACTGCCGGCACGTGAGCTCTGAAAAAGTTTATCCAGTCTTCTGAATACAGCTGATCAAAATATTCCCTTAATATAATGATGTCATCATCTGTCGCTGAAATTTGAAATTCCCACGGGGAAGCGTCTGAGCTCTGTGAAATCATTCCATCTTGCACCGAAACATAGTATGTCCTTTTTTCCAAGGCCAATCATCCTTTTTCGTGTTAGTATGACCAGTTGTGTTAAAATGTTACGGCTTTCCCCGGAGTTTTTCCTTTATGGTATTTAAAATATCCAATAACATCTGCGGCACGGGGATTCCTAACGAATGAGCCGTGCTTATGATTTGAAACGCTTCATATAAAATATAAAACATAATAGAAAAATCGCGGATCGAACTGCCTGTTTGCAGCATCTGATCAAAAAGGTGGGCAACGGATATAAGAAAGAGCGTCACCAATTTTTTCGCCAGCCTTGTAAACAGCCTCTTCATTGTAAAGCGATCTTCCACACATTCGTTCAAGCTTTTGCTGACAAATTCAATTCCCATGAGCGTTATTAAGATCATAAATAAATATTCGATTCGGCCAAACAAAAATCCGATGGCTGATAAACCGATTGTAAAGAGCGAAAAGATGCTTAAGTCCTTAAACATATGCTTCAACATCCTTTCAAAAAAGACTTTTCATAGCTTATCCTATGAAAAAAGACTTTGAAAGGCTTGGATGAATTGTTTGACAATTTCTAAAAAAGGCTTTAAAAAGAACGAAAATAAAAAAAGCTCAGGCATTGCCCGAGCTATTCTTACCCTAAGTAGGCTTTCAGCATCCAGTTGTGTTTTTCGATCGATTGATGAATCGCGAGCAGCATGTCTCCCGTCGTTTCATCATTGACTTCATCGGCAAGCTCCATTCCGCTTTTCAGCTCCTCAGCCACCGTTAAAAAGTCATTATAAATATTTTGCACCATTTGTTCAGCAGACTCGCTTCCGTCCGCTTCTTTAATCGCGGACATTTCCAGGCATTCCTTCATCGTTCCGACCGGGGAGCCCTGTATAGCCAAAAGGCGTTCAGCCAAATCATCGATATGCTCTGCAGCTTCTGTGTAAAGTTCCTCAAATTTTTCATGCAGCGTAAAGAAATCTTTCCCTTTCACATACCAATGATAATTATGTAGCTTTACATATAGAACGGTCCAGTTTGCGACTTGTTTGTTGACGGTTGCTTTCAATTTTTCAGACATAAGGTCGTCCTCCTTTTCGTTTACTTTTGATTTACCCGTTTAGCTTGTGCAGGAAACATTTCTTTTACTCTTTATCATGATTTTCTTTGCCTGATATGGTAAACTGTTGGAAAAAGCTATTCGGAGGTAAGTGATGATCCTCTTTTGGATTATTGTAGGAATTCTGATTACAGGCGCCGTTCTGGCCGTATCGCTTGTCACAACATCAAAAGCTTATGACTACAAGCATGAAGTCGATCCCCTTCCGTCGCGGGAAGAAGAACAGCCTCATCAGTGATGGTGGGCTTCTTCTTTTTCATCTTCTTCAGTCACATCCGTTGCTTTCCCTACCTTAATGTCTGCAACCGGCATTGTATGCTGTTTTTTCGCCGTGACATGGACTTGAACTTTGTAATGGCCATCTTCAGGAAACGCTTTTTCAATGCTGTATACGCCTTTTCCTTCATTCTTCGCTTTGATTAGCTCGCTATCTTCCTTGCTCCCGGCCTTCCAGCATTCAAACTCCACATCATCGGCATCTGCAACAGGCTCGTCCCCATAGCGCACGGTCGCTTTTATGACAGCCTTTTCATTTTTGGCCGCCGCTTCTGGAGCCGCCAGTTTTGCCGTCAGCACTTTGGGCTCCTCATCCGATGCCGCCTGCTTGTCCCCCTGGCTGCAGGCTGAAAGACCGACTGCTAAACATAAGAGAATAAACCATTTTCCCAAACGCATCCTATCACCCTTCTTCTATGATATGTATTACAATATAAAGTGTAGCAAAGTTCAGGGATATATGGCATTATTTTCTTTGTGAACAAAAAATGAAAACCGGCTCTTTTCTGAGCCGGTTTTTTTCAAACGTTTTATCCAAACACTTTGAGCAGATCTTCTTTATTTTGCGAAAGCCAAAAACGCATCATGCGCTTTGCGCCCTCTAGATCGTGAAGCTTTGCCTGGCCGCACTGTTTTTCGTTAGCCGCCGGAATTTCAGTCACTTCAACGGCTTCTTTGAACGTATCCTCAAGCAAATCAACGATTTCTTCCACTTTCGGTTCACCGCTCACCACCAGGTAATAGCCTGTTTGGCAGCCCATCGGCGAAATGTCGATAATATCAAAGTGGTCATATTTTTCCGCATACGTGCGGATCGTAAATGCAAGAAGATGCTCCAAAGTATGAATTGTATCAGGTTTCATAGCCTGCTTATTCGGCTGGCAAAAACGGATATCAAACTTGTTGACGACGCCGTCCGATCCCACTTTATGGACGCCGCAGTGTCTGACGTAAGGCGCTTTTACTGCATTATGGTCAAGTTCAAAACTTTCAACTGAAGGCATGTTTCCTCTCTCCCCTCTAATCGGTCTTTTTGTATTATATCATACTTTACCGATAAGTTTTCAGGTCAATGCTTTTCCTTTTTATGAGTTTTTTGCTTATATTATAATAAGATCAAAACAAAAAAGGTGCGAAAAACATGAAAACCTTATTCCTGCTGCTCATCCGCTTTTATCAAAAATGGATATCACCGGCTCTTCCGCCGACATGCCGTTTTTATCCGACATGCTCCAATTACGGCCGTGAAGCGATCGAAAAGCACGGCGCATGTAAAGGCGGATGGCTCACCATTAAGCGGATTCTGAAATGCCATCCGTTCCATCCCGGCGGGATAGATCCCGTTCCGGAAAAAAAGCAAAAGGATTAACGTTCTTCCGGATATCCGTTGACAATAAGATCCAGTCTGCCTGTTTCCGGATTGATGACAAGTCCGTGAACAGGTACTTCCTCCGGCATCAGCGGATGGTTTCGAATCACGCTTACACTATCCCTGACGCTGTCCTCTACAGAATCAAAGCTTTTCAGCCATTGTTCAAAATCGACGCCGGAGTACTCAAGCGTCTCAATCCGTTCTTTTGGAATGCCTCGCTTAACGACTTTATCCAAAAAGCTGGCGCAGCTCAGCTTGCTCATTCCGCAGTCATGGTGGCCGATCACGCATACTTCATCAGCGTTCAGTTCGTATACCGCAACGAGAATGCTCCGCATAATACTCCCGAAAGGATGAGCCACGAGTGCACCCGCGCTCTTAACGATCTTCACGTCCCCGTTCCGCATATTCATGGCATGAGGAAGCAGCTCGACAAGCCTTGTGTCCATGCAAGACAGAATCACCATTCTCTTATCGGGAAACTTGCTTGTTTGGTATTTTTGATAGTCCTGCCGCTCAACAAACTGTTGATTGAACTGTAGAATGTTCTCCAAAAGTTTCATGGCTCATTTCCTTTCTAAACGCTTTTTATATCTAAATATAACATATTTCTTGTATTTTTTTCATAAGTCAAGTAAGATTTCCATTGTGCAAATCGAAATAATTACGTTTTAAAGGAAGTGAAAACATGACGCAAAACCTGATTCCTGTCACTGTTTTAAGCGGCTATCTCGGGTCCGGGAAAACGACGCTGCTGCAGCATGTTCTGCATGAAGCGCACGGCATGAAAATCGCCGTGATCGTCAATGACATGAGTGAAATTAATATCGACGGCTCCCTCGTGAAAAAAGGGGATCTTATCCGCACGGATGAAAAGCTTGTCGAAATGCAGAACGGCTGCATTTGCTGTACGCTGAGAGACGATCTGCTCATCGAAGTCCAAAAGCTGGCGGAGAACGGCGGAATCGATTATATTCTCATCGAATCTTCCGGTATCAGCGAGCCGATTCCCGTTGCCCAAACCTTTACTTACAAAGATGAGGAGCTGGATATTGATTTAGGCAAATATTGCAGGCTTGATACAATGGTCACCGTCGTCGACGGCAGCCGTTTTTTTGAGGACTTCGCTTCGGGGGAAAGCCTTTTGGAACGGAAACAGGCGGCAGATGAAACAGACAGCCGTGAAGTGGCCGATCTTTTAATTGAGCAAATCGAATTTGCCGATGTCCTCATTTTGAATAAAACTGATTTACTCAATAAAAAAGAGCAAGAAAAGCTTTTCTGGTCTCTGAGAAAACTGAATCCGGACTGCAGAATCATTTCCTCGACATTCGCAAAAGTGCCGCTTTCGGCCATCATGAATACGAAATCGTTCGATTTTGAAAAATCGAGTCAATCAGCGGGGTGGATCAAAGAACTGAATAAAGAGCACACACCTGAAACAGAGGAATTCGGAATTTCTTCCTTCGTCTATCAAAAACAAAGGCCTTTCCATCCTGAAAGACTGAAGCGCTGGCTTGAAAACTGGCCGCCTCATATTATCAGAGCAAAAGGCTTCTTCTGGCTTGCTTCTCGAAATGACACAGCAGGCCTTCTGTCCCAGGCAGGCTCTTCTCTGATGATCCAAAGCGCAGGCCCCTGGATTGCAGCGTCTCCCGAGGAAGAACAAAAGCTCGCGTTTGAAGAGGATCCCCATTTAAAAACGGACTGGGATGAAACATACGGAGACCGGAAAACGGAAATCGTTTTTATCGGCATTGACATGAATCAGGAAGACGTGATCCGCTCCCTGGATCAGACCCTTCTTACAGATAAAGAAATGAATTCAGACTGGTCGGCCTTCCATGATTCACTGCCTGAGTATATTTAACTATCATTTCCTCTTTTCAAATCGTAATTATTACGATACAATGATACAGGACCATTAAATCGGAACCATTACAGTTTTACATTGAGAGGAGAAATACCATGAAAAAAACATTCGGATTAGCATCTGCATTCATTCTTGCTGCCGGATTAGCAGCCGGTTGTTCAAGCAACGGCACTTCCAGTGAACAAAAAGAAAATAAAGACACGCTGGATATCTATACAACCATTTATCCGCTTGAAGACTTCGCCAAAAAGGTCGGCGGAGAATATGTGAACGTCAAAAGTGTTTACCCGCCAAACGTTGAAGCGCACACTTACGAGCCAAGCTCAAAAACGATGGCGGAAATTTCCGACTCGGATGCCTTTATATACTCTGGAGTCGGTGTAGAAGGATTCGCAGACAAAGCTGTAAACACATTAAAAAACAGCAACGTCAAAATCGTCAAAGCCGGAGAGGGCATTGACCTTCTGTCACGTGAAGAAGAAGGCGAACACGATGACCATGCACATGAAGAAGAACATGGTGACCACGATGAGCATGCTCACGAAGAAGAACATGAACACGGAGAAGCCGAAGGCCATGATCATCATCACGACCATGGAGATCATGACCCGCACGTATGGCTTGATCCTGTCCTTGCTGAAAAAATGGCCGAAAACATTAAAGACCAACTCGTAAAATTAGATCCGGAACACGAAAAAACGTTTACGAAAAACTATGAGTCTCTAAAAAAAGATTTGGAGCAGCTTGACAAAGACTTTAAACAAACCGTTGACAAAGCTGATAAAAAAGAAATTCTCGTCTCACATGCCGCCTACGGCTACTGGGAAAAACGCTACGGCATTAAACAAATAAGCGTTCTCGGCCTTTCGCCTACTGAGGAACCTTCACAAAAGCAGCTTGAAAACATTGTTAAAACAGCGAAAGAACATAATATTAAATACGTCATTTTTGAAAGCAATGTCAGCAGCAAAATCTCCGAGATCATCAAAAAAGAAATCGGAGCCGAAAGTCTGACGATGAAAAACCTTGAATCTGTAACAAAAGAAGACATTGAAAGCGGCAAAGATTATACTACCATCATGAAAGAAAACCTGACCGTCTTGAAAAAAGCTTTATCAAACAAATAACAAAGATCAAGCGCATGAGACCTCATGCGCTTGTTTTTTTATATGGACGAAAAAAGACCGGAAACATCCGGTCTTTTTCATTTAATCCATATTAAATCTTTTCTTGAACTGTTCGACCCTTCCGCCTCTTTCGTTGAATTTCTGTCTTCCGGTATAAAACGGATGGGTGTCTGAGCTTACTTCAACTTTTATAACGGGATACGTCTTGCCGTTTTCCCACTCGGCCGTCTCATCGGAAGTTTTAGTTGAGCGGCTTAAAAAACGGTACCCGCTGTTTACATCCTGAAAGATCACTTGATAAGTTTTCGGATGAATATTTGGTTTCATATGCCATTCCTCCTAACAAAACGTAATAATTACGTTTTATTATATACCTTTCATATGTTTGTGTCAAAAATGAATGTTCATTTGCCATGTTTTGATCACCTTATCCATTTTAACCGCTCACAGGAAGAATAATCTAAAAAAGGCGGTAAACAATAAAAAGCAAAATGGTGTAAATGAAAGGTGGTTTTCCGGATGAATGACTTGATTTTTGCAAGAAGCCTTTTCGGAACAACGATGGGGTTCCATATTATTTTCGCCTCGCTCGGTGTCGGAATTCCTTTAATGATTTTGCTGGCCGAGCTGATCTATCAAAGAACGAAAGATCCCCACTACGCCATTATGGCCAAAAGATGGACGAAGGCACAGGCCGTGTTGCTCGGGGTCGCCATACCGACAGGAACCATTGCCGGAACGCAGCTCGCCTTGCTTTGGCCGGGATTCATGGAAGTGATCGGGAAAGTCATGTCCCTCCCATTTCAAATTGAAATCTACGCTTTTTTTATTGAGGCATTATTTATGTCCATTTATGTTTACGCAGCCGATCGGCTGACTCCCCTTATGAGAATTACAGCTGTCATTTTTATCGTTATCGGAGCAGCCGCATCAGCCATCTTAATTACAAATGTGCACGCTTTCCAGGGAACGCCTGAAGGCTTCAAAATCGTGAACGGCGAAATTACAGATGTTCAGCCGTGGACGGCGTTCTTCAACAAAAGCTTTGTGGCTACAGCAGGACACGTTGTCGTCTCCGCTTTTATGACGGGCGCGTTTATTATTGCGACGATAGCCGCCTACAAAATGCTCCGAAACCGCGGTGATGAAAAAGTCTACGCCCTTCATAGAAAAGCGCTGCTGCTCGGGCTGATTGTCGGAGGAGCGTTTTCTCTGGTCACGGCTCTGAGCGGACACGAATCCGCACAGCTTCTTCACCGCTACCAGCCTGAAAAACTGGCGGGCGCAGAAGGGCTTTTTGAAACTCAGTCCCACGCTCCACTTGCGATCGGCGGATTTACTGATGAAAAGACGCAATCGGTCAAATGGGCGATTGAGATTCCTTGGGCTTTAAGCTTTTTGGCCGACAACCGCTTTGACACCGTTGTAAAAGGACTGAATGACTTTCCAAGGGATGAGTGGCCTCCTCTGTTCATTCATACTTTGTTCAACGGCATGGTTTTTATCGGCAGCCTTTTGATTGTTTATGCCGCTGTCGGTTTTATTTGGAGAAAAGTCATGAAAAAAGACCGCTTTCCCCGCTGGATGCTGGCCGTGTTTATAACCGGCGGCCCGCTCGCTTTGCTTGCAATCGAATTGGGCTGGGTTTTCGCTTGCACCGGAAGGCAGCCTTGGGTCATTTACCATATGCAGAAAACGTCCGAAGTAGTGACATCCTCCGGCTCGATCGGCATATTGTTTCTTTTGTTCTTTATCGTCTACATCATTTTAGGAGCAGCGGTGGTGTTCGTATTGCAATATTACTTTAAACGCCACCCTGTCGAAGAAGATTTAAAAAGCAGCTGAATGCACAAAAAAACAGAAGGGAAGTCATATGATGCAACTGGATGGAACAACAGATGCCCTGCTGGCTATTTCGATCGTCTGGGGATTTATATTTATCTACGCTGTGATGGCGTCAATGGATTTTGGAGCGGGATTTTGGTCGATGATCTATATGAACAAAAAACAGCTGAAAGCAACCAATATTGCAAACCGCTACCTTTCCCCGACCTGGGAAGTGACCAATGTTTTCATCGTCGGAATCGTCGTGGCCCTTTTCAGCTTTTTCCCGGGCGGCACTTTTGTGCTGGGAACGGTGCTTTTGCTTCCTGGCAGCATTATTTTATTGCTTTTGGCGATTCGAAGCGGATTTTTGGTCTTTTCGCACGCTGCAAAAGATTATGAAAGGGCGTTGACTTACGTTTCAGGGATCAGCGGCTTTATCATTCCGGCTGTTTTAATCCTTGTCTTGCCCGTGACACACGGCAACTTCGTATATCAGGTAGACGGAAACCACCAATTGGATTTTATTAATTTGTTTTTAAGCCCTCATGCCTATTCTTTTATGGGCTTTGCCATTTTCAGCACGCTGTTTCTGTCTTCATTGCTGCTGGCTGATTTTTCAAATGTAGCCGGAGAAAAAGACGCGTATCAGGTCTACCGCCGAAACGCTTTAATCACCGGCCCGCTCGCTTTGCTTATGTCATTCAGCATCATGATGACCATGAGGACGGAAGCCCGCTGGCTTTATACAAAAATGATGGACGGGCTTCCGTGGCTGATTTTATCGTTTTTGCTGTTTCTCGTCGCATTTGCGGCTTTGTTTCTGCCAAACAGACATAACAGCGACCGGCAGGGAAAGCCTCGCCTCGCCGTCATCGCCATTACGCTGCAGTATTTTACGGCGAGCTATGTGTACGGGAGAGCGCACCTTCCTTACATGGTCTATCCTGATGTCACGATTCAATCAGGCTTCACCGCGCCGGAGACATTCAGGGCGCTGTTCATCTCCTATATCGTCGGTTTTATTATTTTATTCCCCGGCTTTTATTATTTCTGGAAATTGTTCATGAAGGACAAGAGGTACATCAAACAGCATGAATAAGGTTAAGCTAAATGTGTACAACTTTTAAAGGGGGCCAAAATGATATGGAACAAAAAATACTGTGTGAAGTCAGCAACTGCACCTATTGGGGCCAGGGAAACAAGTGTACAGCCGACGCCATTTATGTCGTCAGCCATGCTGAAGGTGAAAAAGCTTCTAATAGCAAAGAAACGGATTGTAAAACATTTAAACCTGAACATCATTAAAGCGGATGAATGAAGGAGGGACAGTCATGAATAAAGAGTCGCTGCTACAGGCTTTTTATCAGGAAATCCACGGGGCGGACGAAACCGCATTTCAAAAAGCCGCCTGCTCCTTCATGAACTTATGGGATTATGAATACGGATGTCTGGACGGGCTGCCGGATCAAGCGGACCGGCTGATCGGACAGATCGTACACGAAGATTTGCTTTTGGGCGATTAAAGGAAAGGGCTGTCATAAAGGCAGCTCTTTTCATATTTTTAAAAAAACCGGCTTGAAAGCCGGTCCAAACGAGAAGGGAATAATGTACAGCTTTACTATACATGAGAGGCCGTCCATTTAACAAAGCTTGAAAATCTGGAAATCAGCGTTTAAAACAGCCTTTACTGTTTGAAAACATCTATTTTAGATGAATTCTTTCTTAAAACATGAGTATCCACTTCAAAGCCCATTCCCGGTCGGCTTGGAACCTGAATATAGCCGCCTTCGATGCGGATTTCCGGTTTTACGATATCCTCTTCCCAATACCTTGAGGATGAAGAAAGATCCCCGGGAATCAAAAACTGCGGAAGAGAACTCAGCGCAAGATTGTGTGCTCTTGAAATACCGGTTTCAAACATGCCGCCGCACCAGACAGGCATTTGATGTTCTTTGCAGATGTCATGGATTTTCAGAGCTTCTGTCAAACCGCCGACTCGGGACGGCTTAATATTGATAATTTTGCAGCTGCCGAGCTCGATTGCCTTTCGCGCATCATCAGCAGAACGGATGCTTTCGTCAAGACAAATTGATGTTTTGATATGTTTTTGCAGATGGCGGTGGTCTACGATATCATCATCCGCCAAAGGCTGTTCGATCATCATTAATTTAAATGCGTCAAGCTCTTTAATCCGGCTGATGTCTTTTAATTCATAAGAAGAGTTGGCATCCGCCATCAGCGGCACCTTCGGAAAATGCCGGCGTATTTCCTTTAAAAGCTCTATATCCTGCCCCGGCTGAATTTTGATTTTTATTCTTTGATAACCTTCTTTTACATATTGTTCAATTTCCTCAAGCATATCATCCAATGGAGCAAGACCGACGACGACCCCGGCAGGAACTTCTGTTTTTACTCCGCCCAGCGCCTCTCTTAAAGAGATCCCTTTTTTCCTGGCGTAAATGTCCCAAAAGGCGGCTTCAAGGCCGGCCTTTGCCATTCTGTTGCCTTTGAATCCGCGAAGCGTCTCGGGCACTTCTGAAGGGTGTGTGAATGATTCGCGCAGCACAGCCGGAATCAAAAAATCTTTTAGCATGTGGTAACATGTCTCCGTTGTTTCTTCTGTGTACCACGGAGATGAAAAAGCGGATACTTCCCCCCAGCCTGTCACCCCTTCCCGGTCAGCAGCTTCTATGATGATAAACTTGCGATCCTGAAAGGTTTCCAAGCTTGATTTAAAAGGCTTTTTCAGCCGCATGCTGAGATGGTACAATGTCAGCTGTTTGATTTGAATCATGGCGCTCTCCTTCTACAATTGATGTCTCATCAGTTTATTCGAAGCATTTCTCGGCAGCTTGCCGACAAAATGAAAGGCTTTAGGCACTTTATAGGAAGCAAGCCGTTCTTTGCAAAAGTCGCTCAGCTCCTCTTCATCAACAGGGCTGGCGGCGACAAGATAGGCGTGGGGAACCTTTCCCCAAGTTTTGTCATCGACCCCTTTTACCCCCGCTTCCGCAACTTTGGGGTGTGACAGAAGAACGGCCTCGACTTCAGCCGGATAGATGTTTTCTCCCCCTGATATGATTAAGTCTGAACGCCTGTCCAGCACGTATAAAAATCCGTCAACGTCAAGATACCCGATATCACCGGTTTTAAACCAGCCATCATTGAATGAGGCTTTGTCTGCCGCCTCATTTTTTAAGTAGCCCTTCATAACGGTCGGCCCTTTTACGGTTATTTCTCCATGTTCTCCGGGTTGGCATTCCGTGCCGTTCTTTTCGATTTTAATGCTTGATGCAAACAGCGGCTTGCCGGCTGAACCGAGCTTTTCAATCGAGTATTCTGGGGCGAGGGTGGCAATCTGTGAGCACGTTTCAGTCATTCCGTATGACTGTACGACAGGCAGCCTCTTTCTTTTGCATTCCTCAAGGAGAGAAAGCGGAGCAGGCCCTCCGCCCAGTAACAGGCACCTTAATGATTCGGGGCAGCTGTCGACTTTTGCCGCAAGCCTTGACAGCATCGTCTGAACGACCGATGCAATCGTTACTTGATTGTCTTTGATCGAACGGAGAACTTCTTCCGCGTCAAACCTTTGATGTAAAACAACTGTCATTCCGTAAATGACCGATTTAAAAAGAGCCGATAAGCCGCTGATGTGGAAAAGCGGCAAGGCGATCAGCCAGCGATCGTGTTCTTGGAGCCCCAAATTCAAAGCGGATGAAACCGCGCTGAAATAATGGTTGGCAAATGTCTGCATAACCCCTTTCGGCCGTCCTGTCGTTCCGGACGTATACATAATTGTGGCTGCATCGTCCAAATGAATGCTCTCGATTTCCGTAACCGGAGGGCCGGCGGCGTTTTGAACGTCTTCAATGTCAACAGCGCGGGCCGGCTTGCCCTCTCTATGCTCTTCCAGGAAAGGCTGTTCTGTAAGCAATAGCTTTGCTTCCGAGTGTTCAATTTGATATGTTCGTTCGGCCATTGACAGCTTCGTATTCAGCAAAACGATGCGAACTCCGAGAATAAAACAGGCATGGACGGCGATAACCATCTCCAGCCGGTTGGTGAGAAGTACAGCCGCTGTATCCCCTTTCCTCAGACCAAAGCTCTTCAGCTGCCCGGCCGTTTTTTTTGCTTCATGAAACAATTGATTAAAAGTCAGCTTGTGATCCCCCTGAATCACAGCCATCCTGTCAGGAGTCAGCTCTGCTCGCTGTTTAAGCCAATTCGGATGGTCCATCAGCATATCATCATCTCCAAAAAATATCTTGAATGATAAAAGAAACAGCTCAGTCGCACTAAGCTGTTTCTCTCTTCCGTCTTTTAAGGAAAACGCGGGAACTGTCCGAAATCTGGACGGCGTTTTTCTTTAAACGCATCGCGGCCTTCTTTCGCTTCATCTGTTGTGTAATAAAGCAGTGTCGCATCTCCGGCAAACTGCTGGATGCCTGCAAGCCCGTCCGTGTCGGCATTAAAGGCCGCTTTAAGAAATCTGAGTGCTGTCGGGCTTTTCTCAAGCATTTCTTCACACCATTGAATCGTTTCTTCTTCAAGCTTTTCAAGCGGTACAACCGTATTGACAAGGCCCATTTCCTTAGCTTCCTGAGCGTTGTATTGACGGCACAGATACCAGATTTCACGCGCTTTTTTATGACCGACGATACGAGCCAGATAGCCTGATCCGTAGCCTGCATCAAAGCTGCCGACTTTCGGCCCTGTTTGTCCGAAAATTGCGTTGTCTGCAGCAATCGTCAAATCGCATACGATGTGGAGCACATGGCCGCCGCCGATCGCATAGCCTGACACCATCGCAACAACAGGCTTCGGAATGACGCGGATCAGCCGCTGAAGATCAAGAACGTTCAGACGTGGAATCTCGTCTTCGCCAACATAGCCGCCGTGTCCTCTTACCTTCTGGTCTCCTCCTGAACAAAACGCTTTATCGCCGGCCCCTGCAAGGATAATGACACCGATATTGGCATCATCCCGCGCATATGCAAACGCATCGATCAGTTCCGAAACCGTTTTTGGACGAAATGCGTTATGTACCTCAGGGCGATTGATCGTGATTTTGGCGATGCCGTTATATGTTTCATATAATACATCTTCGTATTGACGTTCGCTTTTCCATTCTACAGTCATAGATGTGTACCTCCTATTTTAAAATAAATTCACTTACTATTTTACCAAAAAAATCGGGCTCTTCCACATGAACCGCATGACCGGTATGTTCAACAATCTCGAGGCGGGCAGTTGGAATTCGCTTTGCCATGCTTTCATTGATCGCGATAAATTTCCGATCCAGGCTCCCCGCAATGAGAAGCACCGGATCATCGATTCCGCTCAATCTGTTCCACCAGGACGGCTGTGATCCGGTTCCCATTCCGATTAAGCTGCCTCGAAGCCCGACCGGATTGTTGTTCAGACGTTCTTCACGCACTTTTTTTCTTTTCGAAGGGTCCATTGACAGCTGGGATGCAAACAGCGGAATGCCTTCCCAATAATCTACGAAAGACTCGATTCCTTCTTCAAGTATCCGTCTGCTGAGCCGGCTGTCCTGCTCCCTGCGCATTTTTCTTTCTTCCGGCGAATCAAGCCCCGGAGAACTGCTTTCCAGCACAAGACCGGACACACGCTCCGGATGAATCATCGCCACTGATAAGGCAAGCCGGCCGCCCATTGAATAACCGATGAGGTAAGCCTGTTTCACATTTAACTGATCAAAAATCTCGATCAGATCGGCTGCCTGCTTCTCTGTTGTGTAGCGGCTGCTGTCTGCCGGCGAGTCTGTTCCGCCGTGTCCGAGCAGGTTCAGCTTGATCAGACGCAGCCCCTGAAAATAGCCGTCTATCCCGTCCCATGTTGCCGCACTTCCTGTAAAGCCATGCAAAAACACCGCCGTTTTTTCCGCAGACAGGCCATTGTCTTCTATTTTATAGGAAACGCCGTCTTTCAGTGTTAATTTCAAAACGGCCACTCTTTTCTTATTTCATACATTGCGGAATCAAGCATTCGGCGATGCTGCTCTACACGATCATCGCGCTTCGTTTTCACCTCAATGATATCCAAGCCGCGGCGGTTGACGGAGGACAAATACGCATCGGCAAAATGAGCGGATGACTCAGGGCATACATAGCGTCCCCCATACAGCTTGGCGGCATGCTCGAATTCGAGCCCCGTCGGCGTTCCGAACAAGAGCTCGAAGTACCTTTCTTCAGCAGATTGGGGAAGAAATGAGAAAATGCCGCCGCCGTCATTGTTGACGAGAACGACAGTCAGCGGAATGTCGAGCGTTTTGCTGACAAGAAGGCCGTTTAAATCGTGATAAAAAGACAGATCGCCGATGACAAGAGTTACCGGTTCTTTCGTTGCGGCATATATGCCCAGCGCAGTCGAGACAACGCCGTCAATCCCGTTTGCCCCTCTATTGGCGAAAATCCGGAATGATCGCTCCTGATTTTCAAAAAATGTATCCGCATCGCGGATCGGCATGCTGTTTCCGACAAACAGGGAACTGTTTTCCGGAATCAAATGCTGCAGGTTCCGGTAGATATTTCCTTCAAAGGTAAGATCCTCAGCTTCAAGATTTCTTAAAAGAGCTCGGAAGCGGCTGTTGGCAAACCGCCATTTCTCCAGCCAGCTGTCTGATCTTTTTTCTGAATGGACAGCGGAAGCCACAGCAGCCGCAATCTCTTCTTCCGCGCAATGCAGCATATGTGCACTGAGCTGAGTCGGATCGCGCCACCCTCCATCTGGGTCAACAACGATTTGCCTGATGCTCGGATTTTGCTTTAGCAGCTGAAAAAGCGGCTTTGAAACCGGCATCGCGCCGAAGCGGATGACTAGCTCAGGCATGAGCTCCCGTTTCAGCTGTTCTTCTTTCAATAATGAATCGTATCCATCGATGATGGTTTCTTTTGAATGGCTGCCGTTTCTCAAGTTTGAAAGCGGGTCAGCCAAAATCGGATATCCCGCTGCCTGAGAGAGAGATACAATATGTGCTTTGGCGTTATCATCTTGCAGCTCTCCGCAGACGATCATGCCTTTTTCCGTCTCTTTGATCAGAGCGCTCAGCGCTTCAAGCTGATGCCGGTCAGCACGAAAGCGGCCGCTTTCAACCGCCACATGACTGCCGTTTCTCAACCTTTGAAACGGTTCATCCTCAAGGTTCGGCATGAGCGGCTCTCTCAGCGGAAAGTTGATATGCACGGGTCCGCGCGGCGCTTTTTTGGCTTCTCCGGCTGCGCGTGCTGCCAAAGAACGGATGTACGCCAGCATTTCGGGATGACTGTCAGGCAAAGCCGAGTCTGTGAAAAACTTAACAAAGTTTCCGAATAAGAATTGCTGATCAATCGCCTGAGGTGCTCCTACTTCTCTCAGTTCATGCGGCCGATCAGCCGTTAAGATGATAAGCGGTATTCTTGAATAATGAGCTTCGATCACAGCCGGGTAGAAATTCGCCGCAGCTGTTCCGGATGTACAGATCAATGCGACAGGCTTCCGCATAGCTTTTGCCATGCCCATTGCAAAAAACGCAGCGGATCTTTCATCCACATGAATATGAACATTGATGTCCGGATGACTCGCGGCCAAAATCGCAAGGGGCGTCGATCTTGATCCCGGGCAGATAACCGCTTCTGTCACGCCTGCAAGAGAAAGCTCATCAATAAAATTCCCTATATATTTTGTAATTGGATTTTCAGTCAACGGATATCGCCTCCAAGTGCAGACAGCATCGGCTTCATCTTAATTTGCGTTTCTTCGTATTCCATATGAGGATCGGAATCAGCCACAACCCCGCAGCCGGCAAAAATTCTGGCCTCTTTTGAATCGATAAGTCCTGACCTGATCGCCACCGCAAATTCCCCATTGCCGGACATGTCGATCCAGCCCGCCGGTGCCGCATACCAGCCCCTTGACATCGGCTCCAACACTCTGATGACCTCAATCGCTTTTTGCTGAGGCGCTCCTCCAAGTGCAGGAGTTGGATGAAGCTTCTCGATTAAATCAAAAAGCGAGGACTCCGCATTCATTTTGCCGACAATCGGCGTATACAAATGCTGCACATTTTTTGTTTTGTATAGTCCCGGCTTGGCCGGCTTTTTGATATTGCTGCAATTTGACAATAGCGCCTGATGAATCATATTGACGACAATGTCGTGTTCGATAAGGTTTTTTTCATCGTTTAACAGCTCAAGACCGAGCATCCGGTCCTCCTGCTCACTTTCGCCTCTCTTGATTGAACCGGCAAGGCAGGTCGACAGCACGTTGTCTCCGTCTTTTTTGACCAGTCGTTCAGGTGACGCGCCGACAAAACTTTTGCCGTTTTCTTCAATAGCGAATATATAGCTCGTTTTTTGTTCAGACATCAGATTGAATAATACTCTGTGAAGTTCGACTGGCTGGTCGAACGTTAAAAGGATCTCTCTGGCGAGCACAACTTTATCGTACTTCCCGTTTTTAATGTCGTCAGTCGCCCGCCGGACCGCTTCAAGCCATTCAGGAACATCAAGCTCCTCCTTGGCGGTAAATCGCGCATGACCGTTTTCGGGATAACGGGAAGCGTCCGCCTTGATCAGCTGTGAAGCAGCGCCCTTTATTTCTTCAAGTACTTTGCGCACATCCTCTTCAGGAGCCTTCCATCTATTGACCGTAATGAACGTTTCCTCTCCGTCCTGTGTCAGCATAGCGGTAGGAATAAAAAAAGCGCCTTCCTGGTAGCCGTTCCAATGCTGCTTGCGATCTTCCAGCGGATCAAATGAAAAACCGCCAAACAGCAATGGCCCCACCGCTGCCTGACTCGTGCATTGATCTTCGTGGAAGTGAAAGGTTTTCTCTTTTAAGCGCTCCCATTTTTCATGTACAGCCTGATAACGTCCGGCATCCTTCAGGTCTGTGGAAACCGAAATTTCCTTTCCCAATCCGACAAGCGTCAGTCCGCCGTCGGGATCAGACCAGAAGAACCGTTTCCCGGCAAATTGTTCTTCCCCATTTATGAAAAAGGAAAGAGCATCTATGCTCTCAATTTTTCTGGAATAACTTATTAAAACAGCATGGTTGACTTTTTTGACGATGTTTAATGCTTCAGGCGCTTCCCTTAGGAAAGTGCGCTGCACTGTTGTCACCATGATACATTCCTCCAAAATCCGTAAAATGCTTTTATAACCATACACCTGTGAACGGTATGTGTCAACAAAACGACACTTTATTAACAACTGCCCTTACCTATTATAAACGTAATCGGCCGATTGAAAAAGACAAGGTCATTTAATATTTTTGAATTGCTGGACGGCCGCTTTTTTTCTAACAATATCACCCATTATATTGACACCTTTTTTAACTTTTTCTAAACTTAGTATGGACGTGTACGTATTAAAACTAAAGGAGTCATACTATATGCAGCATCAATCACTTTCAGGGAGTGTTTCTGAAATAAAGCCGGAAAAATGGCGCGTATGGTGGATGTTAACAAGACCCCATACACTGACAGCAGCCTTTGTCCCTGTAACGCTCGGGACCGTAATGTCCCTTGAATCGGGAAAAATTGATATCTGGCTGTTTTTAGCTATGCTGGCCGCATCAATATTAATTCAAATCGGAACGAACTTATTCAATGAGTATTTTGATTTTGTACGAGGACTTGATAATGAAAACTCGGTCGGCATCGGCGGTGCTATCGTCCGCTATGGAATGAAGCCAAAGACGGTATTATACCTGGCATACGGACTTTTTGGAGCAGCCGTTTTACTCGGCCTGTACATCTGCGCTTCTTCAAGCTGGTGGCTTGCGTTGATCGGATTGGTATGCATGGCCGTCGGCTATCTTTATACGGGCGGACCGTTTCCAATCTCCTATACGCCGTTCGGTGAAATTATGTCGGGCGTTTTTATGGGAATGGTCATCATTCTGATTTCATATTATATTCAGACTGGCGGGTTGACTTGGAACGTCTTTCTGATCTCCCTTCCGATTACGATTTTAGTCGGAGGCATCAATCTTTCCAATAATATCCGCGATATGGTCGGAGATAAAGAAAACGGAAGGAAGACGCTGCCGATTTTGGCTGGAAGAAAAAATGCCGTGCAGATTTTGAGCTGGGTTTTTGCTGTTTCCTATATATTGATCGGTATATACATCGGCTTTGAGATCGTTTCTCTGTGGAGCTGCATTGTTCTATTAAGCCTGCCGAAGCCGATTAAAGCCATCCAGGAGTTCAAGGAAAAAGAAAAACCGGCGGATCTGATGGTCGCCATGAAATCAACGGCGCAGACGAACACCTTTTTCGGCCTTTTGCTCGCCATTGCCCTGCTCATTCAGTATATTTTTTAAAAAAGGAGCCTTTATGGCTCTTTTTTTTGCTTTTATTTACAAGAAAGTTCTGTTTGAATTCGTTCATACTAAAAACGCGAGCACTTTAAAGAAACGAGGCGATGCATGTGCTAACAAAAGAACAGTTGACAAAACTCGAAAATGAACTGAAAGCCGGGAAAGAACAGATCGTCAGCCGCTTTAAAGAAAACGGACATTTTGGCATCGATGTGACGCATCCGTTCAACTCGACGGGCGATCTTTCGGCTTATGACAACCATCCAGGAGATGAAGGTACAGAACTGTACGAACGCGAAAAAGATCTTGCTCTTTTTGAACATGAAAGAGAGCATTTGCACGATATCGAACATGCTCTGGCTTTGATCGAAAAAGGAACATACGGCCGCTGTGAGGTATGCGGAAAGGATATCCCGTATGAAAGGCTGTCCGTACTGCCAACCGCAACGACATGCAGCGAACATTCGTCAACCGTCTCCGTTTCAAAAGACCGTCCGATTGAAGAAGAAGTGCTGAATCCCCCGTTCGGACATTTTGAAAAAGACGAAGACGACGAAAACGTCGCATACGATTCAGAAGACGCTTACCAGGACGTCGAACGCTACGGCAATTCTGAAACACCTCAGGATCTGGCCGTTCCGCCGCTTTCATACAGCCAGATGTACATGGAATATGAAGAGCCGCTCGGATACGTCGAAGATTACGAAAACTATGCCGCAACAGACATTACCGGAAAAGAAGTAACCGTCTACCCGACGAAAGAACACGAAAAATATGAAGACCTTCTTGATGAAGAAGGCATCATGACCTCTTTCGGTGATCTCCCGGCTTATGAAAAGGATCCTTATACTGAAGAAGACTAAGCCCCGCGGGTCAGGGGCTTAGCGTTTTTAAATTCGGCGGTGATACGGCTCAATTTCCCAAATGTCTTCCGCATACTCCCTGATCGTGCGGTCACTTGAAAAATATCCGGCATACGCGATGTTTGTGACGGCTTTTTCGGCCCAAAAACGCTTATTCAAGTAGTCTTTTTGAATCCGTTCCTGCGCTTCAATATAAGAAGCAAAATCTTTTAAAACAAAGTATTCATCATTATAAGCGATCAGCGAGTCATAAATCGGCTCAAATTCGCCGGCTTCCCCTTCGAAAAAACCATTGATCAGCTGATCAGCCGTCTGTCTGATCCTTGCATCATGCTGATAGTATTCCCTTGACAGATAGCCGCCTTTTTCAGTGTAGTTCAGCACTTCATCAGCCTTTAAACCGAACGTGTAAATACACTCGGGCCCCACCCTCTCAAGCATTTCAATATTGGCGCCGTCATGCGTGCCGATCGTCAAAGCCCCATTGATCATGAACTTCATGTTTCCTGTACCGGAGGCTTCTTTGCTTGCCGCAGATATTTGCTCGCTGACATCTGACGCCGGAAAGATACGCTCGGCGGTTGATACCCGGTAATTTTCCAGAAAGATGACATTGATCGATTGTCTGACATCCGGATCATGATTGATTTTATCTGCGACTGAATGGATCAGTTTAATGACCTTTTTGGCATAATGATAAGTCGGCGATGCTTTTGCCCCGAAAATAAATGTTTGCGGATAAATGGCAAAGCCTTTGTCTTCCTTCAGCCTGTTGTACAAGTACATGATATGGAGCACATTTAAAAGCTGGCGCTTATAAGCGTGGAGACGCTTGACTTGAACATCGAAGATGCTGTCAGGATTAATGGCGAATCCGATGCTGCCTTTCATCATGTCTGCTAAAAGCTGCTTTCGTTCCCTTTTGATGCGCTGAAATGCTTCAAGAAACGCGGAATCGTGCACAAACGGACGAAGATCCAAGAGGCTTTCCGGTTCTTTCAGCCACCTGTCTCCTATCGCTTCAGTTATCAGGTTCGCCAGCGGCGGATTTGCCTTTAACAGCCACCTTCTATGTGAGATGCCATTCGTTTTATTATTGAATTTAAAAGGGAATACAGAATAAAAGTCGTTCATTTCCCGCTCTTTTAATATGGTTGAATGAATGTTGGCTACGCCGTTAACACTGTAGCTTCCGACGATCGCCAGATGGGCCATTTTCACTTCGCCGTGGGCGATGACGGCTAGCTTTTCGATCCTTCCCCATTCACCCGGATATTTTTCCCACAGCCAGCCGCAAAACCGCTCATTGATCTCCTCAATGATCATAAAAATTCTCGGCAGAAGCGGTTGAATTAAATCGATCCTCCATTTTTCCAGCGCTTCGGCAAGCGTCGTATGATTCGTATATGAAATCGTATGTACGGTAACATGCCACGCTTCATCCCACGTCATTTTTTCTTCATCAAGCAAAATTCTCATCAATTCCGGCACAGCCAGAGCGGGGTGGGTGTCATTGATATGGATCGCAACTTTTTGATGAAAATCATGGAGTGACGGGTGATTTTTCTTATAGCATTTCACAATGCTTTGCAGGCTTGCCGATACTAAAAAATATTGCTGTTTCAAACGGAGAATCTTGCCTTCGTCATGCGTGTCATCCGGATACAGGCATTCAGATACAGCTTCTGTCTCGCGCTTATACTTCAAAATATTCGGTTCATGATGGAGCGAGCAAGGCTCCGCATTCCACAGCCGGAGGGTATTGACCGTCTCGGTCTCATAGCCGATGATCGGAATGTCGTAAGGCACGGCTGTCATCACTTCCGCTTCTTCCTGCCAAAAGCGGAGGCGCCCTCCTTCCTGCGCCATCTTGACCCGCCCGCCGAAACGAACACAAACAGCCTGATCGGCGTTGCGGATTTCCCAGACGTACCCATGTTTGAGCCATTGTTCAGGCAGTTCGACTTGATGACCGTCAACGATTTTTTGTTCGAAAAAGCCATGCTTGTAGCGAATCCCCATCCCATGCCCGGGAAGGTCGAGCGAAGCCAGTGAATCCAAAAAGCACGCCGCGAGCCTGCCCAATCCGCCATTGCCAAGGCCTGCATCCATTTCGGCCTCTTCGATGTCTTCAAGACAAATGCCAAGCTCGGAAAGACCTTCTTGGACAACTTCACGGACGCCGAGGTTGAGCAGGTTTTGGCCGAGCAGTCTGCCCAGAAGAAATTCAATCGATAAATAATAGGTCTGTTTATTTTGGTTGGAGCGGCTCCTTTCATTGGTCCTGATCCAGTTTGCGCTGATATGTTCCCTGACCATGATGCCGAGCGTCTGATACTGGTCAAGCGTAGAAGAGTCCCGAAAGCTTTTTCCGCACAACCGTTCAAGACGCTTCAAAAAGCATTGTTTAAAGCTTTCTTTACACGAGAACATGGCGCTTCCCCCTTTATCTCCCGGCTGTATAACTGCTGATACTGACGGGCTGACAAAGCCCAGCTGACATCATGTGTCATGGCTTTTTGAACGATACTGCCCCATTCTTCTTTCCGGTGATATATAGACAGTGCTCTTTTAATCGTATACTTCATATCATGGGCGTTAAAATGGGCGAACGTAAAACCGTTGCCTTCACCGTTTGTTTCCTGGTAAGCGGTCACTGTATCGTGAAGCCCGCCTGTTTCCCTGACAACCGGAACCGCTCCGTATCTAAGGGCAATCAGCTGCCCAAGACCGCACGGCTCGAATTTTGAAGGCATCAGGAAAAGATCGCTGCCGGCATAAATCTTGCGGCTGAGCGCTTCATGAAAACCGATATACGCCTTGCACCGCTCCGGAAAAGCCTGCTCCATATAGCGAAAATAATTTTCATATTCCGCTTCTCCGGTTCCTAAAACGAGCAGCTGCATGTCTTCTTCTTGAAACAGTTCGTGCAATACCCGCTTGATCAAATCGATGCCTTTTTGCTTCGTCAGCCTTGTCACCGTGCTGATGAGCGGAATGTCTTCATTCACCGGCAGACCGAATGTCTTCTGGATCACAGCTTTATTTTTCCGTTTTCCGTCACGGTTGACGGCATCGTAATGATAATCGATGTGAGGATCATTTAAAGGGTCGTACAGTTCATCATCAATCCCGTTTAAAATGCCGGTCAGCACATCCTTCTTGTCTGCCAGCACCCCTTCAAGCCGCTCGCCGTAGTATGGAGTCAAAATTTCATTGCTGTACGTCGGACTGACCGTTGTCACCTGATCAGCGGCAATAATGCCGCCTTTCATATAATTGATGTGTCCATAAAACTCGAGCTTTTCCGTTGTGAAGTGGGAAATGTCAAGGCCGAGCAAGTCATGGACCGCTTCCTTCGGAAAAATCCCCTGAAATTGAAGGTTATGAATGGTGAATACGCTTTTCATGCGCTGATAGAACGGTTTTTTTTGATATTCCTCTTTTAATAAATAATTGATCATCCCTGCGTGCCAATCATGGGTATGGATGACATCAGCATCAAAATTCAGCGCGTATAATGCTTCCAAAACGGCCCGCGAGAAAAAAGCAAACCGTTCTCCATCATCATAATGGCCGTAGAGGGAATCCCGGTTAAAATAATACTCATGATCTAGAAAATAATAAGAAATTCCGTCATGTTCAAGGTGTTCAATGCCGCAAAACTGCCTGCGCCACCCGACGCGAACTTCGCATTCAGCCGTTTTAACCATCCTTCTTCTGAAATCTTCCGCAATCAAGCTGTATTTCGGCATCATGACAGCCGTTTCTATTCCTAAAAGGGCGAGTTCTTTCGGGAGCGCACCGGCGACATCGGCGAGCCCGCCTGATTTAACAAACGGCACACATTCAGAGACAGCGAATAAGACTTTCAAGAGTTCATCAGCGCTCCTTGTACGGCTCCTTTTTTTATGATGAAAGGGAGGCTCATAGTGCCGGACATTTCGATATGATGGCCGACTTTGACATCCTTGTCGCAGATGACGTGCTCCAGTCGGCAGTTTTCTCCAATCCTTGTTTTTTGCATAATCACGCTGTTTTTAATGGTCGTTCCTTTTCCTACGTGAACTCCTCTGAACAAGACCGAATTTTCAACCTCGCCTTCGATGACGCAGCCGTTAGCGATAATCGATTGCTTTACCCTGCTGTTTTTAGCGTATTTTACTGGAGGATCGTTTTTTATTTTTGTGTAGACAGGCTGGCTCATATGAAAGACTTGCTCCCGAAACACAGGCTGGATGAGGTTCAAACTATGAAAAAGGTAGCTTTCAGGAGAGTCGATCACGGCGGTATACCCCGAATGCTCATAGCTGTTGACGGATAGCGAACCACGCTCTTTCCGGCAGACTTCCTCAAAAGATTGCGCTCCTCCGGCGCAATGCCCTTCAACCATCTCCCTCAACAGACTTTTTTTCGTGACATACAAACCTAAAGGTTTTCCTTCTTGACAAACTTCAGTCAGATCACACCCAGATTCAAGGTGCTGGTTGAGCACTTCTTGAAAAGGAATGTGACAGACCGTATAGCTGTTTGCCACAGCAGCATATGGCTGAGTACTTCTTTGAAAATAATCGAGATGCTCGGCAAATTGCCGAAACGAACCAAGCCCGACATGCTCATCATGGGGAATCGAAGACGGAAGAAAGAAAAGACCGTCCCTTTTCCTGTTTAAATCCCACTCTTTTCCCGATCCTAAATGATCCATCAAGGAACGGTACGGAGACTTGGAAAATACAGCGACACTCCGAATGCCTGCATGAACCATGCCTGACAACGCAAAATCGATCAGCCGGTACCTTCCTGCAAACGGAACGGCTCCGATCGAACGTCCGGCCGTTAAATCCTGAAGAGAGTGCTGGTTGACAGCTGCATCAATAATCCCCAGCATTTGTTTATTCATTGGCACCATCCGCCTCTCCGTGTTGTTTAAACAACCTTATGTTTTTTGACATATTCCTCTGTGATCAGCAGGATTTCGCCATCTTCCGCCTTCGCGTGAAATCCGTCCGGAATTCGTATTCCTGCCGATACAATAGCATTTTCGATCTCAAAATGCTCTCCAATTGAAACGTCATGCATCACGACTGAACGTTTGATCGCGGAATGTCTGCCGATTGCAACGCGCTGAAAGATAACCGAACGGGTGACAGCTCCATATACGGCGCACCCTTCGCTAATGAGCGATTCTTTGATGTCCGCCTGCTCGGCAACAAACTGCGGCGGTAGGTTCGGAGCGACGGAATAAATCCGCCAGTTCCGTTCGAACAGGTCAAGTGGAGGATGATCTCCAAGCAGATCCATATTAGCTTCCCATAAACTTCTGACCGTACCGACATCCTTCCAGTACCCTTTAAACGGATAAGCGTTCAGCTGCTTCTTTTCCTCGAGAAGAGCCGGTATGATATCTTTACCGAAATCGTGGCTTGAGCCGGATTTTTTTTCATCGCGTTCAAGCGCCTCTTCAAGCACGCTCCATTTGAAAACGTAGACACCCATCGATGCCAAGTTGCTCTTCGGGTATTTCGGCTTTTCCTCGAAGCTTGTAATCTCCATCTTGTCATTCGTATGAAGGATACCGAAACGGCCGGCTTCTGCCCAGCTCACTTCGATGACGGCAATGGTGGCGTCAGCCTGTTTCTCCACGTGGTATTCGAGCATTTTTCCGTAATCCATTTTGTAGATATGATCTCCTGATAGGATGAGTACATGTTCAGGCTGAAGCTCTTTTAAAAAATGGCGGTTTTCATAAATCGCGCTTGCCGTTCCTTTGTACCACTTCACTTCTGACGCTTCTGCATAAGGGGACAAAATGGAGACCCCGCCGTCATTGCGGTCAAGATCCCATGGCTCGCCGATGCCGATATATGAGTTTAATAAAAGCGGTTGGTATTGAGTCAGCACACCGACATGATGAATTCCCGAGTTGGCGCAGTTGCTGAGGGCAAAATCGATGATTCTGTACTTGCCGCCAAATGGAACGGCCGGTTTTGCGAGGTTTTTCGTTAAGGCATTCAGCCTGCTTCCCTTGCCGCCAGCCAAAAGCATAGCCACACATTGTTCTTTCATCCCTTTTTCGCTCCTCTCTTTTTGACTGCTCTGAAAACCGCAGCTCCCAGCGGAGGGACTGTCATGCTGATGCTGTATGGTTTGCCGTGCAGAACGCCTTCTTTTGCTTGAAGGCGTTTCGGGTTGATTTGGTGTGAACCTCCGTATTTTACATCATCGCTGTTAAGCACTTCGATATATTCGGTTTGAAAAGGGACGCCGACCTGATATTCGTGATAAACGGAAGGCGTAAAATTGCAGACGATAATCAACGCTTCACCGGGCTGTTTTCCATAGCGGATAAACGATACAATCGACTGTTCCGCATTGTTGACGTCAATCCACTCGAATCCTTGCTGCCGATGATCATTTTCATACAGAATACGGCTTTTTTTGTAGAGGTGAAGAGCCTCCTTTGTAAACATCCGGGCCTTGCAGTGCATGTCAAAATCGTCCAAGAACCAATCGAGCTCTTCTTCGTCTTTCCATTCATCAAATTGAGCAAACTCACCGCCCATAAAGAGAAGTTTTTTTCCCGGGTGCAGCGTAAAATAACTGATCAGCAGGCGGTACTGGGCGAATTTCTGCCAGTAATCGCCGGGCATCTTATGAAGCAGAGACTTTTTGCCGTATACCACTTCATCATGGGAGAACGGCAGGATGTAATTTTCTGAGTAGGCATACATTAAGGAGAATGAAACAAGATGATGCAGGTGTTTTCTTTGTTCTGGGGAAGCTTCCATATAGGTTAATACATCGTTCATCCAACCCATATTCCACTTATAATTAAACCCGAGACCGCCTGCATAGGTCGGATGCGTCACAAGCGGCCAGTCTGTGGAGTCCTCAGCAATCATTAAAAAGTGGGGATCTTTTGCAAAAACCTGTTCATTTAAAGTTTGAATAAATTCGACGGCAAAGCCGTTCGCTTCAGCCTGAGGACGGTTTGGCCAATACAGGAGGTTTGCAACTGCATCGACTCGAAATCCATCTATATGATACATCTCGATCCAATACAACGCATTCGAGATTAAAAAACTGCGAACTTCTCGTTTTCCGAGGTCAAAATTGGCGGTCCCCCATTCCCAATTTTCCCTGTCATGCTCATGTGAATATTCATACAGCGGCATACCGTCAAACAAATACAAGCCGTGGTCATCTTTGCAGAAATGGCCGGGAACCCAATCCATAATAACGCCGATCTCATGCTGATGGCACTGATCGATAAAATACATCAAGTCATGCGGTTCGCCATATCTGCTCGTCGGACTGTAGTACCCCGTTGTCTGATAGCCCCATGAACGGTCAAACGGGTGCTCTGTCAACGGCATCAGCTCGATATGTGTGAATCCGTGTTCTTTAACGTAAGGAATGACTGTTTCGCTCAGTTCCCGGTATGTGAAAAAACGCCCATCCGCTTTCTTTTTCCACGAACCGACATGAAGCTCGTAGATGGAAATCGGTGTTTCATATACGTTTTTTTGTTTCTTTTTCTTTTGCCACTTTCGGTCGCCCCATGGGTATCCGGCCAATTGATAAGTGATCGATGCCGTTTTCGGCCTGACTTCAGAAAAAAAAGCATAGGGATCGGCCTTCAATTTTGTTTCATTTGCGGCTGTGATCATTTCATATTTATACAGCTCCCCTTCTCCGATGCCGGGGATAAACAGTTCCCATATGCCTTCCTGATGACGCTTCTCCATTTGATGCCGGGCACCGGACCAGCCGTTAAACGTTCCGGCGATTCGAACTTCCTTCGCATGAGGGGCCCAAACACAGAAGCGAAAACCTTGGCGGCCGTCCTGTTCCATTTGATGAGCGCCGAAAAATCTGTAGCATTCATAAAGCCGACCGTCATGAAAGAGATGCGCTTTAATATCCGAGGCACTCACACCAGCCATTGATTTCATCCTTTCTGCCACTATATTTAAAGATTACTCTTTTATTCGCATAATATAGCTTGATCCCTTTCATGAAAGCGCTTCTTTTTATTGACAAAGTTCAACAATATCCTTTTTGAACATTGACTGAAGTCATACAGGCATAAAAAAACTCCGCATCATAATGATGCAGAGTTTAACATGATGACCCGTACGGGATTCGAACCCGTGTTACCGCCGTGAAAGGGCGGTGTCTTAACCACTTGACCAACGGGCCTTATTGAAACAATGGCGGAGAAGGAGGGATTTGAACCCTCGCGCCGCTTACGCGACCTACACCCTTAGCAGGGGCGCCTCTTCAGCCACTTGAGTACTTCTCCATGGCTCCGCAGGCAGGATTCGAACCTGCGACCGATCGGTTAACAGCCGATAGCTCTACCACTGAGCTACTGCGGAATATCATGGTGGGCCTGAATGGACTCGAACCATCGACCTCACGCTTATCAGGCGTGCGCTCTAACCAGCTGAGCTACAGGCCCATGATATGCAAATGGAGCGGGTGATGGGAATCGAACCCACGACATCAGCTTGGAAGGCTGAGGTTTTACCACTAAACTACACCCGCATTTCGCATGGGGCGGTTGATGGGAATCGAACCCACGAATGCCAGAGCCACAATCTGGTGCGTTAACCACTTCGCCACAACCGCCGCAATATATAAAATTGTAAAATGGTGGCTCGGGACGGAATCGAACCGCCGACACACGGATTTTCAGTCCGTTGCTCTACCAACTGAGCTACCGAGCCTTTATTAAATGGCGGTCCGGACGGGACTCGAACCCGCGACCTCCTGCGTGACAGGCAGGCATTCTAACCAACTGAACTACCGGACCATTTTGGCAATGAATTTAAATTTGGTTGCGGGGGCAGGATTTGAACCTGCGACCTTCGGGTTATGAGCCCGACGAGCTACCGAACTGCTCCACCCCGCGATGATCAAAACAATAATAGATATATGGCGGAGGAAGAGGGATTCGAACCCCCGCGGGCTTTGACACCCCTGTCGGTTTTCAAGACCGATCCCTTCAGCCAGACTTGGGTATTCCTCCGTAACAATGGTGGACCTTGTAGGACTCGAACCTACGACCGGACGGTTATGAGCCGTCTGCTCTAACCAACTGAGCTAAAGGTCCTTTAATAGCGGCGGAGGGAATCGAACCCCCGACCTCACGGGTATGAACCGTACGCTCTAGCCAGCTGAGCTACACCGCCATGGTGAATATTAAAGATAACAAAGTGGAGCCTAGCGGGATCGAACCGCTGACCTCCTGCGTGCAAAGCAGGCGCTCTCCCAGCTGAGCTAAGGCCCCAAATAATGGTCGGGAAGACAGGATTCGAACCTGCGACCCCATGGTCCCAAACCATGTGCTCTACCAAGCTGAGCTACTTCCCGTTATATAATGGCGCGCCCGAGAGGAGTCGAACCCCTAACCTTTTGATCCGTAGTCAAACGCTCTATCCAATTGAGCTACGGGCGCATAGATGATCAAGCGGAAGACGGGATTCGAACCCGCGACCCCCACCTTGGCAAGGTGGTGTTCTACCACTGAACTACTTCCGCAAAATAGATTGGCAATGCGGATGAAGGGACTTGAACCCCCACGTCTTTAAAAGACACTAGAGCCTGATTCTAGCGCGTCTGCCAATTCCGCCACATCCGCATGAAAATGGTGAGCCATGAAGGACTCGAACCTTCGACCCTCTGATTAAAAGTCAGATGCTCTACCAACTGAGCTAATGGCTCCAATACTGCAATGAAAGCTGAAGACTTTTTCGAAAGCTATCTGTCTTTTTTCAGCAACTTTTATATTGTATCATAAAATCGTGGTGCCGGCAAGAGGACTTGAACCCCCAACCTACTGATTACGATTCAGTTGCTCTACCAATTGAGCTACACCGGCCCATTCCAAAATGAATGGTGGAGGATGACGGGATCGAACCGCCGACCCTCTGCTTGTAAGGCAGATGCTCTCCCAGCTGAGCTAATCCTCCTCGTCAGTTGTTGGAGTAACTCTCGATCTGACAAGGACTATTATATACGGGAATACACCCATTTGTAAAGGCTATATTAAAAAAATTTTATTTTCAGTTTATTCTATCATAACAAGACGAATGTGCACACATCGTTCCGCTTAATCCGTATATTGCATCAAAAGCTTCAGAGCAACATTTATCCCTATGTACTGCTTATAATAGGTTCTTCAGACGCTCCGTGAATTCCTGTCTTTTCCCCATAGCAAATTTGTATTCGAATTGATTTTTTCAAAACAATTTTAAGTCCTTTTCGAGCGATAAGCAATGTATTTGGCTTCTCGACTCTCTCTATCCCAACTCTTAATACCAAGCGGCGTGTTTTGAAAATGAGTGTTGTACGGCTCAAAATATATGCCTTCATTTGTCAATTTTAAAACTGCCTCAATACCTCAAAATCCCTTTTCCGGAACATCCATCTTTTGCTCCTCTATTTGCATGAGTTTCACTGCCTTACATCACTGATCTTATACATGCCCATGTGTTGATTGACTCCATATTTCGCTATTTCCCTATGGAATTCGCACTGAACCGCCAGATCGCGAGCCTGAAGAGGTGAAAGCAAGTTTGCCTATTGTTTCGCAGTTTCGCGCATCACTGAAGGGTTAAAAGCGCTATATCAATGATTGAACGTCAACAAAAAAGACCAGCTGATATCAGCTGGTCTTTTTAAGTGCTTGGCGGCGTCCTACTCTCACAGGGGGAAGCCCCCAACTACCATCGGCGCTGAAGAGCTTAACTTCCGTGTTCGGCATGGGAACGGGTGTGACCTCTTCGCTATCGCCACCAAACTATTGCCTTCAGGATGAAGGTACTGGGCGTTCCTCACAGGATGTGAGGGCCTTTAGCCGAGTTTCCTTGCCTTTGGCTTTTGAGAGGCATTCTCTCAAAACTAGATAACGGGTAGACAAGGGCCCACAGGATGTGGGTCATGCAGGCGTTGCCACACGATGTGGCGTATTTAGCCAGCGTTCAATTATTTTATTAGGTTAAGTCCTCGATCGATTAGTATCTGTCAGCTCCATGTGTCGCCACACTTCCACCTCAGACCTATCAACCTGATCATCTTTCAGGGATCTTACTTCCTTGCGGAATGGGAAATCTCATCTTGAGGGGGGCTTC